>JBBROD010000083.1:0-18157 GCA_038229715.1 Tepidisphaerales bacterium | reverse complement strand
GGAGTTGGGAACAGACGCGAAACACCGCTGTGGTGAAGGTGGATTGGCAGTTCACCACTACCGATGCCCGCATTAAACTGCGAAGGCTATACCCAACAATCCAGCTGCAATGAAACACTAGAGCGACGCGCCTTTTGTCGTAGCGTGATAGCGACCGGTTGTCGTCATCCTGAGGTACTCCGAAGGATCTCGAATGTCGAAATCCGCTCGCAATGCGAGATCCTTCGGAGTACCTCAGGATGACGATTTCAGAGCCTGCACGCTATAGTGAAATGCTCACTGCACTAGCTGCGCTGCTTGCGATGTTCAACGCCGTATCGATAGCTGTCAAAATTGGAATCGGGTAGTGTCGTTTCCACTGCGGCGCAATCAAACTCCACGGTAGCTAAAGAAATTCAAGCCCGGCTGTGACATTGTTTCAACACTTAACCAGGAGTCCAGAATGTCGTTGAACAACGAGCAGGTCCGATTCTTTCAGGAGCAGGGATATGTTGCCGTTCCCCAGTTCTTTAGTCCCGAGGAGGCACGAGCCATGCAACTTGAAATCGAGCGATTCAAGCGTGTGGGAATGGTTCGCAATGTCGCGACCGACGGTGACGGAAAAACCCACTCCACCGCCAAGCGAAACCTCCAACTGTGCCCGATGTTTGATAAGAGCGACCTGTTCAAGGCGTTGCCATTCGATCCACGCGTGGTTTCCGCCATCAGCGCGTTAATCGGCGAGCCGGCCCGACTTCACCTCGACCAAGTCTTCCTCAAGCCCGCCAAAGACGGGGCCGGTACAAGTTGGCACCAGGATAACGCGTATTTTGAGCTCGAAAATCCCATGCAGGGCACGGCGATTTGGATCGCCGTGCATGACGCGACGATCACCAACGGCACGATGGAAGTGATCCCGCAGGCGTTCAGGGAAAAATTCGAACACACCCGCGACGGCGGCAGCGATCATCACATCCGCTGCTACCCCGATGAAGCCAGGGCCAAGCCGATCGAGATCAAGGCCGGTGGGGCGTTGTTCTTCTGCTACGGCACGCCGCACTGCACGCGCGGCAACAGCACCGACAAGGACCGGGCGGGCGCGGCGTTCCACTTCCTGCGCACCGACGCCAACAACGGTGCCTACATGAATCGGTGGGGCGCCGCCAAGCCTGGCAACCCTCATATCACCGGGCCGTTCGCGTCCGACGGAGTACAAGAGTATGGCAAGCGGATGACTGGGGCGTTCACAAGAGAAGTGAATGCAATTCTTGAAGCGGCTTCTCCAGTGTAGCCAGGGCCTGATCGCTTGATGGGATGCATTCCGCATAACAAGAGCGTGGCAATCCAATGGATCGCCACGCTCTTGGTTCTTCGCATCGCGCGATCGCGGTGTACTACGACTTCCGGCGGGTAGCCTCAGCCGCGTAAAGGATGTTACGCGTTCACGGTATCCAACTGGGCCGCCCACTTCTTACCCGTGCGGGCTTTCCAGGCGCCCTTGTGGTAGCCGTAGCCGATGATCAGCGGGACGGCGATCGTTGCTTCGCTGAAGACCATCTGCTCGTAAGCCGTATCCACTTTGCCCCAGCTGCTGGCTTCTTTCAGTGTGCTGCTGGAGAGGGCACCGTCGCGGACATCGGCGATGGTGACTTGGATGGCGTACTTGTGCATCGGGGCGTCGTGGCCGAGCACTTCGGCGCAGACGACGATGTCCTGCGTGAAATTCTTCGGCACGCCGCCACCGATCATGAAGATGCCCGTGTTGGGGTTCTTGATCTTGAGCTGCGTCAGTTCGTAAAAATCCTTGCCGCCGTCCCAGCTCATGTGCGATTCCGGGTGAGCGACCGCATGGGCGACGAGACCGAAACCAGCCGAGCAGTCATTGATGGCCGGGCAGAAGATCGGGACGTCACGCTTGAATGCTTCGTAAATGATGCTGTCCTTGCACTTGGGTCCGCCGTTCTTGTCGAGGTATTCGCCCATCGCCTTGGTCAGCTCGCGGCTGGAATGGGGGCGGTGTTCGAGTTCGTCGAAAATCTTCTGCGTGGTTTCGTCGCAGATGCGGAGTTCTTCTTCGTCGATCAGCGTGTCGTAAATGCGGTCCAGGGCACAATCACGGAGTTCGCCGTCGTGCAGGCCGCTCTTGAGCTTGTCTTCGGCGATGTAATGCTTGAAGCCAAGGGCTTCAAAAAAGTCCTGGTCGACGATGTTCGCGCCGGTGGAAACGATGGCGTCGACCATGTTGTTCTTGATCATGTCGACAATGACCTTCTTCAGCCCGGCGGAGATGAGCGAGCCGGCGAGGGTCAGGATGATGCCGCACTCCTTGTCCTTCAGCATTCGGTCATAGATGTCCGCCGCCCGGCCGAGATCGCGGGCGGAAAAAGCCATTTCCTTCATCGCATCAACGATCGGCACGATGCCGCCGTTGGTGGTGATATCGATGTGCTGGACAACGCCCATCGATAAAAACGCCTGCTTGGTGGCAGCGATATAGTTGGCCTTGAGGGGCGTGGTGTTCAGGGTTTTGTTTTCGTGACTCATGGGAGCCTCCTAAAAAGTTTTCGGGCGACTAATTGAAACAAAAAAGCCACCTCGGCGCGCTACGGTGTGTTTTGAGATCGGCTTGCTGCTTCTCTCTCAAACACCCGCCATTGCGAACCGGGGTGGCTCTTACGACGCCTATTCTAGCGAATCTGCGTGAGAGTCAAGTTAATCTTCGTTCCGCGCGTGATATTCGCGCGATTTTTTTCTACGATGCGCTCCGGAGCACCATGAACCCCAAGTTGCGACTATATCTATCTGCCGAGCGAGCGTTCGGCGTCGAATCGATTCGCCGGCCTATTGGCAGCGGGGCGGCGGCGAGCGATGAAGCCGCGCCTGTTGCGCGTGTCACTCCAGCACTGCAAAATATCGCACATTCTTCGCCGAGGGTCGCGCCGACGGTTCCGTCCTTCGCACCGCGCCCGCCGGTGGAGCGAACTTCGCCTCCGTCCGTGACGACATCATACATGCCCGAGCCCACCATGCCGCTACTTCCCGTCGAGCCATTCACAGCCACACTGCTATCCACCGCGCAAAAACGGTTGCGGCTGGAACAGCTCGATGAAAAGCAGGTGAGGAACTGCACGAAATGCCGCTTGTGTGAGACCCGCACGCAAACGGTCTTCGGCGAAGGTGATGTTGACGCAAAATTGTTATTCATCGGCGAAGGTCCGGGAGAAAACGAAGACCTCAGCGGACGCCCGTTTGTTGGGCGGGCCGGGCAACTGCTCGACAAAATGATCGCTGCCATGGGTTTACAGCGCGAACAGGTGTACATCGCCAACATCGTCAAGTGCCGGCCGCCTAATAATCGCGCACCGATGCACGATGAAACAGCAGCTTGCACGCCGTACCTGATGGATCAGGTCGAAACCGTTCGTCCAAAAGTAATCGTCACGCTGGGATTGCCTGCGACGCGATTTGTTTTGCAGAGCGATCTGTCGATGGGAAAAATGCGCGGCCAGTTCCATGATTGGCGAGGCATTCAAGTCATGCCGACCTACCATCCCTCGTATGTGCTTCGCAGCTATACGCCACAGACACGAGCGGCAGTGTGGAGCGACCTCCAGCAGGTGATGAACGTGCTGGGGCTGAAGGTCGAAGGGAAAAAATCCGATGCGCCATGACGCAATAATTTTTGGCCGTTTCTCCGGGCATTTCCACAGATTTTTGAGTGTTAGTCTTTCGGTCGCTTGCTAAGTTTTTTTCTGCGCGCATGATACGCCGCCCCACGACGATTCAGTTCGGAATCGAGTTCGATGTCGGGAAGTTTTTCGCAGGCGGAGTCAAACATTTTTGACAGACGGGGCAAGAAAAAATCCGATGTAGTTGCGTTTTTTTTCGTGCCTTCCGTGTGTTGTTGTCTTGTCGCGAAATTCTTTTTGGGTTGTAGCGATTGATTTGATAGAGTGCGCGCTTGCAACTCTCAGGAGTGGAATGCAGAAGCAACTCTGGTTTGTAAATCAAAAGTCTCGGGCATTTTAGAAAAAAGAAATAGACATGATTACGCAAACGCCATCGGCGCGTGAGCCTTCGACTCGCCGCGCCATCGATCATCCCGTTTTCGATCAGGCCATCTGGCAACGAATTTTACAGACCGTTCGACTGCAGCATCCGACGCTCAACCGAGTATGGTTCGATCAGATGAGCCCGCGGCAACTGACCAACGGTGTGATCCAAGTCACCGTTAACACACCGGCCCAGCTGAATTTCTGCCAAAGCCAATGCCAGCAGCCCTTCACCAACGCGGCACAGGCGCTCACGGGCAGGTTGGTATCGGTCAGCTTTCATTGCGACAACCTCCCGCGCGGCGGCGTCTTTAATGAAGGCGATCAGCCGCTGCTGCTGAACCCGGATTACACGTTCGACAACTTTGTCACCGGGCCGTGCAACCGTTTACCTCATGCGGCTTCACTGGCAGTGGGGGATCAGCCGGGCAAGGCATACAACCCGTTTTTCATTCATGGCGGAGTCGGGCTGGGCAAGACGCATTTGCTGCAGGCGATTTGCCAAAAGGTGCTTGAGCGCCAGCACGATGCGCGGATTTTGTATCTCTCCTGCGACAATTTCATCAACCAGTTCATCCTGGCGGTTGAAAATAACGACATGCACCAGTTCCGGTATCGTTACCGCCATGTCGATCTGCTGGTGATCGACGACATTCACTTCCTCGCCGGCCGCGATCGGACGCAGGAGGAGTTTTTCCATACATTCAACACGCTGTACCAGAACCACAAGCAGATCATCCTGAGTGCTGATTGCCCGCCGAGCGAGATTCCGGAATTGGAAGAGCGGTTGGTCAGCCGATTCAACTGGGGCTTGGTCGCCAAAGTCGACAAGCCCTGCTACGAGACTCGCCTGGCCATCCTTCAGAAAAAGGCTCGGATGCGCGGGTTAACCCTGCCGGAGGACGTGCTGTGTTACGTCGCAGCCAAGGTGGAAAACAACACCCGCGAGTTGGAAGGCGCGATCACCAAAATACAAGGGATCGCCTCGCTGCAGAACGGACTTATCGATCTGGATTTAGCCAAGACTGCCTTGGGTGACACCGCCACGCCGGAACATAAGCGGATCACCGTCCAACAGATTTTCGAAGCGGTCACCAAGTATTACAGTGTTCGGCTGAACGACCTGCAAAGCAAAAAGCGCCATAAGAGCATCGCGTTCCCACGCCAAGTGTGCATGTACCTCGCAAGGCGACACACCCGATTCAGCCTTGAGGAAATCGGCGGTTATTTCGGCGGGCGCGACCATACCACCGTTCTTCACGGCGTTCGTACCGTCACCAAGGACTGCGTGGATGACCCGGAAGTCGCCAAGCAGATCACGTTCCTCGAAAGCCAGTTGTCCGGTGCGTAACTCCTGGATTGTTGAAGGTTGATTGTGGACTGCCGACGGTTTCTGGACGATAAAAGTTCAGTGAACCATCGACAATTCAACTTCAACCATCCACAATCACGCCCATGATCGGATCTCTACTCCAAGCCGATTTCGAAGAAATCATTGCCGCCAAGGACTGGGACGGCCTGCGCGACGCATTGACCGAACTTCCACCAGCCGACATTGCAGAATTGATCGTCGACCTGCCGCCGGAGGATGATGGGATCATTTTCCGCATGCTCCCGCGCGAGCGGGCGGCTACGGTGTTTGAATACCTGCCCCTCGATCACCAGCAAGGGCTGGTTCAGTCGCTGTCCGGTCCGCAGGTCCAGACGATTCTGAACGACATGACGCCGGACGACCGTACCCGGCTGTTCGAAGAACTGCCCGCCGAAGTCACCCGCCGGTTGATCGAAACACTGTCTCCTGAAGAACTGAAGCAGGCACGCATCCTCCTGGGCTATCCTGAAGGCACCGCCGGGCGATACATGACGCCAGAGTACGTGGCGCTTCCGCCGGACATCACCGCCCGCGAAGCCCTCGAGCGCATCCGCAAGACTGGCCGCGGCAAGGAGACGCTGGCGATCCTGTACATTATCAGCAATGAAGGCCGACTGCTGGAAGACCTTCGCCTGGGCTCGTTGGTATTGGCCGACCCGGAAACGATGATCGGCGACATCGAAGACCGCCCGCCGGTCTATATCGAAGCCACCGCGCTCGGCGAAGACGTGGTGATGGCGTTCGAGCGGTACGACCGCTTGGCGCTTCCGGTCGTCGATAAAGAGCTAAAGATGCTGGGCATCATCACCGCCGACGACGTGCTGGAATTTGCGCAAAAGCGAGCCACGCAGGAAATGCAGAAGCTCGGTGGTAGCGAAGCGCTCGACGCGCCGTACCGCGAAGTGGGTTTCTGGTCGATGGCCAAAAAACGCGGCGGGTGGCTGGCGGCGCTGTTCCTCGGCGAAACACTCACCGCCCAGGCAATGGGCAAGTACGAACCCGCCATCGCCGCGCTGCCGATGCTCTCGCTGTTCGTCCCGCTGATCATCAGTTCCGGCGGGAACAGTGGTTCGCAGGCAACTTCAATCATCATCCGATCCTTGGCGCTCAAAGAACTCCGCCTGCGCGATATCTTCTACGTCGCCAGGCGCGAGCTGATCTCCGGCCTGGCGCTGGGCATTTTCCTAGGCGCGATCGGCTTCTGCAGAATCGTGCTATGGTACATGTTCGGCTGGCAGATGTACGAAGGTCACCCGTATTTGATGGGGTTGACCGTCTGGTGCAGCCTGATCGGCGTGGTGGCGTTCGGATCGATGGTGGGCAGCATGTTGCCTTTCATCCTGCGAAAGCTGGGTTTCGATCCGGCCACTGCGTCGGCTCCATTCGTTGCGACACTTGTGGACGTCTCGGGGCTGATTATTTACTTCTACGTCGCCACCCTCATCCTGCACGAGTTGATGCAAAAGCACGTCGGATAAACCTAAGCTTCCCGCCACGTTGATTTTCGCACCCATCTGAGAATGATGGTGCGCATGTCCGTAGAGTCACTTGAGCCAACCTCTACTCAAACCGCCGATCCCGTCGAGCCCGCGTTTTTTGCGGCCGGGGAGATGGTTCGGCGCAATGTGCATGGGCTTTACTACGCATCGTACTTCCTGCCGAAACACAAACGCCGCGCGGTGTCGGCCGTCTACGCGTTCTGCACGATGATGACCGATGCCCTTCGCGTGGATCACGATCATTCCCCGATTAACAACGGCTCGGGATTGCGGAATCACCCAGCCGTCGTGTCGCCAAGGCATTTGCAATCCGCGCCGCCGACGGACGAGCGAGTGGGTTGCGGCGGCGGGGAAATCGACACCCGCATCGCGATGTTCCGCGACCGGCTCGTCGAAATATACGCCGGCGGGCTGGAACTGCCGATGGTCAAGTCGCGGTCGGAACAGCAGCATGCGCTCGAGGCGTTCAGCCGAACGGTGAAAGAATTCGATCTGCCGCAGCAATGTTTTTTCGACCTGGCCGAAGGTTGCCGGATCGATTCGACGGTCGTCCGCTATCCCACCTGGAGCCGACTGGAGAATTACCTGCAACTCACCGGCGGATCGATCGGGCAGATGATCGCCAGCCTGCTTGGCGTTACTCACAGCGACGCCCACCGCCAGGCGGCCCAGCTCGGGCAGGCCATCCGTCTGACGCATATCCTGACCAATCTCCCAGCCGACGCGACGCGCGGGCGGGTTTATCTGCCTCTGGAAGACCTCGTCAAATTTCGCTATTCCGAGCAGGACCTGATCAACGGCGTGGTGAACGAGAGGCTGGCCGAGTTGATGAAGTTCCAGATCGCCCGCTGCCGAGCGCTCTACGAGCAAGGTGCTGAAGCCATCGGCTGGCTTTCGGAGGAAGGCTCGCGGCTGGCGGTGTCGTTGATCGTGGTCGGATCCAGTGGATTGCTGAAGGCCATCGAGCGGAAGCACTACAACGTGTTCGCCGGTACGCCGAAACTGTCGACCGGCGAAACCGTCCGACGACTTCCCGCCGCATGGCGACTGGCTCGCCGGCAGGCGGGAGAGCCGATGGATCGGGTGTTTAACTAACTTGGGAGTTGAAGTGCGCGATTCGTGGCACGGGCGTCCGGCTGCTGTGTCCAAACCGCGGCGAACACACAAGTATCGTCATCCTGAGGTACGCCGAAGGATCTCGAATCTCGAGCGGTATTCGGCGTCCGAGATGCTTCGGAGTACCTCAGCATGACGTGATTTTGGATGATTTGAACTGAGCAGCGTCCGGCCCTTGCCAAGTTGCATACTGAAGCACAGAAGCACAGGCGAATCGCCCGTGCTACAACGAACGATGCCAACAATCTCACTATTCACTCAGCCCGCAGACGCCAACGCGTGGCACGCGGTCTGTTCCCCGGGCGGGTTTGAGTGGTGGCAATTCGCGGCGTTCGATGCGTCATCAGACACGCACGTCTTCGTCGATTTCGTCGAAGGCGATCCTTACAGCCGCGTCTATCGCGACCGGTTCACGCAGTACCTCAAGAAGCCGACGAAGTTCGCGCCGCCGTCGCCGGGGGAGTTCGTTCGGGCGTCGGTCTCCATCTGTCGAGGCGGGAAGGTGAATCGCGGCGACGTCCGCTCGCCGCTGGTGGCGTCGGCGGATTCGCTGCGGCTGGCGGTCGCGTCCGTCGCGGCGCATGTCGAAGGCAATGGCGCAATCCGAGTCGTCGGCGTGTTGGACGTCGGACATCAGGTCGATCTGACATTCACGCCCTCGCCCGGCCAACTCGGCACTATCCAAGTGACGTCGCAAATGCAGTGGATCGTCGCATCGCCGCGTTATGAAGTCACCGGCTCGATCACGTCCGCCGGGCAAACATCGTCGTTTTGCAGGTCGGGCTTTCACGAACATTTCGTCAGTACGCAGCCGCTGAGCCGGATGGATTTCGGGATGGGCTGGTTTCGCGCCCGCGTCACACTTCCCGACGCGACGTGGCTGGTGAACATCACCAACGTATTTGACAGCCGACTGGCCGGGATCAAACTAATTCGCGTCGGCGCGGAAGGCGTAACGGAAATGCCCATCCAGCGGGCGTCGATGGACTATAAACCCGCGTTGCCGCGCATCTGCTACCCGCTGACGTTGGGCGTGGAAGATCGCCTGACGCTGAAGAATCCGCGCGTGATCGACCCCGGCCAACCGACGCGCGTCGTCTACGACGCAACGATCGACGGTCAATCGGCGATCGCGATCGCCGAAGTGGTTCGGAGTGTCGGCTGGTAGGTCACCCGTACCACGGTCCTAGGGCTGCTTCGTTCAAATCATCCAAAACACGTCATGCTGAGGTACTCCGAAGCATCTCCGACGCCGAATGCGGCTCGGGATTCGAGATCCTTCGGCGTATTTCAGGATGACGGCAAACTATCATTCTCATGCTACGACAAAAGGCGCGTTGCCCTGGGGAAACCGACTTGGGCGGCACGTTTTGATAATCTAGGGAAGATCGGCGAACTCTATAAAAGTTGCCGATTATTTCAAAAAACTAGTTTTAGACGATCCCGGAACGTTCCACCGAGCAGGGTATTCGTGCCCGTACAAGCGAAATTGGCGGGCGTTGAAGGTCAAAATCGGAATTTCTGTCGCGAGCGCAGAAATAGCTTGACTTAAATATGAAATGTGACAACGATAGCACACATAAACCTGCGCAAGGCAGAAGTCTGGTGCGTCACTAATCTCCTATCGACGCATTGGCGGAGTTTAAAAGTAGTAGTTTACCCAACGACATAACAATAGTCCCGGCAGCGGCGTTCGCTGTTGGGTTTTAGAGTCGCCTTTGTGGCGTGCTTTGAGGCGGTTGGCTCGACGGATTTGGCCCTTTATCTGGGTTTTTCCCCGAAAATGGTCCGATTCAACCCGGTATCATTTATATCCGTACCAGTCGATTCAACGGTCAAAGAAGTAAAACGCAAAGGCAGTTTGAAAGGAGCTTCATTATGAAGCGTGCATCTAAGAAGTCGGGCTTTACGCTCGTCGAACTGCTCGTCGTGATCGGCATCATCGCCCTGCTGATCTCGATCTTGCTTCCGTCCCTGAACAAGGCCCGTGAAACGGCCAACCGCGTCAAGTGCGCCGCCAATCTCAAGCAGATCGGCAACGGCCTGATCCTTTACTCCAACGAGAACAAGGGTCTGTTCCCCCGCACTTACGCTCCGGCCACCACGGGCGCAATCACCGTCGACGCCACCCCCGTAGGCGCGACCACGGTCGATCCGTTCGTCGCTGCCTCGACCGTTCCGGCATATTGCATCCCGTCGGCGATGTTCCTCCTGATCCGTCAGGAAGACCTCACCCCGTCGGTGTTCATTTGCCCGAGCGGTACCGCTGAAGCCGACACGATGGCCGGTCAGCCGGCCACGAGCCGCGCCAACTTCGGTGGCGGTGCAGCTGGTACGCTCAATAAGAACATGAGCTACAGCTTTGTGAACGTCTATCCGACGAACACCGCGATTGCGAACGGGTACAAGACGTTCATCACGTCCTTCTCGTCCGACTTCGCGACGGCTGCTGACATCGCTCCATCGGGCGTAACCTGGACGAGCATCACGACGGGCGTGACCCGCTCGACTGTGATTCTGGGCAACAGCAAGAACCACGATCAGGACGGTCAGAACGTTCTCTACGCTGACGGGCATGCTGAATTCCAGCAGACCTCGCTCTGCGGTGCGAACAATGACTGCATCTACACCCGTGGTGCAACTGCCACCACCACCAACGGCCTGTCGGCCAATAGCACTCCCGGCGGATCCAACTCGGATCCGGTCACGGCGACCGACTCGTGCTTGATCATCAACATCGCCGACTAAGTTTCGTCGAATGATGTTGACTGCAAGAATAGAAGGCCCGCCCGGCGATGGGGCGGGCCTTTCTTTTTTGATTTAATTTGAGACTGACATCCCTTTTCCGTTAAACTTCCACAGGTATGGAAGACCTTCTGCCACCGCAAACCGCCCATGGAGCGGGTTTCGAACTGACCCGTGTGCGCCAATTCACTATTTTTCTTGAAAGCAAGGTCGGTCGACTGCAGATGCTGTTGCGATCGTTCGAGCAGGGCGTGGGGAAAATTGTGGCGATCTCCATTGAAGAGTCCGGCGATGCTGCCTTAGTCCGACTCATCTGTGCCCATCCCGATTTCGGCCGGGAATTGCTGCGAACGGCCGGGTTCGGTTTCAGCGAATCGGAGTTGCTCGCCGTCGAACTTCCAGAAAATGTCACTCAGCCGCTCGTGACAGTCTGCGCCGCGTTGTTGGCGGCGGAGATCAACATTCACTACGCCTACCCGCTGCTCACCCGTCCCCGCGGGCCGGCGATGGCGTTGTTCACCGACGATCCTACGCTCGCCGCCCAGCTACTCATCCGCAAGGGTTTCACGCTTATTTCGCAGGGCGACTTGGACAAAGGGTGATGAAATTCGGGATTCTGAGAGAAGATCGCTAGCCGCATACATTTTCCCATCATTCAGGTTTTCTGTTATCGGACGTCCCGAAATACATTTGGAGGCTCGGGCAAGTTGCGTCCGATACAGATCTCGGCTGCGCCGTGTCAGCCGTAACCATGGACGTGTTCGATTTTTACAACTGGTCGCAGCGGAAGTTGGCGTTTCACGGATCAGCCGTTGAGATTGCCTGCGCGTGTGAAGAACTGGTACCGGCGATCGATCATCTGCTCAATCCTTTTCGCGAGGCGGATTTTCCTGAAGGATTCGTGCCGCTACGAGGCGTGATCGAGCCTTACGACCTGGAAGACGTTCTCAAGCACATTTCGATGAAAGCACGTCCTGTGCCGCTTCCGAACTTGGCGTTTGAACTGTATCGCGATGCCGACCGCTACTACCGTCTCGACAATTCGATCGGTCTGACGATGGTCGATCTGGTCCGCCGGCGGTGGCATTGCTGGTTGACACCCGAGGCGCTGCGAAGCGATCCGGTGCATCTGATCGATGCCTCTATCATCTGGCCGCTGGCGCAACTGGTGGCGCAGCGTGAATTGAACCTTATCCCGGCAGTCTCGGTGGTGCGCGACGGGTTCGGCGTGCTGCTGATGTCCGACCTCTCTCTGGAACTGGAACTCTGCGCGCTGGTGAACGCTGGCTACAAAATCATCGGCCAGCGATGGACGGGCTTGCGGGAGGAAGAGCAAGGAAAAATCGCGATGCTTCACTTGCCCGGTCACATCCTGGAGAAAGCTTCCCCGATCGCGCCGAGCGCTCCGAGCGCACCGAGCGCGCCGAACGGACGGGCGAACGCCCGAACGCCATCAACCGAAGACCGCTGGATCGATCTGCACGCCTCGCATCCGCGATCGCTGGCGCATCACGCGTACTGCAACCTGATCCTCGTTTGCGGCCCCGGCAGGCGCGAACAGGTGCGGGTGAAGCAAGTCGGTTGGGCGGGTGCGATGAACGTGTTGCGGCGGGCCTGGCCGACAGTCGATCTTCCGCCGGGTAGGCGCGGCGGGAAGTTGGCGTCGAAAATGGCTTCACGCGTTCGCGTCGTCGAAACGCAACTGTCGAGGGAACCCAGTGATCTTCTCAAAGTGCTCGATCTCTACCACAACGCGCCGACCCCCACGCACCTAGCGCCGGCTAGCGTGACGACGGGTTCGATGATGGTGGCGGATTGGACGAAGCCGGCGGCTTATCGCCCGGTAAAGCTGCCAGCGTAATCACGCGATCCTTCCCCTTTTCCACTTTGATCCCGCCCAGTACCGGCGTCCATTTAATCACGCCGATCGTCTTCTCGTACTCCTCGCGTGATTTGAACCTGTCGCGACGAAGAATCTTTTGACCTTGCTGCACCTTTTCCCATCCGCCGTACTCGAAGCGGAAATACCAAATCTCGAACCGGCTGATGATTTCTCCGCCCTTGTCGCTGTGGAATTCGCGATCGCGAATCATCCGCACCAGTGCTGTCGCGCGGTTGTGATCGCCGGCGAGTTGCAGGATCTCGATCTTGTTGAAAAAGTCCTTGTCCGGCTTGACGAGCCCATGAACCTCCGACCTATCATCGTCGGTCATCGGTTGCGTATCAGTTTTCACCGGTTCCTCATTCAGCCAGCCCAGATTGACGCCTTGAAGAATAGTGCCGTCTTTCAGGGTCATCGCGACATCATAAGGGGTATTCGGAAGGAGCTTGGAGAAGTGGATGGCGTGATCGTGGATCAAACCCACTGCGCTGAGTTTCATCGGAGCGTTTTCAGCGCGTCCGCTTGCGACTTGCGCGTCCTTGGGAACGGTGATTGTCAAATCCTCAGAACGGGCCATTGATGCACTAAAGCCGATCGCGGCCACAACGAATGTCAGCAGGCAGACCGGCCGTAGGGCGTTGAATTTCAATCCGGAACGATTGTCAAGCGGAAAGTTCATCATCCATTTTACCGTTTGAACTCGATCCTGTTGCCGGATTCTGGATCTCTAAGCAAAGTCGCGTAGGTTCTTAGCCGTTTCCAACAAACGGGTGATTCCAGCCATCCCTGTATCACCGAACTGGCACATTGGGTTGGTCGCACCCACTTCCCACTACCGGCTGAACGTATAACCATGCTAATTCATTGACAATGAGCCGAAAAGCCGTAAATATTTGGTGCATGATGTGGAACAGATCGTTATAATGCAGGCTGGAGACTTCTTCTATGCGATTTTTCATTACGATGGTATTGACCAGCCTCTTGCTCACATCATACGCATTTGCTGGCCCGAATTATGCTGGGTCGAAAACTTACGATGGTTACATCGCCAAGGTGGATAAGAACCGAATTAACTTGGAAGTCCGTAACTCCAGCGACCAGGTATATCGTGTGAGTGCATATGTAGATAACGACACCACCGTTACGCTGGATGGCAAGGCGGCCCGGCTTCGCGATTTAGGCCCAGAATGCATGTCGTGATGACGATGCGGAATGGCCTTATTGCTGGCTCAATTGACGCCCAGTCCATTCCCAATGACTGGAAGCGGAAATAGCACTCGCCTCCTTCATCTCATGCGATTAAAAGACTTGCCCGCTGCAGGTCTTTTTTGTTATTTACTACGCGCTGCGTTTTTGCGGTGAGGGTGAAGTCCATTCGAGTTCACGAGTTCGGTGGTCCTGCGGTTCTAAAAATGGAAGACATGCCCGAACCGACGCCGGGCGATCGGCAAGTACGGCGCCCAGCAGGTTTCATTCATGCCGGGTGCTGATGCAGCCGGCGAGGTTGAAGCGGTCGGACGCCGCCGAGGCGAATAAGGCGGTGATGGCGGACCAGGCATATGGCAAAATCGTACTCCGGCCTTGAGTGGCGTGCGCGGGCCATATGACATAACCGGCCGCTTGCGATGTAGGTTTACCCGCTTAGTCTATTGTGTCATGAACGCGAAGCATCCCAACATCATATTCGTTTTTTCCGACCAACAATCGTTCGACATGATCGGCTGCGCGGGCAATCCGCAGGTGAAGACGCCGCACATCGACGCTTTTGCAGCGCAGGGCGTGCGATTCACGCACGCGGTCGCCAACTGTCCGATATGCACTCCCTGCCGCTCGATGCTGATCACCGGCCGGCACCCGCTGTTTAACAACTGCTTTGAGAACGACCGTCGGTTGTTGAACGAACAGGAGATCGGCCCCGGCATCGGGCACGTGCTGCGCGACGCGGGATACCGCATGGGCTACGTGGGCAAGTGGCACCTCTACGGCGGCGAGCGCAATCGCCCGATCCCCGCCGGGCCCGACCGGCATGGGTTTGACGACCGGTTCCTCACCAATAACTGTCACGTCAACTATCACCCTGACCACAGCTACTACTGGACTGAGGACGGCAAAAAAGTGTTCTTCAAGCAGTGGGAAGCGAAAGGGCAGACCGAGCAGGCGCTGCAATTCCTCGACGAATGCACCAGCGAACAACCGTTCTGCTTGTTCGTCTCGTGGCATCCCCCTCACAACCACGGCGGAGGCGACCCCAAGGGTTACAAAGGTTTCGATGCGCCAGACGAATTCAAATCGCTATACGAAGAAGATCAGATCATCCCCCGCGCCCATCTGCCCAACACGCCTGAGAACCGGCGGATGACCCTCGGCTACTACGCCATGTGCAGCGAGGTCGATCACCATTTCGGCAGGCTGCTGGCCAAGCTCAAACAGAAGGGATTCGACGACAACACGCTGGTGGTCTTCACCTCCGACCACGGCGAAACCTTTGGCGCCCACGCCGCCCAGTGCCACAAGGGCAACCCGGAAGACGTTTCAACGCGAATCCCCCTCGTCATGCGATTCCCTCACGTTCTGCCGACCGAGCATGTGAGCGGTTTGCTGATCGGCATGCTCGACATCGCCCCCACGCTGATGGGGCTGATGGGGCACGCGATTCCCAAATCCTGGCAAGGCCGTGACTTGTCGAAGGGGATTTTGAATAAGGATGACGACGCGGTTGAAGAAGTACCCATTTTCAGCTTCAAACCGTCCTGGCGAGGTATCTTAACGCGCCGCTACACCTTCGCGATCGAGCAAGTCCAGCGCACAGCCGACCTGCAGAGCGTGCTCGGTTCGGATTTAGGCAGGAAATACACGCCGAGCTACAACGTGTTTTACGATCGGACGACGGACCCGCTGCAGTTGCAGAACCTGATCAACTCCACCGAGCACATGCCGCAGTCGATGGCGATGACTGACAGGGTTCACGCGTGGTGTCGAACGTTTCGTGATCCGTTCCTGTCGTACAATGACATGATTAAATTGGTCGGCGATCGCGAGGACAAGCCGCCCATCGACATCATTCAGCCGAGCCATGCGTAGCGCACGGTATCGAATGTCAATTCATCATCTCATACGGATCATCATCGCATACGGACTCGAATTGATTCTCGCGCACCAAGCACCGTCATTCCGAGGTACTCCGAGGAATCTCGGCCTACGAAACCCGCTCGCTTCCGGAGATTCCTCGGAGTACCTTCGGAATGACCGCGCTTCAATTGCAGAATCGGAATGTCGACGTTTCAACGGCAGATTTTTCTGCGAGAATAGAATTCCTTCACGCCGTCAGATCCAAATGCGGCTGTTCATCATCGCCTTTGCTCGGGTCAGGATGACGCGTCGGCTTCCTGCGCTGTTGCTGCTGCTTTGAATCTTCGTCGTGGATCGGCTGAAGTTCTTCACTGCTTTCGACCGTGTGCACATATTCATCGCCGGTCGCGGCGGCATTCTTCTTGCGAGATTGCACCCGGCGAAGCTGATCTGACTTTTCTTCAGACAGCCGCTGCACTTGGGTGGCAGCGAAGGCGGCGGAAGCTAAGGGGGGAATCGGAAGCATGCAGTTGGTTCCATCTGTGAGCCATTTATGTTATCGGCACAATGACGCGCAAGAATGAACAAAAAGGCGCAAAAACTGCAGTTTTTTTATTCCTCCCAAGTTGAAGTACGTCCCAAAACAATCCGGGCCAGCCACTTGCGTGACTAGCCCGGTGAGGAATCAAATTGGGAAAAGTCCGATTTTACTGCGCGGAACTGACCGACTTGGCCAACATGCTCGGCGGGATCACCTGCGCGGTGACGCCATTGTTCACCTTGGCCTGATCGACTTCCGACGCATCGGTCGGAGCGATTACTTTCACGCCCAACTGCTGATCGGTGGCCAACTCGCCGTGTACGCCGATGAACTGGCCGAGCAGGTTGGCGTACTTCGCGTCGTTCGTGCGGATGTAAACCACCGTGCGGCCCGTGCCCGGGTCGGTCAGGCGGTACAACACGGTGTTCCCCTGCTGCAGGCTGCTTGTGCGGAGCGTGCCGACGGCGGTGAACATCGCGATTTTGTTTTTCTCGATGCGTTCCTGAAGTTCCTGCTGCTCAGCCTTGAGTGCGGTCTGACGGGCGGTGGCAGCATCCTGGGATTTCTTGAGCGCGACGAACTGTTCCTTGGCTTCGGCGCGGGCCTTAAGCGTTGCCAGCCGGATGTCGACCATTCGCTTCAGCGATTCCGGCAGTGTGCTGCTGGTCATAGCCTGATAGTTGGTGATCGCCTCATCAAGCGCCTGCTGATCGAGCGGGGTAGCGCTCATCGCGACGAAGTCAGCTTCGAGTTTGTCGAACGTCGCTTCGGCCGTCGGGGCGGCCGGCTGGGTGCTCGGGACTTCGGCGACTTGCGCCGGCTGAGTCGCGGGTGTGCCGGCAACGGCGGTTTCGTGCGTGTCGGTCGGCTTGACCGGGGTTTCCGGCGTGACGGTCGATTTCACATCGGCACCGGCAACCGGTGTGGTTGTATTGCCGGGCGTAACCACGGGAGTCGCGGCGATCGGATCGACGGACTTCACCGCATCCACGAACTGCTTGTTCACATACAGAAACACATTGGCCGGCGGGGTGATTTTGTAGTACTCGTCGACTTCACCAATGATGTTGACCTCGTCGCCGACGTTGAGCGTCGTCTGCACGGTGGTCTTCATCTGGTTCTCGGTGCTGCCGGCGCGGACGCGGAGGTCGGGCTTGTCGACCTTGCCCTTCGTCCCGTCGCCGAAGCGGGTGACGTACGCCTTGGCGACGTAGCTGAACGACCCTTCCGGCGGCTTCACTTTCAACCAGTCGAAGCGAATGCCCACCACTGTGACCGGCGTAGCCTTGTTGAGCTTGGAGGTCGGGTAGTAGTTGTCGCCGGGCCCGGAGCGGACATTTACCGACGGCGAATTGATCACGCCGGAGAAATTGTACTTGGCGTTGTCGACGTCGGGCGCGGTGACGTCCTGCGCGAACGCAACGGTGGCCGCAAACGGCGCGACCATGACAAAAGAGCCAAGAGCAACGGTAGTAGCAAGGAAAAGTCGGCGGGCGGACATGTGCACCTCCATGTGCTTTTTGTTTTCGGCAGGTCGATGATCCTCATCGACGTTGCTGAGAAAGTACCTACCGTCCACACAAATGTAAAGCAATAATTGCGCTTCATGTCGCATGGGCTACCAGCCCATGCCTCAGTTCCGTCAGCTTCGCGGGATCTTCTTATACGGTTTATCCCTGAATCTCGTGCGTGATCCATTGCGTGTGGGTGATTGAGGCGAGTGTGGATTCGTCGAGTCTGTTCCAGCTGGTTTGGCAGTGTTCTAACAGGTCATCGTAACTTTTGTAGATGCGGTTGCTCAGGTAATGGCTGCGTAAGTAGCCCCAGACCCGCTCGGTCGGGTTCAACTCCGGCGAGTACGGCGGCAAATGCAGCAGCGTGATGTTGGCCGGCACCACCACG
>JBBROD010000082.1:0-18175 GCA_038229715.1 Tepidisphaerales bacterium | reverse complement strand
TCTACGCCGACTATGAAGCGTTGATGGACGCGGCCACCACCGCGTGGCGTGCGGTCTGCCTCACCACGAGTCTCATCCAAAGCGTGTGTGCCTGCAGCTACATGCCCGCCGCCACGCGCCGGGAATTGTTATGAATCGTATAACTTTTTTTCACCGTCCGCTAACGGACAGACGGTGTTTCCCCGATCGCGATATAAGCTTTAGTTGCCGATGGCTTTGGATGTTAAGACGCCAAGAATTGAGCAATGAATAACTGTAAACGCCTGCCTGCAAGGCAATTGTCCTGCGGCCTAACCAAGCGAAAGAGAGCTAAATATGGAATTGCAATTAATCAACCCGCTGGCCGCCCAGCTCACCCACCGCGCGTTCCCCGAGGTGGCCGACGCCCTGCGCGCGGTCGCGGATCAGATCACCCACGCCTGGGACATCGCCGTGCGCAAAGCCATGCCGCAGATGCGGCATCTCTCGTTCGACGAGCTGAGGGATTCCACGCCGGAGATTTTAATCGCGATCGCCGACGCGATGGGGTCGGCCGACCCGAGCTTGATCGAAGCGCTCGTCCGCCGCGCCCCCCTGCAAGGACTCTCGCGCCTCGAACTCAAATTCGACGTCATCGAGGTTATGCAGGAAGACCGCCTGCTGCGGGCGATCACCGTGATCCATGTCGAGGCCGAACTCGGACGGCGGATGGACGAGCTCGAATCCGCTGCGCTGCACTCCGCCATCGACCTGATGCTCCAGCGATCGGTGATCGCGCTGGTCGAGAAGCAGAAGGGCCATCTCCGCGCCGCCGCCGAGACCGAACTCAAATATCTGTCGTTCCTTTCACACGACATGAACAACATTCTGGCATGTATCAAGATGCGTCTGGAGGTGCTGCGGATAGATTTGTGCAATTCGGGCATGTTCCCGCAGGCCGAAGAGTCGCTCACCGCGTCGCAACGGTCTATCGACGACACAGTCAAAGGCATGCGGCAGATGCTGGATCACGAACGGCTGCGTAAATCGGCCAAACCGCCCGCGCGCCTGCCGGTCGATTTACACGCCATTGCCAAGCTGGTGGTCATACAACTCGCGCGGGCGGCCAAGGCGAAGAACGTGAACCTCTCGGTGGAAGTGCCGCCGGGTACGACGCTCGATTCCGACGGGGAGCTACTCACCCTGATCCTGCAGAACCTCGTCGGCAACGCCATCAAGTACAGCACCGCCGGCACCGTTCGCATTGGTATGGATGACACCGACAACCCGGACCGCGATGGCCGCCCTCACTCCAACGGCAAGCCCCACGGCCAACACCAAACCGATAGCACCGACGACGGCCCGGCGGGTGCTCGCGTCGCTCGTCGGGTGCTGTGGGTGTCGGACGAGGGCGCGGGCATCGCGACGGACAAATTGGGCGCGATCTTCAACGCCTTCGAGCGCGGCGAAGTCCACGGCCAACAAGGCCTCGGGTTGGGTTTAGCCATCGCCTCCCAGGCGGCAAAGCTGATGGGAACGGAATTGACTGTTGTTTCAAAACCGGGCGAGGGGTCCACGTTCCGCCTGCTGCTGCCTGACTACGACAACCACGCGGGGGCGGATAAGGGTGTGGGCGGATAAGGGGGCAATAAGGGGGGCGCGATTCTTTTCTGCCTCAACTTCCGTTACGACAGGCGAGCAGTCGGAAGACCTTGGGTTTGCCCTCTAGGTGTGTGGTGCGCGGCCGGTGAGGCGATGTGAGACAGGAAATACGAGAAAATCAAGATTTTATCAGTGGGTTTTCTGGGGTCTTTGATCGGTGCTGCGCCGGCGGCGTGCCGGGCGCGCAGCAGGGGTTGTGATGTTGGGACGCATCCTGCAACTTTGAGGAATCGCGTCGGCTTTTTTGACAATCGAACCGGACCGGGCAGCCGGGCACCGAACGTCGCCCGCCAGCAACCACTAGCAACCGTTAGCAACCGTTTGGAACCGTTTGCAACCGTTAGCGTCTGATTGCAACCGCAGGATATTTTACGATAAGCCCATTCCCTGAATACGGTTATGCCGCATAGCGGCCTTTAGTTGATGGCGTTTTGGGGTTTTTGCACGGCCGTCTGTCAGGAGCCGATCATCGCTGTCGCCGTTGCATGGCGGCGGGTCCCGCACCGCTCGTCTCGCGGTCGTAAGGTTGGTGATCAGCGGGCGCGTGATTTTTCCAGTTCTGCGGACCGATGAGCCGATATTTATCGGACGTAAACGTATCGGGAGCCAACAGATGGAAAACTTTTCGCCCTTGCGTGCCGGGGGCATTTTGGTCGTGCTGGTGGCGCTGCTCGGCACGCTCGTCGGCCGGGTGGCGTTTCTGCAGACGTACGGACGGCAAGCCTACATCCGCGCGGCGGAGAGGCAGCATCATCAATCGATGACCCTGCGCGCCCGGCCGGGCAGCATCTTTGACTCCAACGGCATAATGATGGCCGGCAGCGTGCAGACGCAGACGCTTTACTGCGATCCCAAGTTCATGCAGGAGTGCTACCAAACCGACGGCCGAACGCTGGCGGACATGGATGACGACGTCACCAAGCTCTCGCGCATGCTTGACCTGAATCCCATCGAGATCAGCACGACGCTGGGAGATCGGGCGACCAGCCGATTCATCAAGCTTGCGGAAAACCTCGACGACCCGACCGTGCAGCGCGTCAACGCGCTCAAGATGCCCGGCCTGGGATTGATTCCGACCAACGTTCGCTATTACCCGATGGGCAGTATCGCCGCGCACATTTTGGGCGCTCGCGGAAAAGACGGCGTCGGCCTGGATGGGCTTGAACTCAAATTCGATTCCACGCTCACCGGCAAGCCGGGTTACGCCCGCATGTTGAAAGACGCGATGCGCCGCTCGATCGGCATCGCCGCCGACGATTATCTTCCGCCGGAGCACGGCAAACATTTGATGCTGACGATCGACGCGAACATCCAGATGATCGCCGAGCAGGAACTGGCCGCTTCGTGCGAGAAGGTGAAGGCCAAGCGCGGCGAAGTCGTCATCATGGACCCCATCACCGGCGACGTGCTGGCGCTGGCCAATTGGCCGACGTACAACCCGCAGAACATGGAAGACTCGACGCCCGAACTGCGTCGAAACAATACGCTCGTCTCGCCGTACGAACCCGGATCGACGCTCAAGCCGTTCATCATGAGCCCGGCGTTGATGTGGCACTTTACGCGGCTCGACGAAGTGTGGCCTATCAACGGCCCGCACTGGACGACCAGCTACGGCCGCAAAGTCACCGACGTACACGGCTATCCGAAACTCGCCAGCTGGGACGTGCTGGTGAAATCGTCGAACATCGGCATGTGCATGCTGGGCAACCGGCTGGGGAACAAGAACCTTTTCCGCGCGGTCACCGGCTTCCAGTTCGGCAAGGCGACGGGCATTGAACTGCCCGGCGAAGATCCGGGCCGAGTTTCGCCGCTGCGGAAGTGGACCAAGTACAGCACCGAATCGATCAGCCAGGGTTACGAGTTGATGGTCACGCCGCTGCAGCTGGCCCGCGGGATGTGCGCGATCGCCAACGGCGGGCGGCTGGTGTCGCCGCATATCGTCAAAGGCACGCTCGACGCCAACGGCGATCTGATCCCCGCCGCCCGATCGAGCGCCGCCGACCCGATGGTGCTGGATGCTGCGACGAGCGCGCAAATCCGCCGAGTGCTGTGCGACGTGCCCATCCGCGGCACGGCCCGTGGGACGCGCGACGACACGTGGAACCTGTTCGGCAAAACCGGCACGGCCCACATCTCCGGCGGCAAAGCCGGCTATAACGATCAGCGTTACACCTCCAGCTACATCGGCGGCGCGCCGGCCGAGGCGCCCAAGCTGGTGATCGCGTTCATCATCCACGAACCCGACCGCGGCATCGCCTACTACGGCGGCGCGGTATCGGCCCCCGGGGCGAGCAAAGTGCTGACGCGATCGCTCGCCTACCTGCAAACGCCCGCGTCCCCGGAACTGCCGCTCCCGCCGGCGAACGTCGCGAACGTGCTGTGGGGTTACAACGCGAAAGAGTACAACCGCAAGATGACGACGGCGCGGGCGGAGTAGCTCTGTTGTCGCATGGGCTACCAGCCCATGCCAAAAGAATTTACCACAGAGAAAAACAGAGATTCACAGAGAAACACAGAGCATGTTTTTTTTGTGTTCCTCAGTCTTTCTCTGTGGTCTCAGTGGTAAAAATCTGCAAAAGCATGGGCTGGTAGCCCATGCGACATCAAAATTACGGTAATGGGTCAGTCTGAAATATTATGCAAAGCATTGCTTGGAAAACTCAACCGTACCACGGGCCTCCGGCCCGTGCGGGCGATTAGGAATTGCCAAGGACGTTCATTTTCTCAGGTTCGCGCGCCACCGGCACGGGCCAGAGGCCCGTGGTACGGTCGGGGTTTTCAAACTGACCCACTACCAACGTTACTCGAGAAACATCACGTCGCCGTAGCTGAAGAATCGATAGCGGAAGGCGATCGCTTCCGCGTAGATCAGCCGTTGCTCGTCCAGCCCTACTATCGCCGCGACCAGAGCGATCAGCGTGCTTTTGGGCAGGTGAAAGTTCGTGACCATCGCATTCACATGCTTCCACGCGTACGGCGGGTAGATGAAAATCCCGGTTTCACCCGACTTGGCGGCGATCTCCCCCGCCGGTTGGCTTTCCAAAACGCGAGCGGACGTCGTGCCGACGGCAATCACCCGCCGGCCGTCTCGCTTGGCGCGGTTGATGGCGTCGGCGGTTTCATGTGGAATCGAATACGCCTCGACATGCATGGCGTGGTCTTCCAACTTGTCCGTCGCGATCGGCTTGAACGTACCGAGACCGACGTGCAGCGTGAGGAACGCCCGCTCGACGCCGACCTCGTCCAGACGTGTCATCAACGCCGGCGTGAAATGCAGCCCGGCAGTCGGCGCGGCGATCGAACCGGCCGCCTTAGCGAAAACCGTCTGATAACGCTGACGGTCGAAATCGTCGCGCTCGTCCCGATCCTTCTCCCGCCTGATGTACGGCGGGAGCGGCATGCGCCCGAGCCGGCCGAGCACTATCAACGCGGGCTCGGTCGTTGAAACGTCGACCTCGTACTCGTCGTCCGCCTTCGTCGCGTTCGACACGACCACGGCTGGTTCAGTTTCGAAATGCAGATCGCCGGTAAACGTTCCGAGATTCTTGAGCATCACCCGCCAGCGGCCGGTTGAGATTTCTCGGACGAACAGCCCTTCGATGCGCCCGCCGGTGATTTTTCGCAACGTGAAACGGGCGGGTACGACTTGGGAGTCATTGAACACCAGCAGATCGCCGCGCCGGAGTAATGAAGGCAAGTCCGAAAAAGTTTTGTGGTCGATAACGTGCGTCGCGCGAGTGTAGTGAAGCAGCCGCGAGGCCGTGCGATCAGGCGTCGGCACTTGGGCGATCAGCTCTAGCGGGAGGTGGAAATCAAGTTCGCTGGCGTTCACTCGATCGACTCTCGCGTCGCTTGCTCGCGACGTCAAGCGGCTTGCGATCCACATAAACCACGTGAAATGTTGCCGCCACGCATCATCCGGCATAAACGGACTTTTTTAACCCTTACGGAAATTTAATGTTCAAAATCAATTTAACCCGCAAATAACAGGCGATTTTTGCGCTCCGGGTATTCGGTGGCACGCATCCGCATCGCGGTTTGCTCTATGGCCGATACCGTGGGCCTTGAGAGCAACATTTCCCTGTTGGTTGCGACCTTTGACTTGGCGATCGTCAAGTCGATCACCGGGGCGATCCGCGCCGCCGACGCCGCGAGCGGGAAACTATCCGCCGCCACCCCGCTCGGGCCGGCGCCGAATCCGCTGATCGGCCGCGGAATTTCCGGAGACCGTTACGAACACCGCAAGCACCTGCTTGCCGCCCCGGTTTATGAGCAGCGGAGGCACATTCACCCCACGCCGCGGTACGAGCCGCGACCGGTGATCCACCCGACCCCGCGCGTGGAAGGCGAATTCCCGGCTCCCTCGCCGAGCCCCGCCCCGATGAAGCTCGGCGGGCTTGAAGCGCCATGGAAATCCGTCCCGTGGAAAAATCCTACGCCGGCCCCGGAGAAGATTAAGGTCATCCAACGAGTACACGATAAGGTTCAAAGAGGACAAATCATCGATTTGTTTATTTAAGGGAAAACACTACGCGAACACGGTCGTAGTAATTCATAGAATATCGTGCGAGGACTTTATGCCGCCAACCGCCACCATCGATGAAGTGCTCACCACCGTCGCGACGTGGGACCGGCAGATGCTGATCCAACAGTTCCAGACGCAGCAGACCTGCTTCCCGATCGACTTCACGCCGGACTTTTATCAAACGCAGTCGGTCGAACGGCTGCGGCATATTTATGTCGCGATGTTTGTGCAGAATCGGCGGAATTCTTCGCAGATGGCTTAACGAACAATCGACGCGACACAGAGGCACAGAGCCACAGAGATAAGCACAGAGAAAAGCAAAAAGACGCTTTGTGAAATTCTCTGTGACTCTGTGCCTCTGTGTCGCATTTACTTCCGCGGATGGAACTTTTCGTGAATCGCTTTCAATCGCGATTGATCGACGTGCGTATACACTTGCGTCGTGCTTATGTCGCTGTGGCCCAATAACTCCTGAACCACGCGCAAATCCGCACCGCCGCCGATGAGGTGGGTGGCGAAGCAGTGCCGCAGCGTGTGCGGCGAGATGCCGCGGTTGTACAACTCCGCGGCCTTGGCGTGGCGGTCGACAATCACCCACAGCGCCATGCGGGTTAGTTTTTTGCCGGTGCGGGAGAGGAACAGAATCTCGCTCACGCCGGTGCGGTCGAACTTCGGGCGGTCCTCGGTCAGATACCGCTGGACCGCCTCGTTAGCCGCCTGACCGAGCGGGACGAGGCGCTCTTTCATCCCTTTGCCGAGCACGCGGACGACGTTTACATGCAAGTTCACGTCGCGGATTTTGAGATCGCACAACTCGCTGGCCCGCAGGCCGCTGGCGTAGAGGAGTTCGAGGATCGCGACATCGCGCGTGAATAGCGGCGATTCAGGCTTGGGCGCGGAGATCAGTTGATTCACGTGGGCCTTGCTCAGTACGTGTGGCAAATCGCGCTCGGGCTTGGGTCGCTCTAACTGCTGCAGGATTTTCTGAGCTTCCTTTTCGTCTTCACTCAAAAACCGCAGGAACAGCCGGATCGCCGCCAGCCGGCGGGAAACGGTTTTGGTCGACTGCTTTTTCCGCGACTGATCCTGCAGATACCAGCGAAATTCGTCGGCCGTGGCTTTGACGATCGAGATGTTCTTTTGCTTGAAGTAGTCGTCGAGGTCTTCCAGATCGCGGCGGTAGGCGTGGATGGAGTTTTCCGCCAGCCCGCGCTCGCTGGCCAGATGCAGGAGGAATTCGCGCAGCTTCGGCTGAGTGCTACGCGTTGCGGTAGGCAAGCGAACGACGGCGGACCTGGACCTGGACGATGCCACTGACATGAGGCGTCCTGTTCTGCAGAACGATCGACGAATCTTTCTCCGCCGGCTCCGCCAATCGGTCGGCCGACCTGGTGCGACGCTCGATCAGCAGATCAAGATACACCGGACAGGCCGCGTATACATCAAAGCAAAACTCGAACGCGTGGCCCAGCCGATCGATCTTCAAATGCTCGGCACACCGTGAATCGGTTCGATTCAGAAACGGACAATGATGACCCAACTCCGACATGCCGCCTCGATTCCGTGTTTCGGACGATTTACTATCGGCCGGAGGCGAAAGTCGGCGTGAATGACATGGGTTATCGGACAGGTTTCCCGTACCACGGGCCTCCGGCCCGAGCGAGAGATGCTTGGATTTCAACTGCCGCAGTTTTTTGAAGTATCACATCGCACACACGGGCCGGAGGCCCGTGTTACGGGTGAGGTGCTTGAACTAGTTCCTTGAGAATCCCCTCTTCATCCGGCTCGTTCTCGGGATGTGTCTGCTTCTGGAGATCGCGGTACGCCTGCAGAAGCGATTTCGGCGAGACGTCGCTCAACCGCAGAAACGCGCCTCGCGTGTTTTTCGTTGCGAACAGATGGGCCGCGAGGACGGCGATGCGCTCCTGGCCGGTGCGGTCGATCGGGGCCGGCGGTGCGTGTTCGGCTCGTCTCAGGATCGTCACGTGCAACTCGGCCGAAACGCCCGACTCGTTGAACGCAGTCGCGATCGGCTCGATCAGCCCCGGCAGAATCAGATACACCGCCGCCGAGCCCTTGGTCGGGCCGTGCTGCAAAGAGACGAACGCGAACTCCTCCAACCGGTTGACGAAGCGAAACGGCCCTCTACCCATCGCGCCAAGATCGTCGACGTACTGCTTGATCTTGCCGGCAGTCTCGAACCGCAACTCCTTGGCGGCCGACTGCATGCGGGCGGTGTGCTCGCGGGATAAATCCGCAGGATCGGTGATCGCGCGCAGGCTCCACTCGATCAGCCGGCGGTACTGATCCAGGCCGATCGTCCCGTCGCACGGCGCGGGGCACTTGCCCATTTCCTTGTACGCGCACGGCTTGCCATGCGGCGACTGCACCAGAATGTTGTAGTACCGGCAGAGATCGAAAGCGTCCTCCAGCATCTCGATCAGCCGAGACGCGGTCGTCTTATCCTCCATCGGCCCGAAGTATTGGCCGGCGGCGGAATCGAGATCAGTAGTCTTTACGTAACGAGGGAACTTCGCTTCAGGGTTCACGTGCAGAAACCACGCCGGGCGGAAGCCGATCATTTTCTCGTATTGATTCGGGAAACACGCGCGGGCGGCTTCGAGGTAGATCCAATCGGACTCCAGCGCGTTATCCACGCGCACCCAGTACACCCGGCGAACGAGTTCGCGGTAGTTCACGCGCTTGCTCGGCGTGGGAACTTCCTCCGCGCTCAGCCGGCGCTTGAGGCTGTTGCGGAGATTCTTCACGCACAACAACTGCACCGGCCGATCCTCTTCGTCGGCCAGCAGATACACCACCCAGCGGGCCGGCACGGTTTTGAGGAACGCCTCGAAATCGCCGGCCGGGTCGAAAGGGCTGGAATGCGGGAAGAAATCACCCAGACACGTCATCATCGCCATCCTAGGCGCGCGGCGGTTTCGTGCAATATCGCGCGGGAAATGTTTCTGATAAGATCAACTCGCATATGCGGAATCATCCACAGCCACTGGTATCCGTGATCATGGGCTCCAAGAGCGATTGGGAAACGATGCAGCACGCATCGGCCAAGCTCGAGGAGTTTGGCGTGCCGCACGAGTGCAAAATCGTGTCGGCCCATCGTACGCCGGACCTGATGGCACAACATGCGAAAGAAGCCGAATCGCGCGGCGTGCAAGTGATCATCGCCGGTGCCGGCGGCGCGGCGCATCTGCCGGGCATGACGGCGGCCCACACGGTTTTGCCGGTGCTCGGCGTGCCGGTGGAATCAGCCGTGATGAAGGGGCAGGATTCGCTGCTCAGCATCGTGCAAATGCCGGCCGGCATTCCGGTCGGGACGCTGGCGATCGGAAAGGCCGGTGCGATCAACGCGGCGTTGCTGGCGGTGTCCATCCTGGCGACAAGCCAGCCGGAGTATCGCGAGAAACTCAAGGCGTTTCGCGCTAAGCAGACGCAGACGGTTTTGTCCGACATGTTGCCTTAAGTTTTCGCTTCGCGGCGACCCCTCTCTCAACCATTCAACGGCGTAACATTCTATGGCAGTATCGACTTCACCCATCTTGCCCGGCTCGACCATCGGCGTTCTCGGCTCGGGACAGCTCGGCCGGATGCTGGCGATCGCGGCGCGGCAGATGGGATATCGCGTGCATGTGTTTTCACCCGAGGCCGACACGCCGGCCGGGCAGGTTGCCGATCGGGAGATCGTCGCTCCCTACGACGACCTTGACGCTGTCGCGGAGTTTGCCAAACGCGTCGACGTCGTCACCTTTGAGTTCGAAAACATTCCTAACGCGACCGCCGAGGCAGCCGCAAAACATGCGATCGTCAGGCCGGACGGACGCGTGCTGCATACCACGCAGCATCGATTGCGGGAAAAGGAGTTTCTGAGCAAGAACGGTTTTCCGGTCACGCCCTTCCGCGCCGTTCGGACCGCAAAGGAAATCGAACAATCTTTGGCAACGCTCGGGCCGGGCGTGCTGAAGACAGCGTCATTCGGTTACGACGGAAAAGGACAATCCAGGATCAAATCCTCAGCCGATATCGCCGCAGCGATCGGCGGCGACGAGACGGTTGAGAGAATCTACGAGCAACTGGTGGATTTTGATCGCGAGCTATCGGTCGTCGCGGCCCGCAGCGTGGACGGATCGTTCGCCCACTGGGGGGTGATCGAAAATCGGCACGAGAATCATATCCTCGATCTGTCGATTAGCCCGGCCGACGTATCGCCTTCGGTATATCGCGAGGCGACTGAGATTGCTCAAGGCGTGCTGACAAAGCTGGATGTCGTTGGCGTGTTTTGCGTGGAGTTTTTTCTAACCAAATCCGGCGCGGTGCTGATCAACGAATTGGCGCCTCGGCCGCACAACAGCGGACACCTGACTATCGAAGCGAGCATGACCAGCCAGTTTCAACAACAGTTGCGAGCAGTTTGCGGCTTACCGCTAGGATCGACCGAGCAACTCAAACCGGCGGCGATGGTACAAATCCTGGGAGACCTCTGGTCAAACGGTACGCCCAACTGGCCGGCGGCGCTGACTTTTCCAGGTGCCACGCTGCACCTCTACGGAAAGACTGACGCGCGTCGAGGTCGAAAGATGGGCCACCTTACAGTTCTAACGCAATCGCCCGCAGATGCGGCACAGACCGCCTTGCGGCTGAGGTCGAATCTGGTTCACATCTAGCATTCACCCTTGGATGCTGGCTGCCCAAATTTGAGCCGAAATTGAGTGACATACGGGCGTCCACATCGGAGTTGTGTATGGAATAGAATGCACAAACGACTCGATGCCCGACTCGCCCGGTGCGACTGCTTTTCGGGCGGAAAGTGATCGGCGAGCGATCTTACAATGTCTTGGTTTTTTTGGCTCCCCAGATAATTTGAGGGAACGTCAGATTTGACAACTCATGGTGAATCAGCCGTAATTCGTACACACCGAATTACGAAACTAAGAACACAATATATGAAAACGCTTAATTATCTAAACCGTTTCGTTGCGACAATGACCGTCATATTGTTTATGGGAGGCCCGATGGCGATCGCTCAGGAGCGCCCGTTCATCCTAGCCGATAAGAACGAACGTGCGCGAGCGCTGGATCTGATTAAGAAGTATGATTGGGCCGCTGAATGCCTCACCAAGATGAAAGCGGGCATCGCACCAATCGTCGCCGCACACAAGGAGTCGCCAGCAAAATCATTGGAAGATGCGCCGGCATTCGGGACAGGCGGTATTCATCCGCACGTGAGCTGGACAAGTCAGGCGGTTCAGGCAGGAACTCTGTATTTTATGACGGGTGAAGAAGACTACGCCCAGTTTGCCGCTGACCGGCTCAACCGCTACGTGCAGTTTTTGGCAGTGGAGGGACGCGATCCCATCGTCTCCAAAGAAGGTAGGCAACGGGATTATCGGGATGTTTTTGATAAGATCGCGCTGACCTACGATTACATTCAGCCATTTTTAATCAAGAAGGATACGACGGTTTACGATGCGGCCAGCGGGAAGCGGATCCCGTTCGACCAGGACAAGGCGCAGGCGATATTTAAGAAGATTGTCGAGTATGGGTTCAAAACGACGGAGAGAGGCAGCAATCTGGAAATCATGATTTTCGACGCGATTTTTTATTCCGCCCTTTGTGTGGAAGACAAGAATCAACGCGACGCATACGTGAAAATGGCGCTCGAAGGCAAGGGGCCCGGAACTGGCTTACTGGGCATGAAGAAAGTCTTGGTCGACAACGATGGGATCTGGCCCGAATCCGCAGCTTACAGCGGGGTGGGGCTGGAGGTTCCCATCTACATGGAAATCGTTGACAGAAACTATCCCGAACTGAAAATATTCCAGGGCTTCGAGGGGGCGCTTAACGGGGTGTTGAAACGGCGTTTTTATTCGTATCCGAATGGCACAGAAAAGGTTGCCTTCGGCGACTCGCATCGAGCCGGTGCCAGCGGGCTGCCAGACTACACTCGCGTTTTGCGGCGCGCCGGTTTCCCGAAGGTCGCCGAACGCTTTCTGGCCCCTCTGAAATACGAGCGTGAACTGAAGGGCTACCATCCAGACAACCTGTGGGCGATGGATGCGCTGGAGGAAGTCAAAGCAAGGCCGAGCGAGAGCCAGTCCTCAGTGCTACTTCCCTATGCAGGGGTTGTCATTCAGAAGAATGTTAATTTCAGCAATCCCAAAGATTACGGCCTGATGTATTACACCGGCGGCGCCAGCTATGTTCATTCGCATCTCAGCGGTCTGGACCTGGAATTGTATGGTGCCGGCAACGTGATGAGCGGAGTTGGCGCCGCCGGCCCCCCCGGTGGAGGGGCCGAAAGCAGGGGCAGCGATGTATTTGTTAGCTACTATCGAAGCTATGCCGGGCACAATACGGTGGTGGTCAACGGCGAATCCAAGGGTTCCACGAACGGCTGGAAAGGTAATGAATATAATGCGATGGACAAGGTGAAGGCACAGGCGATGGAGCCTAAACCCGATGAGACGGGGGTTTCTAAAGACTTTGCGTTTTCCTGCCAGCAACTCGACGACACAGTGAACGACAGCATCCAGCAACGCACGGTCACGATGGTTCGCACCAGTGATACCTCCGGGTATTATTTGGACCTTTTCCGTTCCAAATCGAAAAAAGAAAACAGGTTTCACGACTATATCTATCACAACCTCGGCGACAGCCTGACGCTTAAGTCTGGAGCTGGCGGGGAACTTCCGTTGCAGGAAGACAGCAGAGTCGCGAAGACGGTCGGAAACCAAAAATTCGAGGACTGGAAGTACTATCCTTCGTTATCCGTGGCATTTCCGAATAAGCCAGATCTATATCGGTTGTTTCCCGGCTGGCATTTTTTCAAAAGCGTAGCGTATTCTGCTCCGACAGATGGGCCCGTGAGTGGCCGTTTCGATCTAACCATCGAAAGCAATCGCTACATGCATACATTGATGGCCGGTGGCGATAAGCGGGAATACACGTCTGCTTCGGCACCGCCCATTGTCGATGCAGCAGGAAATTACGAGAAGAAGCCCTCCAGAGTGCTTTCTGTGCGCCATTTTGGCGAAGCATGGACCCGGCCCTTCGTGGTTGTTTTTGAGCCATCTCTTAACCCAAGCCCCACCGTTCAAAGTGTCGAGAACATCGTGGACGCGAACACAATTGTCGGTGCCAAGGTCATCTCAAACGTCGACGGCAAGGTCGTCACCGACCTGATCCTTGCGCAGGATACCGATGATGCGTCGTACAAGACGGCGGAGGCAAGCTTCACGGGCCGCTTCGCTATCATCCGCACGATTAAGAGCGATGCCGGCAGCGAGCTGATTCTTTACATCGGCGACGGCGAGAAACTGTCTTTCAAGGGGCACGAGCTGTTAGGCAAGGAGGGCAGGAAGGGATTGGAGCGGCCGGAGGGGAAATAATTGGTTCCGTATGGAACCTACCGCAGCATAATAATGACGATCCCGATGTTGTGGGTCAGGACCGTCAGCAGCAAGTCCCGCCCGACAGGTACGTCGCGCACGAAGCCGCCCGGCTTGTTGACCCGTGATGCCCACGCGCGCCGTCGAATCGCTCAGGATCCCGCGCTGCTCTGGAAGGCACTCAACGTCCGCCCGCACAACAGCGGAAAACCTATTACCGGTTGAGAGTAGGGTCGCGTGAACCGTGCCCAACCTCGCCAATTATGTGTTCATTTCTACGGTCGTGAAGTGTAAACGCCGGTTGAAAAGCGGAGCGGTCGATGGAACGACTGCCCTTGGTGTCGTAGCGGTAGGTACAAATGGTCAATCTCTAACGGTATCACAGATCAGGCGTGCCCGGCGACCGGCGTGCGTGTTACGGGCGTCATTAATTCAATAGGAGTACCAACCGAGATGCGTAGAACCAAGGCACCGTCCGTGATGCGTTTGCTGACCGCTCTGATCGTGCTGTTTGCGTTGGGCGGGCGGAGCATGGGAGCCGAGAATTTAGCGCTGGCTGGGCGGGTGATCTGGTCGTCAGAGCCGGTTATCTTCCTGCCTGACCAGCCCAAGCCGATGAAGTATCTCCAAAATCTGTGGGGTTCGTCGGTGTACCCGATCGGTAACGGCCGCCTGGGTTGCACGGTCTACGGAGAGATGGCGAAGGAGCACATCCAGTTCAACGAAGACACCCTCTGGACCGGCGACGAGGACGACACCGGCCGATACCAGAACTTCGGCGAGTTGTACGTCACGGTCGACGGCGCGGACGTCGCAAAACCAGCCGACGCCAAGTACCGCCGCCAACTCGATATCGACAAGTCGCTCCACAGCATCACCTACGAAATTGCCGGAGTCCATTACAAGCGGGAACACTTCGCCAGCCACCCCGCCAACGTGATGGTCTTCCGTTTCACCTCCGACAAGAAGGGCGCTTACACCGGGACGGTCAGCGTCAATGACGCCCACGGCAGTCAGCCCGTCTCGGCCGGCAACACCATCTCGTTCACCGGCAAGCTCGGCGGAAACATCGGCTTGGATTATGAAGCTCGGGTGATGGTCATCAACGACGGCGGGTCGCTCGCTGCGGCCGACGGAAACATCACGTTCAAGGATTGCGACAGCGTCACCATCCTGCTCGACGGCGGGACCAACTACATCAACCAGCGATCCAAAGGCTGGAAGCAGGAGCCCCCGCACCAAAAGATTGTGGACCGACTGGCGGCGGCGTCAAAGAAGCCCTTCGACGACCTGCTGGCGGAGCACATCAAGGATTACCAGACCCTCTACAACCGTGTGACCCTCAACGTGGGCGACACGCCCCCGGCTATCCGCGACCTGCCGACTCGGGATCGACTTGATTCCTACCGCACCAACAAGCCCGACCCGGACCTTGAAGAGACGCTGTTCCAGTACGCGCGATATCTCATGATCAGCAGTTCCCGGCCGGGCAGCATGCCAGCAAACTTGCAGGGCGTGTGGAACACTTACAACAACCCGCCCTGGCGCAGCGACTATCACTCCGACGTGAACGTCGAGATGAACTACTGGTTTGTCGATCAGGCGAATCTGTCGGAGTGTTTCCTGCCGCTGGCTGAATGGGTGAACTCCATCCGCGAGGTCCGGCGGGATTCCACCAAGAAAACCTTCAGCATCCGGGGCTGGGCGACCCACTCCGAGAACGGCATCTTCGGCGGATCGACCTACCACTGGGTCCCGGGCGATGCCTCGTGGATTGCCCAAAACCTCTGGGACCACTACGCCTTTACAATGGATAAGGAGTATCTCAGCATGCGGGCCTACCCCGTCATGAAGGAATTATGCGAATACTGGGAAGACTCCCTCATCAAGCGGCCCGACGGCAAGCTTGTCAGCCCCAAGAGCCAATCGCCCGAGCATGGCCCCTTCTCCGAGGGCAACTCCTACGAGCAGCAACTCGCGTGGGACCTCTTCACGAACTACATCGAGGGCTCCCAGGCCCTAGGCGTGGACGCTGACTTCTGCGCGAAGGTCGAGAAGATGAAAGCCAATCTCCTAGGCCCGCAGATCGGCAAGTGGGGCCAGCTCCAGGAGTGGGCCGAAGACCTGGATGATCCCAAGGACCAGCACCGCCACCTGTCGCACATGATCGCCTTACACCCGGGCAGGGAGATTTCGCCGGTCACCTCGCCCAAACTCGCCGAGGCGGCGAAGGTCTCGATGATCGCGCGCGGCGATGGCTCGACCGGCTGGAGCAAAGCTTGGAAGATCTGCATCTGGGCACGCCTGCAGGACGGCGACCACGCCTACAAGCTGGCCTCAGAGTTCATCAAGCATAACGTCTTCCCCAACCTCTGGGGCTTCCACCCCCCTTTCCAGATCGACTGCAACTTCGGCTATGCCGCGGGCCTCTGCGAGATGCTCGTGCAGTCGCAAACGGGCGCCATCGACCTTCTACCAGCCCTTCCCAAAGCCTGGCCGACCGGCAGCGTTCACGGTTTGCGCGCCCGCGGGGGGTTTGAGGTTGACATCGACTGGGCTCAGGGGAAGTTGCTCAAGGCGGTGATCAGGAACATCTCCAGCCCAACAGGGCGGTGCAATGTGCTGTACCACGGCGTAAGGACTTCGCTCACGATTGCCTCAGGTCAGGAACAGGCAGTCAAGCCTTGAAGGCGATCGGTCGGCACCGATGATCAAACATGCCGGTTATGTCCCAAGACGAGTCAAAGTTCGGACTGTGCAATAGCATCACGCAGCATGACGAGACGTTGTTGCTGTGACGAGTTGTCGGTCGTGAGATCAGCTAGCTGGCGCATAGGATCGATTCGCTTTGCTGGCTCGGCAGCGCGATCAGGAACGGACAGTTGCTGTACGTCCACCCCCCCCTGAACACGTCCGTCGTCCGCCGGCCGTTTGGATAATCAACCTGCACCTGCACGAAGTCGAACTCCATCCGACGACCCGGCACGTGATCGAGGCGCATGAACGTCTCTCGCGTCGATTGCCACAACGACGCGACGTAACGCCGGACCGGGTAGTCACTGCCGGCATAGCCGTGCTCGGCCTTCAGCCGCTCAAAGATGCGCCGGGCATGATGGCGTTGCTTCTTGCGGGCCGATTCATCCTTTCGGAGAATCTGTTGGATGACCGCCACGAACGCGCCGAGTTTGGGATAGCCCATCGGCTTGGTTCGCGTGTAAGGCGACCCCGACTGCCTCAACGCGAACGCGATCAGCTATTCGGTAAATTCCGACTTCCTCATTGCCATCTCCTTGATCGTCTTTGACGACCTCTATGAGGGCCCAAACGATTCACTTTTTCTCATTATCCGCGAGCACATTTACGGGGGAGGGGTCATCGTCACCTCTTAAGCATCGCCCGCCCCGTCACAGTCCTAGTGAGAAGTTCCTCAAGGGTCCGATCCCTTGGAACTGGGTTCAGGTTGCCGGTGCTCGACTAGGCCGGGCACTGCATGTTGCGATCCTGCTCTGGAACAAGGCGGGCTGCGAAAACGGCGACTCCATTAGCTTTAACCAGGCTGTTGGCTATGGCTATAACCTTGCACACGAGTAGTCAGCGCGACAGCACCCCGCCAAAAAAAGATTCAAACGTGATCGAATCCCGTTGGTATATGGAGCAGGACAACTATTCCATATGTGTCGCCAGTTCGGTCGTTCTTTTTGAGTGTGATCGCCAAAGGCGTGCGGTCTGATCGCGTCGTCTCGCACGGTCAGTGTTCGCTTCGCTCAGCGGCCCATGACGATCCTGCTGGCTCGCGTGAGCAAGCGGCAGCGACGATGGTCCGGCGATTTTGTGCATCAAGTGCCGTAAACGCTCGGTTTGTGTCCTTCGCCTCCGAAAACGGGATGATATCCAACTCGCCGACGCCCCGACCATTACGCATCCCAAGTCGCCTTACGATGTGTTTCAGACCAAGCTAACCGCACTACGGCGCGATCAGCGATGATTAATGGAGATCAAGTCATGAACAAACGAATGATGCGTGTTGCTTATGTTCTGATGCTGACGGTTCTGTCGACCTTGGGTGTATCGCAAGCCCGGGAGAAGCAGAAGGATGAGGTGCCGCTATCGCCGCAGGGAGAAAAACTTCTCGTCACTTACACCGGCATCTTGGAAGCGCTAAGGGCGGAGATTGTGCCGGCCGCGCCGACGATCGACGAGCAGAAGAAAACCGCCTTGTTGAACGCGCACTCGTCGGTGGCGGCGGTGCCTGCACCTCCGCAGACGGTGGGCGCGAAGTCTGCCCCGCCGCGATATGCACCCCGCTACAAACCCTACGCTGCGGCCCAGTCAAACGCGTTGATTGCAGCGAAAGTCGTACTGGCGGATGTCGATTCATGTCTGTCAAATGCCAAGCTGGATGCGAAGCTGGCAAAATGTGCGCTACTTGCGCGGGCCACCCCCCGCGGGCTCGCGGCGTTCGCGCAGCAGAGTAAAGAACGCGAAACTCTTATTGAAAAGCTGCTCAGCGATGACGGGCTGATCAAGCAAATCATGTCGATGGGCGGTGCCTACGAGGGTAAATACGGCGAGGCGATGGAGATCTATACCGCCATCCAGAAGGCCAGCTCGCGAGCCAAAGACGGTT
>JBBROD010000081.1:0-18454 GCA_038229715.1 Tepidisphaerales bacterium | reverse complement strand
CAGCGGAATCCGCTGCGCCGCCGCCTCCAACGGCGCCCGGCCGGTGTGATATGCCGCCGGGTCGTAGCCGAGCAAACACATCGTTGCCACATCGCTGCCGGATTCAAACCCGTCGGGCACGGTTCGCACCAGCCCGATCTTCCCCTCCGCCGCGATGCGATCCATGTTCGGCGTACGAGCCGCCTCCAGCGGCGTCTTGCCACCCAATTCCTTCAGCGGTTCGTCAGCGGCTCCGTCGGGGATGATGATGGCGTATTTCATCACACTAACTCTACGATTGAGCCGAGATTGCGTTTTGAGTCACAAACGCCAACTGTGCAGTCATCGAAATATCCGCCAGTTCCTGGAAAATATTCATCGACAATTCGCCTGACCCTTTCGGGTCCGCCAAGTCCTGAGCCTGGCCGGTCGAACTGAGCAGACTGAAGTTTCCGCCGCCGCTGTGAACGATTCGATCGACCTTGAAACCCATCAGTTTCGACACCCGGCGCATCCGTAGCGAAATCCTCTGTCCGTCCATCGAGTTCTCTGCGATCGTGACTAGTTCCTTCTCACGCCTGGACACCGAGTCTTCAGGGATAAACGTAATCGTCCACGCATTGTGATGAACGTCCCGAAACAGAGAATCAACAAACGGCGGATCAAACAGATGGCCGGGGTTGTCTAAATCGATTTCAATAATGTTCGACATGGTTTTACTCCTGAACAGGATACGCGTGAATGCAGCGGCTGCTGATTTCAATCCTGATTCGTGTGCATACTTTACCCGAGGACCAGCCGATGGAGCGACCTTCAACTAGCGTCACCGCTCCGGCGGCGGTGTGCTCATCCCATTGTAACTGCTCGATTTGAGAGAAGATCCACGTCAGATAGATCCGAAAAGTCCATTCCGCATTAAACTTGCTGCCGGATCGTTTGTCAGAGACTTTCTCCAGCAGGCCGTTGCGAAAGGTGTGGAGCGTGCCGCCATCCGCGATTGTTCGGAATTTGTCTTCGCTTGGGATGAGATCAAGTTCGCTCATTTACGCCCCGAACTCTTTCGGCTGATCGATGATCCTCAAACACACCGTCGGCGGTTGGATCGTGGGTAACCCGTCGATGGCTTTTAACGCCCGGCTCATCGCTCCTTCGCTGGCGACGTGCGTGGTGATCACAACCGGCACGATCTGCCCTTCGCTGGTTTCGTGCTGGCTGATCGCGCTGAGGCTGATGCCCGCGTTGCCGAGGGCTCGGGTGACGTCTGCCATCACGCCGGGCAAGTCGCGGGCCATCACGCGGAGGTAGTAGCGGCTCTTGAGTTCTTCGAACGGCAACACCTTGGCCGGCGGAACCGAATCGGGGAAGACATTTAGTTGCTTGAACGCCAGCGGGATCGTGCCGAGAGCCACGCCGACCAGATCCGCCACCACGGCCGATGCGGTAGGCATCTGCCCGGCCCCGCGGCCGTAAAACAGCGTGTGGCCGAGGGCGTTGCCGAACACGCTGATCGCGTTGAAGCTGCCGCTCACTTCTGCAAGCACGTCGGTCTTATGCACCAGCGTGGGATGAACGCGGAGCGAAATCTTCTCGCCGGATCGCTCGGCGATCACCAGCAGCTTGATCACATACCCCAACTGATCGGCGAACTTGATATCGTCCGCCTGCAGGGTGCTGATGCCTTCGACGTGAATGTCGTCTTCCGTCACGCGGACGTTGAACGCCAGCCCTGCGAGGATCGCGAGTTTTTGAGCGGCATCGCGGCCTTCAACGTCCATCGCGGGATTGGCCTCGGCGTAGCCGAGCTTCTGGGCTTCCTTGAGTGCCTCGGCGTAGCTCCAGCCGTTGCGGGTCATGCGGGTGAGGATGACGTTGCACGTGCCATTGACGATGCCGAGCAACGCATCAATGCGGTTGGCGACAAGGCCTTGCTGGAGCGCCTGAATGATCGGAATACCGCCGCCGCAACTGGCCTCGAAGGCGATGCAGGTGTCGTTCTGCTTCGCCAGCGCAAATAGCTCCGGCCCGCGCGCGGCCAACAGCGATTTGTTCGCCGTCACCACCGGCTTCCCGAGCTTCAGTGCACGCTCGACGGCCGACCCCGCCGCGTCGGTCCCGCCCATCAGTTCGATGACAATCTTTACATTCGGATCATCAATCGCCGCTTTCCAGTCGGTGGTAGGGTTGATCTGAGTGCCCGAGTGCTTCGACGGATCGCGAACCACGGTATGCATCACTTTGAATGAAATACCCGTGCGTTGTTTGAGCAACGCGTGCTGCTCCGCGAGAATCTTCACGACGCCGCTGCCGACCACGCCGTGCCCGAGAATCGTGATGCCGATTGATTGATCTGCCATGCAAGCGGCAATTTACGATGGCGGGGGGCGGTTGTCACGGCTACGCTCCCGTCAGGCTCAACGTCAGCGTTTGGCCGGCTTCGAGGATCAGTTCGTAGGTGAATGCGATCTCTGCACCGGCGTCGCTGGTGGTGAGTTTCGCAGGCACGTCTTTACCGGCGATACTAGTCGACACTCGGCCGGGGGCGGTTTTGGGCAGTTCGCCGAGCTTCAGGTTCTTTAACCGCAGCCGGCCGAAGCGGACGGTCAGGTCGGCCGTCAGGGATTGGGCGTTGCGCTTCTGGCGGAACGTGCCCCAGCCCTGGGCGGAGGTGAAGGCGCATTTGAAATCGTCGGGAGTCAGACGCGGGCTGAAACCGATTCGACCAGTCGGGCCGTCGTACTCGAAACCGCAGGCGGCCAGGTACACGCCGTAGCTGGCCATCGAGCGGGCGTAGTGATCGCCGCACTCGACTTCGTTCCACGGGTTGCGACGCGACGCGGCGTATCGGTCGTGCACGGCGCGGGTGACGGCCAGACCTTCCATGACCATGCCTTCCCAAATCATGTGACCGGCCACCTGATACTCAAAGCCGTTCATGCATTCGTTGAAGTAGCCTGCAAAGCCGCGGTTGACCGTACCGCCGGCTTTTTTGAAATCCCAGTCCTTGCGGGGGAACGTGCACATGAGCAGGCCCGCCTCGCCGGGCATCGCGTACCATCGGCCGGGCTTGTTCGCTTCGCGGAACGGGCCGACGTCGGGCGCAAAGTTGAACTGCCAAAGCGACGCAAGCGCCTTTCGCGTCTGCTCGACCGGCAGCACCCGCGGCAATCCGACTTGGAACGCCCAGCTCTGCCCGAACACCTGATCGATCTCACACCCCGTGCCGGAGTTGATCGATTCGGGATGATTCGGCGAAACCAAGTTGATGAAATACTCGCCGGCGAATAACTCACGAGTGAGATTCTCGCTGCCGGATTTGAGGATCGATCGGCAGGTGTCGGCGAATTCTTTATCTGCCATGCGGTCCGCCATCACAGCGGCGGCCGACAGCGAAGCCAGGTACAGCCCGCTCAGCCACGCCACTTTGCCGAACCAATCCGCGTCAAGCGTATTGTGCTGGGCGCTCTCGATCAGGCCGTCGGTGTTTCCGTCCTTCTTGATCAGCCAATTCGTCGCCTTCTTGATCGCCGGCCAGTTTCGCTTGAGAAACGCATCGTCGGCCGACATCTGATGCTCACGCAACGCCCGCAGGATGGTGCCCGCCTGCCCGTCGACGGCCGGGCCGTCGTTGTACTCGGCCCGGAAGCGGATGGCACCGTCGTTGTTCATCGCCAGTCCGAAATCCACCCGCTGGCGCAAATCACGCTCGAGATCAGGGAACAACCGTCCGCAAGCGTGGGCGTAGTGGTACACGTGCCCACAGGTTCCCGGACAGCAGCCGACGCCCTCAAAGCCATAGTACCGGCGATCCTTGAACAGATACGTGGTGGAACTGGCGAGGATCGACGTGTTGAGAAATGTACGATCGAGGAACCACACCGGCAGCGTCGAGTCGTACCACGTGTCGCGCCACAAACGCGTATGTGCCGACAGCCGATCGAAGTCTTTGATCATGTGCTCGATCACCGCGCCGGCCGAAGCAAATCGCGAGGCATAGTATCGGCCGACTTTCCCCAGCGTCCCCGTGAGCGACAGATTGGGCATGTGCCACGCGATGATGAAACTGACTGTCACGGTTTTGCCGGCTTCGAGATGCAGTTTGCGACCAACGTGCCCGACGAGCTTCGTGCCCGTCGCCGCGGTTTGATCGGCCGACACCACCCGCAGGCCGGCGCCAAGCACCGCGAGTGCCATCGTGCCGAAATCCGGGCGATCGACCAACGCCTCGCTGCCGTCGGGGCGATCCGTGAAAGTAATCCGCCCGAGGCCGATGTTGCACCACTCGACTCCATCAGCGTCGATCAGTTCAAGTTGCGCCTTCTTCCCCAGATACGGGCGAACGTCGAACGTGGCGATCGCCATCTTGTTGTCGTTATGGCCGGTCGCTCGGAGCACGCTCTTGCCGTCGACTAGCAGGTTGAGCCCGTGCCTGCTGCCGGCCGGTCCTTCACCGCCGCCGATGAAGAACTTGATGAAGTCTCGCTCGACGGTGAACGCTTTGCTCAGCAGTCGGCCGGTGGCTTTGTCCTTCTCTGCAATGGTGCTTCCGTCGGCCGTCGCGTGAGAGTTGACCACGCGTGGCGTATCACCGCCGACGTCGCCCTGGTACTTGGGAATCTGTTTTTTATCGATCGGCCCTTTGCCGAACGCCGAGCCTTCGACTTCCCAGCCTTCGTAAGTGGGTTTGGACCAGTTCTCAAATTCAATATCCGGGCGGTGTTCTTTCTTTGCGTTTTCGAGCGATTCAGCCGAGCAGACGAGCGTGGCTGCTCCGTCGGTCTGCACGACGCGGTTGCGCAGCACGCCCGCCGCCGAGCGCAGCCCGATGCACGCGGCGTTCTGCAGCGAGCCGATGATTTCAACATCCACCGCCGACGCGGACGTGTTGCGAACCGTGTAGCTCATCACGGTGGCCGGCAGATTGGAATCCTCGGTCGAGAGCGGAATGAACGGAGAGAACGCCTCCAGCGTCACCGCTACGGGTTGGGACGGATCCTCGTACTTCACCACGCCGATCGGGTATTCGCCGCGGAAAGTGACTTTCGCAAAACCCGACTTGTCGAGCGCAACCGTCTTGCCTCCGATGTTAAGCGCAAACCCTTGCTCGAACGGACTGACCAGCGAAAACGGGTGAGCGTAGTGCGCGTGGTTCGTGCCGGTGACAACGTTGAAAACATCCCAGTGCAGAAGCCTACCATCGCCGCTGAGGTAAACCTGCCCTGCCCCGATCCCGCCGACCGGCATGCCGACGTATTTCAATTCCTCGCCTTCCAGCACCTGCGGCGTACCCTTGGCGAACAAACTGTCGACCCACGCCTTGTCCAGCTTCTTGTCGGCCGGCACGAGGCGATCAAACTCCTCGCGTGTGAACGGACCGGCCATCGCGGGCGATTCGCCCAACATCATCACCAATGCGGCGGTCGCACTGGTTTTGATCACATCGCGTCGCGTCAGCAGGATAGGGAGAGATTGCTTCATGGCATTTCCAAATTGCGCAGCGGATCAGGACATCATTCGCGTTTGCAGGGACGATTTACTTCTTGTCGGATTTCTGGATCGCCGTCGTCAGCTCTTGTTGAGCTTCGGCACTCCAGTAGCCGCAGTCGAGATTGATAATGACCGACGTGTAAGGCACCGCGAGATTGGTCTTGAGCAGCAGCACATGAAACACTTTTCCGCCTTCGTCGAGCTTGGTGATGATCTGCTCGTGCGGGAGCGACTGCACGTTTTTGCCTGCGAGTACCTTGGCCAATGATTCCCGATAGGCATCGATCCCCGGGGCACGGTTTTCAGAGACGAAAGGCAGTTCCGAATCGGTGTAGATCATCGGCCTGACGTGCCGCGACGATTCGATCTCCGCCAGCACCGCCTTGACGACTTCGATCTGGTCGTCTCCGGTGACGGTGGTGGTGATCCCGCTGCTGGTCTGCAGCGGGTAGGCTGAATCAGCGATCACGATCCAGTTGCGGTGTCCCATACGTGGCAATTCGGTATGAAGCGTCTGCTTCCAGCTTCCGGTCGCACAGCCGCTCAACACCGCCGACAGCGCCAGTGCAACTAAGCCAACCGCGATGGATTTGACGCTGAAAATCATACGTTCCTTTCGAATGATGGCATTGACGATCGAAACGCAACGGATAGCGAACCGGTCATGTGAAAAGGGTTTCGCCGATTGCTGTAAATGGTCTGTCGGACACAAAACAAAATCAAGCAGATGCAAGGAAATCGTTATTGAAACTCACCGTCCCTCCGGTGATAAACCATCCGAAATGCCGGCAAACGCAATCGGCGATCGGTCAAGGACGGATGACGATCGACCAAAGACGAACGACTATCCGCGTGCAAACGATGGCTATCGATTGATCGGATTCTCTGCAGGATTTGTGACGTTTTGCACACACTCCTTCACCACTCCGGTTTCTTGACTTGTATCCGGCTGAGCCCTATTTTCAATTGCGAAATACGAACTTTTTACGGAGCTCAACATGGCGTTGAAGGTAGGAATTAACGGGTTCGGCCGCATCGGTCGAATGGTCTTTCAGGCAATTTGCGATCAGGGCTTGCTCGGCAAGGTGATTGACGTGGTGGCCGTCGTGGACGTGTCGACCGACGCGGACTATTTCGCTTACCAGATCAAGTACGATTCGGTGCACGGAAAATTCAAGCACCAAGTCAGCACGAAGAAATCCGATGCCGGCAAGGAAGAAGCCGACATCATCGTCGTCAACGGCCATCAGGTGAAGTGTGTCGCTGCGACGCGCGAGCCGAAGGATTTGCCGTGGAAGGCGCTGGGCGTTGATTACGTGATCGAATCGACCGGCCTGTTCACCGAAGACGTCAAAGCCAAGGGCCACCTCGACGCAGGGGCTAAGAAAGTCGTCATCTCCGCGCCGGGCAAGGGCGAAGTCAAAACCCTCGTCATCGGCGTGAACCACGAAGAATACGATTCGGCCAAGCACAACATCGTCAGCAACGCTTCCTGCACCACCAACTGCCTTGCGCCGCTGGTACACGTGCTGCTGAAGGAAGGCGTCGGCATTGAGACCGGGCTGATGACCACTATCCACGCATACACCGCCACGCAAAAAACCGTGGACGGCCCGAGCAAGAAAGACTGGCGCGGCGGGCGCGCGGCGGCGATCAACACGATCCCGTCCAGCACCGGGGCGGCCAAGGCCGTCGGCGAAGTTTTGCCCAGCACCAAGGGCAAGCTGACCGGCATGAGCTTCCGCGTCGCGACGGCTGACGTGTCCGTCGTCGACCTGGTCTTCCGCAGCGTGAAGGAAACCAGCATCGAAGAGATCGACGCGCTTTTCAAAAAGGCCAGCGAAACCTACATGAAGGACATCCTCGGCTACACCAACGAGGAACTGGTCAGCACCGATTTCATCCACGACCCCCGCAGCAGCATCTACGACAGCCTGGCCACCGTTCAGAACAACCTGAAGGGCGAAAAACGCTTCTTCAAGGTCGTCAGCTGGTACGACAACGAATGGGGCTACAGCAACCGCGTCGTCGATCTGCTGAAATATATGGGTAAAAAAGACGGCGTGCTGAAGTAAGCACTCGCCGGCTGATTTGTCAGACAAAACAAGAAGCCGCGATCCTCACCGATCGCGGCTTCTTTGTTTGCTCAACTTTCGCAGCCAATGGCGTGAGGGATGAACAATGTCGCCAGCGCGGTACAATCTGGACGAACGAGCATTCTCTTGAGGAGCCGCTCAATGCAACGGAGAGAATTCATGAAAACCACGGGTGCGATGGCGTTGCTGGCGGGCACGTCGCTGTTGAGCGACTTGCTCGCCGCCGATGCGCCGAAACAGTCGCCGCTCAATCTATTTTTCATCACCGCCGACGACATGAACGCCACCATGCCCGGCTGGATGGGCAATCCGGTCAAGCCCACGCCGCGGATGGACGCACTGGCGGGCGAGAGTCATCGGTTCGTCAACAACTTCGCATCGTCGCCGATCTGCCAGCCGTCGCGGCAGGCGATGATGACCGGGCTCGTGCCGCACCGCAGCGGCGGGTACGGCTTCAACCCGGTTCGCCCGGGCACGCCGTCGCTAGCGACGATTCTTCAATCCAACGGCTACTTCCTCGGCGCGCTCAACAAGACGATTCACATGGCCCCGCAATCGGTCTTTCCGTGGGATGTGTCCTACGACGGCTGCGGCAAAAATCCGGATCTCCTCGGCGAGCGAATGACAACGCTCATCAAAACCGCCAAGGATGCCGGCAAGCCGTTCTTCATCAACTGTAACATTACTGATCCACACCGCCCGTTCTACAAAGCCGGCGACCCCGCGAGATGGCACGACGGCGACGTGGAAAACCTGCCGCATGAGTTGCAAGCCAAAGACGTCACGGTTCCTTCGTTCCTCGAAGACGTCGGTGAGGTTCGCAATGAGATCGCACAGTACTACAACAACGTGCAACGGATGGACGTGAGCATTGGCAAAGCGATCGACGCTCTGAAAGCCGCCGGTGCATACGAACTTACGGTGATCGTGTTCGTCTCCGATCATGGTATGCCGTTCCCGTTCGCCAAGGCCACCGTGTACAGCAACGGGCCGTGGTGTCCGGTGCTGTTGCGGTATCCGGGCATGGGCCCGCCGCGCGCGTTTGATGAGTTCACCAGTAGCATCGATCTCATGCCCACACTGCTTGATCTGCTGGGCCTACCAACACCGGCCAATATCGACGGGCGATCGTGGGCGACGATGCTCAAAGGCGAAAAACAGCCCGACCGCGATTTCGCGATCAGCCATGTGAACACCGTCAGCAGCAGCGTTTACTATCCGCAGCGGGGCGTACACACGAGCGAGTTTGCGCTGTGCTTTACGCCGTGGGCCCACGACGGCGAATCGTTCAGGGTGGAATCGATGCAGGGCGTCACGTTCGCCGCGATGAAACACGCCGGCGAATCCGATCCTCGCGTCGCGTCGCGGGTTGAGCAATACACGCGGGGCGTGACGCTGGCGTTTTATGATTTGAAGAAAGACCCCGATCAACGCACCAACGTGATCGCCGACGAGCGATACAAGCCTCACGTCGATCGGCTACAAAAAATCCTGTTCACGCACATGGAAAAGACCAGCGATCCTGAGTTCGACAACTTCAAGCGCGCCCTCGCCGGTAAGCCCGTGGATACGCAGTCCGTCGGGGCCAAGATTAAGGCCGAGCAGCAGCAACTCAATAAGTTCAAGATTCAGCACGGCAAGTCCGCCGCTGAATAGCAGGCCTTACCGACTGGAATTCTCTTCGCTGCTTGTTCAGCACGGATTGACTGTATTCTCCGCAGCGATCATCGCATCCAGCACGGCACTGCTTGCCCGCGTGTTCTTGATGACTTCAGGCGGCAGCGGCGGCTTGCTCAGCTTAACGGGTGATTTGGTTTTGGCGCTCTTGTACAACGCGTCCATCAGCCAACTATGCAGAATGCCGTACCGCACGGGGCACATCGGCTCGGCTTGGTTGAGCAGGCAGAGGACGAAATTTTTGTCCGGCGAGTGCTGCGGAAACGGCACTTGCGGGTACTTGATCTTGCCGCGCGTGTCGTAATGCTCGAGCATCCCGCCTTGCGTGCCGGTGTGTAGCCGGCCCTTATCGCCGGAGATGATAATGCCGTCATCCCAGTTCGGCGAATTGCCGGAGATGGTGACCGATCCCATCACGCCTCCCTGCCAGCGGATGGTGATGACTGCGTTGATATCGACGGGCGTTCCCTTTTTGTCGAGCCAGCAAAACACTTCTTCCACCGGGCGATCAATACACCACGCGATGGCGTTGAACAGGTGCGCCCCGGTGTCGTACATCTGCCCGCCGCCGGAAAGTTTGGGGTCTTGTCGCCAGGTGTTACGAGTTGCGTTTTTCCAGTTCTGGTGGCTCCACGCGGTGACGGTTTGAAGTTCTCCGATCACGTTGTTTCGGATCGCATCGCGGATGTACGCAAACTCAGCGGTATAACTGGATTGAAACGCGATCTGCAGAAGCAACCCGGTTTTCTTCACCTTCTCGGCCAGCTTTTTAGCGTGGATGCTGCTGGTGACCATCGGCTTTTCGACCAGCACATGATACCCCGCGTCAAGGCACGCCATCGCCTGCGGGAAGTGCAGCGTATGAGGCGTGCCGATGATGACCGCGTCCAACTCTTTGGGCGGTTGCTTGAGGAGCTTCTCGATCGAGTCATACAGCCGCACGTCATCGCGTGAGGCGAGCTTTTCCTGCTTGAGCCGCTCCATGTTCGGCCGGCTGATATCGCAGAGAGCGACAATTTTTGCTTCAGGCACTTGCTTGAGGCGCTCCGCGTGCGCCCGCCCGATTCCGCCGCAACCGATGATCGCCAGATTGATGGACTTGGGCACTAAGTTCTCCTGTCGGGTAGAAGTGACATGATATTTCAGGTAACCGGATGACTCAGCCAGAATAGCGGATGAACGACGAAATCTCGAATGCGACGCTCAAATCGTATTCGTCAACTCGATTTCAGGCTGCGTGCTTGGGGTTTCCGAAACGAAAGTGCGGTCCTATAATGATGCCAGCCGCGATCCGGACTCAACCTAAAGCCGGTTCGGGGCGAGGTATTGAAGGTGCGAAGAGAATCTATACACTCTCTTCGCGCCGATTCGGAAGGCCACCCATACCTTCCGCGTCGGCCGGGTCGACAAACCCTTACACCGGTGGAGCACCTAAATGGCCGTTGCCAACGAAGTTGAGAAGCGTCCGCAGACTAAAAAACCCGCGGCGTCCGATGGAACGATCGAACGCGAACGCCTCCGAATGATGATGCTTATTCGGCGGTTCGAAGAAAAAACCTTCCAGGAATACACCAAGCCCGGCCAAAAGATCGGCGGATTCTGCCATCTCTATAGCGGTCAGGAAGCGATCGCCGTCGGGACGGCAGCGCTGTTCGACAAAAATCGTGACGCACTCATCAACGGCTACCGCTGTCACGGGCATTCACTCGCTTTGGGGATGAACCCGCGGGCGGCGATCGCGGAGATGTACGGCAAAGCCACCGGTTGCTCCAAGGGCAAGGGCGGGTCGATGCACCTGTTCGACGCCTCGGTCGGCAACCACGGCGGGCACGGCATCGTCGGGGGGCAGCTTCCGCTGGGGCTCGGGTTTGCCTTCGCTCAACGCTACAAGAACACCGGCGGGGTGACTTTCTGCTTCATGGGCGATGGGGCCATCAACCAAGGTACTTTCAATGAAGCCCTCAACCTTGCAAGCCTTTATAAATGCCCGGTGATTTACGTCGTAGAAAACAACGGCGTAGCGATGGGCACTCAGATTGAGCGCCACAGTGCTGAAAAAGATCTGTCCAAACGCGGGTGCGGCTTTAATATGCAGCACCGCAACGTTGATGGGAACGACATCGATACCGTCATCAAAGAATTCGGCGAAGCCGTCGAACGCGGCCGAGCCGGCGAAGGGCCGACTTTCCTCTCCGCGAACACCTACCGCTTCCGCGGTCACAGTATGTCGGACGCCGAGAAATACCGAACGAACGACGAGAAGGCTAAAGCCAAGCTCCGTGACCCGATCACCCTCTACAGCGGCCGCCTGCGAGAAGCCGGGCTGATCAGCGAAGAACAGTTGGAAAGCCTGCAGGAAGCGGTGGCCGGCGAGATCAACGAAGCCTTCACCCAAGCCGACGCCGATCCGCACCCGCCGTTGGAAGACCGATTTAACGATGCGCTGGCCGAGACGTATCCTTATCAGCCGGAGTGAGGTGGGATGATGAGCGAAGAAAGACAGCCAGAACGAATCGAGTTCGAAGAGGAATTGAAGCGCTACTACGAAGCGCGTCCATTCTCTCCATTCGATATTATTCCGACTAGCGGCGATCGCTATGAAGTGAAAGAACCATCGCAGCTGGCGTTCGGTCATAGCGCTATCGTTCTCGTGCTGCCTCGAACTGGGGTTCACATCGTGCGGAAAAATCAAATCACCGCGGTTCATGTACACGAACCGGTTTAATTAGAAGACCCAACCTATGCCAGTCATTCAAATGCGAGAAGCTCTCCGTGCCGCCATGACCGAGGAGATGGAACGCGATGAAAACGTGTTCCTCATGGGCGAGGAAGTCGCGGAATACAACGGGGCTTACAAAGTCTCCGAAGGGATGCTGAAAAAGTTCGGCCCCAAGCGAGTGTGGGATACGCCGATCTCCGAAGCAGGCTTCGCCGGCCTGGGCGTGGGGGCGGCCACCATGGGGCTTCGGCCGATCATTGAATTTATGAGTTGGTCGTTCACCTGGGTCTGCTTGGACCAGATCATCAACAACGCCGCCAACGTGCGTTACATGTCCGGCGGGCAGTACAAAGTGCCGATCGTTTTCCGCGGCGGGAACGGCATTGCCCACCAGTTGGGTGCTACCCACTCGCACCGCATGGAAAGCGTTTTCGCCCGCATCCCGGGGTTGATCACCGTCGCCCCGAGCACGGCTTACGATGCGAAAGGGCTGCTGAAATCCGCGATCCGCTGCGACGATCCGGTGATCTTTCTCGAATCCGAGAAAATGCTGAACGACACCTGCGAAGTGCCCACCGAGGAATACCTCCTGCCGATCGGCGTGGCGAATGTCGAACGCCAAGGCTCTGACATCACCCTCGTCAGTTACGGCCGGCCGCTGCAACGCGTGGTGCGTGATGCAGTCAAACACCTGGTCGAGGACCACGGCATTGACGTGGAGTTAATCGATCTTCGCACGCTCCGCCCGCTGGATACGAATACGATCGTCGAGTCGATCAAGAAGACCAACCGCTGCGTGATCGTCGACGAAGACTGGGGCTACTGCGGCATGGGCTCGGGCATTCTGTTCAAGATCCAGAAGGCCGCGTTTGATTACTTGGACGCCCCGATCGATTACGTCCACAGCGATGAGATTCCGGTTCCGTTCAATCACTATCTCGAAGAAGCCATGATGCCCAGCGTCGATCGAATCGTCGCCTCGGTCAAAGAAGCCTGCTACCGATAAGGAGTAGGACTCAGGTTAAAGGACTTAGGACTTGGTGAAAGCAAATCACTAAGTCCTAAGTCCTTAGTCCTTAGTCCTAAACAACTATGCCCGTTGAAGTCAACATGCCTCAGCTGTCGGACACGATGACCGAAGGCACAGTCGTCAAGTGGTACAAAAAAGTCGGCGACAAGGTGAAGGCCGGCGAGAAGATCGCCGACGTGGAAACCGATAAGGCCGTCATGGAAATGGAAGCCTTCGAAGACGGCACGCTGGCGAAGATAGCCGTGCCCGAGGGAAGCAAAGTCGCAGTCGGCGCAGTGATCGCAATCCTGGCGACAGGGAAAGAATCGTTAGACGAGGTGAAAAAGTCCGCAGTCACCACAACCTCCGCCGGTCTGCCCGCTTCAGCGGGTAGCAAAACCGTTACAGTAGAATCCCCCGCCAAGACGCAAGCGGCACCGGCGCCCACGGCCACCGTATCGCAATTGCCCCCGGTGCAACCAACGTCAAAGGCGACCGTTGCCAGCATCGAACACGCCGCTCGCGGGGAAGTACATGAGCACGCCAGCATCGGCCATGGCGCCACGCGTGTGCCCGCCCACGCCATCCCACCGATCCACGGCGGCAACGGCTACCGCGTGATCGCGTCGCCGCTAGCCCGCCGTATCGCGGAAGACAAGGGCATCGACCTGAAGGGAATCCAAGGCACCGGCCCGTACGGTCGCATCGTGCAGAATGACGTGCTCGCCGCAGCGTCCGCACCCGCGAAAGCTGCAGAAACCGCAAAGCCGCAAGCGGCAGCGGGCCCGTCTGCTCCGCTCCCCGCGAAAATTCTGGCTGGCGAAAAGCAAGCCATCCCGCTTACGAAAATCCGTCAGGTCATCGCCAGCCGTCTGCAGGCCAGCAAGCAGAACCTGCCGCACTTTTACACCACGGTTGATATCGACGTGGAAGCGCTCTCCGATCTGCGCGAGCGCATCAACGCTCAGTTGGAGAAAGAAAAAATCCGCCTGAGCATCGGCGATCTGATCGCCAAGGGGGTCGCAAGCGCGTTGCTCAAGCACCCAGCCGTCAACGCTCACTACGACGAGAAGAACGCCCAGATCATCCGCTACGGCGAAGTGAACCTGGGCATGGCCGTCGCATTGCCGGAAGGGCTGATCGTTCCCGTCCTTCGCGGCGTGAACACGATGGGCTTTAAGGAAATCCGCCAACGGAGTGCCGACCTGATCGACCGGGCACGGGCGCAAAAGCTGAAGCAGGACGAAATGACCGGTGCCACGTTCACGGTCAGCAACCTGGGCATGTTCGGCGTGAAAGATTTTTCCGCGATCATCAACCCGCCCGAAGTGGCCATCCTCGCCATCTCCGCTGCCGACAAGCGAGCGGTGGTGCGTGACGGCCATATCGTCGCACGCAGTATTATGACGGTGACGCTGAGTGCCGACCACCGCGGCATCGACGGCGCCGTCGCCGCCGACTTCCTGCGGACGCTCAAGGGGTTGCTGGAAGAACCGGGGATGATGCTCGTTTAGTGTGTTGTTTGTGGTGTGTTGTTTGTTGTGCGATGCACCATCGATAGCTTTCACAACAAACAACCTACAACGAACAACAAACACTTATGCCAGCAGACATCACCATGCCGCAGCTTTCCGACACCATGACCGAAGGCACCGTCGTCAAATGGCACAAGAAGGAAGGTGACAAGATCAAGACCGGCGAAAAAATCGCCGACGTAGAGACCGACAAGGCCGTCATGGAAATGGAAGCCTTCGACGACGGCACGCTCGCGGCAATTTTGGTGCCTGAGGGTGGCAAGGTTCCAGTCGGTGCGACACTTGCGGTGATCGCAACAGGCTCAGAAAAACCCGATGACATAAAGAAAATAACCGGAAGTTCGCCCGCCGGTCCGCCCGCTTCAGCGGGTGGCAAAAGTAGTCCGCCAAAACCTCCAACTCCTCCCGAAAAGCCGCAAGCAACAGTCGCGAGCCATCCCGCCGCTACAACTCCAGCTCCCGCGAAAAAAGGAAGCTTCAACTTCGACATCCTCGTCATCGGCGGCGGTCCCGCCGGTTACGCAGCCGCCATCCGAGCCGGCCAGCTCAAAAAACGTGTCCTCTGCGTCGAGAAAGAAAACCTCGGCGGCACCTGCCTTAACTGGGGTTGCATCCCAACCAAGGCGTTGCTCGAAGACGGTGCTTTCGTTCGCAAGATGCGTGAAGAGGCCGGCCATCGCGGCATCACGTTCGACAACATGAAGGTCGACTTCTCCAAGCCCATCGCCCGCAGCCGGGCGATCGCCGACAAGCTGTCGAAGGGTATCGCTCACCTGTTCCGCAAGTACGAGGTGAAGAGCGAAGTCGGCGTAGGCAAGATCGTCGCGGCCAACACCGTTGAGATTACGGCCAAGGAAGGCAAAAAAACCGTCACCGCCGAGCACATCATCATCGCCACCGGGGCCCGCACCCGGCCGCTGCCGGGCGTGGAGTTTGACGGGAAAAAAATCATCACGTCGCGCGAGGCGATGACGCTCCCGAGTCAGCCCAAGCGGCTGGCGATCATCGGTGCAGGCGCCATCGGCTGCGAGTTCGCCGACTTCTACTCCGCCATGGGCACCGAGGTGGAGATCGTCGAGATGATGGACCACCTCCTGCCGATCGAAGACGAAGATTGCTCGTTACTGCTCGAACGTGTTTACACCAAACGCGGCATTAAGGTGCATGCGAAGAGCAAGACCGACAAGGTCGAAAAAACCGACAAGGGCGTAAAGCTCAGCGTCACCGGCCCGAAGGGATCATTCACAATCGAAGCTGATTTGGTGCTGATCGCCGTCGGCGTATTGGGCAACGTCGAAGGCTTAGCCGACGACAAACTCGGGCTGGAGATTTTCAAAAACCACGTCAAAACCGAGCCCGGCACATACCAGACGAACCTGCCCAACGTGTGGGCCGTCGGCGACGTGATCGGCCCGCCGTGGCTGGCGCACGTGGCGCACCACGAGGCCGTCCAGTGCATCGAAAGAATCGTCGGCCTGCACACCTCGCCGATCGACTACAAGCAAATCCCCGGCTGCACCTACACGCACCCGCAAGTCGCCAGCATGGGCTACACCGAGAAAAAAGCCCGCGAGGCCGGGTATGAAATCAAGATCGGCAAGTTCCCCTTTATGGCCAGCGGCCGGGCGCTCGCTGCCGGTGAGACCGACGGGTTCGTCAAGCTCATCTTCGAGAAAAAGTACGGCGAACTCCTCGGCGTCCACATGATCGGCGAGAACGTCACCGAACTTTTGGCCGAGCTGGTGCTGGCGAGAAAGCTTGAAGCCACCGAGCAGGAAATCCTCGAAGCCATGCACCCGCACCCCACAATCAGCGAAGCCGTCATGGAAGCCGCCGCGGCGGCGGATGGACGGGCGATTCATATTTGAGCGAACCGACTTTGCTTTACTTATGGACAATTCAAGACCAAGTGTTCCGCAGGTTCCTGCGGTTCGACATTTGGTTAGTCATGTTTACAATGCAGCCGGTGACAATTTGCTGATAAACGATTCGGGGTGCGCATGTCTGACATTTTGAAGGCAATCATCGACGGTCTCAAGGAAGGGGCCACCGAAGGACTTGGAACATTGGCGTGGAAGGGAACACTCTCCATCCTGGTCTTTGGTCAACTGATCCTGTTCTGCTGGTTCGCAAAAACCTTTTTGCCCGACGCTCCGCAGGAAAAGATGCTGATCGCATCACTGCTGGCAGCGACGCTTGGCTTGATTGAAATGGAACTGGTCTATCGTGCGGGGTTTGGCAAGCCATTCATCATTGATCCTGGCGACAAACGCACGCTCGCGTATTTGCTTGTCGGTTTAGGGCTCGCGTGGGTCCTGGCGATCTTCCTCTATGCTGCCGCAGTGAGATAACTCATGCAACTTCAAGACATTCCAAAACCGGTTCGAATGGTGCTCGGCGCTCTACTCGCCGCCGTCGGCCTGCCCATGCTTGTTTACGGTATCTATATGCTCTTCGGCGACAACTACCGCAGCGCCAAATTCGTCGCTGGGACCGGCATATTAATCACCATCCTAGGAATCGGCCTAATCGGCAATGCACTCGGTTTGATCAAGGACTAACAGCGAGAACGCGAACGGCACTTATTCCCGAACCGTCGCGATTTACATCCATCCCGTATAATCCGACAAACTGGGGATGAACCCCAACCTACCAAATCCATCGGTCGCCTTGAAGAGTCACGCCTCGACGTCTCCGAGGTTCAATTCCTTCTGTCGCAACCCATGCTCACCGTCCGGTCATCGCTTCCAGCCGTTCGGGATATCGATCGCCTTGTACCTTGATCGCGGTGGCGGATTCGATTTCGCTAAAATCAGGCGATGTCAGGTGGACCGCGACCGCTCCGATATTTTCTTCAAGGCGGTGCAGCTTGGTCGTGCCGGGGATGGGGACACGATCCACGGCTTTTGCGCGGGCAGCCACGCAAGCGCAATCTGGGACGGCCCGCGCCCAAGCCCAGACTGCGTCGGCTGGACATCGGCTGCGCCCGTGTTTTTCCGTTGATCCCAATCTCTCGCCGCCGCAGCGTATAGCCGATAGAATCGTCACCGCTGCCGGTGGTGGGCCATTGGCGGTGGGGAAGTCATTTCAGATTCGTTGGGAGCGGTGGGACCTTGAACGCACAACATCAATCGCCTGAAACCGGCCCTCGTGGGCATGAACTGACGTTGCTGCGGGCAATGGCGATCCAGTTTCCCAACATCGATTCCGCCACCGCGGAGATCGCACGCATTGCCGGGGTGCTTACGTTGCCCAAGGGCAGCGTACACGTCATCAGCGATATTCACGGCGAGGACAGCAAGCTGCGTCACGTGGTGAACAACGCCTCGGGTTCGCTCCGGCCGTTGATTGAAAAGCAGTTCGCAGGGCGGATGTCGCCGGAGCATTTTCGGGAGTTTCTCACGCTCTCGTTCTACCCCGCCGAGATAGTGCAGCGGCTGGAACAATCGCTGACCGATCCGAAGGAACTGCGGGCGTATGCGCTCCGCACGCTGCGGAATCAGTTTGAGCTGGTCCGCATCCTCGCCGGTCGGTACAGCCTCAAGCGGGCGATGTATGTGTTCCCCGCCGAGTATAAAGAACTTCTGATCGAGATGCTGAATGAGCCGACCACCGAACGCGGGGCGGAGTTTCTTGAAGCGATCGTCGATCAACTCACCCAGCGCGGGCAGGTGCTGCACCTGATCCATCTCGTCGGGCGGATGGTACGCAACCTGGCGATCCGCGAGCTGATCATCGGCGGCGATTGCTGGGACCGCGGCCCGCGCGGCGATAAGGTCGTCGATTACCTTCGCCAGCAGCCCAATGTCTCACTCATTTGGGGCAATCATGATGTGTCGTGGCTTGGGGCGGCGATGGGGCACGAGGCGCTCATCTGTACCGTCCTGCGAATCTCGCTACGGTACCGCCGGCTGACACAGTTGGATGAAGGGTACAGCATCCCGCTCACGCCCTT
>JBBROD010000080.1:0-18783 GCA_038229715.1 Tepidisphaerales bacterium | reverse complement strand
GGAGTTCGGTGCCGCGGCCGCTGAGGTGGAGTTTATCGGAAATGCTCCATTCAAGCGCACCGATAGGTAGGAGGGACGCCCCGTCTTCTAACTCGGTGTAGTAAACCGCTCCACCGCCGATGAGCAGGGAGTCGTTTACTTTGTACATGACCAGCCCGAGCACGCCGTAGGTGGTGGAGTCGGCCACGTCGGTGCCATACTCGCCGCTGATTTGCCCGAGGACCGATCCGCGAACGCTCCAGCGGTCGTTAATCGCATAATCGACGCCCGGCGCGATTCGCAGCAGGCCGACGTGATCGATGGGGGTTTTCACGCCCGGATCGGTCTTGCGGAAGTTATTCCAGTCGTAGACCGAATCCTCGTATTTCAGCCCAATCGTCAACCGGGCTTTTGGAGAAAGGCTGTAGCCGTAATCGAAATTCACGCCTTCGCGAGCGATGTGCACCACGGAATCCCCGTAGGCGGAGTTGAACTGGTACTGGGCGTAAGGCGTCAGTGTGAACGAGTGACGCGACCCATCCTGAGCTTGGGCAAGCGTCGTGGAAAGCAACACCAACCCCAGCATAATCCACTTACGGTAGGCCGACATAAACCCTTTCGTTAAGACTCAAGAACTACAAAGTCTGATAAGCGTAGTCTGCCGGAGTGGCATGCACCATCGGGGCGATTCCCATATTGCACGGCTCGGTTGGATGGTAGAATGCCGCAGACATGTCCATTCGACATACGCTGCTGGTGGTAGACGATGAGCCGGACGTGGTTAAAAGCGTCAAGGACTTATTGCGCCTCGATTACACCGTTTTCACAGCCACTCGGGCGGTGGACGGGTTGAAGATCATGGAGGAGAACGAGATTCAGGTGGTCATGACCGACCAGCGTATGCCGGGCATGTCAGGCGTGGAGTTTTTGAAAAATGTCCGCGTTGCGTACCCCGAAACCGTCCGTCTGCTGTTCACCGGCTACGCCGACATCAAGGCCGTCATCGACGCCATCAACGCCGGCAGCGTGTATCGATACATCACCAAGCCTTGGGATCCTGATGAGTTGCAAACCGTTATCCGCGAGGCGTGCGAGCGGTTCGATCTGCTCGCCGATCGGAAAAATCTGTTGCAGGATTTGAAGTCCAAGAACGCCGAATTGGAAAAAGCCAACGCCGAGTTGAAGTCGGCGAACGAGCTGAAGTCGGCGTTCATCCAGGTCGCCAGCCACGAGCTTCGCACGCCGTTAACGATTCTGCTGGGCTTGAACGACTTGGCCACGCGAAGCGCCGGGAATGCCGAACCGCTGCACGGCTGGCTCGTGCGGATCAAGGCCGCCGGTGATCGCCTTTTGCACCTGATCAACCAGATCATCACCATGCTGGCGGCGGGCAAGTTCGATCAGAATATGGAAAAGACGCCAACCCCGCTGGCCGCTCTGCTAGACGGGGCGGTCGACGACGTTGCGCCTTTTGTGGAGCTTCGCGGGCAGTCCGTGCATCGCGACTGGGCCGACGATTTGGGATCCATCCCGCTCGAGCCGACCCGCATCCGCGACAGCATCAACCACCTGCTGCTCAACGCGATCAAGTTCACCAGCGACGGCGGGAAGATCGCGATCAGCGCCCGCCGAATCGCCGACGGCGGGGCGGAGATTTCGGTCATCGATAACGGAATCGGCATTTCCCCTGAGAACTTAAAGCACTTGTTCGAACCGTTCTTTACCGGCTTCGACGTCGGCCATCACGCGTCGGGTCAGTTTGAGTACGGCCGGCAGGGGCTTGGGCTTGGACTGAGCGTGGTGAAGTCATTCGTTGAATTGCACGGCGGAACACTGACCGTGCAGAGCGATCTCGGCAAGGGCACCACGTTCACGATCCGTCTGCCGGCGCAATAGTCATCGGGTCAGGAGGCAACAGCCGTGACCATCAGCATCCCGAGCGAACTTCCCACGACGCCACCGATGACGCCACCGACGCCGCCACCGGTAAGCCCGGACGGAACGCCTTCTCACGAGCCGAACCCGCCGCTAGCCCGCGGGCGGTTGGCGCGTACGCTCGAACTATTCGCCTGGGCCTCTACGACCGTGCTGGTGATGATTGCGTTCGCCGTGCTGGTCGGCTGGTGGATGGACAGCGCCTGGATCAAACACAAATTCCCGCAACTGGTCGAGATGAATCCGATGGTCGCCGCGATGATCATCGCGGCGGCCGTCTCACTCTCGCTACGGCGGACCAAAACGCGCTCGAATGGGTCGCTGACGGCCAGTCGTGTTTTGGCGGGGTTGCTCATCGCCATAAGCGCGATGAGGCTGCAGTTCTTTATCACGCGCTGGGACAGTGGGATCGATCAGTTGCTGTTTCACGACCGTGTGAATAGCCCGGACCTTAAGTTCCCCAATCATATGGCGCCGATCCCGGCGGTGAATCTGGTCATGTGCGGATTGGCGATCCTGCTGATCAACGTCCATACCCGCCGCGGATGGCGACCGGCGCAGGCGCTGGCGATGACCGTGGGGGCTTCGGCGTTGCTCGCGCTGCTCGCGTACGCGTTCGGCGGAAGGACTCTGGTCGGCAAAATCTCAATTCTTCCGACGGCGTTGTACGCGGCGATTTGCTTCGTCCTGCTCAGCGTATCCATTCTCTGCGCTTTCCCGCACGTGGGCGTGATGCGCCTGATCACCAGCGATTCACCCAGCGGCGTCTTGCTGCGACGCCTCCTCCCGTCCGCCGTCCTCGTGCCGACTCTGCTGGCGTTGTTCCGGCTGATCGGGCTGCAGTTGGACTGGTTTGATCCCGAACTCGGCGTGGCGATCCTCGTCGTGATGACGATGGCCGTGTTCGGCGTATTGGCGTGGATCAATGCCAAAACCCTCGAACAAAGCGAGCTGCTCCGCAAGCAGGCAGATATCGCCCTCAATGCCGAACGCAACCTTTTGCGCCGGCTGATCGACAATATTCCCGATCATATTTTCATTAAGGACGCACAAGGACAGTACGTAACCGACAACGTCGCCCATGCTCGTTTTGTCGGGCTGAGCAGCCCGGATCAGATCACAGGAAAGTTAAGCAGCGATCTGTTCCCGCCGGAGCTGGCCTCAAAGTTCGCGGAGGATGATCGAAGGGTGATGGCGTCTTCGCAGTCGATCGTGTCTCAGGAAGAGCCCATCGTTGACCGCCAGGGCAAGCCGCTATGGATGGCGACGACAAAAATCCCGCTGCACGATGCTAACGGCAAGGCGAGCGGGTTGGTCTGTGTCAGCCGCGACATCACGCTCCGCCGTAAGGCCGAGCAGGAGATGCTGGAACTGCAGAATTTTCTGTTCTCGGTCATCGAGAACATCCCGAACATGGTCTTCGTGAAAGACGCCGCCGAGCTGCGGTTCGTGCGGTTCAACTCCGCCGGCGAGGAACTGCTGGGCTATCCGCGGGAAGAGCTGCTGGGCAAGAATGACTACGATTTATTCCCCAAAGAGGAAGCCGATTTTTTCATCGAAAAGGACCGAGCTGTACTGCGGGATCGCAAGATGCTTGACATACCAGCCGAGCCGGTGATGACCCGCCGTGGGATGCGTATCCTGCACACCAAGAAAATGCCCATCCTCATCAATGGGGAAGTGCAGTACCTGCTGGGTATTTCCGAAGACATCACCGACCGCGTGGCGGCCGAGGAGCAACTGCGGGATCAGAACTTGAAGCTGATGGAGATGGCCAGGTCTGAGCGGGAGGCCAACGACATGCTCATGAAAGCCCAAAGTCAGATGCTGCAGACCGAAAAACTGGCAGCGATGGGGCAACTGGTGGCGGGGGTGGCGCACGAGATCAACAACCCGCTGTCATTCGTAAGTAACAACGTGGCCGTCCTGCAGCGCGATTTGGCCGCCGTCCGTATGCTGCTGGAGTTGTATCGTCAGGGCGATTCGATCCTGGGCTCATCCAAGCCCGAACTGATGGCCCAAATCCGCGAGAAAGCCGACGCGATCGACCTGCCTTACACGCTGGGCAATCTGGATGAGTTGATGGTGCGCAGCCGCGACGGATTGCGACGCATTCAGAACATCGTAAAAGACCTTCGCGATTTCGCCCGGCTCGACGAAAGCGATCTGCAGGAGGCCGACGTTAATCACGGGATCGAATCGACGGTCAACATCGTCCGCGGGCGGGCCAAGGGCAAGCAGGTCGAAATCACGCTCGCACTGCACCCGCTACGGCCGATCGCGTGCTACCCGGCCAAGATCAACCAGGTCGTGATGAACCTTGTCAGTAACGCCATCGATGCCAGCAACGCTGGAGGCATGGTGACCGTGCGATCGGCCGAACTGCCTGACGGTTCGGGCGTGCGGATCGACGTGATCGACACCGGTACAGGCATCCCGCCGGGCATTCGCGAGCGGATTTTCGACCCGTTCTTCACCACCAAACCGCAAGGCGAGGGCACCGGGCTCGGCCTGAGCATCAGCTACGGAATCGTGAGAGATCACGGCGGGACAATCGACGTTGAATCCACCGTCGGACAGGGGACGGCGTTCATCGTCAAAATCCCGTTCCGGGAAATGGAGGCGGATTCAAAAAAGGAGTGACGAGACTTCCATTAGAGCGGTGAGCAAATTGATGTACCGTGCAGGCTACGAAATCGTCATCCTGAGGTACGCCGAAGGATCTTGAATTGCAAGCGTCTTTCGACGTTCGAGATCTTTCGGCGTACCTGAGGATGACATGACCCGGTAGGCCAGTTCTTTTAGAAGTTCTAAGTCTTCGACGGATTTGATTGCCTGGCGTGCTGGGAGATCGAGCGGATGAGCTGATCGGGATCGAACGGCTTGGTGATGTAATCCGCCGCCCCGCAGGCATGGCCCTTGGCCTTGCAGTCGTCGCCGGACATCGCAGTGAGCATGATGACGGGGACGTGCCTGGTTTCGTCGCTGGCTTTGAGTTGACGGCAGACTTCAAACCCGGTCACGTCGGGCAGCATCAGATCGAGAATCACCAACGCCGGGGGACGGCTGCGGGCTTCCTCAAGCCCGCGTCGGCCGGTGAGGGCAGAGCGGTACTCGAACCCGCAGATCTTGGCGTATTCGCCGACGAGGGCATTCACCTCGCTGTCGTCTTCCACCACCAGCACGGAATGGCCGTTCAATTCCACGGATCGATCCTCCTAAACGCCAAGGCATTATAGCCCGGCCGGGCCCGGTTGGGGACAACCGGATTCCGATCAATTCCCGAATTTCTGTGACTCCAGAGCGGCCATAAGATAAAGTACAGACTCAACGCGGAGGAAAATCCATGTCGGCTGAGCTTCCTGGTGAAGAACAAGTGCTGCAGGCAATCAGAATCTACCTCCACGCCGCCTACAACGACGACCTCCCGCTGCGCGTACGATCGCAGATGAAGGTGCTGGATGCATGGCACGGCAATTTTTACAGCTGCAGCATTTTCGTTAACGATCAGAAAGTGCCGCCGGAGCGGTACTATATCCGGTTCGGCAACCAGTTTTACCCGCACATGAAGCTGGCGATCGAACGCCTGCCCAATGGCGAGCGTTACGTCTACCGCGTGGATACGCATGACCGCCATTGCTGCCCGGCTCCCGATCAGAAAGAGTACACCGAATTCGTGCAGCTAATGGAAAACAACCAAAAGCTGGCCGAGAAAATCGAATCCGCCTGGGACGTTGCGGGGCTGCCGACGTTCAAAGCTTACCTACGCGAGGATTTGAAGCGTCGACAGCAGGCGATGATGCATCAATAGCTGGCTTGGGGTTGGGGGGAATGCGACCACAGAGCCACAGAGAATCACAGAGAAACACAGAGAAATGCAGAGAGTTGGTTTGTAGCCCAACATGTTGGAGTTGAATGGTATTTGGCGTGCACAATGAGTTTGCGTCGGCGGGGCTGAAATATTTACTTGATCCATATTTAAGCCCAATAGAGTGATCGCCGGCGAGCGTTGTTTTTCTCAATAACCACTCTGTATTTCTCTATATTTCTCTGTGAATCTCTGTGATCCTCTGTGGCTCTGTGGTTGCATTCCTCCCCCCCAGCAAGGAACTTTCCAGTACAATCCCGCCCCATGCGCATCGGCCCGATCGAACTCCGCTCCCCGTTTTGCCAGGCCGGTTTAGCCGGCTACAGCGACCGTGCGATGCGGCTGGTCGCCCGCCGTCGCGGGTGTGCGTACGCGGTCACCGAGGCGCTGCTCGACGTGATCCTCGCCAACGGCGGGCAGGGGCTGAAAAAATCGATCGACATCAACGACGAAGATCACCCCATCGCCGGCCAGATCATCGGCAGCGAGCCGGCCGTCATGGCCAAGGCCGCCGGGCTGCTGCAGCAGGCGGGGTACGACGTGATCGACCTGAACTTCGCCTGCCCGGTTAAAAAGATCAAAAACAAAGCCCGCGGCGGGCACATGCTTAAAGACCTGCCGCGAGCGCTCGATCTGCTGAAGGCCGTGCGGGATGCGCTCCCGCCGAATGTGCCGACGACGGTGAGTTTGCGGCGCGCCTTCGACGACACGCCGGAAGCGTCAGACTTGTTCGACGCGTTGCTATCCGCCGCGTTCGATCTGGGGTATTCAGCCGCGCGCGTACACGCGAGAACCGTAGAGCAGAAGTACCAGGGGCGGGCCGACTGGTCGATCCTCAAGCGCATCAAGCAGCAGCACCCGACTCGCACGATCCTCGGCAGTGGCGACGTCTTCACCGCCGAGGACGCGGTGCGCATGCTCCGCGAGACCGGCGTGGATTTGGTGTGGATCGCCAGAGGCGCCATCGGCAACCCGTGGATATTCAAACACGCCGAGACGCTTTTGGAGGCAGAAACCTCCCTCCCTCTCCCCAGCGGGGAGAGGGCAGGGGTGAGGGGAGAAACGTCCCAAGTCCTGTCGCGTGGAATCGCCGATCCACAATCCACCGCAGGCGATTCATCCGCGAGCCAACGCCGCCCGGCGCATCACGGCTCGCCCCTCACCCGAGCCCTCTCCCCTCCGGGGCGAGGGAGCCGGATTTCCCCGCCGAGCATCGCCGAGCAGCGAGAGGCGCTAGCCGAGCATTTCGGCATCGCCATGCAAATCCACGGCGAATCGATGGCCGGCCGGCGGATGCGCAAGATGGGCATCAAGTACAGCCGCTTCCACCCCAACGCGGTGGAAGTAAAAGCCGACTTCATCAACGTCCAAAGCCTGCGCGATTGGACGGCGGTCCTCGACCGCTGGTACACCGGCGACCGCGAAGGCGTCTGGCCGGCGGCGAACGCGGTGGATTTGGTCAACGAGTCGGAGGATATGCAAAGCTGCGAGGCAGGATCGTGAGAACAGACGGCGTCAACTCGGGCGATTCAATCAAGCCCGCTACGCTCGACTACCATGCAGCAGAGCCGGGCGTTTGGAGCCGTAAGATTGATCTCCTCCGATGGTTGCCGTGGGCGGAACTCGGCGTTCTGGCCGCCGCGTGGACGAGCTACCGTGTCATCCAATTCCGCAACCTGCCTGACAATGACTTTGCGCTCGGTTTCCTGCCGGCCGTGATGATCGTTGTCACGTTCATCACGCTTTTGTACTGGATGTTGACACGAGAGTCCCGATCGCCGTGGGTTTATTGGGAAGGCTTTTTGGCGCACGCGGTTTTGATCATCGCTGCGGTGGCTGATCTGGGCTGGTTCTTCCACGTGTTGTAATCAGTCCATTGCGGTGCATTCCTGCCTCCGTGGTAAACTCTGCTTTATGCACTCCAAAGTCCCACCAAGAAACCGCTTCGCCAAAGTCCTGCCCGACGAATGGCGAAAAAAACTCAACAACCTCGGCGTGCCCAAGCGGAAGTACACAGCAGTTTGTCGCGCAACGTTGTACGGCGGGCGGGTGATCGAGGAAATGATCGTCGAGGAAGGCTGGATCATCGCCCTCAGCAAGGCCGGCCTCGGCGGGACGTTCGAGGAGCGGATCGATTTCGACCCCCGACAGCTCACCGAGGTCGAGCTGATTCAGTTTGTGTAAAATGTAGGGCGGGATAGCAATCCCGCCGCCAAGCGGTACAGCAGCGGCGGGATTGCTATCCCGCCCTACGGAAGCGCAGTTACGGAAGAGCGGTAGGGTGCCATGAATGGCACCACGTTGTTGTCAGAGGGAAGGCGCCATGAATCGCACCCTACATCAAGCGATCAACCCCCGCCGGTGCGGCGCGGCACGCCGGTGCGGTTGACGTCGGCCCCGAAGGTTTGGTTATGCCCAACCTGCTTGGTCTGAGCGAACGGGGCGTTCGACTTCTTCTGCCCCGGCGTCGTGCCGAGCAGAGAGCCGGCTAATCCCGGGGCGGGCTTGCTGAGGCCTTCCTTCATCTGCTTAAACGCCGACGACTCAGGACGAGCCGTACCGCCGCCGGCGAGACTGACCTTATTCCCAATCATCGCCGCCGCCGCCGATGCAGCGGCGCTGGTGTTGATCGACGGCAGATCGCCCGCAGACTGAGCGGCCGGCTTCTTGGCCGGTGCTTTCTTCGGTGCCGCCTTGGCGGTTTCCTTCGGAGCGGATTCGGATTTTTTCTTAGCCATAAAGTCCTCTAACAATTTTCAAAAAACTACGATGCTCGACGACGTTGAGCGTTTCTTGATGAATCGCTCGACTTCTGTACCGGTTCGGGCAGTCGCACTTCAACGTATTCCGTCACCGAAGTCGGATCGGGAATGAGCAACCCGTCTTGAGCCATGCCCTCGAAGTGAAATTCCAGCGCATCGCGAATAGCTCGGAGTGTCAGGGCCACTGTTTTCCCGGTTGCAATGCACCCCGGAACATCCGGCACATAGGCGGAATAGTTGCGAGACGATTTTTCAATGACAACGGCGTAACGCATATCGGCCCTTCACTTTAGACCGGCCTGACGGTAGATGTTGCTGAGTGTACCCGGTTTAAGGTCATCCGACATCTTTCCGGGCACGGTCATCCGCCCGGACTTCTTAGGATGCTTGTATTGACGATGGCTGCCGCGGGTCGCGATGAGGTACCACCCGTCGGATTCGAGCTGCCTGACCAAATCTCGCACTCGTACCGGCATGGTGTCACCGTTTTACCATAAGTCCACATTCCGGGCAGCGGTCGGGCGTGGCCCGGAGGTCGTAGCCGCAGGAAGCACAGTGGCCAACACTATGCGCGCGAAAGACTTTAATAGTTGCCGCCAAGAGCAAAACGGTCTCGAACGCTACGAGATGGCCATGCGGGAATCCGAGCGTATATATAGTGTACGTTTTCCACGGCTTGCTGCCCGTTCGCGCTATTCGCGTAGTTTGACCAAAAGCAATGCCCGCGAGATGAGGAAGGTTGGTGTCCTCATAAATCGTGCCATTCGGAAACGCTTTAGCGAAGAAATAGGTCGAAGCACGCCACCAGATTCTGTCCGCTGACATGCCGGGTGATGTGCTCAGTACGAGCCTGCCTTGTTCAGCACTCAATGCGAAGCCATATCCGCGCGGCGCGATAATAAGGGTCTGCTGGAGTCGATAGCTCGTTGTCCAGGACAAGATGGTAATCGCCAGCAATACGGACAGTACAATGAGCGCCGCGGCGACCTTCTTCATAAGCTTTCCAGCTTCTGCTGCTTATCCAATTCCAGCAGCGCCGTCACCAGCGGATCAAGCTGGCCGAGCATGATCTGGTCGAGGTTGAAGTTTTTTTCGCCGCCACCTTCGCCGCCTAAGCGATGATCCGTGCAGCGGTTTTGGGGGAAGTTGTAGGTGCGGATTCGGGCGCTGCGGTCGCCGGAGCCCATCATGGCTTTTCTTGCGCCCATCTGGGCGGAGTGGAGTTTCTGGCGTTCGGTTTCGTAGAGGGTGGCGCGGAGCAGGGCCCAGGCGCGTTCCTTGTTTTGGGTTTGGGATTTGTGCTCGGTCATCTTGAACTGAATGCCACTGGGTTTGTGCTTGATGTACCAGCCGGTTTCGACCTTGTTCACGTTCTGCCCGCCCGGGCCGCCGCCGCGGCAGCCGAACTCTTCGACGTCCTTGGAGTGGATCTCGATCTTCACGTCGGGCATTTCAGGCAGTACCGCCACCGTTGCGGCGCTGGTGTGGATGCGACCTTGGGTTTCGGTATCGGGCACGCGTTGCACGCGATGGCCGCCGGCTTCAAACTGCAGGTGGCGATAGGCTCCGCGGCCCTTCACTTGGGCGATGAGTTCTTTGAATCCGCCGCGCTCGGAAGGAGAGAAGTCGGAGACTTCAAACCGCCAGCCGTGGGTTTCGATGTATTTGCGGTACATCTCGTAGAGGTTGCCGACGAACAGCGCCGCCTCATCGCCGCCGGTGCCGGCCCGGAGTTCGAAGAAGAAGCTTTCGATCGCGTTATCGTCCGCGGCAATGAATTCGTCTTTCAGCCCGTCCAGCATCTCGTTGACCTTCGCCTGAGCGCCGGGCAGTTCCGACGCGGCGAGGTCGGCCATCTCGGCGTCTTCCTTGCTGGCCGACAGTTCGTTCAACTCCGCCACCTGGGCGGCGGCGGCTTTGTAATCGCGGTACTTGCCAACGACGGGCTCGAGCTTGCCGGCCTCCTTGCTGATCGAAACCAGCCGGGCGCTGTTGGACTGGACGGCCGGGTCGCTCATCTGCTCCTGCAACATGTGGTAGTGGTTGAACTGCTCATCCAGCTTGCGGAGCAAAGCAGTCGTCGATGCGGATTGGTCGGCCATGGGCGGTTTGTCTCGTCAAAAAAGTTTCGAGCGGGGAAGCATACCGTGGACGGCGGCGATTCGACACTGGAACGGGGAGATTTACCGCAGAGACCACAGAGAGGAACACAGAGGGAAACACAGAGAAGAATTTTTGCCACAGATGGGGCACAGATGAACACAGATCAAGAAAAGATTGAATTGCCAAGGCTTTGACACTGTATTTACTCCTCTGTGGCTTTCTCTGTGTTCTCGGTGGCCTCGGTGGTAAATTTTTTTCCGATAACCGATCGCTTTGGACTATAGAATAAAGGAATCCCAACCGGAGGTTTCCCATGACCATCGACAAACGCCACGCCCAGTTGATCGCCAAGCACTGCACTACCAAGCCAAAAGTAGTGGCCGTGGGGGATTTGGAGTTTGATCTGGCCGCTTTGCCGGGGTGGAAGATGGAGGGAAAATCGATCGAGAAGACCTTTACGTTTAAAGACCACCACAAGGCGATCGATTTTGTGAACGCGGTCGCCCAGATCAGCCACCGGGAGAACCATCACCCAGACATGGCCGTGGGGTACAACAAGGTGAGCGTCGTCTACACCACCCACGACGCCGCCGACATCACCGAAAATGACTTTATCTGCGCCGCCAAGGTCGAGGCGATCCAACCGAAATAGTGCTGAGTTGCGAGTGCAGAGTGCGGAGCAAAGCCCGGTAATGTTCATTGGCGAAAACTCGGCACTCAGTACCCAGCACTAAGCACTCTTGATTTCACCCCGTCACGCCATTACAACAACCCAATTAGCATAGTTGGCGGTTTGTAATTGGCGGCTGGCGTATCAGTTGGATTCGTGCCGTTTTTCACGATTTGGCGCGCGATAATGATTATCACCTCGATTCCGATCGCTGCGGACGTGCCCTCGTTTTCGCTGCAACAACTGATTCAGGATCAGCTGGGTCTCCAGCGCGGTCCGGTCCTCACGCTGGTGTACGGAGTCACGCTGTGCGCAGCGATCTTCCTGCCGGCTGTCTCGCTGGTGGCGATGTTCTCGATCTGGTGGGAGCGTAAAGTCGCGGGGCATATCCAAGCCCGTCCGGGTCCGAATCGCGTCGGGCCGATCGGGTTGCTGCAGTCGCTGGCTGATGGGTTGAAGCTGATTCTGAAGGAAGACCTCATTCCCGCGTCGGCCGATCAATTCTTATTTAGACTGGCTCCTTACTTGGCGTTCGCCCCGGCGTTCGCGGTGTTTCTGGCGTTGCCGTTCGGGCCGAGCTTTTGTTTCGAGCCGATGTTGAACGTCGGGGTCTTCTGGATTCTGGCGATGCTGTCGGTGGAAGTGATGGGCGTGATCCTGGCCGGCTGGTCGAGCAACAACAAATGGTCGATCTACGGCGCGATGCGCGAAGCCTGCCAGATGGTCAGCTACGAAATCCCGCTGGGGATTTCGATCCTCGTCGCCATCATGGCGGCCGGCACGCTGAACATGGTCGAACTCGGCCACATGCAGAGCGGTGGCATCCACACCTGGCTGATCTATAGAAACCCGATCGTATTCCTCGCATTCTTCGTGTTTTTCGTCGCCTCGCTCGCCAGCAACAAACGCGCGCCTTTCGATCTGCCCGAATCCGAATCAGAACTGGTGGCCGGCTTCCATACCGAATACAGCGGGTTGCGGTTCTCGTTCTTCTTCTTCGCAGAATACGCCGCGATGTTCGTTGTCGGCGGCATCCAAACCGCCTTGTTCCTCGGCGGGTGGAACGATCCGTTCGGTATCATCGGGTACTTCAACCACAGCTTGAACGCCACCTACGCAGCCGACCCGAGCATTGAGAATGCGATCCCGATCCTGCTCCTCAACTGCGTGGCGGCGGGTGTTTTCGTCACCAAGGCGATGAGCATCGTGTTCGTGCAGATGTGGATTCGCTGGACGGTTCCGCGTCCGCGAATCGACCAGGTGCTGTACGCCTGCGTGAAAGTGCTGCTGCCGATGAGCATGTTGTTGCTGTTGCTGGGCGCGATCTGGCAACTGGTGGTTCCGGAACACGCGGGCATTCCGTGGGTCGACTACAACCCGTGGGATTTCGCGGCCTGGGTGCAAACGCCCGGCGGGCTCGCTTCGCTTATTACGCAGATATTGCTGACGCTCGTTGGATTGACCGGGTTTGCGGCGGTGAACGGCTGGGTGGTTTACGCCATCCTCACCGGCCGCGGCCACAAGCAGCGGCTGACCGATCCGTCGCCGATCGACGAAGGAACCGAAAACTTAGTGAAAGCGTGATTTGAAGTAGGGCATGCTATTGCATGCCATGAACGTGCCGGCATGCAATAGCATGCCCTACATAAAGAGAAAATGGACGCAATCAACTCCATCACGAATGCCAACGCCGAAGCGGTGCTGTTCTACCTCTTTGCGGGGATGGCTGCGGTATCGGCCTTGTTGCTGGTGCTGAGCCGCAACATCGTGCGGACGGCCGTCTGCCTGCTGTTCACGCTGATGGGCGTGGCGGGGCTGTACTTCCTGCTGCACGCGGAGTTTATCGCGGCCGTTCAACTGGTGGTTTACGCCGGTGGCACGCTTATTTTGATCATCTTCGGCGTGATGCTGACCAGCAAATCGCCGTTCAGCAAGTTTCAACCGTCGGCGGCGGAAGTGGCGATCGCATTGTCGGTCGGCACGGTGCTGCTCGGGTCGTTGATCCTGGCGCTGCACAGCTTTCCGTTTCCGACCGCCGAGGCCGACGTGCAGGGCAAGTATCCGCTGGTCAGCCTCGGGCAGGCGTTGCTCGGCGATTATTTGATTCCGTTTGAAATTGCCAGCGTGCTGCTGCTGGTGGTGATGATCGGGGCGGCGTACCTTGCGAAAGGGCGTCGACACGAAGAAGAGAACTTCAAATTCCACCGCACGCCGGCATCCAAGACGATGCGGGAGTGGACCTGAATTAGTTGCCGGTGGTTAGTTGCCAGTTGCCAGTGAAGGCAATTGGCGATCCGACTGGTAACCGATCACTGGCAACTGGCAACTTATGCAATCAATGCTAGCAATGACCGTCACGACGATTGGCCTGCACCATTATCTGGTGCTGGGCGCGTTCCTGTTCGTCTGCGGGCTGATGACGATGCTGCTGAAACGCAACGCGATCGGCATTTTGATGGGCGTGGAACTGGTTTTGAACGCCGCCAATGTCAATCTGGTGTCGTTCAACTATTTCAGCTACGCCGGCAAGGCCGGTGCGCCGGCGCTCAATGGGCAGATTTTCGCGATCTTCGTCATCGTGCTGGCCGCTGCGGAGGCGGCCGTGGCGCTAGCGATATTTCTGAATTTCTACAACAACTTTACCACGATCGACGTGGAACGTGCTTCGAATCTGAAAGGTTGAAAATGTCGGTTGCAGGTTGTTGGTTGTAAGTTGGAAAAGCATTCCAACCCGCAACTTACAACACACAACCCACAAACCGAATTATGCCGACGCCCGCATTACTACTCTCGATCGCCGTCCTGCTGCCGCTGGTGAGCTTTATCGTGCTTGTGTTTCTCGGCAAGAAGATGGGCAATCCGCTGGCGGGGTATGTCGGGACGTTGTTCATCGCCGGCAGTCTGGCGTGCTCGGCGGCGGCGACTTTTACCTGGCTTTCGCCGGGTGGCATGCATGACGGCAAGCCCTGGGGCTTTGGCAAAGGGCCGATCGAATTGCCCATGAAGTGGATTCCGGTCGGAGCAGGTCTTTCGCAGACTCACCAGGGATTCCTGGACGTCGGCATTTACGTCGACAGCCTCACGGTCGTCATGTTCTTCATGATTACCGGCATTGCGACGCTGGTGCATATCTTCAGCATCGGCTACATGTCGGAAGACAAACGCTTCCCGCGATTCTTCACCTATTTAGGTCTCTTCTGTTTCTCGATGCTCGGCCTGGTCATCGGCGGGACGACGCTGCACCTGTTCATCTTCTGGGAACTGGTCGGCCTATGCAGCTATTTGCTCATCGGCTTCTGGTACGAGAAAAAATCCGCCAGCAATGCGGCCATCAAGGCGTTCGTCACCAATCGCGTCGGCGATTTCGGCTTCCTCATCGGCTTCGGCATTTTGTTCTACCACCTCGGTAATGTCAGCCTGCCCGATATGTGGCGGCTACTCAGTTCCGCCGGGGCGGGGCACGATATCGTGCTTGCCGGGGGTGGAACTTTCACCGCCGGGCTGCTGACGATCATGGGCATCGGCCTGTTCTTTGGCGCGATGGGAAAGAGCGCCCAGTTCCCGCTGCACGTTTGGCTCCCTGATGCGATGGAAGGCCCGACACCCGTGTCGGCCCTCATCCACGCCGCAACCATGGTGGCGGCCGGTGTTTACCTGTGCGGGCGAATCTTTCCGATCCTCACGCCCGACGCCAAACTCTTCATCGCAATCATCGGCTGCACAACGCTGACGATGGCGGCGCTGATCGCAATGGCGCAGACCGACATCAAAAAAGTGCTGGCCTACAGCACGCTCTCGCAACTGGGTTACATGATCCTGGCGATGGGCGTCGGTAGCTGGGTCGGCGGGTTGTTCCACCTCATCACGCACGCATTCTTCAAAGCCCTGCTTTTCCTCGGCTCGGGCAGCGTCATCCACGCCGCCCACCACGAGCAGGAACTGCCGCAGTACGGCGGGTTGCTGAAGAAGATTCCGGTGACGGGCATTACGTTCCTCATCGCGGTTTTCGCGATCGCCGGGTTCGGAATCGCCGGCTGGGGTTTCAGCGGGTTTTACTCCAAAGATTTGATCCTCCAGCACGCAGCGGCGTTCGGGTTCCTGTCGGATCACGGCGCTGAAGGCGGACACACGAATTATCTCTGGCTGCTCTTCTGGTGCCCTGCGATTATCGCTTACGTCACGCCGTTCTACATGATGCGCTGCTGGACGCTGACCTTTTGGGGCAAGCCTCGCAACCAGCATCTGCACGATCACGCGCATGAATTGCCGATCCTGTACATCCCGCTGTTGGTGCTGGCGATCGCCAGCGTAATCGGCGGCAAGTACATCGGCGTGAAAGAGATGATCGAGTCGGCGCAGACGGAAATGAATGCGATCGTCGGCAAGGACGTTTTCACTGCGGCTTGGCCGAACATCAAGGAAGAAGCCGGTCACGCCGCCGAGGGCGAGCCCGCCGCCGCCGACCATCCGGCCGTCGCTGAACCCGCCACCGCCGCCAAAACGGCTGAGGCCGGAGAAGCCAAAAAGCTTCTGGAAGAAGGCCACGAGCAGATGGAACACGCACTGGCCGGCGGGTGGGCGTGGCTGATCGCGATGGGCTTGGGTTTCCTGGTTTACATGAACGGCTACGTCATCTCCGATCGGGTGATGAAGATCCCGCCGGTGCGGTGGATCAACACCTGGCTGAAGAATCGCATGTACTTTGACGAGTTGTACAAGTTCGTCTTCGTCGGCACGGTGATGTTCCTGGCGTACGTGAGTTCGGCGTTCGATCGGCTGGTGGTCGACGGTATTGTAAACTCAGCGGCCAGCCTTTGCCGGCAGCTGTCGGCGGTGATCGGCTTGAACGACAAGTACGTCGTTGACGGCGCGGTGAACGGTGCCGGCGCCGTGGCGCAATCCATCGGCCGGGCCGTCCGCACGCCGCAGACCGGGCGGGTTCGGATGTACGTGACCGTGCTGATGTGCGTCATCGCTATCTCGATCGCCGGTGCGATCGTGGTGGTTTTATCGCGGTAGACAATAAGTCGCATGGGCTACCAGCCCATGCTGAGTTGCTTGGACACGGGCTGGTAGCCCGTGCGACATAAAAATGGACTTTCTAAATCACAATCTGCTCTCGATCCTGATCTTCCTGCCGACGATCGGTGCGGCGCTCGTGCTGATGGCCAAGGGCCGCGACGCGGTGCGCTGGACGGCGCTCGGCACGACGATCGTTACGTTCGTGCTGTCGCTGCTGCTGTTTCTGACGTTCAACTGGCACGCGACCGGGCCGTACGCTTACATGCAGGTCGACGCCCAAGGCAACGCCATCGCCAACAGCGGCGTGGTGCAGATGGTGCAGTCGGCGGAGTGGATTCCCGCGTTCAACGTTCAGTACAAGCTGGGGATTGACGGCCTGAGCTTTCCGCTGGTCATCCTGACGACCTTCGTCTGCATCCTGGCGTGCATCGCCAGTTGGAATATCGATAAGCAACTCAAGGGTTACATGGCGCTGTTCCTGTTCCTTGAAACAGGCATCCTCGGCGTGTTCCTCAGCCTCGACTTTTTCCTGTTCTACGTCTTCTTCGAAATCAGCCTGCTGCCGATGTACTTCCTGATCGGCATCTGGGGCGGGCCTCGCAAGGAATACGCGGCCATCAAATTCTTCCTGTACACGCTGGTCGGCTCGGTCGGCCTGCTGATCGTGCTGATCGGCACGTACCTCTACAGCCGCGATGCTGCTACGGGCCAAGGCACGTTTGATTTGGTCAAACTTGCGTCGGCCGAGTGGCAGGCCAAGCTCGGCGGGGCGGGGCTTACTTTTGCCGTGGCTAAGACGTTCTTCCTCCTGTCGATGCTCGGCTTCCTGATCAAAGTGCCCGCCGTCCCAGTTCATACATGGCTGCCCGATGCACACGTAGAAGCCCCAACGCCGATGAGCATGATCCTGGCCGCCATCCTGCTTAAGCTCGGCGGGTACGGCATCTTCCGCATCGCCTATCCGCTGTTCCCCGAGGCGGGCAAAGATTTGTGGTGGCTGTTCGCCCTCGTCGGCGTGGTCAGCATCATCTACGGCGCGTTGTGCGCGATGGCCCAGACCGACTTTAAGAAACTCGTCGCCTACAGCAGCGTGTCGCACATGGGATTTGTAGTCCTCGGCGCAGCCATGATGACGCCCGCCAGCGTCAACGGCGCTCAGTTCATGATGATCGCCCACGGCGTGACCAGCGCTATGATGTTCTTCGTCGTCGGCGTGGTTTACGACCGGGCCCACCACCGCGAGCTCGGCCGAATGGGCGGGATGGCGACGACCATGCCCGTCTATACCGGCTTCAGCATCGTGGCCTGCTTCAGCAACCTCGGTTTGCCAGGTTTGGCTGGCTTCATCGGTGAAGTAATGGTCCTGCTCGGCAGCTTCCAGGCGGCTAAGGAAGGGTCGGTGCTGATGATCGCCACCGGCGGGGCGGCTTACCCGTACATCATGACGCTCGCGATCATCTCCTGCTTCGGCGTGGTGCTGACGGCTGGTTACATGCTTTGGACCGTGCAGCGCGTCTTCTTCGGACCAGAAAAATCCGAGTACAAGAGCTTCCCCGAAGTCGATAGCCGCGAGCTGACCGTCCTTACGCCGCTGGCGGTGATGACGGTGTTGCTCGGCATTTTGCCGACGGTGTTCTTCTTCGCCTTCTCGCAGGAAACGGTGACGGCGATGTTCAAGCTGTTTGGTTGAGTTGATCGAGCCGGTCTTAGGTAGGACAGACATTCTTGTCTGTCACGGGCGGATGTACTCATCCGTCCGTACCCACCGTGCCCGGCGAAGAGTACGAGTCGAGGAGTTGCTCGCCATACCCTTTTGTCATCTAACTTTGCACGGCGTCAGGCCCGTTAAATCGCTACATTACTCGACCCGAAAGCAATATCCAGCCCGACCTCAAACCGTTGGCGAACACCTTAAGAAGCGGCGGATGGATTTGAAATTAGGACGCCGACAGGTGGCCTTGACCTTGGGAGTTCGGCGAGGCGTCATCGAGCGTTTGGAAGTGGGAGTGTTTGAGCCGTCGGCGGAACTGCGAGGGCCGATTGTTCGGTTCCTCGGGTACGACCCTTACCGCACCGTCCATCTCGGTTCAGTCGGCCAAAGTCCGGAGCAGAACGGGTAGGTCGCGGCTGGCGTGCAGGACGGTCAGGATGCGGATTTCGTTTACGGTCACCCGGTAGAAGACGAGATAGCTGAGGAAGCTTGGGATCGGGATGACCCGGATATCTTGAAGATGGGCCGCATCGGTTTTCCACCTGCGCCCGAGTTCAGGGAAATCAGCAAGTTCTTTAAACAGTTTCTCGGCAGCGGCCAAAAGACGATCGGCAGGGACGAGTTTGCTTTGGCGATGTAGGCGTAAATGTCGATCAGGTCATCCTTGGCCCGATGGTGGATCACGATGCGGATCATGGGTGACGGCGGAAATGCCTTGCTGGCTTCAGGCCCT
>JBBROD010000079.1:0-19420 GCA_038229715.1 Tepidisphaerales bacterium | reverse complement strand
TCCAATGCTGACGATCATTGCCATGTCGTTCCGATTGGCTGAGCACCTCGGAGGACGACAATGAAGCAGTCATTTAATCGACGGACGGCGATCACCTTTCTGGTGATTGTTGCCATGGTCGGGGCCGGTTGCACTTCCCAACCGCAGCCGACAACACGCTCGATTTCAACACGGCCGCGGATATTGTTCATCGGCAGCTCATCGATCTTCTATTGGCGAACCCTCGAAACTGACTTCGCCGACGTTCCCGGCAGGATCGAACGCAACGGCAAGGGTAGCCGCACGCTGGCCGACATTGCGGCGCATGCTCAGGATGAGATCATCGCCAAATCCCCCGACAAGGTGCTGGTTTATGCCGGCAGCATTGATCTACACGACCACGCCCGATCACCGCGGGACGTGTTTGATGACTTTGTAGGGATCTGCGATCAGATCCACGGAACGCTTCCGCACACGAAGGTCTATTTCATCTCGTGCAAGCCGAGTATCGCCAAGTGGGAAGGCATCGCGGCCGATCAGGAGCTCAATCGGATGGTGCTTGAATTCGCCAGCCGCGAGCGCGACGTGATTTATATTGATGTGTGGGAACCGATGCTCGACTCCGACGGCAATCCGGTTGAATTTTTGTTCGCGAAGGACAAGAACCACTTGAGTAAAGAAGGGTATATGATGTGGACGAGAGTGATTCGCCCGTATCTGGTGAGGTAGGGCGGGAGATACTGGTCGCTCAAGCGACCAGTCCGGCGGGTTTCTTAGAGCTTCTAAATTTACCGCGAACACGCGAAATCGCGAACCATACCAGAAACCAGAATCACCCGAGCTTCTTCGCGTTTTTTCTTCGCGCCTTCGCGGTTGTGTTTTGAGTTATTTTAGAAGCTCTTGCCCGCCTACGTCATCCGCGCGACCACCATCGTCACGTCGTCGTTTCGCTTTGCCATGCCGACGTATTTACGGAGTTCCCAGAGGATGTTGTGGCTGATGCCCTCGGCGAAATCGCCGCCGCGGAGGTAAGCATCGAACATGCGTTCTTTGCCGAAGGTGTCCTGCTTGAAATTCATGCCGTCGGTTAATCCATCGGTGTAAAGAAGCAGGGCGTCGTCTTTTTCCAACTGAACCGTGTGCTGCTCGTAGGCCTCGGATTCATCAACGCCGAGCACCATGTTCTCGCCGCGAAGTTCGGTGATGACGCCGGCCCGGCGGAGAAGGGCGGGCGGGTGGCCGGCGTTGCAATAGGTCAGTCGGCGGTTGCGGGCGTCGATCACACCATAGAAAAGCGTGACGAACTCGCTGCTCTTGGTATCGCGGCAGAGCATCTTGTTCAGTCGCTGCATCACTTCGTATAGGTAATAGACGTTGTCGACCTGCGCTCGGAGGGCCGCACGCACACTGGCCATAATTAGCGAGGCGGGAACGCCCTTGCCGCTGACGTCGGCGATCACCAAACCTACGTTGTCGTACGGCAGCTCGATGCAATCATAAAAATCGCCGCCGAGTTCGAAGCAGGGGACGTAAACGCACGACAGATCGAGCCCCGGCACTTCCGGCGGGTGCTGCGGGATCATCCGCATCTGCACCTCGGCCGCCATCTGCACCTGCTTTTCAAGCGCTTCAGCTTCGATCGACTCGGCCAGCAGCCGCGCGTTTTCGATCGCGGCGGCGGCTTGGCTGGCGACGGCTTTTAGCAGGTCGATCTTCAGCTGGCTGAACGTTTGTTCCTTTTCCGTGTACACGCGCAACGCGCCGATCGACTTGCCCTTGTACCGCATGCCCGCCGACAGCAGCGACGTGATCCCCTCGCGCTGCGCCTCCTGCGGATACTGCACGCGCGGATCGGTGGCCATGTTAGCGACGTACTCGTACCCCTGCGGCGAGAGGGCAACGCGGTCGATCGCCGCGGTGCTCATGCGGATCGGGCCCTTGGTCTGGTACTCACGCGAGAGATTGTGAACCGCCTTGATCACCAGCTCATCTTTTTCGGTGTCGATCAGCCGGATGGAGGCGGCCTTGGTTTCCATGACATCGCAGACGACTTTCACCGTGCGGGCCAGCACCTTCGGCAAATCGCGTGCGTCGGCGAGCATCATCGTGACGTTGTAAACCGCCGTCAGCTCGTTGATGCGCTGGCGGAGCTGATACTCCTGAAAGCACAGCCGCGCGATGGCATTGGCGAGCAGGAAGAGGAATTGGATCGCCGCCGGCCGGGTGTTCTTCGCCCGGTTCATCTGGTTGATCAGGGATTTAAGCTGCTTGGCGTCGATCTGAAACCGCTCGGCCAATTGGTTGAGCTTGGCTTCGTCAAGCCCGCCGGTCTTGCCGTCCGAACTCATGCGGATCGTGCCCAGCCGCCGTTGGCCGACCATGATCGGGGCGATGTACTCGCGGCCGGCCCGCTGCGGACCGTCCTGCTTTTCTTCCGCGTCGGCGATCGCCCGCTGGCGGTGCAGAAATTCTTTGGTGGGTGTGGGTTGTGTGATCAGATTGCCTTGAGCGTCGGTGATCGTCGCTTTCACGTTCGCGACGGCTGCGAAGTTGTCCTGGATTTCCTGCAGCGTGGGCAGGTCCAGAAAGTCAGTCAGGCGGAGATTTTCAACGTCGAGTCCAGCCATAAAGATCGCCGCGGGAATTCCTTTTCCTGCTCGGACGCATCAAGGACACGTCAGCGAAGCGGCTGATTGTAAAAGGTCGACCGATCCGATCAACTCACCCGTACAAATTTTCCGCATTTACTTGAACCTAACCCTCGGCCTATAATCGCGTTAGGATCGAAATGACACTATCCGATACGGAGATCGGCCATGAAGCAAGTGAGCATCGGAGGAGCCAATTGGTCGTACGAAGAGCAAGGCAGCGGCCCACCTGTCGTGTTAATACACGGCTTTCCGCTGGATCGAAGGCTTTGGGCCGGCGTTGCGTTGGAACTGTCCAAGTCGTTTCGCGTGCTTTCGATCGACCTGCCCGGTTTTGGTCAATCTTCGCTGGGATCAGGATTTACGATTGCTTCGCTCGCGGACGGCATTGCGGATTTCGCAAGGCAATTGCAACTCGGCCCGTTCGCACTGACAGGGCTGTCGATGGGAGGTTACGTCGCCGAGGCGTTTGCCAGCAAGTATGAATCGATGCTGAGCGCGCTAGTTCTGGTCGACACCAAGGCCGAGGCCGACACTCCGCAGCAGAAGCAGGGACGCGACAAGATGATCGAACTCGTCCGCAAGTCCGGCTCGAAGGCAGTCGCCGACGATATGCTCGGGAAAATGTTATCGCCGGAAACGATCCGCACTTCACCACAGATCGTCCGCGACTTGCGGGCGATGATGGAAGCCGTCCCGCCTAAGACGATCGAAACCGCGTTGACGGCCATGCGGGATCGTCGCGAGTATCTCAGCCTGTTGCCGAAGCTGGCCGTCCCGCTGCTGATCGTGGTGGGGGCCGACGACGTGATTTCCCCGCCAAGCCTCGCGCAGGCGATGCAGCAGGCGGCCCCCCGGGCGAAGCTCGCGATCATCCCTGCCGCCGGCCATCTCACCCCGCTCGAGCAGCCCAAAGCGGTGGCCGATGCGTTACGCGGGTTCCTCGCGTAGAATGACTCTGCCGATTTTCTCTGGAGTTGCTTATGAACCGTGAGCGTGTCGCTTGGACCGTCTGTATCTGCGTGCTTGCACTGTTTGCCCTTCAAGTGCCGGGGTCCACCGCGTCGCGCGATGACGACTACGCATTCGTACGCAAACTCGTCGACATCCACCGCCAAGTGGCCGCCAACTACGTCGAGCCGATCGACGAAGACAAGCTGCGCGACGGCGCGATCGACGGCATGATGGCCGAGCTCGATCCGTTTTCCGTCTACATCCCGCCGGCCGAGCAGGAAGGGTTCGACCGCATGCTCGAAGGCACTATCAAAGGCGTTGGCATTCAGTTGGATATGAGCGACGACGGCAAGATTGAAGTCGTCACGCCGATCGATGACAGTCCCGCATTCAAAGCCGGCGTGATGGCCGGCGATCTGGTGCTGAAGGTGAACGGCGACAACGTCGAGGGCCTGAAGATCAACGAAGTGATCAAGAAAATCGCCGGGCCGCTGGATTCGAAAGTTACGCTCACCGTTCGACACGCCACCGGCGAAGAAGCAACCCTCTCGATGACCCGGCAGGAGATCGTCGTGCCGACTGTCAAGGGCTTTGGCCGCAAAGCAGATAACGGCTGGGATTTTTACATCGCCAACGATCCGAAGATCGGCTACGTCCGCATCACGCAGTTTACGCCCGACACGTACGAGAAGCTGAAGAACGCATTGGTCGGCGCTAATGCCGATATCAACAACCCTAAAACGTACCAGGGAATGATCGGCGAGGGCATGAAGGCGCTGATCCTCGACCTGCGCTACAACCCCGGCGGGCGGCTTGATCAGGCGACCAAGGTTGTCAACATGTTCGTCGACAAAGGTGTGATCGTAAGCACCAAGGGCCGCAATCGGCCGGAACAGAAAACTCTGGCAACCGTCGAAGGCACGCTGCCTTATTTCCCCATGGTCGTTCTGGTGAATGAGCACTCGGCCAGCGCCAGCGAAATCGTGGCCGGATCGCTGATGGACAACAAGCGGGCGCTGGTGATGGGCAATCGCAGCTACGGCAAAGGCAGCGTGCAGGAAATCATGCCCCTCGACAGCAAGGGCGGCGAATTGAAGCTCACGGTCGCCTACTACTATCTACCCAGCGGCCGATTGGTGCATCGCAAGAAAGACGCGAAAGACTGGGGCGTCGAGCCGCAAGTCATCATCCCAATGAACGACACCCAATCCGCTAACGCGATGCGCGAGCGCATGTCCGCCGAGCTAATGCGCCGCCCGACGACCGGCCCGGCGACGCAGCAATCCATCGTGATGCCCGCTACCCAGCCGACCGATCCGCAACTGGATTCGGCGCTCAAGACAATGATCGGCTACGTCATCTTCCAAGGCGACCGATTCTCCTCCGCCGCCGGACCGACGACGCAGCCGGTGCATTGACTAAGCCATGCGACACAGAGGCACAGAGTCACAGAGCAATGCACAGAGCGGAATTTGCATTGTATTTTTATGTGCTTAACTCTGTCACTCTCTGACTCTGCGTAGCATGGAGTCGACCATGTCTTTGATCCTCGGTATCGAATCCACCTGCGATGAAACCGCCGCCGCTGTAGTGGCGGACGGATGGGACATGCGCTCGAATGTTGTGTCGACGCAGGCGGAATTGCACGCAAAATACCGCGGCGTCGTGCCGGAGATCGCCAGCCGGGCGCACATCGAACACATTACGCCCGTGATCCGCGAGTCGCTGCAACAAGCCGGTTGCGGCTTCGCGGACATCGACGCCATCGCCGTCGCAAATCGCCCGGGTTTGGTGGGATCATTGCTCATCGGCGTCACCGCCGCCAAAACGTTGGCGTGGACGTTGGGCAAGCCGCTGATCGGCGTGGATCACGTGCAGGCGCATTTGTACAGCGTGATGTTAAGTGGGGTTCAGGGTTCAGGGTTCGGGGTTCAGGTTGGAAATACAGATTCCGCTGCCGAACCCCGAATCCCAAACCCCGAATCCCGAACCCCAACATTCCCCGCCGTCGGTCTCGTCTGTTCCGGCGGGCACACGGCGCTGTATCGCATCATTAGCTGGACCGATATCACGCTGATCGGCAGTACGATCGACGACGCCGTCGGTGAGGCGTACGACAAAGTCGCCGCTATCCTCGGGCTGGGCTATCCCGGCGGGCCGATCATCGACCGCTTGGCAGCGGAGGGAAATCCAAAAGCCGTCCAGTTCCCGCGCAGCAAGATGGGACGCGAGTCGCTCGATTTCTCATTCAGCGGCGTGAAGACTTCCGTGCTGTATCACGTCCGCGGATTTCAGGGGCGCGAACGGCAATTGGATTTGACGGAGCAGACTTTGCGCGACATCGCCGCCAGTTTCCAGGCCGCGTGTGTGGACGTGATGATCGAAAAAATCCGCCGCGCCGTGCAGCAAACCGGCGGCCAAAGCGTCATCATTGGCGGCGGTGTCTCGGCCAATAACGGCTTGCGCGCCGCGCTCAAAGAGCGACTGCGCCTGCCGACTTTCGTGCCCGCAATGCAGTACTGCACCGACAACGCCGCCATGTCCGCCGGCCTGGGGCATGTGCTGCTTGAGCAGGGGCGACTAGCCCAACTCGATCTCGACGCCATCACGTTCAGCGAACTTAAGCGCGACGCGTGATCGACAATCGAAGCTTTGCCGATTGTTCCGCATTCGAGCACTGCACTGGCGCCGCACTCGGCGGGCAAATGGGGTACAAGCGTGTCTAAAACCTGTTGAAGTGAAAGATTCGAGAGAGGAAACGAAAACGCCTGATTCTCCGGCCGTTTCTGCCGAAAATCAGGCGTTATCGCGAGTGGGCAGAGCCGGGATCGAACCGGCGACACATGGATTTTCAATCCATTGCTCTACCAGCTGAGCTATCTGCCCCCGATCGTGCTTTCACACGAGCGAGGGGGAAATCTTAAGGGTTTACGGGCGATTTGCAAGAACCGAAGGTTGCCCGGTCTCTGCCGCTTGCGGCTTCGCGGGGATTGGAGTCAGTAGGCCGCAAGCGGGGGCGAAGTGGGTTAATCCGCAGATCGGGATTCGGCTGGCGTGACTGGGATCAGTTCGATCGCCGTATGACGCAGCAGCTTGAACATGATCGGGCTGCCGACGCGGTCTTCGGTCAGCAGTCGCTGCAGGTCGTCGATCGTGCGGATCGGGGCGGCGTCGGCGGATAGCAGGATGTCGCCCTCGCGCAGGTCGGCTATGGCCGATGGGCTGTTGGGTTCTAAGCCCACGATCAGCACGCCGGACTCTTCCTCCAACTGGTGGAAGCGGACAACACGCCGCTGCAGCGGAACATTTTGGCCGGCGATGCCGATGTGGCTGCGTTTCACCCGGCCGTCGCGAATCAGCCGGCTCGCGATGTACTGCGACGTCGCCGCGGGGATGGCGAAGCAAATGCCTTGGGCGCTCGGGATGATCGCGGTGTTGACGCCGACCACGTTGCCTTGCCAATCCACCAGCGGCCCGCCGGAGTTGCCGGGGTTGAGCGCGGCGTCGGTCTGCACGATGTTGTCGATCAATCGCCCGGTTTGGCTGCGGAATCCGCGCGCCAAGTTGCTCACCACGCCGGCCGTCACGGTGTATTGGAATCCGTACGGGTTTCCGATCGCGATCACCAGTTGGCCGACGCGGATGGCGCTGCTGTCGGCGAAGTGGACGATCGGCAAATCGTGAGCGCTGATGGAAAGGACGGCCAAGTCCGTCTCCGGATCGTCGCCGATGAGCGTCGCCGGCAACTGGCGAGCATCAGCAAGCGTGACGAGAATTTTTTCAGCGGCGTGTACCACGTGGGAGTTGGTCAGGATCAGACCGTCGGGCGTGAAGACGAATCCCGACCCGCTCCCGCCGCCGGGGATTTGCTGGCCGCGCCGGTTGGTTCGCGGGGCGGTCTGCACTTCGATAAACACGACGGCCGGACTCGCCTTGGCGGCGGCGGTGATGACGGCGGACGAGTAGGCGTCCATCGACTGCCGCTCGCCGTGGGCGGGGATCGGCGATGCCACCTCGGTGAATGACGAATCGGGTTCCGCGTCGTGAACGAACTGAGCGATGCGATTCATATTTGGACTCCTCGGTACATAATAGGCAGGCGAGTCAAGGTGGCGTCTGCTGATGCTCCTAATTCCAGCTGCTCCAATCGGTTGTGACGAAAGTCGGATTGTTTTTTTTAAATCGCTTGCGTCGCATCCGATGGTTCCCTTTCGACAAAATGTCCCCTCCCCACAGTTCCTTCGGCGGAGCGCAGCCAGCGCGCCGGTGTTGCTTCACTCCGGCTGCTTTCGCTGGTTTTCTGGAGTTTCGGATCGAAAAGAATTATTGAATTCTCGAGTTGCGAGGATAACTTTGCGCCCGCCGCTGAAATAATCTCCCCGCCGGCGCGGTTCAGCTTGGCGGTGGGGTGTTTTTTTAGGGAGCCTTCATGTTGCGATCCATTTCGACTTTGGCGGTGGTGTTGTCGGTTTTTTCCGGTGCGGCGACGGCGGGTGAATTGGCGGCGAAGCCTGAGCAGGTTCGGCCGATCCTGCTCGGATCGACAATGCCTGACGCGACACTCATCACCGAAGACGGCAAGCCCACCACGCTCAAGGACCAAGTCGGCGGCAAGCCGGCGATTCTCGTCTTCTACCGCGGCGGGTGGTGCCCGTTCTGCAACAAGCACCTGAGCGACCTGCGGCTGATCCAGAAAGATGTGGAAAAGCTCGGCTATCAGATGATCGCAATCACGCCCGATCTGCCCGCGAATTTTGCGGAGACGCGGACGAAGGATCAACTCGACATGAAGGTCCTCTCCGACAACAAGGCCGACGCGATGATCGCGTTCGGGATTGGTTTCAAGCTCAGTGACGAACTGTTCGCCAAGTACAAAGGGTTCGGTGTGGACTTGGAGAAGCGTACCGGCGAAACCAACCACGCGTTGCCTGTCCCGGCGCTCTTCATCATCGACGCCGAAGGGGTGGTACAGTTCTCGTACGTCCATCCGGATTACAAGGTGCGTGTGCCGGCGTCGGTGGTGCTTGAAGCTGCGAAAGTGATCGCCGAGGGGAAGGAACACGTGCAACCCGCAAAGCGGAAGTAATGCGATTGGGATTTCGCTTTTCTGCGGTCTAACCCGCTTCAGCGCGTAGCGTCGTCCCTACCCGCTGAAGCGGGCAGACCGCCAAATATCTCATCCAATATCCGGTTTTTGCCTGAAAATGGGTACCTCCCCGAGTTCCAAAACATTTCAATTGACAGTTTTAAACAAGTGTTTTAAACTTCTGTCAGAATGATCGAACCGGACACAGATTCCAAAGCCGAGACTCGGACCCGCTTGCTCGAAGCTGCCGGTGAAGTGTTTGCGGAAATGGGGTTTGCCCGGGCGACCATACGCGACATTTGCCATCGGGCCGGTGCGAACTTGGCGGCGGTTAACTATCACTTTCGCGACAAGGAAGGGCTCTACTTCGCCGTTGCCAAGTACGCCGAGTCGTTCGCGGATCAGGATTTTGCGAATGGGCCGGGCAATCAACCGGGCAACGGACCGGGTGTGGCGTCAGGCGCGACCCCTGAGCAGCAGCTGCGTTTTTTCATTCGAACGTTCCTGTTCCGCGCGATCGGCAAAGATCGGCTGGCGTGGCACGGGAAAATGATGGCGCGAGAAATGTCCGAGCCGACGGCGATGCTTGATCGACTGGTGGCCGAGGGAATTCGCCCGCGCGCCACGGTGCTGGAAGGCATCATTCGCCAGCTACTCGGTTCGGCAGCAACGAAATGGCGCGTGGAAGCCTGCGCGCGAAGCGTCGTGAGCCAGTGCATCTTCTATCACCTCTGCCGGCCGGTGATTGATCGGCTGCACCCGAATCAGCGGTACGACACGGAATCCGTCGAGCAGTTGGCGGATCACATTGCACAGTTTTCGCTGGGCGCGATTCAGGGAATCGTGGCACACAAGGGGTTTTGATGAACTACGTCGCGCTCAAAATGCTGATCGGCGACCGTGCCAAATACCTGGGCATCATTATGGGTCTCACGTTCGCTTCGCTGCTGATCACGCAGCAGATGGCGATCTTCCTCGGTCTGATGTCGCGGACGTTCGGCGCGATCACCGATACCGGCACGCCTGATATCTGGGTGATGAATGAAAAGGTGCAGTTCATTGACGACATCAAGCCGTTGCAGGATACCGAGTTGTTCCGCGTGCGCGGCGTGGAAGGCGTGCAATGGGCGATGCCCTTGTACAAGGGCATCATCAAGGCGCGGTTGAGCAACGGAAACTTCCAGAGCTGCAACGTGTTCGGATTAGACGACGCCACATTAGTTGGTGGGCCGCCGGAAATGGTGCCCGATGCGAACGGGCGGCTGACACCGCTTGCAGAACTTCGCCGCAGCGAGGGCGTGATCGTCGACGAGAACGGCGCGAGTGATAAACTCGCGAAGAAGGTGTTTGAGAAGGACCATCCCGATCGTGAGATCAAGGCGTTGCGCAAGCCTCTCGTGATCGGCGACACGCTGGAATTAAACGATCATCGCGCGATCGTAGTGGGCCTTTGCCGCGTGTCACGGACGTTCCAGAGCCAGCCGGTGATTTATACGACTTACTCACGGGCGCTGTCGTTCGCGCCGCGCGAGCGGCGGCTGCTGAGCTTCGTTCTGGTCAAGGCTCGCCCGGGCGTTTCGCCGGATGTGGTCTGCAATCGCATCACGTTGGCCACCCATCTACGGGCGCTGACGCAGGAGCAGTTTAAGTGGACGACCATTTGGTACTTCATGAAGTACACGGGCATCCCGATTAACTTCGGTATCAGCGTGACGCTGGGCTTCATCGTCGGGACGGCCATCGCGGGGCAGACGTTTTACAATTTCACGCTGGAAAACCTGCGGCATTTCGGCGCACTCAAGGCCATGGGCGCCCGCAACGGCGTGCTGCTGCGGATGATCCTGCTGCAGGCGACGATGGTCGGCTCGATCGGCTACGGTTTGGGCGTGGGGCTGGCGAGCCTGTTCGGGCACCTGACTCGGAACAGTGAACTGGCATTCTATCTGCCGTGGCAAATGCTCGTCGTCAGTGCTGCGGCTGTCGTATTGATCTGCGTGGTGGCGTCGCTGCTCAGTATCTACAAGGTGATTCAGTTGGAGCCGGCGATTGTGTTTAAGGGCTAAGACATGCGACACAGAGACACAGAGGTTTCACAGAGAAGAAATGAGAGACGACCGAAGGAGTATTGCTCTGTGCATTTCTCTGTGCCTCTGTGCCTCTGTGCCTCTGTGTCGCATGGAATCGGATTCAACCATGACTGAAATAGCCAATAAAATCGCCGTCCAGTGTCGGAACGTAACCAAGACCTACGTCACCGGCACGACGAAAGTACACGCACTGCGCGGGATCGATCTCGACGTCCCCACCGGCGAACTGATGATGCTCGTCGGCCCCAGCGGTTGCGGGAAAACTACGCTCATTTCCGTGATCGCGGGCATTCTCGATCAGGATGGTGGGGAATGCACCGTGTTCGATCACGACTTCAAACAGATGAAGCAAGGCGACAAAACCCGCTACCGCGGTGAGACCATCGGGTTCGTCTTCCAGGCGTTCAACCTGCTACCGACGCTAAACGCAGCCGAGAATGTGTCCGTGCCGCTGCTCATCAATGGCGTGCCGCGGAAGCAGGCGGTCGAGCGGGCGAAGGAGATGCTGGCCCGCGTGGGGCTCGGTGATCGATCGCGCAGCATGCCCAATCAACTGTCCGGCGGGCAGCAGCAGCGCGTCGCTATCGCGCGGGCGCTGGTTCACGGGCCGAAGCTGATCGTCTGCGACGAGCCGACGAGTGCGCTCGATCATGAGACCGGCCATAAGGTGATGGAGTTGCTGCGGGAAGTCGCGCTCGGCGATGACCGGGCGCTGGTGATCGTAACGCACGACGCGCGCATCTTCGAATTCGCCGACCGCATCGCCAAGATGGACGACGGGCACGTGGAACGGATCGTGAACTCGCCGAACGAGCTATGAACGTGGGTTGTATGTGGTGCGTTGTGTGTTGGACTGCGCTCCAATCTACAACGTACAACTTACCACCCCGAACAATGAGGAGTGTATCTGTGTTTCGTACCTACATATTGCCCGTGATTTCTTTAGTGGGATTGGTGTTCGCGATGTTCGTCGTCGCCAAAGGGAGCAAGCCGACTACCCCGTCCGAGCCGGTGGCGACGCCTTCGTCGGCACCGTTTACGCAGTACATCGCCGGGGCGGGGATCGTGGAAGCCAGCAGCGAGAACATTCAGATCGGCACGCCGGTGGCGGGGATTGTTACGGCGATCCCGGTAGGCGTGGGATCGGAAGTGAAAAAAGGCGACGAACTGTTCCACATCGACGACCGCGAACTCAAGTCCGAGCGGCTGGTTAAGCAGGCGGCGCTGAAGTCGGCGCAGGAATCCTCCAATGTCGCGGAGGTCAACCTGGCCGATGCCAGGAACCTGCTTGCGATGTGGTCGGAGATTACGGACGGCCGGGCGGTCAGCAAGGAGGAGATCGACACCCGGCGGTTCAACGTGCAAAAGATGCAGGCCGCTCTCGCCAAAGCCCAGGCGGATGTGGAAAGCGCCAAGGCCGCGATCGCGCAGGTGGAGACCGAGCTCGATCGCCGGATCGTCCGAACGCCGGTGGATGGGCAGGTGCTGCAGGTGAAGGTTCATCTCGGCGAATTCGCGCCTGCCAACGTCGTCAGCACGCCGCTGATGGTGGTTGGGAATGTCAAAGTCCTCACGGTTCGCACGGATATCGATGAGAACGATGCCTGGCGACTGGACCCCAAGGCCGAGGCTGTCGCGTTTATCCGCGGGAACAACAAGATCAAAACGGCGCTGAAACTATCGCGGATCGAGCCTTACGTCGTGCCGAAAAAGTCGCTCACCGGCGATAGTACCGAGCGGGTCGATACGCGGGTACTGCAGGTTCTATACAACTTCGATCCGACCGGCTTGCCGGTGTACGTCGGTCAGCAGATGGATGTTTACGTGCAGGATCTCGTCTCGCCGGCGGCTTCACCGACGGTCTCACCGACTACCGGGCCGGTCAACTCCAATGAACGTTGAGAATCCGATGAACGTAAATAGTCTGCGGTCTGATAATGGCTGGGTTTACTGATTCGCAAGTCGGTCGAACTCAAATCGGCAATGTTGGGCCGAAAAAAGGGTTTTTAAGACGCCGCGATTTGCCTTGACCTGCGCGGTTGGCCGTTTATAACGTTGAGCCGGAGGGCGAGCGCCGGCTCGCTTGCAAAAGCCAGCCTGGGGGCCGGTTTTGGTTTTTTGTCAGAAAAGGTCGCATGAAATACGCCCGCATTTGGTGTTGCACGCTTGCCGTGCTGTCGATGTCATCGCTCGCGATCGCGGCTGACATGTTTATGCCCAACGGCGTGACCAAGCCGATCGGACGCGCAGAGATGTCGTTCGCGGCCCAAGGACTTGTGAAAGAAGTGCTGGTCAAACCCGGCGACGCGGTCACGGTCGGCCAGCCGCTCATTCGCCTCGACGACGCGATCGAGCGCAAGCAGTTGGAGCAATTGAAAATCGAGGCCGACAGCGACGTGAAGATCAAGGCGGCCGAAGCGGATCTAGCGGTTAAGCGGGTGAAACTTGCCCGTACGGTGCAAGTCCAAGAGGCCGGCGGTGGTAACGCCTCCGAAGTTGAAGACGCCCAGTTGGCCGTCCGCATCGGGGAGTTGAGCGTGGACCTCTCGAAGCAGGAAAACGCCCAAAAGAAGGCCGAAGTTGAAGTACAGCAGAAGAAGATCGACAAGATGGTGCTGATCAGCCAGATCAACGGCATCATCGAAAAGATTGACGCTGACCCTGGCGAAGTGGCTGATCCGAGCAAGCCGGCGTTGGTCGTCAGCGATAACAGCCGGCTCGATGTCGAAGCGTCGCTGCCGACGTTGCAGGTCAACAAACTAAAGATCGGCGACGCGGTGGAAGTGAAATTCGAAAACGACACCGAAGTCCGCACGGCCAAGATCAAGTTCCTTTCCCCCAACGCCGACGCCGCCAGTTCCAGCCGGTTGGTTCGGGCGGAAATGGAAAATAAAGACAACCTGCCTGCGGGGATGAGCGTTTCGGTGCATCTCCCCGGGCAGTCGCAGACGGCCGTTCGATAAAAAAAGTCATCGACATGACTTTTTTCGACCGATTTCTATGGGATGGACCTAAAATCCCGACTGACCGGCTGAATGCAACGCAGGAGTTTAAGTGGCAGGTAGTATCGTTGAAAACTCGTCGCAGGGATCAGAATCGCAAGGCACGTCGCAAGCGGGCGTGCCGGCGCGGTCGCAGATCGTCCAGCGTTTGCTCGACGCTACCTCTTCGCTTCCCGCGTTTATCCATGATCTGCTCACCACGCAGGCGATCACCGTTGTCGCCACGGAAGCGGCCGCGTTTTTGATTGAGAACTCTGGTGAATCGCAAACGCTCCGCAACATCGCTCACATCCGCCCGGATAACGCCAGCGCTGAGGTGAAAGCCGCCGCGCTGGAGGCGTTTCAGGATTTGGTGCGCCCGTGCATCGTGCAGAACAAGGAAGGCTTGATCGAACTGGGCAACCCCGGCGAAGGCAACGAGCCGCAGTTTTGTCTGGTCACGCCGCTGCGCCAGGACGGCACGGTCGTCGCGGTGACGGCCGTCATCACAAGGTGCATGAACATGGACCGCGCAAAGCAGCGGTTGATGCAGATGCAGCTGGTGGCAGGCTATTTCGATCTCTACACGCTCCGCCGCAGCAGCGATCAGGCCCGTGTCATCGCCCAAAGCCATCAAAACGTGTTGCAACTCGCCAGCGCCGTTGCCAACAGCGAAGGGTTCCAGCAGGCTTGCCTGAACCTGTGCAATGAACTCGCGTCGCGCACCAGCGCCAGCCGGGTGTCGCTGGGGTGGGTGAAGAACCAGCAGATCAAGGTGCAGGCGCTGTCGCACACGGAAGAATTCGACCGCAAGCAGGAACTGGTCGTGCAGATCGAAGGGGCGATGGAAGAGTGCCTCGACCAGGAACAGCTGGTGCAGTTCTCACCCGAAGGCGGCGGGTCGCAGAACGTCAGCCGGAACGCGCAGATTCTGTCGCGCAGCCAAGGCGGCAACGCGGTGCTGTCGCTGCCGCTGCGCCGGCGGGAAGAAATCATCGGCGTGGTGACGCTGGAATTCCTGCCCGGTACAAAAATCACCCCGCAGATGGCGCAGGGATTGGCCGTCGCGGTCGATCTGCTGGCGACGCAGTTGTACGACCGCTACGTCAACGACCGCTGGCTGATCACCAAGGCCGGCATCAGCGCCCGCGAGACGGCCAAGATGGTCGTCGGCCCTAAGCACATGCTCGGGAAGCTGGTGTTCATCGTGTCGGTGATCGCGGTGCTTTTCGTCTGCCTGTATCGGCCGATGTACCGCGTGTCGGCGCCGTTTACCCTCGTGCCGATCGAACCGCGGACGATTTCCATGCCTTTCGAAGAGCAGATCGCCAAGATTTACGTAAAGCCTGGGCAGAAGGTGAAGAAAGGCGATCTGCTGATCGAAATCCGCACGTTTAACCTGATCAATCGCAAGACCGAAGCGCAGGCCAACGCGTTCGGTGCTCGCAAGGAATCCGACGCCCTCCGCGCCGCCGGCAAATACGGCGAAGCCGAAGTCGCCCGATTCAAGTACGAGCGAGCGATACAGGACGTGGAGCTGTACTCCCGGCAGATCGAAGAAGCGAAGATCGTCGCCCCCTTTGACGGGCAAATCCTTAAAGGCGACATCGAAGACAAGCTGAACTCCACCTTCAAGCAAGGCGACCCGTTGCTGGAAATGGCCCGCGAAGGCGATCTGCGCGCCGAGATCAAGGTGGCTGAGTCTGATATCACCGACGTGTTTGAAACCAAGCCCGACGGGACCGCCCAAGCCGGCTACATCGCCACCACCGGCGATCCGCGCGACCGCCGCAAGGTGACGGTGGAACGCGTGGTTCCCATGGCGGTTTTGGATGGCGGCGCGAACGTCTTTAAGGTCTATGCCAAGCTCGACGAGCCCGACGCATCCTGGAAGCCCGGCATGAACGGCGAAGCCCGCCTTGATGTCGAGCCGCGCTCGGTGCTCTACATCTACACTCACAAACTCGCGGACTTTGTGCGGATGAAACTCTGGCTGTGATCGTCAGGACTTAGGACTAAGGACTCAGGACTTAGTCGAAATCACTAAGTCCTGAGTCCTTTGCACTAAGTCCTACTCAACATGCTTGCCATTCGCCCCACATTCTCGGAGTCCTGGTATCGCGTCGCGGATTTGCGCGTGAAGTTGCGGGCCGGTGCGCAGATTTCTCGGCAGCATTATCGCGGCGAACGCTGGTACGTCGTTCGCGATCCGGCGGGCAATCAGTTTCACCGCCTTTCTGACGCTGCCTACCGCTTCGTCGGGCTGCTCGATGGCTCGCGAACCGTGGAAGAAGCCTGGGAACTGTGCGGCGGACAGCTGGCCGATGATGCGCCGACTCAGCCGGAAGTGATCCAAATCCTCTCGCATTTGTACGCCGCCAACCTGGTGGATGCCGACGTCACGCCCGACGCAACCGTGCTGCTGCGTCGCCATAAGCAACAGCAGAAAAAGAAGCTGCAACGCCGGCTGATGAACGTGTTTTTTCCGCGCATCCCGATCTGGGATCCCGATAAGTTCCTCACCCGCTGGATGCCGATCGTCGAGAAGATTTTCAGCAAGGTCGGCGCAATCGTCTGGCTGGTGGTGATTGCCGTCGCGATCGCGACGATCGCCCCGGCGTGGCTGCAGCTCAAAGTCGACGCCGCAAAGGCCGTCGACTTGTATCACAACACCATCAACGTGCTGTACCTCTACATGGTGTTCGTGTTCGTGAAATTGATTCACGAGCTCGGTCATGCATTCGCTTGCCGGCGGTTCGGCGGGGAATGTCACGAGCTGGGCATCATGCTGCTCATCCTCGTGCCGACGCCTTACGTGGATGCGTCGACCGCGTGGGCGTTTTCCAACAAGTGGCAGCGCGTGTTCGTCGGGGCGGCGGGCATGATCGTGGAACTGTTCTTCGCCGCTTTGTGCGCGTTCGTCTGGCGATTCAGCAATCCCGAATCGGTCATTCACCAACTGGCGTACAACGCGATGTTGATCGCATCGGTGACGACGCTCATCTTCAACGCCAATCCGCTGCTGCGTTACGACGGCTACTACATCATGTCCGACTTTCTGGAGATCCCCAATCTCCGGCAGAAGAGCACGGAGTACGCGCTCGGGCTGATCAAGCGGCACGTCTTCCGCGTAAAGATGCAGCAGCCGCTGCCGCCGTTCGGGCAGCGCATCTGGCTGCTGACTTACGCGATCGCGTCGTCGATCTATCGCGTGTTCGTGAGCGTGGCGATCATGCTGGTGGTGGCGTTCCAACTGCCGGTGATCGGGCTGGTCATGGCGATCGGCATGGTGATTACGTTCGTCGTGGTGCCCGTGGTGCAGGTGTTCAAGTACCTCACGATCGAGCCCGAACTGCACCGCAAGCGTGGGCGGGCGATCGCCTTCTGCTCGGCCGTCGCGGCGGCGGCGGTGTTGCTCATCGGGCTGATCCGCTTTCCGTACAACGTCTACGCCCCGGGCGTGGTCGACGCGCGGCACGAAACCATCCGCGCTGGTGAAGGCGGTTTCGTCTACCGCGTGTTCGCCAAAGACGGCCAGTGGCTGCACAGCGGCGATCAGATCGTCATCCTCAGCAGTGAAACGCTGGAGAAGCAGATCAGCCAGGCCGAGGCGGACGTGAAGGGGCAGACCATCAACGTCATGCAGGCGATGACCGAAGACCCGACCAAGCGGCTGATCGAGCAAGATAGACTCAATAATTACAACTCACAATTGGAAGACCTCAAACGCCGTCGCGGCGAACTCACGATCAAAGCGCCGTTTGACGGCGTGTTCGTCAACCCCGCGATGAACGCCATGGACGGCAGATATGTCGGCATGGCACAGCCGGTGGGAACGATGCTTTCGCTGCACGAGATGGAAGTGCGGGCCGTCGTCGAGCAGCGTGACAAGGTGCGGCTGGATAAGAAGGATGACGTCGACAACTGCCAAATCCGCTTGGCAAGCGATGTCAACGATCTGCTCACGGCGGTTGATTTCACGATGCTCGACGCGGCGCAGCCCGAACTGGTCAGCGCCGCCGTCGGAACAGGCGCCGGCGGGGAAATCGCCATCGATCCGAAAGACCCGAAGGGGACCAAAGCCACTGTTCCGCAGTTCGAAGTACGCGTTACTCTTCCCAACCCCGAAGCCCGCTTCCTGCCCGGCCAGCGGGCAACAGTTCGTTTCCAATTGAAAAAGAAGTACCCGCTGATCGCCCAATGGTCGATCCGCTTCTGGCAACTGATCCAAACCAAGAGCGCGGCCAGCCAATGGTAAGAGTAGAACTTAGGACTGAGGACTGAGGACTGAGGACTGAGGACTGAGGACTGAGTTTAAATCCGCTTCACTAGTCCTAAGTCCTGAACGCAATGAGTAATTTCTCCAGCCAAGAACTGTTCCCCGTCTTTGATGCCCGGCGCGTAAAAGCGCCGGACCTCAAGGGGCTTGATGCGTTCGTTAACGGCATCGTGGGTTACGTCAAAAACCGCCGGCCGGTGTTGAAGACGATTAAGGAGCAGGCGGAACGGATCGAGGCGCTCGAGCCGGAGATTCATGCGCTCAGTACGGCGGCGTTTGCCGAGGCGGTGGCGGAGTGTCGCGATTTGGCCCGGCTGAATCGGCTGAAGGACGAAAGGCTCGAACGCGCGATGGCGATCATCCGCGAAGGCGCGTTTCGCGGCAAAGGGCTACGCCCGTTTCTGGTGCAGATCATGGGCGCGCTGGTGATGACGCGCGGCGCGATCGCCGAGATGGCGACCGGCGAAGGCAAAACCCTCACCGCGTCGCTCGCCGCCAGCCTGTGGGGCTGGATGGGCAAGCCAGTGCATGTCATCACCGTGAATGACTATCTGGTTGCCCGCGACGCCGAGGAGATGAAGCCGGTTTACGACATTTTGGGCGTCTCCGTCGGGTTCGTCACGCACGAAAGCCACCCGAGCGAGCGCCATGAGCATTACCGTCGAAATGTTGTTTACTGCACGAGCAAAGAGTTGGTGGCCGATTTCCTGCGCGACCAGATCGCGCTCGGCACGCTGCGGAACGCGACGCAAACGTCCATCGGCATGATGATGCGCGGCGGCCTCGGCCAGCAGTTGCAAGTGCCCGGCTTATTCCGCGTCATCGTCGACGAAGCCGACAGCTTGCTCATCGACGAAGCCGTCACGCCGCTGATCATCAGCAACAGCCCGCAGGAAGAGCCCAATAGCGAAATCTACCGCCAGGCCGACGCGCTGGCGCAGGCGCTGGATGTGGGTAAGGATTTTTCAATCGACCGAACCGTCCGCAGTGTCGATCTGACCGAGCGCGGCAAAGGGGCGCTCCAAACTCTGTCCGGCGATAGCGGCTTCTGGAAGGGCGAACGCCGTCGCGAGGAAATGGTTACGCAGGCGCTCGTCGGGCGGTACTGCTTTATCCGCGATGAGCAGTATCTGGTGACGTCCGATGGCAAGGTGCAGATCATCGATGAATTCACCGGCCGCGTGATGGCCGATCGCTCGTGGCGGCACGGGTTGCACCAAGCGATCGAAGTGAAGGAAGCCGTCACGGTGACGGCCGACAAGGAAAACCTGGCGCGATTGAGTTTCCAGCGTTTCTTCCGCCAATACCCGCACATGGGCGGCATGACCGGGACGGCGTGGGAAGCCGGCGGCGAACTGTGGCAAATTTACCAGCGGCCGGTGATCCGCATCCCGACGAACGAGCCT
>JBBROD010000078.1:0-19565 GCA_038229715.1 Tepidisphaerales bacterium | reverse complement strand
CATCCGCGCGAACTACCGGCTCGACGACACGCTCAGCGGAAGTATCTACAACCCCACCGACCCGCGCCACAAGACGCCGATCACGCCGCAGATCGGAAGTGATGTGGATTCAGATTCGAGCAAGCACTTCAAGATCGTCGAGCGGCTGAATCACTAACCGGGGAACGAAATGGCTGACGAACGATCGGACGATGAGGCGAGGGAATCGCAGCGGATCCATGAGCAGGCCGAGGAGATGGAGCGACGGGCCCAGAAGCTCCTCTCTCAGTTGCAGCTCACGCCCGATGAGCACCGATTTGCAATCAACTTCGGGACTCGCGTTATCAATTTCGTCACAGTCGGCCAGCTCGAGAGTATTGGGAACGATACGCAGATTCGGGACGTGGCCAGGAAGGCCGCCGTCGCCTACGCGCTGCAATTGTTGTCGGGCAACTATTGATCGATGGGCCGACGCCGGCCGCGATGCTGTAGGTGGTGATTCGAGCCCGCGCTACTCACGGCGCTACCTTCGGTGAACTGATGGCAATTGAAACGCCTGAAAAACCGCGGAAGCGTCGAGGGTTAGAAGCCCTCAGCCCGCGCGGCAGAAACAAAAAAGGCCCTGCCGGTAAATTCTCCGGGCGGCACGTCCCAAGGGACGCAAACGACACCGGCCAACGGCAGAGCCACTTCCGAAGCGAATTAAAAGAGGAAGCCCGTGTAAAAGGCGTGGACCCGACTTCAGCGGACGAACCGCTCGCGCCGGTCTCCTTACCGATAATGGGCTTCCTCTATCGAGCCGCTACCAATCAAAAAGAAGCCCACGTAAGCGGGGTGGAGCCGACTTCAGCGAATGAATCGCTCATGCCGGTGTCCGTCCCAAACGCGGGCTTCCCTTTTTAAGAAAAAGGCCCCGTTGATCAACCTGACCGCAATCCTATCGCCGGGGAAGACCAACGAAGCCTTCAAGAGGGCCCGCCCGAGCGACCCGACCCAGAATCAAACCGGGGGGTGTCCCAAACGAGCCTTCGCTCAAAGTATCGGCATCGCCCGCGGCCAAGGCAAGAATCTCGGATGTGGCAAATGAGGCACCTAAAAGGGCGGGAGTGTAGCCCCAGTGTAGCACCAGACGCATTTCCGGCCGTAATGAATGAGGCGATAAAATCGCGTAAACACATAAAAATAAATGAGTTGTGTATCTCTTACGGCATCCGATGACTTCCGATTGCAAATCGGCGGGCGGGAATTTTTTTGGATCTTGTTTAGCCGCCCCGCGTGCGGCGCGTGATTCTGACGGAAAGGAATCGCGCCCCGCACGCGGGGCGGCTAAACGGGGAACAGTCTCCCATTCCAAAGATTATCAGACCCACGAACTTTCCTCGCCTACCGAATCCGCTTGCCTAATCCGTCGATGAATTGGATGACTATAGAAAGCCGACACGCACGCGGCGATGTCAAACGGAGAATGGAAATGCTGCAGACAAATCAGAAGCTGAAATTCAAAGCCAATCGCTCGCGCGGCATGTCGCTGATTTACATCGCGATGTCTATGGTCGTGCTCTGCGCGTTCGCGTCGTTGGCTGTGGATCTCGGGCGAGTGCAGCTTGCCAAGACCGAACTCCGCCGCGCCGCCGACTCCGCTGCCCGGTACGCGGCCATGTCGATCCCCGACGGCACGTCCATCGTGATCGCCAACGCCAAAGACGCCGCCAACGACAACACCGCCGACGGAACCACCGTTGTGTTGAAGAACAGCGACATCGAATTCGGCACTTGGAGCATCACCAACAAGACGTTTACTGTTTTGACGGGCTCGGCTCGGAGCGGCGCTAACGCGATCCGCATTACCACTCGCCGCACAGCCGCAACAAGCAACGCCGTCCCGCTCTCCTTCGGGCAGATCCTGGGCAAGCCCAGTTGCGACGTGACGGCCCAGTCGATCGCGATGTATTCCGCCGCGGTGAACGTGTCGCTGAATGTCCCAGCCACCAGCTGCCCGTGGCTTGCCGGCGCCGCTAACGGCACGAGCGCGAATGTGGGCAACCCGCATAACAATCCCGACTACGCCCCGGCTGCCTGTCCCAAGCTGATGAGCGGCGTCCCCCTCACCGCCGGCCAGGCGTTGCAGTTTGATTCCATCAATGGCGGGGCGGGTAACGATCCCGCCATGGCCAGCTTCACCCCCGACGGCAACCCGAACGACGTCCAAGGCAACTGGAGTGGCGCGGAAAACGGGCTCAGCAACATGCTGTGCCCCTTGAACTCGGTCGTCGGCGTCTTTCTGGACGACAACGTCCCCAGTACTCAGGGCTCGCCGCCGGCCACCTTGGATTTCAGCACCAGCACAAACCGTGATTTCACCACGCTTTCCCCTCAGATCCGCCAGATCTTCTTCATCGGCGACGGGCTAAAAAATGACGGCACGACGAAGCAGGGCTTCATCGTCCCCAACGGTGCTACCCGCCTGTACATCGGCACTATGGACGGCTGGGAATGGAACAACAACTACGGCTCGTTCACGACCACCGTGACCCGCCCGGAACAAGTCCAACTGGTCAAGTAGACCGCCTGCCGGTTATAATTTTTGCACTAGGGAATACATCCGCTTCTCCAGCGGTTTCGTAAATACCTCTAACTCGTGGCGACGGAATTCAGCGGTAAGCTGAAGGAAGTTTGCCGCCGTCCAATGTTGGATCGGAAGGAGGTGGTGCGGCCGAATCAGCCGTAAACACACTTTGGGTTGCATGTCTCACTCCTTTCGGATGAGGCATAGGTAAGGGAACCATTTCTGAAGGAGATCGTATATGAAGAATTCCATGAAAATGTCGCTGATCGCGGCCGCTGTTGGCGGGTTGATGGCGGGCGCTGCATCGCACGCGATGGCGTCCACGCCGACTCCGACTGTCTCGGGTAAGGCCATGGTCAGCACGAACAAGCTCGCCAAGACCTTCGCCGGCGTTCGCGCCCTGAGCGACACGAAAGACGTCGGCAAGCACGACTGCAAAGGCAAGAACGACTGCAAGGGCCAGGGCGGCTGCAAGACCGGCGACGCCGGCTGCAAAGGCAAAAACACCTGCAAGGGCCACGGCGGTTGCAAGACCGAAGAAGAAGCTCCGTAGAAGGAATAGTTTTTCCATTCGGTTCACAATCCATCGGCGCGGCCTGTCATCGGGCCGCGCCGATGTTGTTTCTCCTGAGACTTCCGTATGCCCGCCAATCGCTTCAACGGTTTTTCCGACCTCGGCATCGGCATCGGCCTGCGCGTGCCGCACTACCAGCACATCCTTTCCAAAAAACCGACCTGCGACTGGTTCGAGATCATCAGCGAAAATTACATGGTCGACGCCGGCCGACCGCTGGAAATCCTCGACGCGATTTCAGAGCAGTACAAAGTCATCCAGCACGGCGTGAGCATGTACTTCGGCTCGGCCGACCCGCTGAGCCGCGAGCATCTCAAGCGATTGAAGGCGCTCGTGAAGCGCACGAAAACGCCGTTCCTTTCCGATCATTTATGCTGGGGCAGCGTCGACGGCACCTACACGCACGACCTGCTGCCGCTTCCGTACACGTTCGAGGCGGCAAAAATCACCGCCGAGCGGATCAGGCAGGCGCGGGATTTCCTGGAAGTACCGATCTGCGTGGAAAATGTCAGCAGCTACGCCGAGTACCACGTTTCAGAAATGACCGAGTGGGAGTTTCTCAACGAAGTGGTCGAGCGGGCCGACTGCGGGATTCTGCTCGACGTGAACAACATCTACGTCAGCAGCATGAACCACAGCTTCAACCCGATGGATTACGTCAACGCCATCGACCCCGAGCGCGTCGGCCAGATGCACATCGCCGGTCACAGCAAGTACGAAAAATACATCCTCGACACGCACGACCACGCCGTGATCGATCCGGTGTGGAAGCTCTACGAGCGCGCGTTACAACGCTGTGGCCCGACCAACACGCTGCTGGAGTGGGATGCGCACATTCCGTCGTTCGACGAGGTGCACCGAGAGGCGCTAAAGGCGCGAAAATTCATCAAGCGGATCACGCGGGAGAAAATGAACACAGAGACACAGAGGCACAGAGAAGCATTGGTTTAAGATATTGTCTGTTCTTCTCTGTGACTCTATGAGTCGGTGTTCATTCTGAATGGACAGCATGAAGCTCGCGAAACCGAAAAAACTCCTGGCAATCCAACGCCTCGCCGCCGGGGCGATTCGTGGGCGGCTGGATGAGAATGACCGCACGCCGCGATCAATGCAGCCGGTGGCGGAGTCGTTCATCAAGCCGAACGATCGTCTGACCTCGCTCGAGCGGCTGGAGATTTACAACCGGCAGTACTGGTTCCGCCTGCTCGATATTCTCTACGACGACTACCCCGGCATTCGCGCGATCATCGGCGATGCGGCGTTTCACGAAATGTCCAAGGCGTACCTCGACAAATATCCCTCGCGCAGTTTCACGCTCCGCAACCTCGGCTCGAAGCTCGAAAAGTTCCTTGCGGAGCAGCCGCGGTGGGGCGGCAAACGGCAGGCGATGGTGCTCGACATGGTTCGGTTCGAGTGGGCGCAGGTGATCGCCTTTGACGGCCCGGCCGACGCGGTCATCTCGCCGGACGTCGTCGCCGCCACCGATCCGCGGAAATTGAAGCTCTCACTGCAGCCGTACCTCACGCTGCTGGACATGGCCTATCCGCTCGATGATTTCATCATGGCGGTGAAGCGGCAGAGCGACGCGTTGCGATCCGAAGCGAGCAACGCGATCGAAACACCGAGCAAGCGGAAAAAGCACAAGCCGGTCCGCCTGCCGCGCGCCAAGCGCACGCAGTTGGCGGTGCATCGATACGAGAACATGATCTTCTACAAGCGCCTGGAACCGGCGGCGTTTGAGATATTGAAAAATCTGCAAGCCGGCAAGCCGTTGGCCAAGGCGTGCGACCTGGCAATGGCGAAATCGCCGAAGTCGATCGCGCCGGCGAAGCTGGGCCGGTGGTTTCAGGTCTGGTCGGAACTGGGGTGGCTGTGCGCTCGAAAGGCGAAATAGCGCTGTGACCTGTTGTCTTTCGTGGCATGGGCTGCCAGCCCATGGTCGCGGTACGCCGCGACGATCGACGTTTTCGTCGATTCGGCAAGAGCGAAGCGATCTTAATTGATGAGAGATACGAAGATCGCTGCCCTCGTGCTTGATGAGTCGTTTACGACTCATCGTGCATGCGCACATGCACTCATGGGCAAGCAGCCCATGTCACTGATGTAAATCACTCACCTTCGTCTACTGCCCAAACATCACCATCCGCTCCATCAGACTCGTCGCCGTGTCGGGGCGGTAGCCGACGATCGCGTCGGTCGATTGGCCGGTGAGGCCGGCGGATAAATCGTCGGGACTTAGGAAGATCGCGAGCCGGCCGCCGACCTTGAGCCCGCGGATTCTTGCGGATTTCAGTTCTTTCCCCACCACCGCGGCCGAAGCGCGGCGGTAGCGAATTTCGATCGGTTTGTCCTTACCGCCGAACAGCGCGTGGTCCGGCGGCAGCGGGTCGTCGATCTCTTTCAACACTTCCGCAAACAAATCAACCAACACCGTGCGGGCCGAGTCGTAAAATGCGGTCGAGCCGCCGGCGGCATCGATGATCAGCGTGCCGCCACCGGCGACGAACGCTTTCAACTCGGACTTGGCGGCGTCGTTCGGTTTCCAGGTTTCCGTTCCGGTGAGGTGTGCGAGTTTGCAACCATTGAGCTTTCCATCGCCGAGCTTGCCCTCACCGAGCTTGATGGTGTCGATCGTGAGGTCGACCTTGTCCTGGTTGTGCAGAACGTTTTTGAGTCGGCGCCAACCGCCCGGTTCCGGATCGGAATTGCCCGGGTAATCCAGCCGGGCGAGCTTGATGGATTTTTCCGCCTTGATCGCCGGGTCAGCCTTCACCACGAATGTCTCTGTTCGCCGCAGCGGCGCGCTGCCGTTCGCGTAGAGGAAAAGATTGTCGGCCAGCTCGAAGTACGCATCGCGCTCGCCGTGGGCGTTGGCCTGCCAGTAGCGGGAGAGATCGACATCGGGCACGATCACCATGAGCTCGCGCACGCCATTGCTGAGCGACTTGACGGGGAACCGCGTCTTCCATTTTGTCGCGTCGAACTGCTGTTTGAAGATCGCATGATTCGCCGGCAGCACGCCGAACTCGTATTGCGGGAACAGATCGTGCCCCAGCGCGATGAAGCTGGTGAGAAACGGCTTGGAGCCGCAGTCGGCATTGCCGAGGATCAGCCCGCCGGATTCGACATAATCGCGCAGCTTGGCCTTTTCCCCGGCTGTAAACGAAAGCGCCTTGCTGCCGGAGATATAGAGGATCGGCGCGTCGAGCAGTTCGTCGGTGGGCGCGGTGAGCGGCGTGGTTTGCCAGTTGATCGGCCGCTCGAGTTGCTGGCCGACCCACTTGGTGAGGTTGGAGAGATCGCGGCCGCGCTGGTTCCAAGGGCCTTCGACTCTCGCACCTTTGGCGTCGGTGAGATCGTACTGCAGCTTGTTGACCATGACCGGCGCGCGGCCGTTGGCGAGGAAGAGCAGCGCGAAACACGTTTCGGGGAGGTTCAGATATTTCTGGAAGATGTCTCGCCGTTCCAGGTGGGCGAACGAGCCGTCGGGATTCTGGTGCTTGACGAGGAAATCCGCGCCGGCGGCGTACCAGTCGTGCGTTCCCATGTACTTGCGACCGCTCGCCACGCCGATTCGCTGCACGCCGTAGAGCGCGTAGTACGGACCGGCCCGGGCGCCGTCGAAGACCTTGTCGAAATTGTCGCCCATCCACTTCAGGCCGAGCTCGATGTTCTTGTCCGCGAGGTTTCCGTTGCATTCGATACCATCGCCGTGCAGGGCGTCGGTGGTGAGGAAGAGCGAAGCGACGCCGGCGGCGGTCATGCCCGGCTCGGGCTTGGTTTCGCCGGCTTTTATCTCGCGGCTGTCGTTGCGGTATGCCCACGACCCTTCGGGAAACTGGTGGCTGCGCCACCCGGCGTCGGCCATCTGCCAGAATTTGTCGGGCACTTCCAGCCCGCGCCGCTGCAGCGACGAAACGCCGAGCATCGCCAGCTGGCTGACGCTGTGGTCGTACCCTTCGTCGGTCAGGTAGTAGTGGTAAAGACCTTTCCCTACGCCGGCCTGCTTCATTCCTTTGAGAAGCAGCCCGCCATCGCGCGAGATCATTTTCTTCACCGCATCGCTGGGCGGAAGCCGGCTCCAGACCTGCGCCCGCTCGGCCAGTGAATACATCGTGTCGGTCGGCGTTTTCATCATGAAGTCGATCGACTTGGTAAGCTCGGGCGAGGTCGGCCTTTCACCGGCTTCGATCAGCGCGTAGGTAGCCAGCGCGGTCATCCCGCCGAGGCCTTTCTTGTACGCATCCATGACGTAAATACTCGCCGGCTGTTCCGGAACACCGGGTTCCCAGTTGCCGTCCTTCTGCTGCTTGATGAGGAAATCAACGCACTTTGCGATGGCCTGATCGACTTCGTCTGGTGTGGCGGCCTGGGCTTGGATCGGCGCAAAACACAGCGCGGCAAGAGCAAGTAGACTGATCCCTCGCGAATGCCGACGTGCGCTTTTGGGTGACATGTATGTCAAAGTTTAATGGCGCGAAGTACGGCGTGAAAGTAGAAACGAGTGATTCTCGAACGCCGAATCAAATAGTCTTCATCACTGCAAGATGGGGGATTGAAGCTGATATACATTTTCCGTGGCACGGGCGGCCCGCCCGTGTCATTGCTTGAAAAGAGAAGACCATGGGCGAGCCGCCCATGCCACGGAGAGAAATGCTTCAAATCTCCGTCAGCTCTTCGATCACAAACTCCGGCTGATGCTCCTTGGCGATCGCCAGCAGGTCGCGCCGGCGCGTCACGCCGGTGAGCACGAGCGCCGTCTTCATTCCGACGGCTTTTGCGCCGATGATGTCGGCTTCGATGTTATCGCCGATGAGCAGGCAGCTCTTGGCATCCACGTGCAGCCGCGTGCAGAGTTCATGGAAGAAGATTGCGTTGGGTTTTCCGCAGAAGACGGGCGTGGTTTGCGTCGCGAAGGCAAGCATCGCGCAGAACGCGCCGCTGCCGAACTCCAGGCCGCGCGGGCTGGGGTAGACTCGGTCAGCGCAGATCCCGATCAACGCGGCGTTCTTCCGCAGCAGTTGCAGCGCGAGGCGGGCGCGATCTTCGGTCGCGTAGACGTTAATCGGCGTGCCGACGATCACCGCGTCGCACGGCTCGCCGGCCGTCTGCACCCAGTCGACCGAGCCGTCGAGCATCTCGTGAACGCCCTCCGTGCTGAGGTTAAAGACGCGCGGCTTGCGGGTCTTGCCGAAGGTCTGCAGCACGTAATCGGCCGTCGCGGCGGCGGCGGTGTAGATGTGTGAGGGGTCAACCTCCAGTCCCATGCGCGCCAGTCGCTCGGTCACGCGCAGCGGCGAAGTCGTGCTATTGCTGAGGCAGGCGAAGGGCCGGCCGTCGGTTTGGAACCGGCGGATCAGGTCTATCGCGCCGGGCAGGGGGAATTCGTCGTGGTAAACCGTTCCATCCAAATCGAGCAGAACGGCAGAAAAAGGGGACAGATCGATCGGCATGAGGGGAGTGTACTGGAAGAAATTGGATGTGAAATGCAAAATGCAAAATGCAAATTGCAAAATAAGGACAAGACAAGTCTATCATCTCTTCATTTTGCATTTTGCATTCTGCAATTTGCATTTTTCCCGGTTACAATCGCAACCCTGATGTCCAAATGGTGGCACTATCCGGCGTGGCGGCGAAGGGCGTTGCAGGCGGTCATGTGGGCGTTGCTCGGCGCGATGCTCGGCGTGGCGGCGATCGCGTCATCGCACCGCCGGGCGATAAAGGACGCGCGGTACTCGCCGCCCATTGCCTGCGGGCAGTACATTGTTCATGTGCCGGTCGATTGGAATTTGATCTTGGATTCGACCGCCGTGCTAAAGGTCGATGCCCGCGATGGCGGCCGGGCGGCGCGGCAGAAGCGTTCGCGACGATTGGCGTTCTATCAAGCTGAATTGCGCGGAGGGGAGTCGCTGCCGGATTTCCTGGCCGCCCAAAACCTGCTCGGCTCCGGGCCGATGCCCGAAGACAACGGAAACCAGGCGGATGAAGTGACAATCGCCGGATACGACGGGCTTGTGTACTGGCGTTCCGGCAATTTTTTGGGAAATTTCGAGCGTGCCGAATACACGGCCGCCACCGTCTCGCCGGACGGCCAGGCGCTGGCGGTGCGGTTAACCGTCAGTGGGCCCCTCACACAGGCCGATTTATTGCTGTTTCGCGACCTTCTGGATCGAATCAGTCGTAGACCTCACTAGTGGGCTGGCGGGCGGGCGATCAATCGGCCGATAATATCCCTTGGAGGCTGTTATGAATCGTGGATGGACCGTATTTCTTGGCGCCCTGGCGATCGGCGTTGCCGCCTGGGCTGACCCGGCCGATCAGCCGACCATGCCGTCTGATTTGCCCTCCCTCCAGGGCCGGCCTGATGAAGCGCCCAGCACGCAACCCGCGCTCGGGCCAGCATTTTCATCGCAGGCGGCCGGAATTTCCCTCCGCCCGCCGGCAGGCAGCAAAACCATCACCCGCGCCGGCAGCGAAGCGATCGTCGAGTTCATCAACGAAGAGGCCAAAACCACGCTTCGGGTCACTCACGTCAGTCTGACCAAGCCGATCCCGCTGACCATCCCCGCCTCAACCCCCGGGCCGGTCATCAACGGCGAAAAAGACAAAGGCCTGCTCGAAATGACCGCCGCCCAGCTCACGCGCAACATGCCCAACAGCAAAGTCCTGCGGCAGAACGTCATGCCGCTGGCCGGGCACGATGCGGGAATCCTCATGCTCCGCGCCACCAACGGCGTGCAGCACCAGCTGATCCAGCAGGCGATCATCCAGGCCAACGAGCAATCGTACTACAACATCATCTATTCCACGCCCGGCGAATCGTTCGATAAGCCCGTCGATCAGCCCAGCGACGCCGAGCGGCTCGCCGTCAAAACGTTCGAGGCCGTGCTCGATTCCGTACAGGTCATGGACCCGGAGAAACTCCGCCTCGACCAGGAAGACCGCCTGTTCCGCACGCGATCGCTGCTGGTGAACTGGACCGACCAGAAGCTCAAATCGGTCCTCGTGCCCGAGCAGTACATCCGCGTCATCCGCGACGGCAAGGACATCGGCTATTCCTACATCGTCGAAGAACCCGAGACGATCGGGACGATTCCCGGCCTGAAGATCGGCATTCGCTCCCGCACTGTCCCCGAAGGCGGTCAACAGATCGACGGCGAAACCTGGTACCACGTTTCGTTCGACCGCAAGATCGAAAACTGGTCGAGCATCTGGCTCTTCACCGGCGGAACCGAGAAGTACCACGCCACCGAGTTCGGATCGAGCGAACAACGCCGAAAACCCGTGGCGATCGATCGGCTCAAAGGCGATGACATCGGCCCGGTCCCCACGACCCAGCGCAGCTTTCGCGGCGAAAACCTCGGCGTGAAGCTGGTGGACGTGTACACGCTGGCCGTCCATCGCGTGAACAAAAAGGTGACGTTGCCCGATGTCGAACGCGTGCTTCCTCCCTTTTACCTGCCGCAGGCGCTCGGCCATCTGCTGCCGCGCCTGATGCCGACCAATGAGCCGCGCGGGTATCTCTTCGCCAGCTATCTCAGCGGCGAAGCGCAGGTGAAACTCCGTTACATCGACGTGGGCGTGCTGAGTACCCTGCGCTTCAACGGCAAGAAGATCGAGGCGTACCCGATCACCGACCGCTTCGGCTATGACGGCGCGATCACCACGCATTACGTCGATCAAAACCACAAGTACATCGGCAGCGAATCAGTCTTCGTCAGCGACGCCGGCGTGCGATCCGTCATCGATGTCGTCGTCTCCGATGCGGCCACGGTCACCAGCATCTGGGCCGACGCGAAATTCGTCCGCCCGACGACCGACCCGGTTGTCCCCATCGACTAAGGCGTTCAAATGCTCAAAGGCCTTGGCCGAATCATCTCGCTCTGTTTGCTGATCACGATCGGCTCAGTGGGCCTGTACATCTACCGCGACCACTTTTCGGCCCAGCACACCATCGACCAGCTCACGCAGGACAAAAAAGTGCTCGAAACCGTGGTGAAGCGCCTCAGCAGCGAAAACCGCGTGGCCGAGGTGATCGTCACCGATCAGCACGAAGTGGCCGGCGTGATGAACACCACGCTGCTGTTCGTCGAATACGCCAAGGACGGCCGCGAACTGCCGCCCAAGGTGCTCACGGTGAAAGGCGCTTACGCTCACGTCGACGCGCTGGTGATCAAGTTCGACCGCGAACTGGTAAAGGAAAATGACCCGCTGCGGGGCAAGAGCATCGCGCTGTTCGTCCGCGCCTTCGGCGATCAGGAAACACCCGCCGAGGGGCCGAAGATCGATCAGCCGGGAAAAATCCCCGACGTTTACCAGGGGGCCGACCCGCGCGTCAGCAACTATGAGAAAGAGTTGTGGGCCGGCTTCTGGCAACTGGCAGATGACGAGGAGTTGCGGAAAAAGAAGGGCGTACGCGTCGCACAGGGCGAAGGGCCGTGGGGGCCGTTCAAGATGGACCGGCTCTACACGCTCAGCATCGACGCTGACGGCGGATTGAACATCGTCTCCCAGCCGCTCAAGGGAATCTACCGCGAAGCCCTGCAACGCCGCGCGGGTTTGCCGACGCAGCCGGTAGGCTCCGCCGCCCCGCGAACGCCGGCAGGAACGTCGCGCGGGTAAAGATTGACTGCTGTGTTCCCTCGCCCGGTACGCCGGGAGAGGGCAGGGTGAGTATTCTGCCGAGATACCCAAGCCCTTGGCGATTGGCCTCACACGTGTCGGTCGCGAAAACTTTCTTAATTCCAACCCTGCTTATCGCGGGAATCAGAACCCTCACCCTACCCTCTCCCGGAATACCGGGCGAGGTACAGATCTCACTCCCGCGGCGTTTTCTTGCCCGCGGCGATCTTCGAAACAATCGTCAACACCACCAGCCCGTTCCCAGCGACGACCATCACAACCGCCGGCACCAGCCATCCCGCGCTCGGCGGAAAGCCCTGCTGAATTCCGCCGATCACGAAGAAAGCAAACCCAGCCGCTTCGATCAACGCACCAAGGATGATTCGATTCATGCCGCCATCGTACCACGCGGCCGCTTGTCGTCACGGGGATTTGGGCGTAGGTTTTGATTCGTGCCGAAGGAAGAATTCATCTCACCGTTGCCGCCGATCGACCCGCCGCAGGCTCCTCGCCGCGCCACGCCCGCGCCGGCGTGGGTGGCGCTGCTCGACGCGTGGCTCGGGCTGATCATGCTCATCGCGTCGATCGTCTTCGTCTTCCTCCCCGGCAGCCGCCATCCGCGGGCGGAGCTTGAGCACATCTCTCCGTACTCGTTGGCGGATAAATTCCTGCCGATCCCGATCTACGGCATCACCGTCGCGCTCTTCATCGGCATCGTGGTGCTCCGCCAGATGAAGGACGAGCGACGCCCGCTGCCCGACGCGCTCGTCGCACAGCGCGTGCAGGCGTGGGTCGGCATCGTCCTGTCGCTTATAGCCACGGCGGTCATTTATATCGACGTCGCACTTCACGGCCCGCGATGAACGCCCTACGATAACGTCATGCAAGTGACCGTGAACGGCCAACCGCGCGAACTCGCCGATGGAACCACGCTCCGTGCGCTCGTCGAGCAGTTCAACCTGAAGCCGGAAAAAGTAGCCATCGAATGGAACCGCCGGCTGGCCCGCAGCGAAAAGTACGATCAGCCGATCAACGCCGGCGATGAAATAGAGATCGTAACGTTCGTCGGCGGCGGGAGCTGAGCAACGGTCGCATTGTTGGAGGAATTTAAAACATGAAATACATTCTTGGATTTTTCGGGGTGATTGTTCTGCTGGTGATCGTCGTCAGTTTCGGCGGTTGCGTAAGCTATAACGGGCTCGTAAGCCGCTCGCAGGCGGTTGATCAGCAGTGGGCTCAGGTGCAGAACGTCTACCAGCGCCGCGCCGATCTCGTGCCGAACCTGGTCGCCACTGTGCAGGGCTCGGCCAACTTCGAGAAATCCACGCTCACCGACGTCATCCAAGCCCGCGCCGCCGCCACCAGCGTGAACGTCAACACCAACGCGGCGCCGAACGATCCGAACCAGCTGGAACAGTTCGACAAAGCTCAGGGCGAGCTCTCCCGCTCGCTGGGCCGATTGCTCGTGACTGTGGAAGCGTATCCCGATCTCAAAAGCAGCAAGAATTTCCTCACGCTGCAGGCGCAGCTGGAAGGAACGGAAAACCGAATCTCCACCGAGCGAGGACGGTTCAACGACGTGACGAAGGATTACAACACGAAAGTGCAGTCGTTCCCGTCCATGATCGTCGCCAGAATGGGCGGCTTCACGCCCAAGCCGTACTTCACCGCCACCCCGGCTGCACAGACGGTGCCGCCGGTGAATTTCAATTTCGACGGCGGGTCGCCGACCACAGCGCATTAACCGCTCATGAAACCCAGAGGGCGAATCTGGATCGCAGCGTGTGTCGTCCTTATGACGGCGGTGGTGTCGTTTTCCCCGGCGCGAAGCCTGGCGGCAGACACATATCCTCAGCGGCCGGATCGTTTTCTCAATGACTATGCACACGTCATCAGCGTGTCAGACACTGCACAACTTGAAGCCCAGCTTCATAAATTTGAAGTCGATACATCGAACAATGTAATGGTCGCGATTTTTCCGAAGTTGCCGTCTACCTCATCGGTGGCCGACTATTCCATTCATCTCTATGAAGCATGGAAACCTGGGCTGAAGGACAAGGAAAACGGCGTCATCCTCGCGATATACATTCAGGACCGACAGTTATTTATCGTTCCGGGATACGGACTTGAAGGCGCACTCCCGGATGCGACGTGTAAGCAAATCATCGACGATGAAATCACACCGAAATTCAAAGCCGGCGATTACTACGGAGGAATCCAGTCGGGCGTCAACGCGATTTTGCAGGCTACGCGCGGCGAATACAAAGGTACCGGCCACCTGCCAGATTGGGTCTTTCCGATCGGAATCTTTCTCTTAATTTTTCTGCTTCAGTTTCTTTCGCGTCGTTACACCTCGTTCGGATCGACCGGCCGACGATCGGGCTGGTACGTTGGCGGCGGCGGTTGGGGTGGTGGTGGAGGATGGAGCGGCGGGGGTGGTGGAAGCAGTGGCCCAAGCAGTTGGGGCGGCAGCACAGGCGGCGGCGGCGCGGGAGGGAGTTGGTGATGCTGACCAATGAATTCCTCCAACAAATCGAAGACGCCAAAATCGCGGGCGCCATCCGATTGGCCGAAAAAAAAACTACCGGCGAGTTGCGCGTGTTCATCAGCCATCGCGCCGTGACGAGCGCCGTCGAAGCCGCCCAGCAGCAATTCACGCGTCTGAAGATGGACCGCACGAAAGCCCGCAATGCCGTGCTTATTTTCGTCGCGCCGAAATCGCAGCAGTTCGCCGTGATCGGCGACGTGGCCGTCCACGAAAAGTGCGGGCAGGCGTTCTGGGAAAAACTCGCCGGAGAAATGGGGAAACATTTCAAGCAATCCGATTTCACCGGCGGTTTGGTCCACGCCATCGGCATGGCGGGCCGATTGCTCGCGGAGCATTTTCCGGCAGATGGGCCGAACCCAAATGAACTGTCGGATGATGTGGTTCGCGACTAGTAGTCTGTCACGCGCAGTTTGAGTAATCGACCGCATTCGACTCCATGCGCGCCGACGGAAGCTTCCGCCGTCCCGCAGCGGCTCGGATTTCCGATGGTCACCCGCGGGTTGCGCTGAGTCGCTACGCGATCCGCTCCGCCCGTGGCTACAGCCCGTTGCCCCTTCAGGGCTGAATGCAGAGTCGCGACAATTCCACAATGCACGCGTGACAGCCTGCTAGAGCGGTTCAATTTGAGGTATATCGCAAGCTTTCAGATAGCATCATCCCGGGGCTATGCTTGCTCTTGCGTTTCATAGCTAAGGCTCCTTTCGAATATGTGTTGAGTCGATTTCCGCCGAGGAATCGTCATCGCGGTTTACCAGGATTCGGCGACTTTCACGTTGTGTTGCGTATTGATTCGCCTCCCGTGCATGATTTCTCGACGGCAACAGTCGCCGCGGCCGTCGTAGTGCCAACGTATGACGGCACTACGATGAATCTGTACGTCAACGGAATTCTCGAGAGGAGTGAAGCGACTGCGGTTGTTGTTTCAAACGGCAAGATGGGTCTGAGCATTGGAGCCCAGGCGAATAAATCGAGGGCTGCAAAGGGAGCGTTCGATGAAGTGCGCGTTTACGATGGGGCGCTGTCGGCCATCGCTGTCGCGGCATTGTTCGGGGCGCTTCGGTCGACTCCACTCCCCCCGTCACGAAGGCCGCCCTTTCGCTCCTGTACTATGGCAATAGTTACGCACTCGGCCACCCGTTTGGGGCTGGAGATCAACTCCCCGCGCCCACGCTGATCAGCCCGATCGCAGTAGCCGCCGTGTACAACTCGCCAATTGCCAAGAGTAAGGCGATCGATTCAAAAGACCTGACCCTATGCCGCCGCCGCGATCCTGAACGCCTCTGCCGGCGCGGGGGAAGACACGGTTGCACGTGCAGGGGATGCGTTTCAGCAGGCCGGCTGGAACGGCCTGTATGATGCCGACCAACGCCACGCCAGCGATGCTGGGTATGTCCTGTCAGCGATGGCTCTTTACGTGGTGAGCTATCACTGGGATGTCAACAAAATCAAACTCAGCAGATTCTTTATTAAAGTTCGCCTTTCTCAATCTGAGGGGCAATAATTGCAGATGGTTGCCGAAGCGGTCGTGAAAGCCATTGCTTTCTAAAATACATGCGAATCGAGATATGAATGCATTTCCATCGGTCTGACGGCGCGGGCTTGAGCCAGTCAACAACAATAGCGTACATTCCACGGGCGCTCACTCAGGTCTTCAACAACTTTAACGCGCGCTCCTTGCGGCGGTCCGCCTTCACCAGCCGGCATTTGCGAACAGGTGGCTCTGGGCCGCGGTGAAAACTTGTCTGACCCTCCAGATCGTCGAGGTCCACGTGCCGTTCCTGCAGAAGGTGCTCCATACCGTCCCACCCGCGGTTTCGGAATGGGAAGCGTTCTCAGCCCCGTTTTCTGTTCCTGAGGGCGTGGTGGAGTGGGTCAAAGTTCTACAGCGAGTTGCGAGGTACAAACTCCTGCGATCGCAGCTATGGAGTCAGTCATGAATATTTTAATTGGTTTCGACGGTTCAGATTCCGCACGCGATGCCATCAACCAACTCGATCGCGCAGGACTTCCATCTGATGTGAATGCACATGTCGCGTCCGCCGCAGATGCGTGGGGCCGTCGCTACCGCGGTCTTCTTACGAGTCGGCAAACGGCACGTCGGATTTGCAGGCACCGATCGTCAGAAAGGCGCACGCCATAGCGGGTGAGTGCATGGCAGCGGCAAAGACTCTAGCGGCGGACGGAGAGATACTTGTAAAAGCGCGTTTTCTCGGATGGAAAGTCACTCACGCAGCGTACCCCGTTTCGCCTTCGGAAGCTTTGATCCAACCGCCTGACTTCACCCCGGACCTCGTCATCGTCGGCTCGCACGGCAGGTCCGCCCTTGGGCGATTGGTGATGGGGAGCGTGTCGCAGAGCGTTCTGGCCTATTCCACCTGTTCAGTACGTGTCTCGCGTGGTGACGAAAAGGCTGCTTCAGGTGTCGGTGCCCCTACCCGGCTAATCCTTGGAATTGACGGCTCAGTAAACTCAGCCGTGGCGGTCAGCGCCGTTGCTGGCCGAGCGTGGTCAGCCGGTACAGAGGTGAAAGTCATCGCAGTAATCAACGCGCAATTTGTTTCGGCTCTGTTCATGCCCGGGTCGTCTCCACATCCGTCTTGGATGTGGACGGGCGATGACGATGGCGAGTCGTGGGCCCGCCGTGCCGTCAAGACAGTTACCCGAGAACTCAGCGCCATTGGACTCATCGCTTCGACGCTCGTCGTGGTGGGCAATCCCAAAACCTACCTGGTCGAAGAAGCAGAACGGTGGGAAGCGCACTGCATTTTCTTGGGCGCCAAAGGGCACAACAGTATTGAACGGTTACTTCTTGGCTCGGTCTCTGCGGCGGTGGCAGCACGAGCCCATTGTTCGGTCGAAATCGTGCGGCAGGGATAGGAAGTTCCGAAGGAACCTGGAAAGTTAGGAGACTATGTCATCATTGAATCAAGAACCGCCTCACGGTCAGTTTCGAAAATTAATGTCCGGTGTCTGGCGACGTAAAACCACCATCATCGCGACGCTGTCGATCATAGCCATCTTCGTGCATTTGCTGCTCCGCTTTGCACTCCATGCAAATCCTCGCGCCTGCCAGATTCCCTTGTTCGTCACGCTAACGGTCGGCGGACTGCCACTCGTCTATGATCTGCTCCGGAAACTCCTGCGGCGAGAATTCGGCTCGGATCTGCTCGGCGGCATTTCCATCATTACCTCCGTTCTGCTCGGCGAATACCTGGCCGGCTCGATTATCGTCCTGATGCTATCCGGCGGAGAAGCGCTGGAGAGTTACGCACTTCGCAGCGCCTCGTCGGTGCTGGCCGCCCTGGCAAAGCGAATGCCTTCGATCGCCCACCGCAAGCGCGCGTCTGAAATTGTTGATATCCCGTTGAATGAAATCGCAGTGGATGACACGCTTGTCATTTATCCGCATGACATCTGCCCGGTAGACGGCGTGGTAATCGACGGCCACGGGATGATGGACGAATCCTATCTCACCGGCGAACCATTTCAGATCACCAAGACGTCGGGATCTTCGGTGATATCCGGGGCCATCAACGGGGAGTCGGCGCTAAGCATCCGCGCCACCCAGCTCGCCGCCGATTCACGGTACGCGAAAATTATGGAGGTCATGCGTGAGTCCGAATCGAAGCGTCCGCAGTTGAGGCGACTTGGCGATCAACTCGGCGCGATCTACACGCCGGTCGCCGTCACGGTCGCGCTGATCGCATGGGCCGTCAGCGGAGAGGCCGTTCGCTTTCTCGCGGTGCTGGTGATTGCCACTCCGTGCCCGTTGCTGCTGGCGATTCCGATAGCCATTATCGGTTCAATTTCACTTTGCGCCCGCCGGGCCATCATCGTGAAGAGTCCCGTCGTTCTCGAGCAGATCGCCGGCTGTCGAACGGCGATTTTCGACAAAACGGGAACGCTCACTTATGGCGAGCCCAAGCTCACCGAACAACTCCTCGCGCCGGGTTTCGTCCAGAAAGACGTCCTAACCTTGGTGGCCAGCCTGGAGCGGTATTCAAAACATCCTCTGGCGCGCGCCATCCTGGCGGCGGCAACAGCGGCAGGGATTCAACTCCCCGAAGCCAGTGATGTGGGTGAGCAACCCGGGCAGGGACTGCGCGGAGTCGTTTCCGGCCATCAGGTCAGAATCACCAGCCGAAACAAACTGGCCGGCCAGAATGTTACAGGGGCCGAACACCTCCCGCCGATTGCCGGCGGCCTTGAATGCGTGGTGGTCATTGACGAGCGCTACGCCGCTGCATTGCGGTTCAGAGATGCGCCGCGCGCTGAGAGCCGTTCCTTTATCAGCCATCTCGGTCCGAAACATCATTTCGCGCACGTGATGATCGTGTCCGGCGATCGCGAGTCGGAAGTGCGCTATCTTGCTGAGCAAGTGGGGATCACGGAAATCTACGCGCAGAAAAGTCCGGAGGAAAAATTATCGATCGTCCGCAAGGAAGCGGCTGCGGCCAAAACACTCTACGTGGGTGATGGCATCAATGACGCTCCCGCGATGATGGCCGCCACGGTCGGCATGGCCATCGGCCAGAACAGCGATGTCACCGCCGAAGCCGCGGGTGTTGTGATCATGGACAACTCCCTCGAGAAGGTCGATGAGTTTATGCACATCAGCCGGCGGATGCGGATCATCGCCCTGCAAAGCGCGGTCGGCGGGATGGCGCTGAGTGTCATCGGAATGGCGATTGCCGCCACGGGCCATTTATCTCCAGTGGGCGGCGCCATTGCTCAGGAAGTCATCGACGTACTGGCCGTTCTGAACGCCTTGCGGGCCGCCTTTCCGCCGAAGATTATTCATGATCTGTAACGACGACTTTCTCGGTGAAGCCCAGTGGCCTGCGTCCTCGGATCCTACCCGGCCTGCTTGCTTGAAAAGCAGCGGCCTATTTCTGATAAAAGATCGCAGAAAAGTTCAACTGGTATTTTGTCACCCCGGTGAGTCTGCACCCAAAGTGGGTCCATTCGTAATGAGAACTTTCAGACTCTTGACCCTCTCCCCAACTCTGGTCCAACCTAAATGTGAAAAGCCGACCGAATGACCCTCTCCCCAACTCTGGTCCAACCTAAATGTGAAAAGCCGGCTTCGATTCGGCCCGGTTACCCTGGCTCAGTCTTGCGAACTCGCGCGGGGACAGGTTGCCCAGCGAGCCGTGAGGACGTTCCTCATTGTACTCTTGTCGCCACCTCTCCACGATCCGGCGGGCGTCGTCCAGCGACATGAACCAGTTCTGGTTCAAACACTCCTGACGCAACCGGCCGTTGAACGACTCGAT
>JBBROD010000077.1:0-19918 GCA_038229715.1 Tepidisphaerales bacterium | reverse complement strand
TGGAGGCGGCGGCGCAGCGGATTCCGCTGGCGGCGACCGATTGGGTGTTTCGCTGCAATCTCGTCACCGTCGTTGATGGCATCATGAAGGACCACTCGTCCGGCGGAATCGGCGATGCTGACGCGAAGGTGCTGATTGCGGACCTCGCCAAGGCGATCGCGATCCCCGGGTTTGAGTTTCATACCGGTGTGAGCTACCGGCACTTGCTTTTGTATCGCGGCCGGCAGCCTTTTGAACTCAAGACCAAACCGCCGCACGAATTCCCGGAAGAGCCGACGGCCAACTACCTCCCCACCGGCGCAGGTAGCGACGTGCTTCAGCGTATCATCGAGCAATCCAAGCAGGTGCTGGCGAATCACCCGATCAACCTCGCCCGCAATGCGGCCGGGAAAAATCAAGCGTCGCAGGTGTGGCTCTGGGGGCAAGGCCACGCGCCGGCGATGCCTTCGTTCGTCGATAAGTTCGGCGTGACCAGCGGCTGCATGATCACCGGCGTCGATCTGCTGCGCGGGCTCGCGGTGCTGCTCGGGTGGGACGTGCATGAAGTGGCCGGCATGACCAGCTTCCACGACACCAACTACGTCGGCCAAGGCGTCGACACCGCCGCGATGCTGGATAAGTACGATCTGGTGCTCAGCCACATCGAAGCCCCCGACGAAGCCAGCCATCAGGCGGATTGGAAAACGAAGATCGACGCCATCGAGCACATCGATAAGCACGTCGTCGGCCCGGTGCTGGCGAAGATGCGGCACTACCCCGAGTGGCGGCTACTGGTCATGCCCGATCACCCCACCAATATCGCCACGCGCAAACACGGCTACGCCCCCACACTGTTCGCGATGGCCGGAAGCAACGTCAAACCGACGAACGCCACCGGCTACAACGAAAAAGCCGCCGCCGCCAGTGGGTTGAAGCTCGATCAGGGGCACGAGTTAATGGAGTTTTTTCTGCGGTCGTAATCGTCGCATGGGCTACCAGCCCATGTCCAAGCCATTTGCCTCAGACTACGCAGTGGTACACGGAGATTCACAGAGAAATCCTCTCTGTGTGCCTCTGTGAAACTCTGTGATTCTCTGTGGTAAAGTCTTATAGCATGGGCTGGTAGCCCATGCGACCCATCACACGCCCTGCGTAAGCACGTTCACACCGCTGGCAGCTTCGGCTAGGCGGATCGATAGGAAGTAGCCGATCAGCACGCCCTTGGTCACCGAGATCGAGATGGCGGCTTTGCTCCAGCGCAAGGCCAGCAAATTGCCGAGCGCTCTGGCCAGCGGGCGGGCGGCGAGATAGAGCACGTACCAGAACGGGAAGTGGTGCTTGTGCAGGACGTGGCCCTTGCCCATAGAGTAGCCGTAGACGCACTTGGCCTCGGCGGCATCATTTCGCGGGTTGGTCAGTGGGCCGGGGTGATGGACTTTCAGCGACGGGTCATAAAAGATTTTGAAGCCGGCTTCGATCGCCCGGAGGATGTAGTCGGAGCCTTCGCCGGCCCCCCAGGGGGTTTTGGCACCCGGGCCGAACGCCGGGTCCATCAGGCCGATCTTGTTGACGATCGCTTTGCGGTAAAAAAGCGTGAACTCCAACCCCTGCCACCAGACTTTGAACCGCGAGATGAACGCCGGCCGCTTGCTGTAGTAATTTTCCATGCCGACGACGTTTCCGGTCAGGCCGTCCCAATCGGGATGGGCGTTGAGCTCGGCGTCGACGCGTTGCAGAAAGTCCGGCTCGTAGAAACAGTCGTCATCGGGGAACGCCAGCACTTCGCCGCTCATCAGCTGCGCCCCCATATTGCGGGCGGCGACGGCACCGATGGGCTGGTAGGTTTGCACATGCTTGATGGGGAACTTTTTGAGATAAGGCGCAAGTACCTGTCGTAGCGTGTCGTCAGCGTTCTGGTCGATGACGATCAGTTCCAGATCGCGAAAGCTTTGTGCGTCGAGGGCGTGCATGAACCGCCGGACGTCGTCCACACGGTTCAGGGTCGGCATGACGAGCGTAAAGCGCAAACGAGAGACTCCATCAGGTTATGACGCACACCCTCCCACGGATGTACCGGGGAGAGGCTCGGGGTTATTACTTATTCGCCAGAATGCTACAGCCCACAGCTAATATATCTCACACTTGGTGCCGGGCAAACGGAGATGACAGATTCCCCGCTATCGGCCGTTCTTGGCGGTTGAATCTGGATAAACTGCATGGTGCATGCACGGGGCGATGCCCACTGGCGGCTGAACCGCTGCGTGTTGTACTCTGCACCTGTGCCACTATAATCCCGCCCTCTCAGACGGTGGACCAGTCCGCCGTCTCCCAAGGTGGACGTTAGTTATGGGTCTGATTGTCCAAAAATTCGGCGGAACCAGCGTCGCCGACGCAGAACGTATCCACAGGGCGGCTAAAAAAGCAATCGCGGCGAAGGAAAAAGGAAACCAGGTGGTCGTGGTCGTGTCGGCCATGGGCGATACCACGGACGATCTCATTCAACTCGCCAAGCAAATCTGCTACTACGGCGGGCAGGATCAACTGCCTCCCAAGCGTGAAATGGACCAACTGCTGGCAACCGGCGAGCAGGTTACCATCGCGCTCATGGCGATGGCGCTCCACGCCCAGGGACATGAGGCGATCAGCTTCACCGGCGGGCAGATCGGGCTTGTTACGGATGCGGCGTTTTCCAAGGCCCGCATCCAATCGATCAACAAGCACCGGATTTTCGAGCAGCTCAACGCGGGTAAGATCGTCATCATCGCCGGGTTTCAGGGCATTACCCCGCAAGGTGATTTCACCACGCTCGGGCGAGGCGGAAGCAATGCTACGCTCGTTGCGATCGGGGCGGTGCTTGAGGCCGATGTTTGCGAAAACTACACCGATGTCGACGGCATTTACACCGCCGACCCGCGGATCGTGAAGACGGCCCGCAAGATCGACAAAATCAGCTACGATGAAATGCTCGAGCTGTCGGCGTTTGGCGCCAGCGTGCTGCAGACGCGGGCCGTTGAGTTTGCGAAAAAGTACAACGTTCCGCTGCACGTGCGGAACAGTCAGAACAACAACGAAGGCACATGGATTGTCGCGGAGACTCCGAACATGGAACACATCGTCGTATCGGGCGCAGCCCTCAAGAAAGACATCACCAGAATCGGTATAAAAAGCGTGCCCGACCGCCCGGGCGTGGCGGCGAAAATCTTCGGCGACATCGCAGCGGCTAACATCGTTGTCGATGACATTATCCAGAATGTCATGGACGACAACACCGCCAATATCTCCTTCACCGTCGAACACGGCGAACTGGCGGACATCAAGCCTATCGTTGATCGATTGGTAAAAGAACTCGGCGAAAAAACCAAGGTCACCTACACCGAAGACCTTGCCAAAGTCAGCATCGTCGGCGTGGGCATGCGAAGCCACACCGGCGTAGCTCAACAGATGTTTAAGGCGCTAGCCGACGCGAAGATCAACATCCAAAACATCACCACCAGCGAAATCCGCATCAGCGTGATCATCGCGAAAGAAGACGCTGCTAAGGCGTTAAACATCGTCCACGACGCCTTCGAGCTGGGTAAAATCACGAAGACATAGTTGCGGATGGTGCGATAGTGGGTTCAGTCTGAAATATTGTGCAGGGCATTGCTTGCAACGCTCAACCGTACCACGGGCCTCCGGCCCGTGCCGGCGATTAGGAATAGCCAAGAACTTTCATTTTCTCAGGTACGCGCGCTGCCAGCACGGGCCTCCGGATGCTGTGTCCACCCCCCAAAACACGTCATGCTGAGGTACTCCGAAGCATCTCGGATGCCGAATGCCGCTCGGGATTCGAGATCCTTCGGCGTACCTCAGGATGACGATACTAGTGTGTTCGCGGGATTTGGACAAAGCAGCCGGAGGCCCGAGGTATGATCTAGTTTAGATCGAGTTTTTCAAATTGACCCATTACCTACGATGCCATGAATGGCACCCTACCAACGTTCTGTGGTAAATTCTTACCCATCGGCCGCCAACAAGACATTACCTTCATTGACTCCCGTGTTGCCCACTGGCGGCGGGTACGGATTGTTGCCGTTTCGCTGACGGTATTTGTGATCGGCATGATCGGATTGGGTCGGCTCGGCTTTTTCGGAGCATCGCAGAACGACTGGCAGACGTACGATCGACGCGCGTTCACGGTTGAGAAGGTCACCGCCGGCGATCGGATGACGCTCGCGGGCGGGACTTGCGTGCGCCTGCTCGGGGCGGCGGCACCGGAGGCGGGAAAGCCCGGCGAGGCGGAGTCGCTCGCCTACACGCGGGCTCGGCTGGCCGGGCAGATCGTTACGGTGCGCCTGGAGCCGACGCAAACCCGCGACGCCGACGGCCTGCTGCTAGCATATGCGTATCTCACCGACGGCGACAACGTCAATCTTGATCTCATCCACGACGGCCACGCCTACGCTGATCGGCGGGTGAAGCACACCTTCGCAAGTTCCTTCGAGCAGGCCGAGAACGAAGCCCGGCGCAAGCCGCGCGGATTGTGGGATGGGCTGCGGACTAACGATCAACCCACTTGGCGACGCGATTGGCTGGCGGCGTATTTGGCAAAAAAGCAGCCCGCGACGAAGCCGATGCATTAAGTCGCATTGGCAACCTTGCCCATGGCTCGTGTACTCATGAGCGATCGGTCGTACCCGACCGATAAGGCAAGCGCGAAGCGATCTTTAATACTGAACTCCAACTATGTCGCCTACGCGATTGCTTTATGAGCGGCGTACCGCTCATCATGCGTGCGTACACGCAACATGGGCAAGGTTGCCCATGCGACAGCAAACAAAAACGCCGGACTGGTTGCATCAACAACCAGTCCGGCGTGCGTGTGGGTTTTGGTTAGCCCGATTTACCCGGCTTTGGCGGGGTAAAAGGGTCGCGGGGCGATCGCTCCCGTCGTGGCTGGGTGCGGGATCGTGCTCTCCGTCGCTCGCGGGTGGGCGGCGTCATACACTTCCTTCATCCGGCTGGTCGTCAGGTGCGTGTAGATCTGCGTCGTGCTCAAGCTCTGGTGACCCAGCAATTCCTGGACGCTGCGAAGATCGGCCCCGTTGTTCAGCAGGTGCGTCGCAAAGCTGTGACGCAAAGTGTGCGGGCTGATCCCCGGATCAAGCCCGGCCGTCACCAGGTACTTGTCGAGCTTGCGCCGGACGCTGCGGGTGCTGAGCGATTCGCCGTGCTTGTTCAAAAACACGCGGCTTTGGGCGGTGCTGTTTTGGCTCCGCTGATCGATCGCGCGCATTTCAAAATACTTCTGCACCGCTTTGATCGCCTGGCTGCCGATCGGAGTGAGTCGGTCTTTGCGGCCCTTGCCGCGGACGCGGAGGACGCCTTCGTTGAGATCGAGGTCGCCCATCTCCAGTTCGACCAGTTCGCTCACGCGAATGCCGCTGCTGTAGAGGATTTCAAGCATCGCCTTATCGCGGGCCGAGAGGATGTCGGCATCGCCGGGGGCGTCGAGCAGCTTCTGCACCTGTTCCAGGTCCAGACACTTGGGCAGGCGCTTTTCCTGCTTCGGCGTGCGGATGGTGGTGAGCGGGCTGGCCGACAGCAGGCTACGCTTCATCAGGAACTTGTAGAAGCTCCGGAGTGTCGCCAGCTTGCGAGCAGTCGTGCTCTTGGTGTAGTTCTGGCCGTACAAATACGCGAGGAACTCGCGGATGGTGAGCGCCTCACACTTGAGATGCTTCTCATCGACGGCAGCCGGCGTGGGCTTGGAATCGCTGGTCGCGCCGTGTGTTCCGATTTCACCACAAAGGAAGTGGCCGAACTGAATCAGGTCGGCTCCGTAGCTCTTAATGGTGTAATCGCTGAAGTGTTTCTCGAGCTTCAAGTAGTCGAGAAACTGCTGGACCAGCGGGGAAAAAGACTTAGCCGGGATAGAGGATCCGGACAACGAGGAAACAGTAACTGTGTTCATAGGTACCAAGCCGCTTTGGGCGATGGATTCCTACATAAAGAATTTGCCACAGACCGGCGAAGTCCGGTGGCCCGTTAGTGGAGCGATCCTCGTTCCACGCGTGAGGTTTTAATCTCACGTAAGCTTGTTAAAGGCTACAGAATTATTATCGGCTGGACGACCGGATTTACTCCGATAATTCACGCGGCCTTTTTCGGCAGGTAGGTTTTCAGCTCTTTCGCCAGGTGCTGGCCGAGCTGGTGCGAGAGGACGGCGGCGTCGAACCAATCGAAAGGCACGTCGCGGCGTTGAACCAGTTCCACCAACGCATCCAGCAGCTTCTGCTCATCGCCGGCTTCGTAGCGGAAGCAGAACTGATGTTGGCCTTTGAGGAGCGACAGGGTCTTGGTGGTAGGCATAGGTCTTATCCCAATCGGATTTGCAATTTGCGAGTTGCAATTTGCAATCTGGTACAGGTTTCAGATTGCAAATTGCCGATCGCAAATTGCAAATTCCTTCATCTCCGCAACTTCGGCGAATGCAGTAGATCGTCGATCAGCGTGTAGTACACAAATGAGCAATATCGATCCATCGAGTGAAAATACTCTTCGGCCCCCATCGGGCCGGCCGGGTTGTTTCGGCCGCGGGCATATTCGTACACCAAGTCACGGGTCGTCCCGTTGGACGCATCGAACATGCCCACACTTTGGATAAAATCGGCATTATCGATGGTCGAGATTGATTCATTTGCACCGGGTTTTGAGGCGCGGGCCAATTCTCGGGCATCCACGTTAGCCGGCCGTGTGAACGAACCGGGCTTGGCCATCAGCTGTAACGACGCCCCGAATTTCGGCGGATTATACGGGTCGTACATCGTGATCGTGGGGATCAGAATCGCGTCTGCGCCCAGCAGATCACACACAAGCGCCGCCTGCTCGGGCGTTTGAATCTTGTCGATCTTCAGCGATACGAGGACTTCCACCACACGGTTGACCGGGATTGCCGTCACGCCGTGAACCTGCTGCACTTGGCTGTAAAGCAGATCGGCTTGCAGGAGCGCATCGACCGGCTCCTGGCCCGACAGATTGATCGCCGGCGCGACTGCCCAAACCGCTTTCACCTTGCCCGGCAGGAACAGCATCTGCTCCGAGCCGTAAGGCTGCTTTCCAAACAGGCTACAACCGCTGAGCAACAACAGTACAGAGATCGAGGCGAGTTTTCGGATCATGGCTTCGTCCTTGAAGCTTGTTAGGAAGTGTTTGTTGTAGGTTGTGGGTTGTGGGTTGTATTTCTGACAACCTACAACAAACAACCCACAACAAACACCTTCCTCAATGCGTCACTTCATGCACATCCGTTGCGGCCGAGGCTTCGTGCTTCGGCTCAGAAGCTTCATGCTTCGGTTCAGCTGGGTCGTGAGCGATTTCCGCTTTCGCGTTGGTCGCGAACGGGTCTTTGGTTTCTTTCGCAGCCGCGTGGGCGGGTGCGGGGGTTTCGTGTTTCGGCTCAGCGTGCTTTGGCTCAGCCGACGCGGATTGAATCGATCCGCCTTCGGTTTTAGCGGACCAGATGCATTCCTGACCGCCGCGATCGGAGACGAAATAAATTCGGCTGTCGGCAGCCCAGAACGGAGTCAGGTTCGATCCATTGCCGTCCGTAATCCGCTTGCGACCGGAGCCGTCGGCGTTGATCACCCACACGTCCTGCTGTCTTTTCACATTCGCGTTTTCACGCGTCGGATCGACCACGGTGCTAAACGCAATTCGCTTGCCGTCCGGGCTCCAGCTCGGGCTGATGACGGCCGAGTTGGTGCTCGCGGCGACTTCGGTGATTCGACGCGCTTCCCCGTCGACTAAATCGAGCGTCCACAAGCTGAACCACCGGCTGCCCCGCTGACGCGGACGCTGGAACACAATCCTGTTCACCGACTTGTCCGGCGACCAGGCGGGGAACAAACCGTATCCGATCATTTGCTTCTCAGCCGTCTGCAAATCCACGGTCCACAACTCCCATTGAGCACTGCGACCCCCAAGGGCGGCGTACGCCAACTTGCGGCCGTCAGGGCTGAAGCTCGGATGAACCGCCTGCATTAAGCCGTTGGTCACCTGGATGACGTTTCGGCCGTCGGCGTCCATCGTGTAAATCTGCCAGCTGCCCGAACGAGTCGAGCTGAAGGCGATCTGCTTGCCGTCCGGGCTGAACGCCGGGAACGCATCATCGCCGGCGTCGTTGGTCAACTGCGTAACGCTCAGGCCGTCTACGCGTTGCAGGTACAGATCGGGGTGCTCGTTGTGCCTCGTGCTGGCGAACACCATGTACTGCCCGGTCGGATCGATGACGACATCCGTGTCGTACCCTTCGTCCACATACGTATGTTGTTGAAAGCCCGCTTCGCCGATCTGCTTCGTAGAGTTGCGGCGTTCACCGTCGAACTCGCCGAAGATGTTCAGTGTCGAGGCTTTGACCTCTTCCGGACGATTGGCTTCCCAATCGGTCTGCTCGATCGCCGCTTGCGGCTTTGCGGAATCAGCCGGCTTCGCGGTAGTCGAGTTCGGCAAGGCAGTGCATCCCGCCATCACGGCAATCGTCGCTGCGATCAAACCGGCTTCGAGTAAACGAACGATCCATTTGTCCTGAGTTGCTGTCATCATCCGCCAATCCATCCTTCGGGCGTATAAACCCTACGGAACGTATCGGCAGCAAATGGACAGCACCTAACTGACAACGACTCGGTCATGGAGCCTAATGTAGATTATCGGACGAAGTTGGTATGGGCCTTGAGTCGAAGCGGGCAGTTCGCGGGGTGACGCCAGCAAAATGGGGAGGAATTGGGCGCTACTGCCCCGGTGCGAGAGGTTCAACCGGACCGCCCGGACCGCCGGGGGCGGCCTTTTCTACGGGGAACAGGTCGGGCAATGAGTCGATCTTCCACTTCGTGCCAACCTTGCGGAAGTAGCAGGCTTGGCGGAAGGGTTCGCCCTTCTTGGAGAAGTTCATCAACGCAACTCCTCCGGCGATTAGCGAGCCGGTACGCGCATCCTGTTCAAACGCCAGCCGGCCGTTCCATTCGACGTTGGACAGCCCGCCGTAGAGATCCAAAGCCTGCGGGGTCTCGAAGAAGCCCATACGCGATTTGAATTTATCTAAGGGCACACGGTCGTGGAAATCTCCATCGAACAGTTCATACGCACTGGGGTAGTCCTTGGTTTTTGCCTTCTCGCCGAACTCGCTGATGAGAGACGCGATCGCCTGCTGATCCTGCTGCGTGCGGAAGTATTCGCTGATCTGCTGGAAGATGACAAACCAGGCGAACCCGAGCGAAAGAAGCAATCCGATGACCGCCAGCCCGCGGCCGGTCTGCGTACCGTTGCTGCGTCCGATCTGTATGATCGCCACCACGCCGCAAACCAGGCCGATGATCGGGATCACCAGCAATGCGTTGCTGAGCTTTGACAGAATGCTGGCTACGCCCAGAAGCGCAGCCACGACAGCGACGATGTTGACCGCGACATAGTCTCCACTACCGAGCCCGGCCGTGGTGGACATCTTGTGTAGTTTCGACAGCGGATCGTCGCCGCTGTTTCGCATCTCGTCCGATAGTTTGGTCTCTAACTCTGCCATGGTGTGTTCGTTCAAGTTTTGCCGGTGCGTCGGTCGATGGACCATGCAACAGAACCGGCGCTGGGGCCGGCTCAAATCCGCTGTTCTCCAGACGCGAAAGTATCACGCCATGACCAAACGTCAACTGATCGAAGACATCCGCCAGCACAATCCGACCGCCCAGCCACAGTTCCTCGCTCAGTTTGAGGAGGCCGACTTGCATCAATATCTTAGCCATCTGGAAGCCGCAAAGGCCAAGCACGCCCGGAAGATCGGTTGGATGCGTCCGCAGGCGCGTCTGCGGGCGGCATCATAAGACACTGAATTCTTCGGCCATATACTACAGCTTAACAAAGAAAGCCCACTGCAATGCAGTGGGCTTTTAAAGTGCGTTCAGCAGACTAAAGCTTATTGGACGTTCCAGATCGTCAGATGCCCAGCCGGACGGAGAAGCATGATGCTGTCAAAGTCGTCGGTGGCCTGCTTAATCTCGTAGTTCCAGTTGCGGAAAATCTGGGCCCGGCGTTCCGACGGCGAATACGCGGGAGTCGCGCACCCAGTCGACATCACGAGCATTCCTGCCAAAACCACGAACAATGCAATAGCTTTCATAAGGCCTTCCGGTTGGGATTCTCACGATGTATCGGCTGTTACCCAATGTAACGCTTTAAAGATCGTAGTGTCAAACCCTTGAGGGTGTTGGTGACAGGGGAAAAACGGTTTGGGGAGGTAACCCGTGTCTATTGAGCGTGACCGCAACCCTACATCAATCCCAACTCTCGTAAAGCGAGTCTCCACTCGACGTAGAAATACTCGACCTCCAACCGATCGTGCATCGCCTTCAGCCGGGCGTGGAACTTTTCGTACATCTCCTGCTGCCAATCCGTCGCGGACGGGTCGCAAAAGAACATCCGACAGCCGAACGGGCGGATCGTGTGGACGGTGCAGAGCTTGGCGACTTGGAAAGGACAGCCGGGGGTTGCGGGTAATGCTGAAGGATAAAGACGGAAGGTTGAAAAAGGAGTTGAGGCTTCGATTCCGTTTCCATCGGTCATCTTTCTGCTTTCAGCCTTGATGCCCGACAGGAATCCCGCGAGTTCCAGCGTCGATACGTACAGCCGATGCCCGTACTCCTCGAACTTACAGCATCGGCCGGACATGTCGCAGACAGGTTTGCGCTCGGCGATGGCTTGCTGCACATCGGCATACACGCCAGCGACCGCCGACAGCACGTCAGATCGGGCGGCGGCGTTGCGGACGGCTCTGGCCAGCGGGGTGGACATGGGTTTTTAATTCTACCGGCCCGCGAAGTCGCAAGCGACCCATTCCCGCTGCTTTCGGGTTTGCGTTTCGATCGATTCGCCTCTTCTGCCTTCCATTTACAACATTGCTGGAAGCGGGTCAGTCTGAAATTTGATGCAACGCATTGCTTGGAACACTCAACCGTACCACGGGCCTCCGGTCCGTGCCGGCGATTTGGAATAGCCAAGGACGTTCATTTTCTCAGGTTCCCGCACTACCCGCATGGGCCGGAGGACCGTGGTACGGTTGAGTTTTTCGAACTGACCCACTACCACATTGCTTGAAAAAGTAGCCATTCTGACCACAATAACGCCCCGGCCACGCTTTTCGTTTAACGCTTTGTTTGACAGGACCGTACATGCAAAAACTGCTCGTCGCCAATCGCAGCGAGATCGCTATCCGTGTGTTCCGAGCCGCCACCGAACTCGGCCTGCGAACCGTCTCGATCTACACCTACGAAGACCGCTTTGCACTCCATCGCTTTAAGAGCGACGAATCGTACCTCGTCGGCCCCGAAGAAGGCGGCTCGCCGGTCAAAGGGTATCTCGATATCGACAGCATCATCGCCATCGCGAAAAAGCATAACGTCGACGCGATCCACCCCGGCTATGGATTTCTGTCAGAGAACTCACACTTCGCCCGGGCGTGCGCCGAAAACGGCATCACGTTCATCGGCCCGACCGCGGAGATGCTCGAAACGTTCGGTGATAAAACGTCCGCGAAAAAACTTGCGGTGAAAACCAAAGTGCCGACGGTTCCCGGAACCGAAGACGCCCTTTCCGATCCGGCTGAAGTAAAAAAAGCGTCGAAGGAAATCGGCTACCCCGTCATCATCAAAGCCAGCTTCGGCGGCGGCGGTCGCGGGATGCGTGTGGTTCGCAATGAAGGCGAACTCCTCGGCAAGCTCGAAGAAGCCCAACGAGAAGCCGGTGCCGCATTTGGCCGAACCGAAGTTTTCGTCGAGCGGTATATCGGCCGGGCCAAGCACATCGAAGTGCAAATCCTCGGCGATACGCACGGCAACCTCGTGCATCTGTGGGAACGCGATTGCTCAGTGCAGCGGCGCCACCAGAAAGTGGTCGAGATCGCACCGAGCATCAACCTCAAACAGGAACTGCGCGAAGCCATCTGCGACTCAGCCGTGCGCCTGACCAAGGCCGCCAACTACCGCAACGCGGGAACGGTGGAATTCCTGGTCGACATGGACCGGCAGGAGTTTTTCTTCATCGAAGTGAACCCCCGCGTGCAGGTGGAACACACGGTGACGGAAGTCGTTACCGGCATTGACATCGTCAAGAGCCAGATCCTTGTCGCTCAAGGCCACAAGCTGCACGAATCGCCGATTGATATTCCGAAGCAGTCGGAAATCCGCACCCGCGGCTACGCGATTCAGGCCCGCATTACCACCGAAGACCCGAGCAACAACTTCATCCCCGATTACGGCCGGCTCACCAGCTACCGATCGGCGGCGGGGTTCGGCATTCGTCTGGACGGCGGCAGTGCGTTCAGCGGCGCGGTCATTACGCCGTACTTCGACTCCCTGCTGGTGAAAGTCACCGCGAGCGGCCGGACGTTTGTGGAGGCGATCGCGCGGCTCGACCGGGCGATCCGCGAGTTCCGCGTTCGCGGCGTGAAGACGAACATCCCGTTCGTGGAAAATCTGCTGGCCCACCCGGAGTTTATCTGCGGCGCAACCACCACAACGTTCATCGATAAAAATCCGTCTCTGCTAGAGTTCCGCCCCAAGCGCGACCGTGCCACCAAACTGCTGACGTACCTCGGCGAAGTCATCGTCAACGGCCGGCCCGACGTCAAGGGAAAAATCAACCGCAAGAAGGAACTGCTCGACCCGGTCGTGCCGAAGTATCCGGTCGGCAAAACCCCGCCGGCTGGGTTGCGGGATAAGTTCGTCGAACTCGGTGCCGACGCATTCTGCAAGTGGATTCGCAAGCAAAAGCCGTTGCTATTTACCGACACGACCATGCGCGATGCGCACCAGTCGCTGCTGGCCACCCGCGTGCGCACGTATGAGTTGCAACGCGTGGCCGGTGCGGTGTCCCATCTCACGCCGCAACTGTTCAGCCTTGAAATGTGGGGCGGCGCCACGTTCGATACGACGATGCGATTCCTCCAGGAAGATCCATGGGAACGTCTGGCCAATTTGCGGAAGCTCGTGCCGAACATCCTCTTTCAGATGCTTTTCCGGGCGAGCAACGCTGTCGGGTATACCAATTATCCTGACAACGTCGTCAAAGAATTCATCGTCCGATCCGCAGATAGCGGGATGGACGTTTTCCGTATTTTCGACTCGCTGAATTCGCTGGAGAACATGAAGGTGTCGATGGAGACGGTCCGCAACAAGACCGACAAGCTCTGCGAGGCCGCCATCTGCTACACCGGCGATATCCTCAACCCCAAACGCACCAAGTACAGCCTCAAGTATTACGTGAGCATGGCCAAGGAACTGGTGTCGATGGGCACGCACATCCTGGCGATCAAGGACATGGCCGGCCTGCTGCGGCCGTATGCGTCGTTTGCTTTGGTGAAGGCGCTTCGCGAAGAGATCGACGTGCCCATCCACCTGCACACGCACGACACGAGCGGCATCAACGCAGCCACCATCCTGCGGGCCGCCGACGCGGGCGTGGACATCGCCGACGCGGCTTTGGCGAGCATGAGCGGCATGACGAGTCAGCCGAACCTTAATTCGATCGTCGCCGCGTTGGAAAACACACCGCGTCAGAGCGGGCTGTCGCTCGACAACCTGAACGTGCTGAGCGACTACTGGACCACCGCCCGCGAGTTGTACTACCCGTTCGAAGAAAACATGAAAGCCGGCACCGCCGAGGTGTATCAGCACGAAATGCCCGGCGGACAGTACACCAACCTCAAACAGCAGGCTAAATCGCTCGGGCTGGAAGACCGTTGGCACGAAGTGGCGGACATGTACGCTCAAGTCAACCAGATGTTTGGCGACATCGTCAAAGTCACGCCGTCTTCCAAGGTCGTCGGCGATATGGCGTTGTTCATGGTCACCAACAACCTCACCGCGTACGACGTGCTTAAAGGCGAGCGCAAGCTCAACTTCCCTAAGAGCGTAGTCGAGCTGATGCAGGGCATGCTCGGCACGCCGCAAGGCGGCTGGCCGAAGGTTTTGCAGAAGATCATCCTCGATTCCGCCGGTGCCCAACCCTTCAAGGGCCGCCCGGGTGCGAAGTTGCCGAAGGTCGATCTGAAGGAAGCCGCTAAGGAACTTGAAAGCAAGATCAAGCGTGAGCCGACCGACGAAGACGTGATGAGCTACCTGATGTACCCGGCCGTGTTCACCGATTTCGAAAAGCACCGGCAAACCTACGACGACGTGTCCGTATTGCCGACGCACGCATTTTTCTATGGCCTGCAGAGCGGCGAGGAAATTTCCGTCGAAATCGAGCCGGGTAAGACGCTGATCATCAAGTTCCTTACCACCAGCGACCCGCGAGACGACGGCATGCGAACGGTCTTCTTCGAACTCAACGGCCAGCCGCGGGAGGTAGACGTGCCGGATAAATCGCTTGAAGGCAACCTACACAAGCAACCCAAGGCCGATCTGGACAACCCACACCATGTGGCCGCCCCTATGCCGGGCAAAGTATCGACGATCGCCGTGAAGAAAGGTGCGACCGTCAAAGCCGGCGAGCGGCTGCTCAGTATCGAAGCGATGAAGATGGAAACGGCCGTCTATTGCCCGCGCGATGCGATCGTGGCGGACGTGCTGGTGAAACCGGGAGCGCAGGTGGCCGCCCGCGATCTGCTGGTGGTGCTGGAGGGATAACCATTCAAATCCATTTACCACAGAGTGCGCAGAGGAACACAGAGATGCACAGAGGAAATGCTTTTCACAGTGTTCCTCTGTGTTTCTTTGTGCTCTCTGTGGTAAATCTTTGTGATTGATCCACACATGGCGTCTCAGAGTTACGACCTGAAAAAACTCCGCACCGCCCTCCGCCCCTTCCGCCTGCATTGGCTCCCAACTGTGGGCAGCACCAGCAGTCACGCGGCGGTACTGCGGCGGCGAGGGACGCTGTACGCGCCAGCGGTAGTGCTGACAGGGCGGCAAACCGCCGGTCGCGGGCGCGGCAGTAACTTGTGGTGGTCGCCGAAGGGTTGCCTCACCGCGACATTCGCCTGGCCGCTCGATGAACAGCTCCTGCCGCAGCAGATACCGCTGATCGTCGGCGTCGCCGTCCGCCGGGCGGCGGTGGCACTCACCGGCGATGATTCGATCCAGCTCAAATGGCCGAATGACCTCCTGCACGGCGAGCGCAAACTGGCCGGGCTGCTGTGCGAGCGGATCGACCGTTGCGATCTGATCGGGCTTGGGATGAACGTCTGTCCTAATCTATCGGCCATGCCCCGCGGGTTGCGTGACAAGGTCACCAGCCTGTCGCAGATCGCAGGGAAGACGATCGACATCACCACTGCGTTGTCGACCGTCGCCGAGCATGTGAACCAACTTCTCTCGCGTCCCGACGACCGAAACTTCCCCAGGCTGCTCAGCGAGTACGACCAATACCATGCGTTGATCGGCCGAACGGTGAGTATCACCACGACATCGACCGAGCCCGCAACGACTGGCGTAGTCAAAGGCCTCGACGACGCCGGCCGGCTGCTGGTGAAAACGCCTGCGGGCGTTGAACGAATTCTTAGCGGACAGGTGAACCTGCATGCCCGTTAAGCCACAATTGAGGGCACCCAGACACGGGCTGGTAGCCCGTGCGACATTCGCGTCGCATGGGCTACCAGCCCATGCCAAAGTGCCAATGCTCCTGCTCATTGTGTTGATCGCCATGAGTGGTGGCTGCAATTCGTTGCCCCCTGGAGATTTGTCTCGACTGCAGTCGTCGAAGCTCCCTCAGGTCATCCTCCTTCGCGGCTGGCGTGGCCTGTATTCCACCGGTGTCGATCAGCTCGCCACCGAGCTGCAGCAGCACGGAATCGCCGCAAACGTCTATCGCGAGACGCAATGGCCGGACGTCGCAGGCGCACTCCTCGCCCGCCGCCCCGCCGGGCCGATCGTGGTGATCGGCTTCAGCTACGGGGCCGACAACGCCATCGCCCTTTCGCGTCGGCTGCTGACCAAAGGCGTCACAGTGACATTGCTGATCACGATCGACCCCGTCACCCCGCCGGACGTGCCGGCCAACGTGGCCGTGTGTAAAAACTTTTACCGCAGCAACGGCGCACTCGATGTCTTCCCATTCTTCCGCGGCGTGCCACTGAAAGCAGACTCGCCCGGTGCAACAAAGCTCGACAACCTCCACCTGCAGGACCACCCCGAGCTTGATTCCCCCGGCCTCGGCCATCGTACGATCGCGGCCAGCCCGAAGGTAAACCGGGCGATCGTCGATCTCGTGCTGCCCGTCTGCACGGTTCCATAGCAATCCAATGCGTTTCGACTATCGGACGTATGTAGCATCTGTCTGAAAGGCAATAGCCTGAGTACCATGCCCGCCATGCCTCGCCACTGGCCGCCGCTCTTGATCGGGTTGCTCATGCTCTGCTATTGGGGCAGCGTGATCGCGATGGTGATCAAGACCAAAAAGCGCGTCGGCAAGGCCGCCAACTTTTTGCCGCCGGAATTGATCGGACGAATCCTCCGCATGGCGTGGTATCCGTTGGTGGTGATCTGGATCGTTCACCCGATCACGTTCGGCTTTGCGAGCAAGAATTACAACAGGATTCCCACGATTGTGCGCCCGCTTGTCAAGATGCAGTATTACGCGGGCATCCCGCTACTGATTGCCGCCGTCGCGTTCTGGCTCACGCTGGTCTGCTGGCGACGGATGGGAAAATCGTGGCGGATGGGAATCGATCCCAACGAAACCACCGAGCTGATTGTCGCGGGGCCCTACGCGTACATGCGTCATCCGATTTATACGCTATCGATTATCCTCATGATCTGCACGATGCTCATTCTCCCCACGCCATTGATGCTGGCGGTGGGCCTGTTGCACATCGTTTTCCTCATCTGGGAAGCCCGGCGGGAAGAACAATACCTCGTCGGCGTACACGGCGAGCCGTATTCGCGGTATCTCGAACGCGTCGGCCGATTCATTCCCCGGGTGCGAGCTTCGCGTTAACGATCCTGAGGCGGTACGATACCATCATTCTGCAGCATTGATCCGCCCGGAATGACCGCATCGGCCCCACTCAATCTCTTCCAACGACTGCTACGACAGTGGGAACACGCGCACCCGTATAACGCCGCCCAAGCGCTCCACCTCCGCGGAACCGCCGACCAAAGCGCCATCACCGCAGCCTGGCAGGATACGCTCCGCTCGATGGGCCTCGGCACGCTCTTCGTCACCGGCGGAAGCTATCACTACGAATCCGTGAACGGCCATTACCGCAACCGCCCCGTGCCGATCGTACCGCCCCACCGCACGCTGGCGGATTTTTTGTCCGATCAGCTCAATGCGCCGTTCGAAGATCCGGAAGAGCCGCCGTTCCGCCCGTTCATCCGTCGCGGTGAGGACGGCTACCACATCGGAGTCGTCTACCAACACTGGGTGGCCGACAGCATCTCCATCCGCATGTTGATGCGGGAGTGGTTCTATCGCTTGTGCGATCCGGCCAGCGCGTGCAAGGTTCCGATCCGCCATCCGGAACGGGGCTACTGGCGGTTGTTCGGGCCGGACAACAGCAACTGGCATTTGACCGAGGGCGCGATCAGCACCTTTCGCCGGTATTTTCGGTACCGCCGGGTGAAGAAAGTCGACTCAGCCGGTATCGATAACGCCAGCGTCGCCGTTCGGCTGGAAGCACCGCGGGACGCGACGATCGACCGCGTTTACCGTTACGCCCAGCTCAACGGCGTTAAAGTGAACGACGTGTTCGTCGCCGCGATGGCGGCGCTGTGCTGGCAGTACGTGCCCACGCAATCGCGCGCCCGCCGGACCGACATCGCCATAGGCTCGATCGTCGATCTGCGGCCGTACAGCCATTCGCGCCTGGACGAAGTCTTCAGCATCTTCCTCGGTTTCAACAGCGTGGTGTGTACGCCGCGGGAGTTGGCCGACTGGAAATTGCTGCTGATGACGGTTCACAAGCAGAACCGCTCGCACCGCCATAGCGGCATGATCCAGAGCAGCCTGCTGTGGATGTTAAGCGCGTTAATGGTGGGCAGGTTTGTCCGATCGGACAAGCTGTACCACTTCTATCGCAAGGAAGTGCCGCTGGCCGGCGGGGTCTCGAACGTGGTACTCAACTCCGCTTGGGCGATGAAATATCACCCCGACCCGATTCTGTCGTATCTCCGCGTCAGCCCCACCGGCCCGATGACGCCGATCGTCTTCACCACCACCACGCTCGGCTCGAACCTGCAGCTGGGCATCACCTATCGAAAAGGCCTCATCGGCGACGACCGCGTGACGGCTATGTGCGAGGGGTTCTTTGAGCGGATGAACTCATTGTTGTCTTAAACGTGTAATTGTGAAGTCGCGAAGCAAAACTGGCACGCCGACTCGTTTCTTCAACGAATTACGTTTCAATTCTTTCCGCTCGATTTGTCTGATCAAAACACGGGGTCCTACAATGCCAGCATGGAAAAACGCATTTTGGGAAGAACCGGCTACAGCGTCTCTGTCATCGGACTCGGCACCGCCCCGGCGGCGTATCTGGGCACGGATGTGGCGAAGTTTGAATCGCTGCTCAACCAAGTGCTCGATGCCGGCGTAAACCTGCTCGACACGGCTGCGTCTTACCCGGATTCGGAAAAGACGCTCGGCAAACTCGTCTCGCATCGTCGAAACGAGTTTGTGCTGGTTTCCAAATGCGGCTCGAAAGTGCCCGGCATTGACGGGGCCGCGTGGTCGGAGGCGCTCATTACCGCTACCGTCGACCGTGCGATTGCCAACCTCGGCCCGACACCGATCGACGTGATGCTGCTGCACTCCTGCGATCTGGCGACGCTGCAAAAAGGCGAGGCGATCGGAGCGCTGGTCAAAGCCAAGCAGGCGGGAAAGATCAAACACATCGGCTATAGCGGCGATAACGAAGCCGCCGCGTACGCTGTGACGCTGCCGGAGATTGAAGTGCTCGAAACCAGCGTGAACGTGGTCGACCAAATCAACATCGACATGGTGCTGCCCGGTGCGGTGAAACATAACGTAGGCGTGATCGTCAAACGCTCCATCGCCAACGCCGCGTGGAAGGACATCAGCCTGCAGCAAGGGCTGTACAAGAACTACACCAAAACCTACACCGACCGCTTCCAGCAGATGGGCCTGAATCCGGAAGATGTAGGTTTCACTGATTGGCCGGAACTGGCATTGCGGTTCACCCTCAGCCAGCCCGGCGTGACCACGGCGATCATCGGCACGACCAACCCCGACAACGCCAAATCCAACCTCACCGCCGCCGCCAAGGGCCTGCTGGATGCGAGCGTAGTTGCAAAGATTCGCGATGCCTTCAAGCGAGCGGACCCGGCCGGAAAGTGGGCCGGGCAAACATAACAAAAAAAGGACGATTGAACCGCGAAGTCGCGAAGACGCGAAGACGCGAAGCCAAGCGTCTTGCATTCTTCGCGTCTTCGCGCCTTCGCGGTTAATCCTGATCGAAATTGATCCAGATCAGTTGACATCCGCCTGAAAACGCCGACATTACACCCCCTAAACCAACGAAGGAGACTCCATGCCCAAGTCGTACCCCGCCGCCGGCGATGCCAAGATTGATCAGAGCAAGAGCTACACCGCCACGTTCGATACCAGCAAGGGTTCGATCGTCGTCGAGCTGTTCCCCAAGGACGCCCCGAACACCGTCAACAACTTCGTCTTCCTAGTGAACGACGGATTCTACAACGGCCTGAAGTTCCACCGCGTCATCCCCGATTTCATGATCCAAGGCGGCTGCCCCCAAGGCACAGGCACTGGCGGGCCGGGCTATAAGTTCAAAGACGAACTCACCGCCGGCAAGTTTAAGAAATGAGCTTCCCCACGGATAGTTGGCGCGTCGCCGAGGCGGCATAATGGCCGCGAAGGAGTCGCCGATGTCCGAAGAGATATGCGCGTATGTCCGCAAGCAGTACCCAAAGGAGTTCAAGACCCAGGCGATCCAGCTGGTCTT
>JBBROD010000076.1:0-20610 GCA_038229715.1 Tepidisphaerales bacterium | reverse complement strand
CTGGCAGGTGGAATTGTTCTTCAAATGGATCAAGCAGTACCTTCGGATCAAGTCGTTCTTCGGCCAGACGCCCAACGCCGTGAAGACACAGGTATGGATCGCGGTGTGCGCCTACGTGCTGGTCGCGCTCACCAAGCGCGAGCTGAATCTCGCACCGGCGATGGGAGAAATCCTGCAGGTCTTGAGTCGGATGATGTTCGAGAAAACGCCCATTTTTCAGGTGTTTTCAGAGGACCGAAGTATGGAAAACGAGATGCAAGATCATAAGTCGTGGTGGTTATTTGAGTAACAACCGGACAGTAGTGCTAAAATATCTCAAAACACAAGCGCGAAGGCGCGAAGAAGGAACGCGAAGCAACTCGGGTGATTCTGGTTTCTGGTGTGGTTCGCGACTTAGCGACTTCGCGGTAAATATAGAAGCTCTTAATATGGCGGGATCGGATCGTCAGATGTCATGCATCCGGTCGCGATCGGGCAGGACGTTTTCGCCATAGACTTTGACCAGTGGCACGTCGAGGGTCATCGCCAGCAGCAACGCCTCCTGTCGCGGATGGTCGGCTGGCGGGTAGCGGATGTCATCGTTGCGGCTGAGCAGTTCTATCTGCGAATTTTCCGGACCCTTCCCGCCGAGCAGCGTCAGCCGGACATCGGTGATCGCGCCGAAGGGCACCAATCGCTCGACATAAAGCCTGCCGACACCGTGACGAATTCGCACGAGTCGCACATTTTTAAGGATCGCCACTTCAAACCGAAACCGCCGGCAGATCATCGCAACGCCGGCGAAAAAGATGCAGAAAATGGCGCTCAGATACCCTTCCCACCGGTGGTTAGCGATCGCGACGCAAGCGATCCCGCCGTGACTGAGGCTTAGCATTGCGAAGAGGGCGGTGTAAAGCACATCCGGCGACGACCGGTGTACCAGATTTCCGGACTCGGTGAGTACCGTAGCTCGGTGCGGCATGACATAGATTGTACGCAGTCTCAATCGCGAAAAGCCATCGTCTTTTCGAGAGTAATCCGCCGCGTCGCCCTACGATTCTCGCGTAGGTCCAGCTGAGCCTGACTTACGCACTACCTACCAAGTGATCTGAACACCCGTGTACGACATGAATCGGTTCGGCCCGTCGAGATCACGGCCGGCGGAGCATTGGATGCTCAGGTGATCGGTGAGCGTGTATATCACTATAAGATTGAACGCGGTGTGATCGACGGCGTCGCGGGCGTCAGGGGATTCATAGAACAGTTCGCCGCCGACGGAAAGCTTCTCAGTCAGTTGGCGTTGTAAAGCCCACCCGAATCGCCAGAAATTTTGGCCGGATGGGTTATAGTTTTATCCGCCGCCGCCGAATGTTGTCCACTTGTCGTCATCCCATGATTTCTGCAGCCAGAGCGGCAGAAAATACGCCTTTTTGCCCGCTCCCAGACTCTTGTGTACATCCCCGGTATTGAGCGAGGCCGACGGAAAGAACGCCACCATCGGCCGGGTCGCGGTCTCCTGAATAAAGCGGTACTTGGCGGACAGTTCAAGATCGCCCAGGCCCACGTGCGTGCGGCCGTCCTCGGGGTCGTCGTACGACACGGGTACGGCAATGCCGATCTGCAGGTTCTCAACCGGGCCGTAATTCAGTTCTGTACGAGGTGCAGCCCCGGAACTTCCGTCTGCATCGTGGGAATACTGCACGGCGATGTTCAACTCAAAGTGCTGCGGATCGACCGGGTCGGGATCGTCCGTCACGTACGGCGGCCCCGCAAGTGCTGTCGGCACCGCCTTGCAGATCACGAGTGTTGCGCAGAAGTACCCCATCACCCGCAGCCAAGTTGCTGCGGTAACTCGAATGCGACGCATCCGGCGAGGCACGGATATCAACGACATTACCACGCCTTCCCGTTCTTTCGCGTACCGCAGATGGAGACTTCCAAGCCCAGATCGTGAGCGAGCTGAGCTTTCACGAGCATGGCTTTGTCGGCTTGGTCTGCAGTGTTGGCGTAGACGACCTGGATGTGGTTGGCCTTGTGGCGGGCCATCATCTGGTCGCGGCTGGTGCCATAAGTGACGGCGTGCATGATCGGCCATTGCGGAGTGGTGGCTTGCCAGCGACGCTCGGTTTCCTCCGCCGGCAACGCGACGACGCCAGCCCGGCCGAGGTCCATCTTCAGCTTGCCGTCTTCCATAAAGATTCGGCTCCAGACGATCTCGCCGACCTTGCTGATGCCCTTGAGCGTCCCGCCGCCGAGCTTGAAGTACATGTACGGCTGGCGCTCCGACGACGCACCCGCCCAGCCTCCTTCAAAGTGGGCCGGCGGGGCACTGCCGGAGATCAGGAAGACCCAGACGTAATCCTTCACCGTGCCTGATTTGTCTTCATCGCCCCAGCGCAGATCGTGCAGCGTGTTCTCGACAGGTTGGCCCATCGCCTTATGCACTCGGTAGGTCAACAACCCGTCGAGTCCAGCACATTCGTCGACTTCATTGAAGTGCGGCAGCGGCTGGCCTTCATACAGCGTGCGGCTGCCGTCGCGCGATAACACCGGCGGGCGATCGCCGTTGTTCAGCGTGCCTTCGACCAAGTCGCTGGCGGGAAGCAGATCCTTCAAACCCTGCTGGTATTGGATGCCGATCGTGTGACAGCCGAAATCGTCCGCGATACGCATCGCCGCAACGTAGGTTTTGCATTGCTGGTGAATTTGGTGATCGGTCAGGTGTTCCTGCTCGTTCGGGCCGGTGACGAACTTCATCCCGCGTTCGCCCATCCACCACCGGACGTCGTCGGCTTCCTTCTGCGAAACCTGTGTGGATTCGTAATACAAAGCGGATTGGCTGAGGCGTTCCTTGTACACGCCGGTCGGATGCAGCAGTTCATCGGGGATGATGGCGTTGTACATGCCCATGCACCCTTCGTCGAAAATGCCCATGATCGCCTTTTCTCGCTTCAGTTGGTGCGCGAGAGCGCCAGCAAGCTTCTTTTCCTTCGGGCCGACTTTCACTTTCTTCAGTGGCTGCACGTGCGGGGTCTTGTGCTTGACCAGGCCGGTCTTGAGCCAGGTCCGCAGCGTCTTCAGGAAAAATTCGTCGGTAAAATCTTCCGACCAGATGGTGGAATAAGTTACGCCCGCCTTGGTGAGCGAGCCGTTGAGGTTCAGCATCCCCACCAAACCCGGCCAGGTGCCCGACCAGTTGGCGACCGTCAGGATCGGCCCGCGGTGGCTGATCAGCCCGTGCAGCAGGTGGTGCGAATACTGCCACACGCATTCAGCCACGATGAGCGGCGCATCGGGGTCAATGATTGCAAAGACTTCCATCCCTTCCTTCTGCGACTGAATGAACCCATGCCCGTGATCGACCTTAAACGAATGCGCCCGGACGACTTCAAACCCCTCAGCCGCGATGGCCGAACCGAGTTGCTTCTCCATCTCTTCCTGCGCCGGCCAGCATTTTTGATTGGCCGCCAGGCGGAGGTCGCCATTGGCGACGAGCTGGATCTGCTTCTTTTTGAGTTTGGTATGCTTAGTCAGAACCGGAATTTGATAAGTGCTCACAAAACCTCGCAGGAGTAAATGGTTGAAAATCGCCCCATTCGGGGACGATATGATACTCCCATATCGGATCGCGCCAACAGGCCCCGCTTTTATTTGCATCCCCAATATCGGCTAAGTTCGCCCCAAGCCGGATACTACGTCGTCGTCACGCTCTGCCGATACCGCTGCACCACCGCCTTGCGGCTGAGCAAGCCGATCACCCGGCGATTGGCATGTTCCGTCGTCACGGGCAGGTGTTCCACGTCCAGCATCGTGAACCGGTCGAACGCCAGTGCCAGGTCATCCGTATTTCGCAGCATGGGAACGTCAGTACGCGTCAAATCGCGCACGATCAACAGCGGGCTGGCGGCCTCATGGCGAAGCAGATTCAGGGCGTCCTCGGCCAGCAACATACCGAAGTAATCGCCTTTCTCATCGACCACCAGAAAATCCGCCGGCCCGTTGTCTTCGATTTGATGCAGCACGAAAGACAGCGAATCGTCCGGGTGAATCGCGACGGCCGGCTCGAGTTGAACCTGCTCGACGCTGATGCGCCGAAGAAGCGACAAATCCGAGCCGCCCCCGACGACGATCCCGCGTTCACGGAGGATGCTGGTATAGATCGAATCGCGGAAGATCAGCCGAGCCACACCGACGGCGGCAACCGTTGCGAGCATGGCGGGCAAGGTGAGTTTGTAGTCGTGGGTGAGATCGAGCAGGATCAGGATCGACGCCATCGGCGCGTGAACGACCGCCGCCAGCACCGCCCCCATGCCGACCAGCGCGAACAGTTCCGGCTGAACCGCCGACACGCCCGCCAGTCGCATCAAAACGCCGAGCAATCCACCGAGCACCGCCCCGAGAAACAGCGCCGGCCCGATCACGCCGCCGCCACCGCCGCTGCCGACTGTGATGCTTGCCGCCAGTGTTTTGATCACGAGCAACGTCACCAGGAAGCCGACGAGGTAGGGCGTCGTCCACTTCGTCGCGGAGTAAAACGCGCTGGTCAGCATCGGCTGCATCGCGCCGTACCCGTCACTATAAAACGCGGGCATCGGGTAGGTGTGATACGGGATGGGCTTGCTTTGATTAAGGAGCAATCGTCCGAACACCAGCACGTACGCCAGACCGAGCAACCCCAAAATCAATCCGCCGACAGCGGGTTTGAGGTACGGCTTGATCTTCACATGCGCGAAAGCGTGCTCCACGCGGATCAGCACCTTTGTAAACGTAACAGCGACCAAACCACACGCGATCCCGAGCACCAGGAAGTAGGGCATCTGTCCCCAACTGGCCTCCATCTGGTTGCTGACAAAATCAACCGGCAAGGCAAAAATCGCCTCGTAGTGAGCATGGCCGAGGTGTTGAAGGATTCCCTGCGTGGTGACGTTGGCGATCACGCTCGCGACGACCACCGGCGCGAACGTGCGCAGCGAAAAATCCTGCAGGATCACTTCGAGCGTGAACAGCACCCCGCCGATGGGGGAATTAAAGATCGCGCTGATCCCCGCGGCCGATCCGCAGCCGATGACAAGTGGCATGTACTGCCTGCTGAGCCCGAGCAGCCGCCCGAACGCACTGGCGATAGCCGCCCCGATCTGCACGATCGGCGCTTCGGCCCCGACGGACCCGCCCGTGCCGATGGTGATTCCGCTGGTGAGAATTTTCTCCACCGCCACCGTCGGGCTCACAAACCCCTTGGAGCGGATGACCGATTCCATCACGTCGACCAGCCCGTGAATGCCTTTAACCTTAAAGATGACCTTCGACAGAATGCCAACCACCAGCCCGCCCAGTGCCGGGATCAGCACCAGCAGATACATGCGCGGCCCGTAAAGTTGATCCTCACCCGGGGCGGTGAAAAGCACTTGGCGCAGCCGCACGATCAATTCATGAAACAGCACCGCCGCCGCCGCCGTCACAATCCCTACTAAGACGGCCACGATGAGGAAAAAGGAATCTTCGCGGAATCCGAGTCGGATCAGGTGTCGAGTAGTGAACAACCGCAGCCGTACTGCACAATCGATGAACACCGAGACCATCCCCGACAAGCTAGATCGGCCCGCCACGCCTCGCAAGCGGGCGCAGCCGCTTTTTTCTCCACCGACGCCTCTAATTTTCTCTGATTCGCGGATTTTGGCCCGGCGGATACAATGTCTGGACGATGTCGAACGCCCGAAAAAAAGTAGTGATCGCCATGAGCGGCGGGGTGGATAGCTCCGTGGCCGCAGCGCTCCTGCAGCGGCAGGGATACGACGTGATGGGCGCTTTCATGCGCTTGGGCTCGCCGGATGGGGTGAATGCTGTCGAAGAAGCCCCCGCCTGCGACACCTCGCCACACAAAAACAAGCAGGGATGCTGCTCGGTACTCGATGCGGACGACGCGCGTCGAGTCGCGGGCATGCTGGACATTCCGTTTTACGTGCTGAACTTTCAGGAAGACTTCGGCCGGGTCATCAACTACTTCGTCGACGAATACAACCGCGGCCGGACGCCCAACCCGTGTGTCCGCTGCAATGATTGGCTGAAGTTCGGCAAACTCGCCGACTACGCCAACGCCGTCGGTGCCGATTACGTGGCCAGCGGGCACTACGCCCGCGTAGAAAACGGCCGGTTGATGCGCGGCGTCGATCATCGCAAGGACCAAAGCTACGTGCTGTTCGGCGTTACGCCCGAGGCGCTCAGCCACACGCTGCTGCCGATCGGCGGGATGGAGAAAACTGAAGTCCGCAGAATCGCGGAGGAATTGAAGCTCCCGGTTTTCAACAAGCCCGACAGCCAGGAAATCTGCTTCGTCCCGAACCAAGACTACGCCGGCCTCGTCCAGCGGCGCAGCCCGGAGACGTTCCGCAAAGGCGATCTGGTCTCGACCACCGGCCAAGTGATCGGCCAGCACGACGGCCATCAGCATTTCACGATCGGTCAACGTCGCGGGCTGGGCGTAGCGCTCGGCCACAAGATTTACGTCGTCGACATCGACGCCAAGTCCAGCCGCGTGACAGTCGGGGAAAAGGAATCGCTCTTCAAACGGTCTCTCGTCGCCACGCAGATCAATCTGCTCGACGCGACGCTGCGCGACGGCCGCGCCCGCCCCTGCCAAGCTAAAATCCGCTACAACCATGACCCGCAGGCGGCCACTGTCCTCGTCACCGGCGACGACGAAATCACCGTCCGCTTTACCGATCCCCAAACCGCCGTCACGCCGGGACAGGCGGTGGTGCTGTACGATCAGGATTATGTGCTCGGCGGCGGGTGGATCGATTCGGCGGAGTGACTATGAAAGCCCAAATGACGAAACTCGAATGAAGAAAATTCCTCACCGGCTTTTCGGATTTCGTCATTCGGATTTCATTCGGATTTCGGGTTTCTGCATTCGGGTTTTCGCACCATGATCTTTCGCCGCAACGTTCTCATCCTCCATCAAGGCGCGTTAGGCGACTTTGTCCTCACCTGGCCGCTGGCGCTGGCGATGGGGCGGATGTTTCCGCAGAGTCGGATTATTTATGTCTCGCCGAGCAGCAAGGGGAAACTCGCGGAGAAGGCGATCCGCGTTGAGTCGGCCGACAGCGAGGCGGGGTGGCATGCGTTGTTCGGGACTCTGCCGACCGTGCCCGAGCCGGTGGCGAAACTGCTGGCCGGGGCACACACGATTTTCAGCTACATTTCGCGGTCCAACGATACGTTCGATCACAACCTGCACGATCTCGCCCCGCACGCCAAGATTTACACGATGAGTACGCGCGACCACGCCGCCGTCGGCCATGCTGCCGAATGGGCGGTAGACGATCTCCGCCTTTTCCCTGTCGCCGCGGAGGGCGTGAGGCAGATGCTCCGCTCGATCGCCGATCGCGGCGTGGGCGTGCAACGCCTGCCGGGCAACGCGGTCATCATCCACCCGGGCAGTGGTGGGGAGAGCAAAAATTGGCCGGCCGGGCGATACATCGAGCTGGCGGGGCTGATCGAGTCGGCCGGGCGAGACGTGAAATTCGTCCTCGGCGAAGTGGAACTCGAACGCTGGCCGAAAGAGCTGATCGCCAAATTCGCTGCCGCCGGCGACGTGGTGAAACCGGTTAGCTATCTCGACATGTTCGAATTGCTCCGCGGCGTCTCAGCGTTTATCGGCAACGATAGCGGCCCCGGCCATCTGGCGGCGGTGATGGGCGTGCCGACCTTGACGCTCTTCGTCGACAGCGACGCCGAGGTATGGCACCCGATCGGCCCTGCCAGACGGCAAATGGTTGGCAAATATTCGCCGGCGGACGTGATGAAGGTGCTGGACGATGTGATGTCTCACGCAAAGCCGCAGCGTGTGGCGACTGCGGTGACGGATGATTAGGCTTTATCTGGGGAAGTGATCTGCGTCGGCTCGGAATGGAGGGCGGGTGTCCTCACCCGCCGTGTTTTTGGATCGAATCCACGTTTCCGGCGGCTGAGGACAGCCGCCCTCCATTTGGCGGATACGGTCGACAGACTGTACGTAGGCATCTCACGGGCAACTTATGATTTGTCGAGTCCTGATGTTGGTCTTGCTCCTTCTATCGTCTTGCCCGGCGGCCGATGCGCCGCCGAAGGACACCGACCAGATCGACCCGCTGCTGCTCGCGGCGATAGATGCGGCGATGCGCGGTGACCTCAAACCTCTTTCAGCCGAAGTCGACGCCAAAGCCAGTAGCGTGATAGCCGATCCGGCGAACCTTGATACGTCGTCGCTGGTGTCGATCGCCACCACTCGAGAGTTTGCTGCCTACTTCGCCCGCGTGGGGGCGTTGTCGAATCCCAATCGGCGGTTGCTCGCCTGGCTGATCGCTCAGCCGAAGCTCGCGCCGACGCTGATGATGGCGGTGTCAACCGAAGACCCGCCGGACGGATTGCTCGAGGTACTGCGCCGGCTGAACGACGATCACGGCGATGAAATTGCTCAATTCCCCGATCTGGTCGCCGCGTTCTGCACCGTCTGGGACAGCACCGGCGACGTGGACGAAGAAGCAAAGAAAGTGGATCTCGATCGCGTCGCCAGGCTGTACAATTATTACACCAAGTCGTCGCCGCGCTTTGATTTGAAGGAGTTGCCGTGGCAGTTGGCAACGTGGGTGGTGAGGAATCCACTGAGCGAAGACGAAATCACCTTCGCCCGCGGAAAGTATCAGGATCGCAAATCGCCGGCGGAGGTTTTCTTTGATCCGCCGTACAATGAATACCCCGGCTACGTTCTCGAGCCGAAGAATCCGACCGACTTGGCGTACACGCTGCCCAACGTGCTGAAGCACGGCGGAACATCGGTCGATCAGGCGCGGTTCGCGACGTCGGTCTGCCGATCCATCGGCGTGCCGGCGGCGGTATGCACGGCGACTCTCGCCGGCGAGGATCAATCGCACGCCCCGGCGTGGGTGGCGATTCTGGAAGTGAACAACCGCCGCGTGCGGTGGAATCTCTACTCCGCCCGCTACGCCGAGCACGCCGGCTGGCGCGGGACGGTGATCGATCCGCAAACGCAACTTCAACTGGCCGACAGCGAATTGCAGCAGTTGGCGGAACTGCAGGCGGTGTCGCTCGATCGGCGATTGCAGTCGATGGCGATCTGCAAACTGCTGCCGCTGGCGGAGGAATCGAAACAGCCGGAACTGCTGCTGAAGGCGATCGAACTCTCGCCGGGCAATCTGCGGGCGTGGCAATCTCTCAAAACCCTCGCCGTTAAGCGGAAGCTGAGTGCGGGGCAGGAAGAAGCGTTTGTAGCAGCGATCGAGAAATACGCCGTCCCGCGGAACGGGGCGTTCGCATTCGAAATGTATCTGCCGATCGTCCAGCCGCACGGCACGCTGCAGCAGATTCCGATGCTGGATGTGGCCGTCAAGTGGTTCGCCAATCAGCCCGACGTGCTGGCCCGCGTGAAGCTGGAGCAAGGGGACGCGCAGATCAAGCTCAAACGCCCCGACTTGGGCCTGGAAGCATTCAAGGAAGCGGCCAATCTACAACCCAAGTGTAGCCCGATGGTGCTGGAGGCGTTCCAGCGGATCGACGCGTTGTACCGGGCGAATAACAATCTGCCGCAATTGGTCGATCTGTACGCGACCGCCTGGCCGCGACTGGACCGCCCACGGCCGACGCCTTACTCTCGCACGGTGCCTTATGTGCTGATCGGCCGGCTGTACGTTCAGGCGCTGGACGATGCTGGGAAGAAGGTTGAATCCTCGCGAGTCCAGTCGATGATCGACGGCGTGCATTTGGATCAGAATTAGTCACCTGTACCACGGGCCTCCGGCCCGTGCGAGGTGTGTTCGAACTTAGAAAATCGGTAGCTCGCTAAATCTGTGTGTCGCTCGCACGGGCCGGAGGCCCGTGGTACGGGTGACGGTTAAAAGATACCTTCATGAAACTTGCCTTTTCCACTAACGCATACACCCGGTTCGATTTACTTCATGCTCTACGCGGTATCGCGTCGGCGGGGTTTAAGGGGGTCGAGATTCTCGCCGACACGCCGCACGCTTATCCGGATGCGATCACGCCGGCGCTCGTGCAGCAGATCGTCGGCAAGCTCGATCGACTGAATCTGACCGTCAGCAACATCAACGCCAACTGCAGTTTCGGCTATTGGAAGCACGCTCCGCCGGAGCCTTATTTTGAGCCGAGCTTGATCAGCCCCGTCGATCAGTACCGGGCCGACCGGATTCGGATGATCCTGACGACGATCGACTTCGCCGCGGCCGTCGGCGCGCAAAACATCAGCATCACCTCCGGCCGATGCCTCGGCGGCGTGCCTCCTCAACGGGCGGCGGGGTTGCTGGTCGAATCGCTCAAACCGTTGCTCGATCGGGCAGCGACCAGGAATATCAAGATCGGCATCGAACTCGAGCCAGGGCTCTACTTGGAATACGTCGACGAATTGGCAGAGTGGATCAGCCAACTCGGCTCGCCGCTGTTCGGGGCGAACCTCGATATCGGCCACAGCATCGTGATCGGCGAAACCATCGATCACGCGGTGAGCAAGCTAGCCGGGCGAATTTGGAACATGCATATCGAAGACCTGCCCGGCCGAAAGCATTACCACACGGTCCCCGGCGACGGTGATTTCGATTGGCCTGCGCTAAAACGGGCTTTGACGAGCATCTCCTACGACCGATATCTCACCGTGGAACTCTACACCCAAACCACCGACCCCCAGTTGGCCGCCGAGCGGAGTTACCGCTTCCTTGCGGGAATTTTCGGCGAGTAGTCGATAGGAGAAGGGAATTTGGCTATAAAGGTTTCGCACCTATGAGCGAACAGACCCCCGCAACCTCCGCCCCGACGGCCCCAAGCCCGCAAGGCACGCCGAATAACGAATCGTTCCTTCCTCAATCCACGGTTCTGATCGTGGACGACAACGCCCAAAACGTCGAGTTGCTGCAGGCGTTCTTGGAATCGCTGCCGGTGAAGATCGCAACAGCCGTTGACGGGGTTGATGCGCTGGAGAAGGTGGCCGAGCATAATCCTGACCTGATCCTGCTCGACGTGATGATGCCGCGGATGAGCGGTTTTCAGGTCTGCAGGAAGCTCAAATCCGATCCGAAAACCAAGGACATCCAGATCCTGATGGTGACGGCCCTCAACGAGCTCGGGGACATCGAACAAGCCAGCGAATGCGGCACGGACGATTTCGTCTCCAAGCCGGTGAACAAGTTCGAGCTGGTCACCCGCGTGAAGAGCCTGCTGAGGGTTCGCCATCTTAAGAACGAACTGGAACGGGCGTTGACATACCTGCACGAAATCGAGCAGGACGAAGAGGCGCTTTAGGAACAACAGAATTTACCACAGAGATCACAGAGGTTGCACAGAGATACACAGAGAAAGACATCGCATGAATTTGCTCTTTTTCCTCTCTGTGATTCTCTGTGCAACCTCTGTGGCTCTGTGGTAAGCAGATTCTTCAACACTCTACCGGCACTAAAAATTATGCGACCCTATCTACTCCGTACCATTGCTGCGCTTGCGATTCTCCTCATGCCTTACGCCTACGCCGAGATGCCCACCACACGGCAGGCGGATGAACTGCTGGCGGAAAAAAACGCGATCGCCGGGTATGAGCAGGAAGTTGCCCGGCAGGTCAATGACAAGAACGAAATCGTCACCACGCTCCGCAACGGGCTGACCGTTATCATCAAGCGTGTGCCTTCGAAAGTGGTCACCGTCCGCTGCCACGTCCGCACCGGCAGCGTGTACGAAGGCAAATGGCTCGGCGGGGGACTGAGCCACCTGCTTGAACACCTCGTTGCCGGCGGGAGCACCCAACGTCGAACCGAAGCCGAGAACCGCAACCTTTTGCAGAAGATGGGGAACAACTCCAACGCCTATACCACATTTGATGAAACGCAGTTTTTCGTCAACACCACCGCCGACCACATGGAAGACGCGGTCGATCTCGTCACCGGGTGGGTGTTTGGAGCGTTGATCACGCCTGACGAGTACCGCCGTGAGTATCAAGTCGTTCAGCGAGAATTGGAGATGGGCAAGGGCTCGCCGGCCACGGTGTTTGCCGATCTATCGTATAGCAACCGCTACCGCGTAAGCCCCGCCCGCGTGCCGATTATTGGGTATCAGGAAGTCATCCAAGGCCTCAGCCGCGATGACGTTTTCGGCTATTACAAGTTGGCGTACCAGCCGCAGAATATGGTGATGGGCGTCGCCGGAGATATCGAACCTGCCAAGATGCTGGCGGCGGTGCAGAAATTTGTGGGTGACGTCAAACCCGGGCGTGAGTTCTCACACCAGATCGCCGCCGAACCGGCCGTCGTGTCGCCGCGAACGGTCGTCGCGACGTTTCCGAAACTGGGGCACGCGCAGCTACAACTCGGTTTCCCGACCGTCCGGTTGGATAGTGCCGATCTGTACGCGCTCGATTTACTCGCCAGCGTACTCGGCGACGGGTATAGCGCCGTACTAATTGAAACCCTGCGTGACGACAAGCAGTTGATCACCGAAGTCAGCGTAGGCAATGACACGCCGGACTACGTGGAAGGCACGTTCGGCGTGCTGCTCACGCTGGCTCCGGACAAAATTCATGCCGCCACCGATGCGGCGCTGGACATTCTCGACGACGTCAAAAAGAACGGCGTCGATCCCGACCGATTGAAGCGCGCCAAGACGCAGATGAAGGTCAGCCGATTTCGCGGGATGCAGACCACGGACGACATTTCCGCCGCCATGGTGGACGACTACATCACCACCGGCGATCCGCATTTTCGCGAGCGGTACATCGAGCGGATTCAGAAAATCACCAATACGCAAATCAAGGAAGTAGCCAAAAAGTATTTCGATCGCAATAAGCTGATCACCACCTGTTTGATGCCCGCCGATGATCCGGCGGTGGCGACGATTCCTAAAGCCGAGGATTTGCTTCGGGCCGCTGCCAAGAGCGTCAAACCGACTGACGATGCCAAGCCCGATATGGCTAACGCCGAGCGGATCGTGATGCCCAACGGCACGGTGCTGCTGGTGAAACGGATGGCTGCCTCGCCGATGGTGTCGATCCAGATGATGTCGCTCGGCGGGCTGTCGGTGGAGGACAGCAAAAACAACGGCCTCGGCCATTTCACGATGGCGATGATCCAACGCGGCACGGGAGAAGAGTCGGCAACCGATGTGGCCGAGGTCTTCGATTCCATCGGCGGGGAAGTGAATACCGAATGCACGCGCAACGATTGGGCGTGGGCCGCCACCTGTTTAGGCGAAGATTTTGAAAAAGCCTTCACCAGTTGGGCCGACCTGGTGAATAAGCCGAGCTTTGACACTAAAGAGATTCCGGCGATGAAGGAACGGATTGCCGCGGAAATCAAATCGCAGGACGCGGACTGGGAAGAGCAGTCGTTCCATTTCTTCCGAAGCAGTTTCTTCGGCCCGAAAAAGTCGCCGTACCGATTCCTCGCCGCCGGCGATCCGGCGAATCTCGATCGGTTTACCGCTGGCGACGCCAAGCAGTACTACTTCGATACCATTCTCAAAGCCCCGCGGGTGCTTGCCGTGTACGGCGATGTCGATCCGGAACAGGTGAAGGACCTGGCGACGAAAATGCTCGGGCACGGCGATAAACTGCCCGCAGCGCCGAAGGTCAATCCGCCCGCCGCCCCGGCCGAGCCGGAGAACCTTAAGCCGCTGGTTAACGTCGTTCGCGTTGAGGTGCAAAAAACTGATCAGGCGCTGGCCGGTGTGATTCTGGGATATGAGTCGCAGAGTGTCGTCGGCGACGCCGAAAAGCCTGCATTAACCGTCGCCACCGCGATGGCAAGCGGTTACGGCTATCCCACCGGGTATCTGTTCGAAACGCTCCGCGGGCTCGGGCTGGTTTATACAACGTTCGCCCAGGACCTGCCCGGCCGCAACAAGGATTTGCCCGGCGGCTTCGTCGCGGTGGCCGGTTGCGATCCGGCGAACGTCACGCAGGTGACGGACCTCATGCTGCTGAACATCGCCCGCCTGCAAGGCACGCCGGCCGATCTGCAGGAGGATTGGTTCCGGCGCAGCAAGCAGATGATTATGATTTCCGACGCGCTGGATCAAGAGACCGCCGAGGCGCAAGCCACCGTCGCTGCCGAGGACGAGTTGCTCGGCCTCGGGTTTGACGATTCTGGCAAGTTGCCTGAGAAAATCGCCGCAGTGAAAATCGGCGACATCGGCCATGTGGCCCGTACGCGCTTGCGGGATTGCGTGGTGACGATCTGCACGCCGAAACCCGAACTGGTGAAAATCCCGATCGGCGTGCGGACGTACGATTCATTCCCGCCGGTCGATTTGACGCCCAAAGGTGTGAAGCACGATTCCAAATCGCCGCAGCCCGCGGCACCGGCGCAGCCCACGGCGCCATGATAACCTGCCCGCACGCCGCTACCGCGGGCCATCGTGGCACGGTACGCTTAGAGCGGTGCGTAATTTGATGTAGCGTGCAAACTCAGAATTCGTCATCCTGAGGTACGCCGAAGGATCTCGAATTACGAGCGGCTTTCGAGGTTCGAGATCCTTCGGCGTACCTCAGGATGACGACAAACGGTTAATCTCACGCCACGACAAAAGGCGCGTTGCCATGGGTTTCATGGAGGAGGCTTTTATGCCCTACGATTTGTCCACGTCGATCGGTGAGTTTCTAAGCGCCGCAGCGTCCAAGCAGCCGATCCCTGGCGGCGGGAGCATCGCAGCGCTCGCGGGTGCGCTGGGCGCATCAATGGGCGAGATGGTCGTCAACTACAGCGTCGGCAAGAAAAGCCTCGCAGCGCATCAGCCGCAACTGGAGGCGGCGCTCGTGCAGTTTCACAAGGCCCGCATGATGCTGCTGGAACTGATGGTCGAAGATCAGCTGGCGTACCAGGCGCTCACTGATGCCAAAAAAGCCCCCGAAGGCTCACCGCAACGGGCGGCCGTCGTGGAGTTGTCCATTTCCTGCGTGTCGATCCCGCTGACCGTCGCCGCGACGGCAGTGGCGATCATCGAACTGTCGGAGAAAGTAGCACGTATAGCCAACCCGTACCTGCTGTCAGACCTGGCCGTGTGCGCCGACCTCGCGATGGCCACCGTCCGCTGCGCCGGCTACAACGTGCGGGTAAACCTCCCCGAGCTATCGAGCGACATCGACCGCAAGCAGTCCGCCAATCAAATGGAATCGATACTCTTCAGCGCGACCATGGCGGTGCAAAAAGCGTCAGCCGCCATCTGGCAAAAGGACTAACCCAAAAACCCTTGCGGACTGGCCGCTTCAGCGGCCAGTAATTCGTGCAAGAAAGTCATGACCGACCCAAGAGACTACAACCTCGATCTCTCAAGCCTAAAGAAGGAAGAGAAGCCCGACTCGTCTCCTCCCGCCACGCGCCCGTACCTCAGCGTTCTATTCGCCTGCTGCAAGGTTTACACGCGACTCTACCGCGACCCCACCGGACAAAACTACACCGGCCATTGCCCCAAATGCGCCCGCCCAGTGAAATTTAAAGTCGGTGAAGGGGGTACGTCGGCCCGGCAGTTTGTGGTAGAGTAAATCCGGTTCGATTTTTCGACACGGAGGTCCGTTTGAGCGCCGCTGCTGCTGAATCCAAAGCCAATTCCAATCCCAAGTCCGGCACTTACGAAGTCTCCCGTTCGGGCGGCAAGTGTGCCGTCTCCGGCCGGACGATCGAGCCGAAGGAAAAATACTACGCCTTGCTGCGTGAAACCCCGTTGGGGTTTGAACGTCTGGATATCGCCGCCGAGAACTGGGATGCATTTGATAAAACCAACCACCTGGGCTATTGGCAAACCGTCATGCCGCTCCACGAGGCCAAGAAAAAAATCTTCGTCGACGACGAAGTGCTCTGCGGCCTGTTCGAGCGCCTATCTGACGTGACCGAGCCTACGAAACTCGCCTTCCGCTTCGTACTCGGGCTGATCCTGATGCGCAAACGCCTGCTGATCTACGAAAATAGCCGCACGACAGAAAAGAACGAGGAAATCTGGTCAATGCGTTTCAAAGGCAAGGAAGACCTGCTCGACATGCTCAACCCGCGGCTGGACGAACAGCAGGTGAAGGATGTCAGTTCGCAACTAGGCGAGATCCTGAACGAGGAAGTATAAATCATTAGCCGCAGTTGGACGCAGATGAACGCAGATCACAAAAAGACAACTTCAATTCTTTCTTATCTGCGTTCATCTGCGTCCATCTGCGGCTTAATTCTTGTGGTCAGCGGCTGCTGCACACAGAAGGGCGTTGAGCCGTACTACGGCCCCACGCTCACCATGAGCCAGATGGCGGCCGCGGTAAACGCCAACAATGAGCTGATCCCCACGCTCAACGCCAATCTTGATTACAACGTCGAAGTCACCCATGACGGCAAAAAAGACAGCGTCAGCGGTTACGGCGTGTTGAACTTCCGCCGACCGGGCGATTTGCGGATTTCCGGGAGTAAAGATTTTGTCGGCGCGGTCTTCGATATCGGCAGCAATGACAAACTCTACTGGATGACCCTCATCCCGCAGGTGGAAACCGCTTGGTACGGGCAGTACAAAAACCTCGGCAAGCCGTGCGTAGCCAACCTGCCGATTCAGCCGGACATGCTGGTGGAAGTGCTGGGCATCTCCACGTTCAACACCAACTTCACCGAGCAACCCGTGCCGGTGATGCGCATCATCCCTGAGGAGCGGGCGTACGAATTTACCTGGAACATCCGCTTGGCCGACCGTTGGGCGACCAAGAAGCAGGTGATGTACGACGTCGACAGCAAGCAGCCCACTCGCGTCACATTGTACGATGAGCACGGCCGCACGATGCTGCGGGCGGATTTAAAATCGCCGGTGGTGATTGAAGTACCCGAACTCCCCAAAGACCGCTGGCCGAAGGTGGCGAGCAAGTACGACCTGATATTCCCTGAAAGCCAGATGCGCCTGCAACTGGAATTGTTCGACATCGTGCTGAAAAAGGGCCGCGTGCCTAACAACGCGACCTTCAAAATGCCTGATCTGGACAAGCTCGGCGTAAAGAAAGAGAACGTCATTGAAGTCGATAAAGATTGCAACGATTAGGATTGGCCTTTGTGTCGTTTTACTGATCGGCCTGCTGCTGGCGGCGCCGGCGTGGGCGGCGCAGAACGATCTGATCGTCAAATCCGCCGGCGGTGTGGGTCTGTGGATGTCGCAGGTGCAGACCGACACGCCTGGCGTGAACGGCAAGGTCGTGACCGTCATCCGATTCCGCCCGACGACGTCCGAAGGATGGGCGGAAGTCGCCCGATTGCCCGGCCGGGCGACGAGCATCGCGGTGCGCGGCACGCAGTTGGCGGTTTTGCAGGAGTCGGGCGATTGGTCGCTTCTTTGGCCGGAAGGATCGGCGCTCGGGCCGTCGCTGGCAAACAAGGGGCGCATCCTGGCGCTTGCCGGCGATGGTGATACGCTGTGGGCGATTGCGTTGGTCAGCGGGCCGTTGCCGTCCACGCAACCTGCAACCACCTCTTCAACCGCGCCGGCGGTGGAGAAGGAAGTCGCCACGACACAGCCTGCTGCCAAGACGGTGCTGCTGCGTCTCTCACCCGCCGGCTGGACCACCCTCGGGCCGATCGACATTCCCGCCGATGCAGTCGTGGAAATGGCCGTGTCGCGCAATCGCGTGTACACCGCCGTCAAAAGGTCGGGGCAACCCACGCAGGTTTATGAAGGCACCTCACCCATGGTGAGCGTGAAGAACCCGTTCGCCACGCGGTTTGCGCTGCTATCGGCCGAAGACGGTTCGATCCTGCTTTGGACTTCCAAGGACTCCGACGCCGGCCAACTGATCCGCCTCACCACCGGCCTGACCGGCGGGATGCTGGCGAACCCGACCGGGCTTGTCGGCGCGGCGCCTCGCACGGTGGAAATCTCCACCGGCCGGCTCCGCTTGTTCTTCCTGCAGGTCATTGACGGCAAATCCGCCGTCATGGAACAGAAGTACGATCTGAAAACGCTCGCCAAGATTGATGCGCCCAGCGCCTTGGTGTTCCCGTCGCCGCGGGGAGAAGCCAAGTATCAGAACATTTTGAGCGCGGTAGTGCTGGCCGCGATGGTGTTTGCGATGATCGCCAGCTTTCAGCACCGCCGAAGCCTGCGAGAATTGCTGGAGAAGGCCAACCACCCGATCCCCGCGCCGCTGGGCGCCCGCCTGATTGCCGGCGCGATCGATCTGCTACCGATGCTTGCGGCGATGTTCGCAATCTACCTGACCATTCCCCTCGATGCCGACCCGACGATTGCCGCGCAGGATCCGCGGATCGAAGCGATCACGGGCGTGGGCATCATCGTCTACCTGCTGCATACGACGCTGATCGAAGCGATCTTCGGCCGAACCGTCGGCAAAATGTTGATGGGGCTGAAAGTGGTGGACTTTGAGGGCAAGCCCGCCAGCGTCGGTGCGCGTGTCGCAAGAAACCTGCTGCGCATCATCGAACTGATGATTCCGCCGATGGCGGGGCTGATGATCGTTTCGCCATTGCGGCAACGGGCCGGTGACATCGCCGCCGGCACGCTGGTCGTCAGCGCCAAAGCACCCGCCGCGCCACCGCCGCTTCCGTAAACGTTACCCCCGCCACGGGCTGGTAGCCCGTGCGACGATGCGTTCCGCCAAGGCAGACCGTACAAGACTATTAACGCGGCAGCATGTCAACGGGCTGGCAATACTGTAGGGCGGGATAGCAATCCCGCCGGGTGAAAACGCGATCGGCGGGATTGCTATCCCGCCCTACATGGCATTCTTCCGTCGCATGGGCAACCTGCCTCCGGCCCGTGCGGATACCGTTGATAAATCAGATGAACGTAGTTGCCGATGTTTGAAAGTTACTCGCACGGTCCGGAGGCCCGTGGTAAGGGTAACGTTTCAATCTCCGTAACTCATCCAAAAAAGAAAGACCGGCGAGATGATCTCGCCGGTCGAATGCTTTTGTTATTTGGAACGCTCGCTAACGATCGTTTTTAGACGACCTGTACCTTACGGCCGGCGCGGCGTTTGTTGTTGATCGTCTGACGACCCTTCTTGGTCTTCATGCGGGCGCGAAACCCTAACTTGCGGGCTCGCTTAACCTTGCTGATACGGTGTGGGTAATGCATGGCGTTCCTCGTCGATGCGTTAAGTCTATTAAAATCAATGCCTTCAGTGAATTCCGAAACGCAGCCCGGAATGCTGAGCGGAGCATCTTACCGCATTTTAACGGTTTTGACTAGTGCCTTGCATTTTGCGACTCAGACGTGCGAAAATCAGTTGCATTCCCGGGCTTGCCACTTCAGTGGCAATGCTGGTTGACGTCACGAGCACCAGAAATCGCGGATGTTAAAATCCGTCGTCCCTTGCTCTTGCGATACGGCGCACGGTTCCTTACAATCCCCGACCTTAAAAATTTGTCACCTTGTGCCTGAAGCATGAGGTAGAGACCAAGGAAAAATATGCCGACGATTAATCAGCTGATCAAGAAACCTCGCAAAGCACTGGGCCGCATCAATAAGGTGAAAGACCTTGTGGCCTGCCCGCAGAAGCGTGGCGTGTGCCTGCAGGTCAAAACCATGACCCCGAAGAAGCCGAACTCGGCCCTTCGTAAAATCGCCCGCGTGCGATTGAGCAACGGCAAAGAAGTCACCGCCTACATCCCCGGCGAAGAACACAACCTGCAGGAACACAGCATCGTGCTGGTTCGTGGCGGTCGCGTTCGCGACTTGCCTGGTGTTCGCTACCACATCGTTCGTGGTACGCTTGACGCACTGGGCGTTGACGGCCGCAAGCGCAGCCGCAGCAAGTATGGCACTAAGTCGGCTAAGTAAACCCAATGGATATCCATTTCCTGGCTGAAGAGACGATCAAAGACGTAAGCTCGGGATATGGCTCGTTAGCAAAAACTGGAATTATCATTCTGATCGGGATAGCCGCCTTCGTCTGGTGGCTGAAACGACAGACCTGAAGCTACAGACGCCTCTCATTACGATGCGTCAGCAAGAGTAAGGAACACACTATGGCCTATAAGAAATTCACCGCTTCTGAAGACATGCTCAAACCGGACGGCCGGTTCAACAGCAAACTGGTCGCCAAATTCATCAACTGTCTGATGTGGGACGGCAAAAAAACCGTCGCACAAAAGATCTTCTACGATGCGATGGAGATCGCCGGGAAGAAGATGAAGGACGTTGCGCCGCTGGAACTGTTTGAAAACGCCATCAACAACGTCAAGCCCTACGTCGAAGTGCGCAGCAAGCGCGTCGGCGGGGCGAACTACCAGGTTCCGATGCAGGTGAACAAGCGTCGTCAGCAGTCGCTGGCGTTCCGCTGGATCATCGGCGCCTGCCGCGAATCCGGCGGCCGCCCGATGGCGGACCGGCTGGCGGACGAAATCGTGGGCGCCTTCAAGAAGGAAGGCAAGGCCATGGCCACCCGCGACAACACCCACCGCATGGCCGACGCCAACAAGGCGTTCGCCCACTTCGCGTGGTAAGCGTTTCTTTGCGATCGAAAATCAAACGGCGTGGTCATTGCGACCACGCCGTTTTTGTTTTTTCGGTGCAAATCAATGCGACACAGAGGCACAGAGCCACAGAGGCAAGCACAGAGAGCTTAATTCTGAATTCTCTTTGTGCATTTCTCTGTGTCTCTGTGCCTCT
>JBBROD010000075.1:0-21064 GCA_038229715.1 Tepidisphaerales bacterium | reverse complement strand
TCTGTGCCTCTGTGTCGCATCGCATTCTTATGGTAAAACGTCGCGACTATGCTCGATCCGAAACTGCTCCGTGACAATCCCGACGCCGTCAAACACGCCACGCAGATCAAGCGCGTCGGCTCGCCGGAGCTGGTCGATCAATGGCGGGCTGCTGACGAGAAACGCCGCAGCGCACAGACCCTCGCCGACGGACTTCGCGCCGAGCAAGGCAAGATCGGCGGGCAGGTCGGCAAGCTCAAAGGGCAACTCAAAGGAGGCACATCACCCGAATTGGAAAGCCTCCTCGCGCAGGCTGCTGAACTGAAGGCAAAGTACGAATCCGCCGTCGCCCAGCAGACCGAAGCCGAGGCCGAAAGCGCCCGCATCATGCTCATGCTGCCGGCGATTCCCGATCCAACCTGGCCGGTGGGGAAGGATGATTCCGACAACGTTTTGGTTCGCACGTGGGCTGATCCGAACCGTCCGCCGGAAAAACTGCTCGGCGGGAAGCTCGATCACATCGCACTCGGGCAGAAGCTGGGCATTCTCGATTTCGATCGCGGCGTAAAACTCGCCGGCAGTCGCAGCTACGTCGTTCGCGGAGCGGGAGCGATGTTGTACAACGCCGTTCTGCGCTACGCGATGGACGTCGTCGCCGGCCGCGGGTACGAGCCGTTTGTCGTACCGATTTTGGTGACCGAGCAGTGCATGGTCGGCACGGGCTATTTCCCCGCCGGGCGAGATCAGGCGTACATCACGCAGGACAACAGCGTACTGGTCGGCACGAGTGAAGTGCCGCTTGCCAGTTTCTTCGGTAACGAAGTGCTTGAGGAGAAGGACCTGCCGAAGAAACTCGTCGCCGCGAGCACCTGCTTCCGCCGCGAAGCCGGCGCCGCGGGCAAGGACACCGCCGGGCTGTATCGCGTGCATCAGTTCGACAAGGTGGAGCAGGTCATCGTCCACAAGGCCGACGACGCCGAGCACATTGCGCTGCACGAGGAAATCATCGCCAACGCCGAGTTGATCCTGCAGGGATTAAAGCTGGCCTACCGCGTTGTCAAAAACTGCACCGGCGACATGGGCCAAGGCAAGTGGCGCATGTACGACATCGAAACATGGATGCCATCCCGCAACGGCTACGGCGAAACCCACAGCGGTAGCGCCCTCCGCGATTTCCAAGCCCGACGTCTCAACCTCCGCTACAAAGCAACACCGTCCGGAGGTGGCAAGCCGACAACGCCGTTTTGCTACACACTCAATAACACCGCCATCGCGTGCCCGCGCGTGCTGATCGCGATCCTCGAGACCTACCAGAACGCAGACGGCAGCGTGACCGTGCCCGATGTGCTGAGGCCGTATGTGAACGGTGTTGAAAAGATCGGTTAAGGCCCGAGATTACTCAGCGTGTTCGCCCGGTGCAACGATTGTGGCCGGTGTATTAGGCGATTCGCCTTTCACGGTTAGCCGCACCGGATGCCCGAACCAAGCGTTGACCTTCTGGCCGAACGGGTATTTCTCATCGTGCAGCCGCGTGACGTCCGCCATCGTGCCGGCCGGGTCGGTCCAGCCGTTGACAACGTCGGGGAAGTCAATCTTGCAATTGTCGCACTTTTTGTCGCTGTAGAACTTGATCGGGCACCAGAATGATTCGACATTCCGCAGCATTTCCGTCGCCAGCGACCAGACGCCGGTCATCCAGTCGCAGTAGAGGCACCAGATCAGATCGTGCCCGACAAGACCCGCGAATTTCTGGCGTGAAACCGCAACCCACTCGCTCCCCTGATACGCCGGCAGGCCGACCAGCCACGTCAATGGTGTGTATACAAACACCGTGCACAGTCGGATGAACCAGAAGATCGGCGTGGCAAACGCCGTCAGCCAAGTGGCAAGACAGTTGGGTAGCGCACCGACCTTGGCGTTGGTCACTTTCAGAATCCGCGGCCCGCGCATTGCTTCGCGATTCAAGGCTTCATGGGCGAACTGCCACAGCAGCATGCCCGCGACCTGTCCGGCGACGCCGTCGAAGAATCCTTTCCAGCCGAGCAGCACCGGGCCGACGAACATTGGCAAGATGGTGAAATATGTGATCACCCAGTCCAACCCCGGCGCCCGACAGAGCGATTCCGACAGCCGCTTTCCGGTCGATCCGAGTTTGGGGAGCAAATGGAGAAACCCCGCACCCACCAGTACCGCCACGATCGTCCAGCCGATGAAAATCAGGTGTCGCATGAATCGGTTGCTCCCTTAAGAGAGAAATGCCTCTACTTCCACCTTCGACTTTACCGCAATCGCCCGGTGGTGGCGAAATTCAATCGCTGTTAAGACGGGTCTGGTTGCGTATGATCTGAAGTATGAAGTTGCAGGTGCTGGCCGACGAACATTTTACGTGCAAATCGTGCACGGATTGCTGCCGGCACCAGATGGTTGAGTTGTTCGCCGGCGAGCCGGAATCGATTGAGCGGCTCCGTTGGCCGGTGGGTGATCCGCTGGCGAATGTGAATGGCCTCAGCCGGCATGGCGGGAAGACGTATCTTGCCCACCGGGCGGACGGGGCGTGTGTATTCCTTAACGAATCCAACGGCCTGTGCCGGATACACGAGCAGTTCGGCGCGGATGCCAAGCCCACCGCCTGTCGGATTTTTCCGTTTCAGATCACGCCCACGTTTGCCGGCGAAGCCAGCGTGAGCGCCCGCTACGATTGCCCGACCGTTCGCACAAACACCGGCGACACGCACGCGGAACAACTCCCGTTCCTCCGAAAATTCACCGATCGCTGGCCCGACCCCGATGGGTTTGACGAGGCCACTTGCTGCGGATTGGAACGAGATCAGATCATCGCTATCTCGGAGTTCATCGCGACGTTGCAGAACGGCCTGCCGACGGCGGATCAGCGAGCGCTTTTCATCCCGTACCTATGCGATGTGTTGGCGATCACGGCGGCAGACGGAATCGACCGCCCGGCGCTGGCAAGCGCGTTCGGGCCGCTCAAATCGCAGATCGAAGCGGCCGCAGCCGGATCGGTGAAACGGCCGGGGCTGATCGCGCGGGCGGCGTTTCGAACGTTGCTTGCGTTACATTTGCGGCGCGACGAAGACGTCCTCGACGGCCGAGCCGGGCGCGTCTCGCGGCTGATCGCGATGCTGAAAGTCGTCCTCGGGTTCGGCACGTTCCGTGGATTGGGTTTGAGTCATCCCAAGGGCTCATTGCGATCGGCGAAGCTGTTTCGGCCGACGTTTGCGGCGCACGCACTACCGCCGGATACGTTCGCGCTGCTCTGGCGATTGCTGCGAAACAAGCTCGAAGCATTGCAGTTTATGGGCCCGGCCAACGGCGATCGAGATTTCCTTCGCGGGCTGCATTCGCTGGCGCTGCTGTATCCGCTGACGATCGCCGCCGCCAAACACCACGCTGCCAGCCGCAGTGCGACCGCGATTGAGCCGATCGATGCCGAGATGGCTGTCGCCGCGATAGAGCACAGCTTCGGCCGAGCGGCGGTGCTAAGGCAGCCGTCCGTGCGATCGATCGAACGGCTGCTGCTGGATCGGGAGACGATCACCAGATTGGTTCGGGCGATCTAGTGGCGCTCTCCCTCTCCGCAGCGGGGTGAGGGGAGAGACATCACATTTCAATCGTTTCAGTTCCGCAGATTTTTGATTGTGGAATGCGTTGTCGCAAAGCCAGCACCGTTGGATGCCGCACTTTTCCTTCCTCAGTCCTGATGATCTTGCAATAGCGCGTTACTCCACGAGCTTTAGTGTAAGATGCCGAAATGGCTCTCCCTTATGTGACTAAAGATTTCCCCGGGATTGGCGGTGTGCTGAAAGAGCGCAACGAGGATTTCTTCGTGCAGGAAATCCCGCTTTACGAACCTTCCGGTGAGGGCGAGCACGTCTATTTTGAAATCCAGAAGGTGGGCCTGACCACGTTTGACGCCATCAGCCGGATTGCCAAAGCGCTAGACGTGCCGACGCGGGAGATCGGCTACGCCGGCCTGAAAGACTCGCGGGCGATCACGCGGCAGGTGTTTTCGCTCGCCGGCGTGACCGAGAAGCAGGTGATGGACTTGAAAATCGATCGCCTGACGGTGCAATGGGCAGCGCGCCACGGGAATAAACTTCGGCTGGGGCATTTGGCCGGCAATCGCTTTGCGATCAAGATCCGCCAAGTCAACCCGACCGACGTCGTCAAACTGAAAGAGCCTCTCGCGCTGCTCGAGAAGCGCGGCCTGCCCAATTTCTTCGGTGAGCAACGGTTCGGCCGGCGCGGGAACAATCATCTGCTCGGCGCAGCGCTGATCCGCAACGATAACCAAGCCGTTCTGCAACTGCTTTTGGGCGATCCGAAGCCCGATCTGGATGATGCGTATGAGTTTAAGGCCCGTACGTTTTTTGCCAATCGACAGAATGACGATTCGATGCACGCCTGGCCGCGTCACTGTGGGATGGAGCGGCGGATTCTCGCGCGGCTGATGAAAACCAAAAAGCCGAACTCGGCCGTCCGCATGATCGACGAAAAACTCCGTCGGCTGTGGGTGTCGGCCTTGCAGTCGGAGATGTTTAACCGAGTGCTGGAGAAGCGGATCGACACGTTCGATCAAGTCCAGCCCGGCGATCTGGCGTACAAGCACGAGAATGGCGCTTGTTTCCTCGTCGAAGACGCCGCCGTTGAGCAGCCGCGCGCTGCGGCGTTTGAGATCAGCCCGACCGGGCCGCTGCTGGGATACCGCATGAGCGCCCCGACCGGCGAGCCCGCCGTCATCGAGCAGGCGGTTTTCGACGAACTGCACCTCAAGCCCGGCGATTTCAGAAACGACGGCATTGACCGCGTGAAAGGCGCCCGCCGTTCGATGCGCGTTCAGCCCAAGGATTTAGCCATCTCATCTGGCGTCGACGAGCACGGCGGGCACATCACGGTCGCGTTCTCACTCCCGGCGGGCTCGTTCGCTACGGTGCTGCTGCGAGAGTTGATGAAGTCTCCTGAAGTGCCTGACGCCTCGCAATCCGCTGAATCCGTCGAATCCGACGATGCCGACGAACCTGCGACCGACCCGGCTTGACATTCTGTCCGGTTCCACTGACAACTATCAACCTGACGGGGCGTAGCTCAGCTTGGCTAGAGCGCCTGGTTTGGGACCAGGAAGTCGTAGGTTCGAATCCTATCGCCCCGATTTAATTGTTCGAGTCCGTCCAGTTTGTTCTCAGGCCTCACTCTGTGAGGTCACCGGCGGCTATCCCGGCGACGGTCGCATGGCTTGGTCAGGATCTGATGCGGTTCAGAGAAAAGTGGTGTTGCTGCTAAACCACCTCCGCTCATCGCTAAGGTCATTGTCATTTCGCAACACACGATTATATGAAACCAATTCAATTTCAATTCTTGATTCTGTTCTGCCTGCTGTTCACTCTGACAACTTCACCGCTCGAAGCGAAACCCCTCAAAGTCTTCATCCTCGCCGGCCAGTCCAACATGGAGGGACATGCGCTGATCTCCACCTTCCCCGCTGTGGCTAAGGACCCGAAGACAGCTGAGTTGTATAAGGAGATGGTCGACGCCGATGGCAAGCCTGTGCTGTGCAAGGACGTGTGGATTTCTGACGCCTTCGGCGATTTCGAAGGCAACCCGAACGGCAGGAAGTCCGGGCAACTGACCGTCGGCTGGGGCAGTCAGCATCACGTCGGCGTGGGCAAGATCGGCCCGGAGTTCACCTTCGGCATTACGATGCACAAGCAGCTTGGCGAACCGATTCTGCTGATCAAAAACGCCTGGGGCGGCAAGAGCCTGATGGTCGACTTCCGTCCGCCCAGCGCCGGTGAACCAGCCGACGAGAAGCAAAAAGAAAAGGCCGGCAAGTATTACGCGCACATGATGTCGCATGTGAAGGAAGTGCTGGCCGATCCCAAGAAGGTTTATCCCGATTACGATCCCAAGGAAGGCTACGAACTGGCCGGCTTCGTGTGGTTTCAGGGCTTTAACGATCTGGTCGGTTCGTACCCGGTGACCGATCCTTCCAAGGGCAAGAAGGGCGTCAAGGACTACTCGGAGTACAGCCGCTTGCTGGCTTGCTTTATCCGCGATGTGCGCAAGGACCTTGGCGCGCCGAAGTTGCCTTTCGTCACCGGGGTGCTCGGCGTCGGCGGTGATGCAGCCGGCGAAAATACCGAAGCCTTCCGCAAGGCGATGGCCGCTCCGGGAGAAATGGACGAGTTCAAGGGCACGGTCGCCAACGTCTACACCCAAAAGTTCTGGCCGGTGGAACTCGATGCTGTGAAGGCCAAGATCGAGAAGGTCAAGTCCGAATTAAGCGCCCGCGAAAAGGATCTCAAGGAAAGATCCAAAAAGGGTGAAGACACAAAGGCCGATGCGAAGAAGCTTGCAGGGGAAATTAAAGCCAAGGTCGATGCGGCCCTTAGCCCCGAAGAGAAGTTCCTGCAGGAGTTCGGTATTTCAAACCAAGGCTTCCACTATTACGGTTCAGCCAAATTCTTCGCCCAGACTGGCAAGGCGTTCGCAGAAGCTTTGGAAGAGATGAAGAAAAAGCCGTAACCGTCGCCAAGAGATCGGCATCACCGTGAGTGGAATTCTCTTGCGGAATCTGTTGCACCAACTAACGCCCCTGACGCAGGTCGTAGCGCCTAAGGTGCGATTGGACGATCAGAAACGTTGCTTTCTTCACCAGACGCACATCCCAATCCTCCGAACACAGCGGCGAACCGGGCAAAGGCACGGCAAAGTCGTCGATCGGGTTGTTTGTATCCGCTAAGCAAAGCCTGTATAAACCAGACCCCATTTTAGAGGAAATGAATAACATGGAACGAACACTTATCATTCTGAAGCCCGATGCCGTCCAGCGCGGTCTGATCGGCGAGATCATCACCCGCTTTGAGAAAAAGGGCATCGTGATTGCCGGAACAAAATTCACCCGCATCGCGACAGCCACCGCGGAAACGCACTATGCCCCGCACAAGGGCAAGCCGTTTTACGAAGGCCTGGTAAAATTCATGACCAGTTCGCCGGTGCTGGTGCTGGCGTTGGAAGGCAAGGATGTAATCGCTATCAGCCGCAAGATGATGGGCGCTACGTTCGGCAGCAAGGCCGAGCCGGGCACCATCCGCGGCGATTTTGGCGTGTCGAACAGCTTCAACCTGATCCACGGCTCGGATTCTTCAGAGGCAGCCGACAAAGAGCTCAAGCTGTTCTTCAAGTCCGACGAACTGATCGACTGGAAGCCCGCCGGTCAAGTTTGGGTTTACGACTTCGCCAAGGGCGTGGCGGAATAAGTTGTGCTGTCGCATGGGCTACCAGCTCATGCCTTAGTACGTGATCAGGCATGGGCTGGTAGCCCATGCGACGTAGCGGGGAGCTCGATGCGCAACTGGCTTAAACGGCGGTGGAAAGCGTATCTGGTCGCATTTCTTTGCGTACAGTTGTTTGTGTACTTCAAAGGATGCGCCAGCTCGTTCCTGCTGTACCCGTCGACCGATCACCGCAACGCGATGGGCGCGACGAGCCGGCCAGTCGAGACCGACCATGGCAAACTCGAAGTCTGGACGTTCCGAACGAAAGCCTGCGGCGACGGCGAACCCAAAGCATACATTTTGTCCTTTTGCGGCAACGGCTCACGGGCGGAAGACATGGCTTGGTGGACCGCAGAGCGGTGGCGATCGCGACCGGTTGAAGTTTGGAGCTTGAACTATCCCGGGTACGGCGGAAGCGAAGGTTCCGCCAAGCTCCAGTTAATCCCGCCAGCGGCGTTGGCGACGTACGACGTGCTCAAATCCGTCGCCGGGGATCGCCCGATTTTGATTGATTCTGACAGCCTGGGGACGGCTACGTCGATTTACGTCGCCGCCAAGCGGCCGGTCGTCGCGATGATCCTCAAAAATCCGCCGCCACTGCGGAGGCTCGTTTTTCAACGTCACGGGTGGTGGAATCTGTAGCTGCTGGCCACGCCGGTTTCGCTGCAAATCCCGGCGGAGTTGAACTCGCCGACGATGGGGCCGTACGTCGCTGTCCCTGCATGTTTTTTGCTGTCAGACAATGACGAAGTCGTCCCGCCGAAGTATCACGATAGGGTGGTTAACGCCTACGCCGGGCCGAAGCTGGTGATCGATTTGCCTTATGCCACGCACAATTCGCCGGTGGATGCCGCGTCGGAGAAAAACGTGCAGGCATGGATCGATCAGCAATGGTCGCGCGTGTTTCCCGCGACGCAGCCGGTGCATTAAGATTGCATCATGGCCCCTTCACCCGACAAGCGCGCCAAGCAGTTGCGCGATCAACTGAATCATCACAACCACCTGTACTACATCGACGCCCGGCCGGAGATCAGCGACCGCGAATATGACGCGCTGATGCAGGAACTGACCGACGTTGAAAAAGCCCATCCCGATCTGGCGACGGCCGACTCGCCGACGCAGCGGGTGGGCGGCGATGTGCAGTCATCGCTCAAGCCGGTGAAGCACGCCGTGCCGATGATGAGCATCGACAATACGTACAGCGAGGACGAAGTCCGTGCGTTCGATGCCCGGGTACGAAAAGGGATCGATGGGGCTTCGCCCATCTACGTGTTAGAGCCGAAGATCGATGGCGCTTCGGTCAGCCTACGCTACGAGGACGGCCAACTGGTGCTGGCCGCCACGCGTGGGCGGGGAAACACCGGCGACGACATCACCGTTAACGCCAGGACGATCCGCTCGATCCCGCTGGCGCTGAAAACCGAGGGCAAGGTAAAACCGCCGGCGATTCTGGAAGTACGCGGCGAAGTCTATATGGACAACGAAGACTTCCAGCGCGTCAACAAGCAGTTAATCGAAGCGGGCGAAGAACCCTACGCCAACGCGCGCAACACCACGGCCGGCACGCTGCGGCGGTTGGACCCAAAAATCGTCGCCAAACGCCGGCTGCGCTTCCTAGCCCACGGCCTCGGCCAAGTCGAGCCACTGCCGGTGAAAAGCTATTGGGAATGGACCCAACTGCTCCGCGTCTGGGGCCTACCGCTACCTAGCGAAGTCAGCCAGGCGGAGACGGTGAACGAGGTGCTGAAACAGATCGCCGATTTCGCGCTAGTCCGTCCAACGCTTCCGTACATGACTGACGGGGTTGTTGTGAAAGTCGACGATTTTGCGCAGCGCGACGCGCTCGGCACGACCAGCAAATCACCTAAGTGGATCATCGCATACAAGTACGAAACCGAGCAGCAGCCGACAGAACTGAAAGACGTCCGCTGGCAGGTCGGCAAAGGCGGCAGCTTGACACCCGTCGGAGACTTGGAACCCGTCTTCATCGGCGGCGTAACGGTCACGCATGTCACGCTGCACAACATCGACCAGATCCGCAAGCTGGATATTCATATCGGCGATACAGTTGTGGTGGAGCGGGCCGGTGAGGTGATTCCGTATGTTCGGGATGTAATCAAAGAAAAACGTCCCCGCGGCGCCAAGCCTGTGGCGATACCGACAGAGTGCCCGGAGTGTGCGACGAAGGTCGAGTGGGAGGATTATCCTGAAGACGTTGTTGCGTACCGGTGTCTCAATCCAAACTGCGAGGATTATTTCGTCCGCAACCGCATAAAAAAGACCAAGATCCCGGCCGAGTGCCCGGCGTGTCAGGGCAAGGTGGAAGTGCTGGAGCACGGCATCGATCTCTACTGCGTCAACCCTTCGTGCCCGGCCCAGTTGAAAGAGCGCCTTCGTTGGTACTGCGGCCGAAGCCAGATGGACGTCGAAGGGCTCGGCGATCGACTGATCGATCAACTCGTCGAAAGCGGCAAGGTGAGGACATTCGCCGACCTGTATAAACTGAGCGTCGACGACATCGCCAACCTCGAAAGCGAAACGACGACGGGAAGCAAACGAACGACGGGCGAAAAAGTCGCACAGAAGGTCGTCGCCAAGATCGAAGGCAGCAAGCAACAGCCCTTGGATCGTCTGCTCGGCGGCCTAGGCATCCACCACGTCGGCACGCGCGTGGCTCATATACTGGCGAGCAACTTCGGCAGCCTGGAGGCATTGGAGAAGACCACCGAAGAGCAGTTCTCTTCGACGAATGAGATCGGCCCCGTCATCGCGCACTCTGTAGCAGACTTCTTCCAATCCAAAGCTGGCCGCTCTGCGGTCGGTGCATTGATCGAGGTCGGCGTGAACCCGACCTTCGAAAAGCCCCCCGTCGGCGACCAACCATTGGCGGGGCAGTCGATTGTCGTCACCGGCACGCTCGAAAAGTTCGACCGCCAGAGCATCGAATCCTTCATCGTCCGCCTCGGCGGCAAGGCAAGCGGCAGCGTCAGCAAGAAATCGGCATTCCTCGTCGCCGGCGAAAACGCCGGCAGCAAGCTGGACAAGGCGAAGGCACTCGGCGTAAAAGTCCTCACTGAAGCGGAGTTTGTCGAGGAATTCGGAAAGTTTCTGTGATTTGCAATCGCCAATTTGCAATTTGCAATCGGAATACGACATACTAACGATTGCAAATTGCAAATCGCAAATTGAAAATCTAATCAATGGAACAACTCTGCAAACTGATCGAACTGGCGAAAGCCAATCGCATTGCGCGGATCACCTACCGCAAAACGCTCGACGAGCAACCCAGCGATCGGCTGGTCGAGCCGTATCGGTCGTCGCATAACGACAAAACGATGATCATCCAGTGCTGGCAGGCAGCTCCGATCGTCATGGACGGCGCTCAGTGGCGGTGGCTGCGGGCTGACCGGATTCTCAAAGTCACCGACGGCGGGCAGAATTTCATACCCCGGCTGTCGATCTCGCTCTCACTCGAAGAAATCCAGAATTTCACCAAAGACCGCGAGCGCGAAACCGCTGCCGAGTCGGTGGACAAGTATTTCCAGTTTGTTGAAGGTGCGATGGTCGACAACCACTTCAGCGACGCGGAAATGACCATCGCTAAAGAATTGGCAATGGGCGTCGACCCCGGCCGGCTGAAGGTGATCCACGCTCATATCTACATCAGCGTTCTGAACGAGCTGCTGGTGGACGGGGAATTGACTGCGAAGGAAGAGAAATATCTGGGTGTCGTGAAGAAGGCGTTGGGGGAACTGGGGTGGTCGCCTTAATACCGAATGACGAAACCCGAAACCCTAGTGAAATCTGAATGACGAAACCCGAAATCCGAATGAATGACGAAATCCGAATGACGAATGCCGAAAAATATTGACGCCCGGGTTTCGTCATTCGTCATTCATTCGGATTTCGGGTTTCGTCATTCGGATTTCCATCTCTTCACAGATCACTTCAAAACCCCATCCACCACCCGCTGCACCGCCGCGATCTTCGCCTCGGCCACATCTCTTGTCGGCGCTTCGGCGATGATGCGCATGATCGGCTCGGTATTGCTCGGCCGGGCATGCACCCAGCTGTCCGGCCAGTCGATGCGGATGCCGTCCTGCAGGTCGACCTTTTCCGAGCTGAACGCCTTCACGATCGCCGCCACCGCGCGGTCGGCGTCTTCGCGTTTGCATTCGAATTTGGTTTTTACGATCTCATACTTCGGTAGGTCGGCCACCAGTTGGCTGATGGTCTTGCCGGTTTGGGCCATCAACTGCAGAACGTACGCCATGCCCAGCAAGCTGTCGCGGCCGGGGACGATGCGGAGGTCGATCACGCCTCCGTTGCCTTCGCCGCCGATGACGGCGTTTTCGCGCATCATCGCCTGGACGACGTTGGCTTCGCCGACCATCGTGCGGACGACGCGCCCGCCGTGCTGGGCGGCGATGTCGTCGAGCATCCGGCTGGTCGACAGGTTCGCCGCCGCCACGCCGCCGGGCTTTTTCGAGAGGATCAGCTTGGCCGCGAGCGCGAGGCTGTATTCTTCGCCGATGTAAGTGCCGTTTTCGTCGACGATCGCGAGGCGATCGGCATCGGGATCCTGCGCGAACCCGACCGCAGCCTTCTGGCGTTTTACCTCGTCGGATAACGACGTGAGATTCTTCGCCGTCGGTTCCGGCTCGTGGGCGAACTGGCCGTTCGGTTTGTCGTTCATGTGAACCAGCAAGCAGCCGAGTTTGCTGAGCAGGGTAGCGGTTGCAACACAGCCGGCACCGTTGACGCTGTCGAGCACTACTTTGAACCGCCTGGTGTAAATCCCGAGCTCGTCCACATGATCGAGCACGCGTTTGATGTGATAGGCGTGCGTTTCAGTATTGCGTGCCGGCGGCAGGAGCGATTGCACGCGGACGAAGTCGGTCACGCCGGCCAGGTAAAGCTCTTTGATCGCCGCCGCATCGGCCGGCGGGGGAGCAACGGCGTCGCGGTTGAGGAATTTCAGCCCGTTCCATTCGATAGGATTGTGCGAGGCGGTCGCGATCATTCCCGCGTCGGCCTGCAGGTGCTTCACCATCATCGCCACGCCGGGCGTAGTGACGACGTCGAGATCGACCACTTCAATCCCGCTGGCCACGAGCGTTGAGACAGCCGCATCGCGAACCCAGTAACCGCTGGGACGAGAATCGCGCCCGAACACCACCTTCAGCGGCCGGCCGAGCATGTTGTTGCTCTGACTGCGTTTGAGCCACACCACAAACGCCGCCACCATCTGGCTGACTACCGCCGGCGTGAGCGTGCCGCCCACGGTGCCGCGCATGCCTGAAACGCCGATCATCAATGCTTCCATGCAGAATCCTTTCGAGTGACCGATTTATCGCGGAGCGGCGGGCAAATGGCAACGGGTAAGGCCAAGGATGAAGGCGGAAGTATGGAGGATGAAAAGGGCGACAATATGGTTCTGTCCAACCCTGCCGCGCCAAGCCTTGGCTCCCACGCCCGGTACGCCGGGAGAGGGTTGCGGTGAGGGTTCTGCCGCGATGGTCGAGCTTTTCTCAAAGGAAACAGAACCCTCACCCTGCCCTCTCCCGGCGTACCGGGAGAGGGTTGAGATAGAGACCGACAAGATCCATTCCCATCCTTCATCCTTCCGCCTTCAGCCTTGGCAACAATTGACTTCACCGCGTAACACGAAACAATTACGCTGGTCGGGCGTAGTACAGACGGATCACCTCTTGACGAAGGGAACGGTGCGTTATCGAGTCGTCCACCCGGTTGCCGGAAACGTTTGATCTGAAGCCAGAACCGGCTAAGCCGGCCGAAATCTCACCGGCAGAGGCGTTGCTGTCGCTGACCTATGCGCCGGATACCAAGGAATTTCAGACCAGCACCAGCCGGCTGTTGTGCGACCTGTCGGACAACGAATCCAAAGCCTATCAAATAACCTGGCTGATTTCGGCGGCTATTTTTGTCGGATTGTTCGCGTTTATGACACTCTGTTTCTGGGCACCGGCCCATCCCGGTGTCGATCAGAACGGCTACCTCGTCGGCGGGAGGCAGTACGCGCGCTCGCTCACTACCAAGTTTATTCCGGCTACGCCTTACGAATACGTCGGCAACATGTGGGTGATGGTCGGCGATAAGCCGGGCGTTTACTACCCGAAGTATCCGCTGGGCATGCCGATTCTCTACGCAATCATGCTCTGGATCGGCGGGGCCAAGCACGGTTACGTCTGGGCGTTTTGCATCAGCCCGGCGGGGATGATCGCTGCGGTGGCGGGGATGTTCTTCCTCGGCCGGGCGCTGGCGGGATCGTTCGCGGGATTGTTGTCAGCCATGCTGCTGGGGTTCAGCCAGGTCACGCTCGTACTGGCGAATAATGCGAACAGTCATGCGGCCTGCCTCGCGTTCGTCGTTTGGGGAATGTTCTTTTTGCTCCGATGGTGGCAAACCAATTCGATCTGGCGCGGCCTACTCGGCGGATTCTTTCTCGGCTACGCCTGCATGATCCGCTACACCGAAGGCCTGCTGATCCTGCCGTTGGCGTTCGCGGCCGTTTGCACGATCCGCTGGTCGCAGTGGCGATCGTACCTCCGCGCGGCCGTGCCTTTTCTCGGGTGGATTTTGCCGGTCGGCTATCTGCTCATCTTCAACAAGATCGCCATGGGCAGTTGGACCGGCTACGACACGACCAACGAAAGCGGCTTCTCCGAAGGATCGTTCTGGCACAACTTCTGGTACGCCGACGCCGGCAAGGCCGCCTTCACTTGGGGCAAAGTGCTGTTGACGTGGGAACAGGTTGTTCGCACGTTCCACGATACGGGAATGCTGTTCAGTTTGCCTTTGGGGCTGGCAGGGCTGGCGATGGTGTTTCGCCGAAGCTGGCGGTTCGGAATCCTGCTGCTGCTGTGGCTGATTCCGGGAATTCTGTTGTATACCTCGTACTATTGGTCGCCGGACCGAGGCGTGTCGTACGCGCGGTTTTTCGTGACATTCTTCCCCGCACTAACTCTGGGGGCAGCCGTCTGTGTGCGCCATGGCATTGTCGGGTCGGATGATTTCGGCCAGCGACGCAAATCCATCGCCATGCCCATTGCCGCTGGACTTGTTGTTGCGCTCGCGGCGGGGATCGGCGCTTATCGGGCAGCGAACGGACTTGAAGACGGTGCGGCAATGTCCAATCAGTCGCTCGTCGGCATGCAGAGGCAATACACGTCGCTATCGGTTGCAGGGGACGTTCTACACAAACTCGTTCCCAACAATGCCGTCCTCTTCGCCGATGGACCGCGAATGGCCGATGGGATGATGAACTACGGGCAGTTCATGGGGCGATTTGAGCTTTACCAGTTTAACGCCTTTACTGATTCGGCGATGCGGGCGTTCCTTGCTCGCCGCGAGCCGGATCCGAACGATCCGAATCCGCTGCAACAACGGCGCAGGGAATACATGGCCGAGATTTACAAGGGCAAGACGCTGAGGGACCTTTACAGCGAGCAACAGCGCATCGTGCAGGATGCGTTCTCCAAGGGCCGGCGTGTGTTTGTGGTTGGTACCAAGGCATCCGTGCTGGCTTTTGATCAACAGTTTTTCCCGAGCAACCCGTACGAAGTTCGCTTCGTGACGCGATGGAGCGATCAGGTGGAACCGATGTTCGGCAATAACGAATCCCCCAAGGCCTCCGAAAGTCGCGGCCGCGGCGGCTTCGGCGGTAACCCACGCAGGTTCGGCCCCCCAAGCCCGAACGCTCGCGGCGGATTCAGCGATTGGACTTCGACGTCCTGGCAACTGGTCGAAATCGTCCTCCGTTCACCCGCGCCGACGACGCGGCCGAAGTGATCATTCGATTTTCAACATTCGAAATGCCGTCCAAATTGCAAATCCTGCTCCGACGTACAGAATAGTTGACATGGATCGCAACGACCTCAACGAAAAGCTCCCGGAGATCGTCAATTCCCTCGTCAGCAGCATCACCGCGCTGCCGACGATGAAGCACCTCGGGCGGGTGTACCTGCCTAACCGCGATGTGATTATCCAGGTCATCATGCGCCTGCGGGAGACGATGTTCCCCGGCTATTTCGGCAAGCAGGGGCTGACTAACGAAAACATCAACTACCATATTGGAGAACTGGTCAATGATCTGGCTGACATGATCTATGACCAAGTGCGATGCTGCCTTCGGTATCGCATGAGCCTGCCTGCGAATAATGGTTCGAATGACAAGGACTGCATCGAGTGTGATGAGCAGGCGGCTAAAATCGTGCTGGAGTTTTTCCAGAAGCTGCCGGCGTTGCGCGAGATGCTATCGAGCGACGTTCAGGCTGCGTTTGATGCCGACCCGGCCGCCCAGAGCACAGATGAGACGATCTTTTGCTATCCCGGTTTGTTCGCAATCTTCGTTCAGCGGATCGCGCACGAGTTGTATCGCCTGCAAGTGCCGCTGCTGCCGCGAATCATGACGGAATACGCCCACTCACGAACGGGCATTGATATCCACCCCGGCGCCGACCTCGGCCGGAGCTTCTTTATCGACCACGGGACCGGCGTGGTGATCGGCGAGACCACCACGATCGGCCACAACGTCAAGATCTATCAAGGCGTGACGCTGGGCGCGGTGGCGCCGCAGTTCGGGCAATCGCTGCGGGGGACCAAGCGTCATCCGACGATCGAGGACGACGTCATCATCTACGCCGGTGCGACCATTCTGGGCGGGGAGACGGTGATCGGCAAAGGCGCGTTGATCGGCGGCAACGTGTTTATCACCCAAAGCGTCCCGCCGATGAATCGCGTGACGGCTGAGCCGCCGAAGCTGAAATACCGCGAACGGGGCTCAAAAAACAAGGGCGAGAAGGATCTGTTGGACTTCCAGATCTGATCCGATGTTGCGTGAGATCGCTGCGCGATGTTGCGAAGATGCATCATCCGGAATAACCGGACCGATCGAAGCAAATCCATTCACGCATTCATAAGCGCAAGCTCGCGTTTTAGGGCGGCTGTCGTAGCAACTTCGCATCGTGGCACGACCTTTGTTTATCTCCGTTCATGCGTGCGGGAATCACCATCATTGCGTTAATGTCGCTGGCGGCCGGGTGTGCCAGCAAGCCGCGGGTTTCGAGTCGGGAAATGCGCCACGAAGCCGAGCTCCAATACGCCGAGACCGGCTCGGCCGGCGCGCTTGCGTTCGATCCGCCCATCGCCCAGGGTGGACCGCGACTGAATCTTTCGCGCAGTTCGCGTCAGCCAAGCGCGTTCGTCGGCTTTGATCAGACGGTAACTACGTTCTTCTACGTTCGTTCCGACGACCGCCAGACCGAAGACCACCGAAACGACCGCTTCGAGCGTCGAGCCATCAGCGAACAGTTCGGTAGCAGTTATCGCTAGCGTTATGGACGGCAAGGGAAAGCTCGATCCCCTAGCGCCAAAATCCGAATCATCCAAACCGTCCAATTGCTCAAAAACGCCATATTTCAGCCCTTAATTGCGCCCTCAGCAGCGGTTGCGCGCATTTTCCTTGAAATTACATGGTTTCCATTGCATGATATCTAAGTCTGGTGCCCATCGCGTTTTAGAGCCTATCGAGGGAAATATGGCTACGATAACAAAAAAAGAACTCATCGACCGCATCGCTGAGCAAACTCAGCAACGTCGCGTTAACGTCAAGCGAGTGATCCAAGCGTTCCTCGACGAAATCGTTCTGGAACTCGGTCGTGATAACCGCTTGGAGTTCCGCGACTTCGGCGTGTTCGAAACCAAGATGCGCAAAGCCCGTCGCGCGCAAAACCCCAAAACACTTGAGCCCGTCGCCGTGCCGGAAAAGCGCACCGTGAAATTCAAGATCGGCCGACTGATGAAAGCCAAACTCGGCGATCTGACCGGGTCGGCCATCGATGACGAAGCCGGCGACATTGCCGACATGGCCGATGCCGGCGACGACGATGACGACGCAAAGGGCGGCCCGCACTAAGTAGCGGCTGCTGATTGTAATGAAACAGGCGCTGGGCTTGTCACAACCGTGGCAAGCCCGGTTGCGTTATGGAGCGGCCGGATGACGGCGGAGCAATGGCAATCGATGCTGCGATCAGACCTCGCCCGGCGGGAGAGCGAGTACCTGCTGCGCGCCCGCCAAGAGCTAACGCAGATCGACTCGGTCCACTTCGCGCTCGACGGCAAACGATACGTCAACTTTGCCTCGAACAACTATCTGGGATTGACGCATCACACGCGGATCATCGCCGCGATGCAGCGAGAACTGTCAGCCAGCGGAACCGGCGCGGGGGCAGCCGGATTGATCACCGGATACAGTGCGCCGCACGCGCGAGCCGAGAAGGCGATCGCCGATTGGAAGGGCACCGAGTCGGCGGTGCTGCTGCCGAGCGGCTACCAGGCGAATCACGCCGCCGTACAGACGATTGCCGCCTCCGCCGCCGCGGCGGGCAAGGGCGTGCGTTTTCTGATCGATAAGCTGTCGCACGCTTCGCTGCTCGATGCGGTTCGTGGTTCTGAAGCGGAGTTCCGCGTGTTTCCGCACAACCATCTGACGAAACTCGAACGATTGCTCGCTGACGCATCGGCCGATCAACTGCAGGTCGTCGTCACCGAATCGATTTTCAGCATGGACGGCGATTCCTGCGACCTGGCAGGACTCGCGGCGCTCAAGCAACGCCAGCCGTTCATACTGTTGCTAGACGAAGCCCACGGCGCGGGCGTGTACGGTCGAGGCGGATCGGGATTCGCCAATGAAGCCGGGCTCGCCGGCGTTGCCGATGTGGTGATCGCGACGCTCTCCAAAGCCGCCGGCGTGGTCGGCGGGGCGGTCTGCTCGTCGGACGCATTCTGTCGATCGCTGCTCAACCACGGCCGGGCGTACATCTACTCGACGTCGGTGCCGCCGGCTATCGCGACCGCGGCGGCGGAGGCGATCGCGGTCATGCGCGACGAACCACAACGGCAATCGCGCGTGCGCCAACTCGCGGCACGCGCGAGAACCGAATTGCTCCGTCGCGGGCTGAAACTCCTGCCCGGCGATTCGCCCATCCTCCCGATCGTGCTCGGCGAAGCCGAAGTTGCATTGAAGGCCGCCGACCAGTTGCGATCCGAAGGGCTTCTCGTCGTCGCCGTCCGCCCGCCCACCGTGCCGCGCGGCGGCAGCAGGCTTCGCATCACGCTATCCTGCGATCACTCCGACGAAGAAGTCGAGCAGTTGATTAAAGCGCTAGCGCGATACGCCAACATATGAAAGAGTCGTCGCGATCACATGGATGAAACGAGAACGCTCGCTCCTGCTTTCTGTGAGAGCGTGACATGAATCTGAATTGGAAGAGGACTACGCGTTCTGACGAAACGCTGAGTTACGTTCGCCAGGCAAAATCCCGACACCACCCGAAGAGGCAGCGATTTTAGTCAAGGTACGCTGGATCAGATCGGCGGGAGGCTCCTCAAGCGTCCAAACATCGAGCAGGTTTAGCAATTTCTGGGCGGGAGCAATGCGGTGAAACAAGCTTTCACTGGGCTGCGAAAACGAGTGGACATCACGCGAACGCTCGGACTGGTCGAGCAGCAGATCGATCGCTTCCGCATCATTCGTATTAAGCTTGCGTGACATATCGTTTCCCGATCTGCGAACCTCTAATCTACTTCTTGAAGATAGGCTTACAGAAACTAACCGATTGAACGTTCACTGGCAACGGAATTTTCGCCCTGATGGGAGATCTATTTGTTTGTATTCAACATCGTAAACCCGCAGTTGATTTATCGTCAACCGCTCAGACTACGGATTTTGTGTTTTCCACTCACCTGCAAAGTGTGCGACCGCTGCGTGCAAACGCGATTTAACCGTGCCCAGCGGGATTTCCAGGATGTCGCTGATTTGCTTGTACGGGAATTGATGGAAATACGAGAGCAGCAAAATCTCGCGGAGGTGCTCGGGCATACTCTGGATCGTCTGCTGGACTTTTTCCTGTAGTTCCCGACGCTCCATCGAGTCGTCGGGTAGATTGTCAGCCGTTTTGATCAGATCAATAAACTCTCCGCCGGAGTCGTCGGACGACGGGGATCGCGTCGCATTCAGGGCGGTGGTCGGGCGGCGGTTGTTGGAGCGGATCATGTCGCGCGCTTTGTTTGCGGCGATTGTAAAAATCCATGGCCGGAACCGTCGCGTTTGATCGAACTGGCCCGCCGACTGATGCACCTGCAGAAATGTTTCCTGAAAAACGTCGTCGGCCAATACCCGATCGCCCGTGAAGCGCACGAGGAAGTGATACAGCTCACGTTGATAGCGCTGCATGAGCAGGGTGAAACTCTCGCGATCACCTTCGCGGTAGTAGGCGAGCAGTTGCTCGTCTGTGCGCTGGTCGGTGGGCAGAACTTGGGGAGGCGTTGCATTCACGGCTGAAAACCCTCTTAAGGACGAGCCGCAGATGAAATCGTCGAAACTACGGTTCTGCGACTGCGTTTGCAAGGTGAATGGTAAGACGGTAATGTCGATTTCGCTTTCATAAACGCTACTCTGGCTTGGTCGATTATATGTCAGTGCATCAGAACAATTCTTCGCCGGCAGACTTTTTCGGAATGACCGCCGGCGAACTGGACGCGCTGGCCGCTTCCTGGGGTTGGCCGCGCTTTCGGGCGGGGCAGGTTCGCGACTGGGTGTACCAAAAAGCGGTGCTCGATTTTGCCGGAATGTCGAACCTTTCCAAGCGAGATCGTGAAGAACTTCCCAAACGACTCAGCCTGCTTAAATCCACGGTCGTCACCCGGCAGGATAGCGAGGACGGCACGATCAAGCTGCTGCTGACATGGGAAGACGGTTCCAACGCTGAAACCGTGATGATCCCCGACGGCCCGCGACGGACCGCGTGCATCAGCTCGCAAGTGGGCTGCCCCGTCGGATGTCACTTCTGCGCCAGCGGCGTGAACGGCGTTAAGGGGAACCTCACCGCCCACCAGATCGTCGAGCAGGTAATCCAACTCAACCAAGCCCTCAAGCCCACCGGCGAGCACATCTCCAACATCGTCTTCATGGGCATGGGCGAGCCGATGGCGAATTACGCCAACGTCATGAAGGCGATTCAGGTTTTGCACGACCCAGTGGGTTTGAACATTTCCGCTCGTAAGATCACGGTGTCAACCGTGGGCGTGCCTACCAAGATCCGCGAGCTGGCCGGCGAAAACCTGCCGTTGAATTTGGCGCTATCGCTTCATGCGCCGATCGAGTCCTTACGCAAGCAATTAATTCCATGGGCTGAGAACTTTTCGCTGCCGGAGATCATGGACGCTTGTCGGTTTTACTTCGATCAGACCGGCCGGGAGATCACGCTTGAGTACATCCTGCTGTCGGGCGTGAATGATCAGCCGGAGCAAGCCAAGCAACTTGCCAAGCTATCCAAAACGATCCGCGCGAACGTGAACCTCATCCGCTACAACGAAGTGGCAGGCCTGCCGTTTAAACGGCCCAAGTCTGAGGACGTGGTGGCGTTTCAGGAGATTCTGCGAACGGCGGGCGTGAATGCCCATGTCCGCAAGAGCCGCGGCCGCGACATCGACGCCGCCTGTGGGCAACTTCGCCGCAAGGTAGAACAGCAAACGTCATCCACCGGCCTGCCGATTTTGCAACCATGAACTCCCGCTCCACCAAACACGCCGGATTTACGATCGTCGAGCTGATGGTGGCGATCGTGATCGTGCTTATCCTGCTCAGCATTTTCGTACCTTACCTGATGAGCGTCCGCGAAAAAGCCCGGCGTGTAACGTGTGCCGGAAACTTGCAGCAGATCATCAACGGCCTGTGGACCTACGCCGAGGCCAACAACCGCGATCTTCCC
>JBBROD010000074.1:0-21113 GCA_038229715.1 Tepidisphaerales bacterium | reverse complement strand
GAGTTCTTCCGACGGGAAGCTGGCCATCAGCACGGAGATTTCAAGCACGATCGTCCAGATGCGCGTGCCGTGCTTGAAAGCGTCGAGATCGAACCGCCCGGTCTCAGAGTCGAAGAACGTCAGCACGTTCAGCGAAGCGAGGTTGCAGGCGGTGTCATCGAGGAACATGTACTCCGAGCAGTTGTGTACCGTCAGCCCGTTGGCGACGAACGAGTGCGTCACCGGCTCGGTGAGATCGAACACCTGCTGCAATCCCTGCGGGACGAGCGCGGCGACGCGGTCGTAATTGCCCGCGCCGTGCAGGAGAGCCTCGCGATCGCTTCCGTTGCTGATCGTGAGGGAGATGACGTCGGCCAGTGCTGCGAGTTTTTGGCCCGGCAGCACGGCGACGTATTTACCAAAAGAGCGGAGGCTGGCGGCATCGATACGCAGGCCGTGGCGTCTGCTGGCTGCGTAGCTCGTAAAGTCGTCGATCAAATCGACGCTAGCGCCGAGGGTCTCGGCGCGTGAGCCGGTCGCTTGATGGGGAAGCGACCGAAGAAGGCTCAACCTCTCGCTCTGAGCGGAGACAACGTCTCCGCGATCGGCTGCATCCATGCTGCCATTGGGCCGGGATGGGATGGGGTCCATCCCGGCGAGGACGACCGCCCCGTTTGGAGCGTCGGCCGCGATGGGCACGCGGCCGAACGACGTGGCGGTCTGAGAAAAGTCGGTGATGTCATTGCTGAAGATCGAACTCTTCACGCCGAAGCCCAGGAGGATCAACTGCACGTCCTGCAGCAGGCCCGGGCTGGTGGACAGAAGTTCGAGCGTGTTTTGATGGATGCGACCATCCACCGTAAACAGGGCGCGGAGCAAGTGCTTTTGCGCCGCGAGCCCGGCGGTGAATGCGTCGTCGCTGAGGCGCTTCTGGCCGTTCTCGATCTTGACGAACGCGCGGAGGCGGCTGAGCAGGCGGCGATTCGTGAGGGAGGCGGTCAACGTGTTGCCCGACTGTCCCGCAGAGGCGGAACGAACCGACTCTTCGCCGTCGATCATGGCTTTGTTGACGTAATCGTCGTCGTAAGCGCGTTCGCCCCAGGTGTTGTGGACGTAGTGGGTGAACTCCTCGATCTGCTCGGGAGCGACCACGCGATCGAGTTGGATGGCATTTTGGTCGTTGTTGGCGCTGGAGAGGAAAAGCCCGACGAGTTGGAACAGCTTGTGGTCCTGCGGCTCGCCGATCTGCTGCACGCTGGCCGGCTGGCTGGGGAGCTTGATTTCGTCTGTGCTTGTCAGGTCGCGCGCCATCTGCCAGCCGCGGGTGCGGGTCCAGACTTTGTGATCGCCGGTGAGTTTGAGGCTGTACCCGCCTTGCGTGCGGAGCTCGAACACTTCCTTCGTGCCGGTGGGGAACGCGCCATCGACGACGTGAACTTGCTGGCCGTCCAGGTTGGTGACGATGCGGGCCGGCAGGTGGATCATCTGATCGATGCGACGCCAGATGCCGCCGGGCGTGAGCACGCGGGTATCGCCGGTGACGCAGGGATTGCTGGCGTTGATTCGCCCGGACGCGGGGCAGGTGTGCCAATCGTTGATCGTGCCGTCGTACTGCACGCCCGGATCGGCGCAGCGCCACGCGGCGTAGCTGATTTGCTCCCACAACTCGCGGGCCTTCATGGTCTTGAAGATTTTCTTCTTATCGCCGCCGATCCGGCTGGTGAGGTGCCAATCGCCGTCTTCTTCCAATGCCTTAAAGAAGCTGTTGGGAATGCGGACGGAGTTGTTCGAGTTTTGCCCGCTGACGGTCATGTACGCTTCGCCGTTGAAGTCGTAATCGAGCTTGAGGCCGAGCTTTTTGGCCAGCTCCTGCTGATCCTTCGGCAGCACTTTCATGCCTTCAGCCAGCGCCGCGACTTTCAACTCTTCGCGAACCTTCCAGTTGATGAAATCTTCAACGTCCGGGTGATCGAGATCGAGGCAGACCATCTTGGCAGCCCGGCGCGTGGTGCCTCCCGACTTGATCGCGCCGGCGGCGCGGTCGCCGATCTTGAGGAAGCTCATCAGGCCGCTGCTCTTGCCACCGCCGGAGAGTTTTTCGCTCTCGCCGCGGAGTTTGGAGAAGTTGCTGCCCGTGCCCGAGCCGTACTTGAACAGGCGGGCTTCGCGCGTCCACAGATCCATAATCCCGCCCGGGTTCACCAGGTCATCAGCCACGGACTGGATGAAGCACGCATGCGGCTGCGGATGCTCGTAAGCGTTGGAAGATTGCTTGAGTTCGCCGGTCTTCGGATCGCAATAGTGATGGCCTTGCGCGGGGCCGGTGATGTTGTACGCCCAGTGCAATCCGGTGTTAAACCACTGCGGGCTGTTGGGGGCGCACATCTGGTGCAACAGCATGTAAGACAGTTCGTCGTAAAACGCCTGAGCGTCCTCGGCGGTATCAAAGTACCCGTGCGATTCACCCCAATGACGCCAGCACCCGGCCAGGCGATGAACCACCTGCTTGGCGGATTTTTCCGGCCCCATCGTCCCGTCCGGCTGCGGCACGCCGGCCTTGCGGAAGTACTTGCTGACCATGATGTCCGTCGCCAGCTGACTCCACTGCTTGGGAATCTCGGCATCGGTCATCTCGAATACCACGCTGCCGTCAGGGTTGGAGATTCGGCTGGTCCGTTTTTCGTAATCGACCGAAGCGAGGGCGTCCTGCCCGGATTTTGTGAATCGACGAGTGATTTTCATGAGAGCGATCCTTCCGTGTTTCCGTCTAATGCAAAAACGGTGAAACCATTAACTTTTTACGACTCCGGCCCGCCGATCGTCGGCGGGAACCATCCTTGTTCAACTTTTATGTCTCTGCGGTAGGACAGACATTCTTGTCTGTCATGGACGAAGGTACTCCGTCGTCCATCGTTCATTCCAAGCTGTACGAGCCGACGAGTACGTCGTCTCGTGACAGACAGGAATGTCTGTCCTACCGCATTCCAATCCAGCGTTATCGCTGATCCAGATAGATCGCGTAACGCCCGTTCGGGTCAAGAGAAGCGGGGCGGGCAAACCCATCGCCGATCCGAATCCCTTTTCGCGAGTCGACCGAGATCAACTCGCCGGCTCTGACTTCATGCACCGCCAGTGGTTTTTTGCTCACCTGGTCCATCACGCGGGCCGAGCAGTCGAAGTTCGCGAGATACACCAGAGGCAATTTTCCTTCGACGACCGGAGGGAACGTCGAAGGATTCGTACTCGGCGACACTGTTTGCACATACGTGTCGCGGAATTTCATGTCGATCGGGTTGTTACGCGTTTGCCCACACCCGATCGCGGCCCACATGCAAATCGAAATCGCCAGGACATGCCTTGGCAAAACAACCTCAGTGATAAAGAAAGCGGCGTGATTGAGACGCCGTACAAAACTGTGAAAACGTAGGGCGGGATAGCAATCCCGCCATGGCACAAAGCGGCGGGATTGCTATCCCGCCCTACACTTAAAACTAATCCACCCTCGGTAACGTGAGACCTTGCTGATCCTGATATTTGCCACCCTTATCGGCGTAGCTGACGGCGCAGACGCGGTCGCCTTTAAGGAACACCAGTTGCGCGATGCCTTCGTTGGCGTAGATTTTGGCCGGCAGCGGGGTGGTGTTGCTGATTTCGAGCGTGATTTTACCGCGCCATTCCGGTTCGATCGGCGTGACGTTCACGATAATACCGCAGCGGGCGTACGTGCTCTTGCCGACGCAGATCGCCAGCACGCTCCGGGGCATCTCGACGATTTCGACCGTTTCGCACAGCGCGAAGCTGTTCGGCGGGATCAGGACGTGGTCCTTGCCCGTTTTTTCGGTATCGATCGTGACGAACGAGCGGTCGCTGAACCGCTTCGGATCGATGATCTCGGAATTGACGTTGGTGAAGATTTTGAAGACCGGCCCGACGCGAAGGTCGTAGCCGTAGCTCGAAACCCCGTAGCTGATGCGCCCCGGGCGTTTGGCGTTGTCTTCAAAAGGCTCGATACCGACGAGCTCACGGATTTGCGTATCGCAAAGAATCCCCATGACACGGTTCCCATCTGGGTTAAGGGCCTCGGTACCTGCGGGTGTCCGTTCCCGGGATGATACCGACCATTAACCAAACAAATCAACCGATCGTCATCCTGACGACAGTGCCCAGCCACTTTCCGTCCCGCCGAACTGCCCGAGCGATCGGGCGGGTGCAACGCATTCGATAGCCTACCGCCCGGGACGCGGTGTACCGGCTTTCTTCGATCCCATCGCACAGTACATGTGTGCTATCGGTAGGATGTGCGGCGGAACTATACACCAGATGTGGTGTTGTACAATGAAAACTTTTTTTCCGCACACCCTCCCAGCCGTCGAGTCCGCTCGTAACAAATTGAGCGCTCGTGAGTTAAGGGAGGTTGACCTTAACGAAATTAATTTCAAACCCAATCTTCATCCCCCGTTCGCCCCAAGTTATCCACCTTTCGTGCACCGTGGAGCGGTGGACAAGCAGAAGCTTCACGGTTTCCGGACGTAAGATCGTGGTGTTGTTCTGGTCGCGTTTTGTCCGAACGCGAAACCCTCTCGCTAGCGTTGCTTTACGCGGGTCGGATTACGGGGGGCGTTAACCCAATCTTATGGTATAGTTCATCGCCCATGAGTGCGATTCCCACGGTCAACGTTCAAGAGTTGTCAACGCTTTACAAAGCACTGGGCGACCCCGTTCGTTTGCGGATTCTCCAACTCCTGCCGATCCGGCCGACGGTTTGCGAGGCACTTTATAATGTCGGCGAATTGAGCCTGGAATTGGGCATTCCTCAGCCGACCGTCAGCCATCACCTTAAAATCCTTCGCCAGGCGGGGGTGATTCGGTTCGTTAAAGAGTGCAACAGCGTCTATTACTATATTAATGTCAAAGCGATTAAACGCGGCGGGACGGAACTGATCAATGACGTGGTGATGAAGTAAATGCGGCAGAATCTGTAGTCCCGCAGATTTTTGCAGCAGGTTAGACTTGAAGTTGGCTAGAATGTTCACGGCGTCACCCGATTCCGGCAGGCGCAGTTAAGAAGAAAGCAGTCAGGGTTCACGTCTTTCGACACAGTCTACAGGAGTTGCAGTGCCATGGCTCAGGAAGTGACCTGTCCCACATGCGGGGGAATTATCTTCAGCGACGACATCGACGCGATGGAGTTAAGCCCGTGCACTTGCGCGGCGCCCGGTGCCGCCGCCGCGCCGCCGACTAAAGCTTCGGCATCGGTTGGGATCGCGCCCCGGTCGTTGCGGACTGCTATTTCCCCGGGCGACGAAAATGTCTCGGTCAATTCCTTCCCCAGCGTCCCGCCGGCCAAGCCGTCAACGTCGATTGATTCGTCCGAGTCGCGAAAGCTTTGCTGCAACTGCGGAAAAGACATCACCGGCCGAAAACGCCTCAAAGACACTGAAGGGCGTTACTGGTGCCCGGACTGCGGCAAAAAAGATGAAAAGAAGAAGCGCGTCGCCCGCAAACGCGAAGATGATGTCAAATCCACCTGCGGCATGTGTGGGACGGCCGTCGCGGTGCAGAACCTGCTCAGCTACGACAATCGCTTCGTCTGCCAAAAGTGCTACAAGGAACAGAAGGAACTCGAGAAGAAGACCGATGCCCGCATCGGGCGGATCAATAACGCCTTCGAAGGGCAGGACTTCAAACGCCTGATTCCATTGCTGGCCATGATGGGTGCGTGTTTGGTCGTCATCCTCCTCCGTTATTTTCGGATCATCGGAAAGTGATCGCGCGCGATGCGATCGCCTCAGATGGAAACGCGACCGTACCACGGTCCTCCGGCCCGTGCTGACGTCGCGGAAATGCCTGTGAAATCAACCTTTTCAAAGTCCTGACGCGATCGGCACGGGCCGGAGGCTGCTCGAGTCAAATCATCCAAAACACGTCATGCTGAGGTACTCCGAAGCATCTCGGACGCCGAAAGCCGCTCGGGATTCGAGATCCTTCGGCGTACCTCAGGATGACGACACTTGTGTGTTCGCGGGGGTTTTGGACAAAGCAGCCGGAGGCCCGTGGTAAGCCAAAGTTTTCAGACCGACTCACTATGTGAAATAGTATCAGTCGTGGATTCACAAACGCCTCGCTGTATACTCACGACCATTCCATGAATTGGCTGAAACCACTGGTCCTCTGCGCTCTAATCTTGCCCGCCATCGGCGTGCTGCTGTTTGGTCCGCGCGCGGGACAGGATGTGCCAGCCGATCGCGTGATCGTCGATTACTGGGAAAAGTGGACCAGTGAAGAAGAAGTGCAGATGCGCGAGATCGTCGACGGCTTTAACAACACCGTCGGCAAGGACAAGAACATCTTCGTCCGCTACGTGTCGACGAGTAACGTAAACCAGAAGGCGCTCGTTGCCACCGCCGCAGGTGTGCCGCCGGATATCGCGGGGATGTGGGATGGCAACCTCGTGCAGTTCGCCGAGCTCGACGCGCTCGAGCCGTTAGAGGATCTGGCCGCCGAGTACGGGATTTCATCCGCGACGTACAAACCCGTCTTCTGGGACGCCTGCAATTACAACGGCCATCTGTACGCGCTGATCAGCACGCCCGCTTCGATCGTGTTGCATTACAACAAGGCGATTTTCGCAGAAAACGCCGCGCAACTCCGCGCTGCGGGGCTTGATCCAGATCGCGCGCCGCGAACGATCGACGAGCTCGATCGGTTCTCCAAGGTGATCGAAAAGGTGGATCCCAGCGGGCGGATCATTCGCAGCGGCTACCTGCCGATGGAGCCGGGGTGGTACGTCACGGCGACGCACATCTGGTTCGGCGGATCGATCTGGGACGACAAGAACCACAAGTTCACGTTTACCGATCCGAACGTCGTCGCCGCGTACACCTGGGTGCAGAGCTACTCCAAGCGGCTGGGACAAGAGGCGGTGAGCGAGTTCAAGAGCGGCATGGGTATCTTCGATTCGCCCCAGAACGCGTTCCTCGCCAGCACGGTGGCGATCGAACAGCAGGGGCCGTGGATGGCAAATTACATCCTCAACCTCAAGCCGAGCATGGCCGGCGTGAAATCGGCGGCGGAGGATGATCCGAAAGAGTCGCTTGCAGTCCGTCGCCAGCGCACGCAGTGGGTGGCAGCGCCGTTCCCGTCGGCAGTGCCGGGGTTGGAGAACGTGACGCTCTGCCCGTTCGATACATTCGTGATCCCGCGCGGCGCGAAGCACAAAAAAGAAGCATTCGAGTTCATCGCTTACGTCAATCGCCAGGATGTGATGGAAAAGCTATGCAAGATGCACAGTAAGAATTCGCCGCTGGCGAAGGTGAGCAAGGAGTTCCTCGAACACCACAAAAACCCCTACATCAACGTGTTTGAAGATCTGGCCAACAGCCCTAACGCCAAGTCGGTGCCGCAGATTCCGATTCTGCCGGAAGTGAACGATGAATTGAGCAACGTCATTCAGCGGCTGGTACTGAATCCGGCGATCGATCCGAAGCAGGCGCTCTCGGAATTGCAGGAGTCGTTGCAGAGAAAGTACGATCTGTTCGAGGAAAAGCAGCAGACACGACGTAATACGCTATCGGCAAACTAGCACCGAAATAGCACCGGCGGACGTGTTTATCACGTCGCAAACCTGCGGTGCGGAGGATGAGGATGGGATCGCGAATCGAACGAAAAAACCTGCTCAAGGGATTGGCCTTCATTTCGCCATGGATGGTCGGCTTCTGCGCCTTCACGCTTTTGCCGATCGGGTTGTCGCTGTACTACAGCTTCTGCGATTTCTCGCTGCTTCAGCCGCCGCTCTGGCGTGGGACGGAAAACTACCACAATCTGGCGGCCGACCCGGTGTTCTGGAAGACGCTGCGGGTGACGGCCTACTTCGCGGCCGTAGCGCTGCCGATGGGGATGCTGATCGCGCTCAGCGTCGCGATGCTGCTGAACGTGAAAACGCCCGGGCAGACCATCTACCGAACGATCGTGTTTCTTCCCTCCCTCGTGCCGGCGGTGGCGTCGGCGATGCTGTGGCTTTGGATCTTCAACCCCAAGCTCGGGCTGGTGAACACGCTGCTGCACAACATCGGCCTGTCGATCACGCCCGGCTGGTTCGGCAGCCCGGATTGGGCGATGCCCGCGCTGATCCTCATGAGCTTCTGGGGCGTCGGTAACACCGTGGTGATTTATCTGGCCGGGCTGCAAGACGTCCCTCGCGAGTTGTACGAGGCGGCCGAGCTCGACGGGGCGGGCACCTGGCAAAAGATACTGAATGTGACGCTGCCGGCGATCTCGCCGGTGATCTTCTTCAACCTCATCATGGCGATCATCGGCAGTGTGCAGAGCTTCACGACGCCGCAACTGGTCACCCCCGGCGGCGGGCCGGACCGGGCGGCGTATTTCTACACCATGAAATTGTACGATAGTGCGTTCGTCTACCTCCATATGGGCGAGGCCAGTGCCATGGCGTGGGTGCAGTTGCTGATCGTGCTCGGCATGACGGGCATCGCGTTCTGGTCGAGCAAGAAGTGGGTTCACTATCAGGGCAAGTAAATCGCGCGCAAGTAAATCGCGCACCGTTAGATCAACATGACTACCACCACCGTTCAACCTCAAACGATCACCACCACCACTCGCCCGAAACCGCGATCCAATAAGTGGATGGTGCATCTGGTCCTGCTCGCGGTGTGCGCGACGGCGATCCTGCCGTTCATTTGGATGCTCAGCACCAGCCTCAAGACCGCTGAGCAAACCGGGGCGTACCCGCCGGAGTGGTGGCCGCGGCCGTTGCAGTTGGAGAACTATCTCGAACTGTTTCGCTCCTCGAAATTCAACTTCCTGCTCTGGACGCGCAACACGCTGATTATCGAAGTGCTTAGCGTCAGCGGCACGACACTTTCCAGCGCTTTGGTCGCGTACGGGTTCGCCAAAATTCCGTTCAAAGGTCGCGGCGTGTTTTTCACGCTGATGCTCGCGACGATGATGATCCCGTTCCCGGTGACGATGGTCTCGCTGTTCAGCATGTACCGCTGGCTCGGCGATTACACGGGCATGGCGTGGCTGGGGACGTTCAAACCGCTGTGGGTGCCGGCCTGGTTCGGGAGTGCGTTCAACATCTTCCTGCTGCGGCAGTTTTTCATGACGATTCCTGACGATTTGAGCGAAGCTGCCCGTATCGACGGGTGCAGTGAACTGGGCATCTTCATCCGGGTCATTCTGCCCCTTTCGCGGCCGGCGCTGACGGTCGTCGCGCTGTTCGCGTTCATGGGCACCTGGAACGATTTCCTCGGCCCGCTGATCTATCTCCAACGCCCCGAACAATTTACGCTCGCGCTCGGCCTGCAAAACCTCCAAAGCCAGCACGGTGGGACGCCTTGGCACACCCTGATGGCGGCCAGCACGCTGGTGATCCTGCCGGTGCTGATCCTGTTCTTTCTCGCGCAAAAGACGTTCATCGAAGGCATCGCGACGACGGGGATGAAAGGCTGATCGCCATACGCCGCGAGTAACTGCTGTAGAGGCCGCCACATGCGTGCAGGCGAGCCGTGATGAGTCCCACGAATTGCGTTCAATACTGACTCCGCTAAGATAAGACACAAACCATGAAAACTCGCATTATTATCGTCGGTCTTCTCACGACCTTAGTTCTTGCCTTGCCGGGCGCAACACCCGCTCGCGCGGCTAAGGCGAAGGCTCAACCCCAGCAGGCGGACTTGTCGAAAGTCGGCAAGCAGCTTGAGGCCAAGTATTCGGCCATGCTTGCGTCGCTCAAGAAGGAGATCGCCAGCCAGCTCCCCGCTCTGAATGCGAGCAAAGTCAATGCACTGGTGAAGGCCCGTGAGGGGGCCGAGGCGTTGCACGATAATTCAGATGACGCGGCGAAGACGGCGGGCGAGGCCGGCGGCATTTCCGCTAAGATCGCCAATTGGAAGCAATTCTGGATCGGCAAGGCGAATGCGGGAATCAAAAAAGCCCAGGCCGACCTCGCCGCCGCCAACACCGATGCCGAGCGCGACGCCGCGAGGAAAGACCTCGCCAAAGCGGAAGCGAACAAAGCCGACGGCGAAAAGCACATCGCCGAAGCCAAGGCCGAGCTGGAAAAAGCGAAAGTCGGTCAAGCCCAACTCGCCAAGGCCAGCGAGGCCGCCAAGGCGAGGTTGGAAGATGCGCGGGCCAAGGAACTGGACGCCGCCAAAGCAATTCTAACGGACATCGATTCTTTCCTCTCCAGCGACAAACTGGATGCCAAACTCATCAAATGCGCCCTGATCTCCGATGCCACGCCGCACGGGTTGGCGGCCTTTGCCGAAAAAGGCAAAGCGCAGGAAGCGATGATCGATCAGCTTCTTAGCGATGACAAACTGATGAAGGAAATCCTGTTCGCTGGTGGAGCCGCGTTCAACAAATACGGCGAGGCGATGGAGATTTACACCGCCATCAGCACGGCCAATCCCAAGTCCAGCGAAGGCGTTCTGCATCGCCTGGCGCTGGCGACCGCGCTGGAGCACGCCAAGCCGATCAACCAGTCCAACCCCAAAGACGCCGCCGACAACAACAACGACACCGCAGACAAGTCCGCCGCTGACAAATCCGGCGCGGCTGCTTTCGTCGATCCGGTCAAGCGCTATCAGCACTACAAAAAAGCCTACCTCGATGGCGATCTCGATCCCGCCTTTAAGACGCTCGATACGTGGGAACTGATGTTGGTCGTGAATTCCGACGCCTCGGATGAAATGCTCACCTGGGGCCGCGAGACGCTCAAAGCCTATCGCCCCGACCATATTCTCAATCCCAACTACGGCTGGCGTTACTCCGCTCTGGTCAAAACCGATGTGCCTTACGGTTCGCAGAATTGTAAGCTCGACGAAACCAGCTTGAACAACATGCAGAACATCCTCAAGGACGGCGGGGTCTGCGGCCGACGCGCGTTCTTCGGGCGGTACATCCTTCGCTGCTTCGGCATTCCCGTCTGGGGCGTTACCCAGCACGCTCACGCCGCGCTCAGCCACTGGACCCCGAACGGCTGGGTCGTCAATCTCGGCGCCGGCTTCAACAAGAGCTGGTGGGATAAGGGCGACGTCTCGCTGGACGGCCAGGACTTCCTCATCACCACCAAGGCCCGCAAGCACCCGCAGGACTACAGCAAGATCGTTCGCGCCGAGTGGGTCAGCATGATCCTCGGCGAACAGGCTTATAACGGCCGAAAGAATGTCACTGGTGGTACCTGGAGCAGCCTCGCTCATTACAACACCATGATTGTCGCCTCTAAAGAAGCCGACCTCGGCCCGCTGGGCGAACACCTCGCCGAGGCCAACGAGTCGCCCGAATCCACCGCCAAGGCCGTGGCCAAGGCGACCGTCACCCACGACGACAAGAAAATCACCACCGACGCCAGTGGTGTTATCACGATTCCCGCCGCCGCGTGCTCCGGCAAGAATCAACTCATCAAGAGCTACCTCGGCGGACAGCAGATGATTTGTGGCGCACCTTTTGGTTTCGCGGTGGACGTTCCCAAGGCCCGAAAATACACGCTTTCCGTCCGCATGATCAACGTCCGTCTCGATGGACAGCTGAAGGTCGCGGGCGGTGGCAACTCGGCGGAGGTTGCTATTCCCTACACCACCGGCAAATGGCAAAACACCCAGCCGGCTAAACTCAGTCTGACGCAAGGCAGGAACGAACTGAATTTCGAAACCACCGCCCATATGGCGCTCAAGGACATCACGTTGACGCCGGTGAAGTAAGCCGCAGAACAGACCCGTATGGGAAATGAATAAGCGGATTGAGACTTCAAACGAAAGTGCGCCTTCTAGTCCAGTGTGCATTTCGACATAGCGTGCAGGCTCAGAAATCGTCATCCTGAGGTACTCCGAAGGATCTCGAATTGCCAGCGGCTTTCGACGTTCGCGATCCTTCGGCGTACCTCAGGATGACGACAAACGCTCATTGTCACGCTACGACAAAAGGTGCGTATCTTTGGCTTTTAATCCAAAACCGTGACGGATTGAATTTCCGTCCGTCTGCCAAATCTCACCCCGCTGCCTATCGGTTTTGTGGGGTTCCGAAATCTGCAACGCAGCCGCCAACGCTTCCCAAAGCTGGGCATTGTTGTAAGAATCAGGCCGTGGAACCCACTCAACCGCTCACCGCTTTTCATGTGATGACCAAGCCCATCGGGCCGATCTGCAATCTCGATTGCAAATACTGCTTCTATCTCGAAAAAGAAAAACTGTACGCCGACGAGCGGTCGTGGAAGATGGCCGACGATGTGCTCGAGGAGTACATCAAGCAGTACATCCAATCGCAGACGGTTCCGGAAATCAGCTTCGCCTGGCAGGGCGGGGAGCCTACGCTGCTGGGCGTCGATTATTTCCGGAAAGTGATAGAGCTGCAGCAGAAATACGCCGGCGGAAAGCCCATCACCAACGCCTTGCAAACCAACGGCACGCTACTGGATGACGAGTGGTGCGAATTTTTCGCGAAGCACAAGTTCCTCATCGGCCTGAGCATCGACGGGCCCCGCGAACTGCACGACAAGTACCGCGTCGATAAAAAGCAGCAGCCGACGTTCGACGCGGTGATGCGCGGGATCGAACTGCTGAAAAAACACGGCTGTGATTTCAATACGCTGACCGTCGTCAACCGCGCCAACAGCCAGAAGCCGCTGGAGGTGTACCGTTTCCTCAAGGAGATCGGCAGCGGGTACGTTCAGTTCATCCCGCTGGTGGAGCGCCTGCCGCAGACGCGGCTGAAAGTGCTGGGGTTTGATTTCGCCGAGCCTCCCGATCCGTCGATGCCGGCCAATGATCCAGAATCACCGGTGACGTCGTGGAGCGTGGAATCGCGTCAGTACGGCAAATTTCTGTGCGCGATCTTCGACGAATGGGTCCGCAACGACGTCGGCCGGGTGTTTGTGCAGTTGTTCGACGTGGCGCTGGGCAATTGGATGGGCATGGGCAGCAGCCTGTGCGTGTTCGCCGAGAAGTGCGGAAAAGCCTTGGCGGTTGAGCATAACGACGATCTGTACAGCTGCGATCACTACGTCTATCCGCAGTACAAGCTCGGCAACCTGATGAAGCAGTCGCTCGGCGACATGGTCAACTCCCCGCAGCAGGAAAAGTTCGGTAACGACAAGCTCGACACGCTGCCCGACTACTGCAAAAAGTGCGAAGTGCGTTTCGCCTGCAACGGCGAGTGCCCCAAGCACCGGTTCATCGAAACGCCGCAAGGCGATCCCGGGCTGAACTATCTTTGCCCCGCGTACAAGCAGTTTTTCAATCACATCGACCCGCAGATGAAGACGATGCGCGACCTGCTCCGCGCCGGCCAGGCACCGGCCACGATCATGCGGCTGCTGGCGAACGAAGAAGCCCAGAAGCGGATGGCCAACGTCGGACGGAATGATCCGTGTCCGTGTGGAAGCGGGAAAAAGTTCAAGCATTGCCACGGCGGCGCCGTCACGGGGGGACGCAAGTGAGCGAATCGTCTTCTACGCTGTCGTGGCTCCTCACGCCCTTCAAGCCGCCTTTTGAAACGCTGAAACATTACAACCTGCACAAGCTGCGGAAAGATCTGCTGGCCGGGCTGACGGTGTCGGTGGTGGAAGTGCCGCAGTCAATGGCGTACGCGATCGTCGCCGGCGTGCCGCCGCAGTACGGGTTGTACACATCCGTCATTCAAGGCGTGGTCGGCGCGCTGCTCAGCAGCAGCGAGCACATGACGACCGGCCCGACGAACACCCAGGCGCTGCTGATCGCATCCGCGGTGCATCGGCTTGCGGACCCGACCGGCGATCCCGGCCGTTATCTTGAACTGGTGTTCGCGCTCACGCTGCTTAAAGGGCTGATTCAACTGTCGTTCGCCGCTGCTCAGATGGGCAACATGGTGCGCTACGTCAGCCGGAGCGTGATCGCGGGGCTGGTGAGCGGCGCGGGGTTTTTGATTTTTTTCGGCCAAATGCCGGCGTTTTTGGGCATTCATACTCGGTCGGCGACCGATCTGCCCGGCATCCTCGCCCCGATTCATCGCATCGTTCATAACCTCTCTGAACTCAACGCCCGGGCGATCGCGATCGCGGTGGCCGTCATTGGAATCACCGTCGGTATGCGAATGATCAGCAAGCTGCTTCCCGGCGCGCTAGTGGGCGTGATTGTGGCGGCAGTGGCCGTGGGCGTTTTGGGGTGGACAGAAGCGCACCTGCCGCTGATCGATCCGCTGCCGCGCGGGTTTCCTTACTTGCACGTTCCGCATCTCGGCTGGACGGAAGCCGAATCGCTCTTCGGCGGGGCGCTTGCGCTGGCGGTGATCGGGATGCTGGAAAGCGTCGCCATCGCCAAAAGCATCGCCGCCCGAACCGGCGAGGAGATTAACGCCAACCAGGAATTTTTCGCGCAGGGATTCAAGAACTCGCTCAGCAGCTTCTTTCAATGCATTCCCGGGTCAGGCAGTTTCACCCGCAGCGCGCTCGATTTCGCCGCGGGGGCTGAAACGCGGTTCGCCGCAGTATTCAACGCGGTGTTCGTCGGCTGCATCTTCTGGTTCCTGGCCGACGAGGCGCACTACATCCCGCGAGCGGCGCTGGCGGGGGTGTTGTTCGTCATCGCGTACGGCCTGATTGAATGGGGCTACATCCCGCGCGTCATCCGATCCAGCCGGCCGGATGCGATTGTCTGCGGCATCACCTTCCTGGCGACGCTCTTTACGCCGCTGGAATACGCGATTTTCATCGGCGTGTTCCTCAACATCGCGCTCTACCTTCGCCAGGCCAGCCGGCTGCACGTGATGGAGATGGTGCCGCACCAGACCGGCTCCTCGTTCCACGAGCGCGAACTCACAGACCGCTCCGGCGGCCGCCAAGTCATGCTGCTGCAGGTGGAAGGGGATTTGTTCTTCGGCGTGGCCGACGAACTGCGCGATCGTCTGTCGCATCTGTCGCGCGACGGCTCGGGGGTTAAAGTCGTTGTCTTCCGTCTCCGCCGGACGCATTCGATCGACTCGACCGCGATGTACGTGCTCGAACAGTTTACCAAAGACATGCACGCAAACCGCGGCCACGTAATTTTGTGCGGCGTCCGGCCCGATCTCACGCCGGTCATCCGCAATTTCGGCTTGCTCGATTTGATCGGCAAAGAGAACTTCTTCGAAACCGGCCTCGGCGTGTTCGCCAGCGTGCAAGCATCGCTACAACGCGCCCGGCAGTTGGCGGGCGTGTCGCTGGATCTGGACTCGATCTCCGAGACCATCGAATCCGAATCACTCACGTACGAAATCTAACCCAGCCGCCGCCGTCTCGGTCGATGCGGCTAAAAAACGTCCGACACCAACGGGAAATCCTCTCCCGCGATCGGTTCTCCCGCTTTCAACGTCAATGGATTGGTACAGACATGCTGGCCGCCGGTGAAGATCGTGCCGTCGGGCATGTAGATGATGGAGATGGCTTCGCGAACGGCGTCCGAATTGTTCGGCCCCGCGTAGTGGAACGTCAGCCCGTTATGAAACATCACGCTGCCGGCCTTGAGTTGGCAAGTCACGGGCTTCACAGGCTTGATGTGCGGGGCATACTGAAAAATATCCTGCGGGTCGCTCAGGTTGATCGCCGGCAACGCGCCCAGCGAATGCGTGCCCGCCACAAAGCTCATGCAACCGTTCTGGATCGTGGCGTCTTTGAGCGCGACCCACATCGACGTCTGCCGCCAACGATCCTGGTGCGGCCAATACACCGCGTCCTGGTGCCACGGGGTTTTGTTGTTGCCCTTGCCCGGCTCTTTGAACAATGCATGATCGTGCCACAACCGCATCGGCCGACCTTCAAGCCGCGCGGCCAGACCTCCCAGCCGCTTGGACGTGACGAACGGCCGAACCGCATCGTGCCGTTTCCACAGGTTGACCTTCTGGATGAACAGATTCGCGTACTGCCCCCGAGTCTTATGCGTATCCGGCGTTTCCGCAGCCACCTCGGCGGCTACCGCAGCGGCCACCGCGTCGCGAAACTGCTGAAGATCGTCGCCGGTGAACACGTCGTTGATTTGTATAAAACCGTCTCTGCGGTACTGGTCGACTTGTTCCTGCGAGAGATCGGACGCGGATAATTGACGCTCTGTAGTGGTAATCATGCTATCATTGTGGCGCGGCCCTGCGAAATGTCTTGAATGCTTTTTTGACAGAAATTGAACGAATCCGATGATCCCGCAGCACAAAATTGCCCAGTCCAAGGTCCGATTATCCGCCGGCCATCCGGTCCGGGTCGAGCGACGAGCGGTCCATCGCCCAGTGGCGCCTCACGATCATGAGTTCCATGAGATCTCAATCATCACCGCCGGAACGGCCGTCCATGTGACGCCCCACGGTCGAACCGCCATCCACGCCGGGCACGCGGTCGTCATTCCGCCCGGCGGGGTGCACGCGTTTGATCGCCCGCATGCGGGAGAAGTCATCAACGTTTATTACCTGCCCGAATGGCTCGACGCTGATCTGCATTTGCTGTGGGATGAGCCGGGAATCGTCCCGCTGTTTTGTTCCGGCTCGCTCGTGCGGACGACGGCGGACGTGACGGAGTTGCTGCTGGACGACGAGGCGTACATCGCCGTCGTCGGTGAACTCGATCAACTCCTCGCCGAACTAGCCCGGGCGACGCCCGGGCAGGCGTTTTTGAAATCGTGCTTCCTCAAGGTGCTTACGCTACTCGCCCGGCGGTGGTGCAGCGTGTATCCGCAGTGGCCGTCCACGCTAGCGCCGCCGCCCGTTCGCCGAGCGCTATCCGCCGTCGAGCAGGCGATCGACACCGGCGAGCCCTTCTCGGTATCCGCCGCCGCCGCCAAAGCGGGGCTCAGCCCCGATCGCTACGCCATGGTGTTCAAGCAGTCCCTCGGCTACTCACCGCTGGAGTATTACCAAAGGCGCCGCGTCCAGCGGGCGTGTCAGCTGTTAATCGACGCCAGCCGCAGCATGACCGACATCGCCATGTCACTGGGCTTCGCCGACGCCCCGCATTTCTGCCGGATGTTCAAGACCTATCGCGGCATGACGCCCCGGGCGTATAGGAAAACGTACATCAAGTCGGCGATCCCCTCGGCGATGGATGCGGGGTAGAGGCTACTGATCCGCAATTGAAGTTGCACGGCGGATCGCTCTATTGGCCAATCTACCGTGAACACGTCAATTGACTATCGATGTCCTCTTTTCGGGTTTCTGGAAAAACGTGTCAATACAGCCCGATCTGGGCCCGTTCCATCGTTATCTATTTTGCTGGAAAGCAGTTACGGAAAAGAGCCTTCGGTTGCTAACGGGTGTAAACGGTCGCAAACGGTTGTAAACGGTTCCAAACGGTTGCTAATGGTTGCGAGGCGGTCGCAAACGGTCTGAGTGTTTCTCGCCCAGTCCGATCCGATTGCCAAAGAGCCCGCCTCGCCGCCGCGGCACCGACAGATCGACCAAATCACGTCTCCTATAACTACTGGTACTGCTTCGCTGGCGGCGCGCCGCCAGCGAAGCAAACCGCGATTTTTTTTATTTTTTTCTTCAATCTGCATTATTTGTTTGACACGCGAAATAAACGAACTACTTTGCCCTCGCTTGGGTGAGCGGTGGGCTTCCAAGATGATCGCAATCGCGATCGGGGGGCATCAGCCATATTGCTCCGCAAAAGAACTCAAATCATTCAATCCACAAGGGGAGTTACCGTGTTTAAGAAATCCCAATCCCGCCGTCCATCTGAGCGCCGCCGGTCCTTTGTCGAGCCGCTCGAATCGCGTACGCTTTTTTCATACACGGTCCCGGCCGACTATGTGTTGATCGAGTCCAAATCCATCAGCGCAATGTCCGCGACGGTCAGGAATTTCACGGCCTCGCTCGTCACCGGCGCGGATTACGTGCTGGTCGCGTCCGGGACCGCGAAAATCGGCGTGAACGGCAACAACAGCACGCGCTTCACCGATGCCGTCGCCTAAGATAAATGGGGCGAAACCAACGTCTTTTCAATTCCCTACAACCGGCTGGGGCTGGAACCCAGCGGCGTCTCGGCCGGCGATTGGGGCAGCTATCAATCCGACCACATCTACGGCCAGCATGTGACCGCCACCAGCAGCACGCTCGGCATCACCTTTAACGATACGCAGTACAGCGACAACGGCGGGTCGCTGGCGGTAAAACTTTATCAGCATGTGGCGCTGAACTCGCTGACGGTGAAAGACCCGGCCAACGCAAGCAACAGTGTCACCGCGTACACCGCCTCGTCGGAAATCCCCGACCTGTATGTCGAAGCCGACGACAACGGAAAAGCCACCGTGGCGCTGTCCGCCGCCTATACGCCTGCCGGTTCGGCGGTCGGGGCGAAAGTGCTGTGGCAAATCGAAGGCAACGGCAACGGTATCGTCGCCGCGCCGAACCACGGCAGTTTCGCAACCACACAGCCGACCACTCAACTCGCGCTCGATGGCCCGGGCCCTGCCCGAATCCAGGCGGGCGTGGACACAAACGGCAATAACCAGCTCGATCCCGACGAAGTCGATGCACAAGCGGATGTGCATCTAGTCAAATTCAACGACTTGACGGTACGCGACCTCGACCACACCGAAAACTCCGTCACCGACACGGCCGCCACGCCAACGCCCAATTTATACGTCGAGGAAAAGGCCGGCGGGTTCGCGACCGTTGAACTGATCCCCGGCTTTGGCCCGATCGACGCCGGGGCGCTCAAGCACTTAGTCTGGAAAGTCACCGGCACCGCAGCCGCCGCCGATCATGGGACGTTTGAAGTCGGGGAAGGTTTCGGCGACACCGTCAGCACAAAGCTAACGCCGACCGGCGGTAATCGCGACTTCACCGTGACGGCGGCGTTCGACAAGAACAACAACGGCCTGCTGGACGAGGCGGCGGAATTCACGATTAATGTCTATGTTGTCGTATTTACTGAAGTAAAGGCAACCGAGGTCAATCGGCCAGAATATTCCGCGACCGCGACGGGAACGGCCGCGGTTGATCTAATCGTTCCGCTTTCTGAAACTGGAGATGGAGTATTCAAATTTATTTGCAACACTATCCCAGCAGATTCGGTTACAAATGAGAAAGTTCTCTGGAAAATCGACGGAACTGAAGTGTTCGCAGGGGCAGGTGGCGGGGGTGGGTCTACCGGTCACTTCGGCACAAATCCTGTTAGAATTCTCAAGCCAGCGCCGAATGCTGATAGCATGTTCGTACTGACGGTTGGATTTGACGATAACGCGAACCATATTTTAGACCTAGCAGAAGTTGAGCGGACGATAAATGTCGTTTTGTTTTCGGTTGCCTTTGACAAATCGTATTCTGATCAGTTCGCTAGTTCTGAAGTTAATTTCCTTCCGGGTGGGACCGGGGGGCGAAACAATAACTATGTTCTGATGGGGGGCCGTAGTGACAATTTGGGCTATGCAAAAGCTGACGTAAAAATCACGGGTAACTTTTCAAAAGTACGCTCCAAAGTCATGTTTGCTTTTGTCGGCATCGGCGAAAATAGCTGGACACGCACCCCAGCATATCTAACTGCACAAGACCGCGTTCGTGTCTCTAGCTCAATTCCTATTAATCCTTCTGATGACGGTCAGGATTACGCCACGGAGATGAAGATGGTTTATGGACTCGACAAGAATGGCGACAGCTTGTTCACCAAGGATGAGGTGATCGGTTGGTCCCCACATCTATTCAAAGTGGTGGATCAATTCGGATACGAGGCGGCGTTAGCCCAAGCTGCCGCAGTAGTTGATGGTACTTATAATATCTACCCGTATGCTTCTAATTTTTACAACGGGTTTGCAAATAATTTAGGCTTAGCGGGTGCAGTAAATACGCCAAGTCAAGTTTCGGGGTACAATCCTCTACTCGATCACAGAGTTGGCGCGGCCTTTGGTGCCGACGGAATGGGCGCTAACACGTTATCGACATTTGATTGGAGTAGTTCGATTAGTGCTCTTCCATATGATTGTGCAAATTCCGATGAGATGCGGGAAAAAATCTTAAATTTGGTTAAAGCAGGGGCTTTGGCTTCAGTTTATAGCCTTAGTGGGAGTAGGACTGGTAACCCAATTTCACTTCCGCAAGTGACTGGGCTCTTTTTTGCGTCAGGAGACCTTCATTACGCCCTTGGGCACGTCGAACTTGCCAATTTTTCGCTTACTTACGACTTGTCATGGTATGGGTATCCTGTTGATGGCAGAAGGGTAACGACGGTTAGTGCTACAAACGTGGTGATTTCAGGAACGATAACTGATATTCAGGATTTCAATTACAGCGATGGTGTCGACGGTGGTGCCGACGCTCCTGCTCACGCGGCCGCTGCGATTCAGGCTGGATATGGCACACTGGGAAATGGTGGAAATGTTAAGTCGATTGTCGTCAATATGAACAACAAGATTCCCGACATAACTTTGGGATTCGTCGACTTAGACCGACTTTGACTATACCATGCGGTCCACCTTTTTCATTCTGGCGATGATATCACTCAGCATTTTGGGGGTTGCGCTCTATTTAATTTACGCGTCGCCTATTAAACAAATCGAAGTATCCGAGGCACAACAGTGGTTCAATAACCAGTTTCAGAGGGACTGGGTTCAGCCCCCGGTCATTCAATTCGAAATCATCCACGCCGCCATCTTGGACGAATGGGATGGACGTGATTGGTGGTATGAGCTTTATATAGTGCCGAGCGATATGGAGAAGTTCGTCGATCAATCGATGACCGGATTGAAAGGCGGGTTGGAAGACTGGAATGTATATCGACTCGAAAAAATAGACACAGAAACAATTATGACTCAGCCCTCATGGTGGCACGCGAAGGAATTGCCAAATCGCCAAGGTTACGGTTTTGTACTCAAATCACGTGTGCATCCCAAGTCAAACCTTTCGGGCTATAACTATAGAATGTGGTACTCGTCGATCACTGGCAAAATGTTCGTATGGGCTGAGTAATTAAAGAGTCGCGATTCTTTGTCTTTCCTACCTATGGAAAACCTCACTCCACAACTCTCGGGCGGATTAACATTTCAACCGCAACAGCGGACGCATGACTTCGTCCGGCGTTTGATAGGCCAGGCACTTTCTTGGGCGATTATTGAGCGCCCGCTCGATGGCCGCAACCTGTTGGTGGCTGACGGCGGACAGGTCGCATCGTTTAGGTAAATACT
>JBBROD010000073.1:0-21225 GCA_038229715.1 Tepidisphaerales bacterium | reverse complement strand
ATCATCTTGCCCTGGCCGAAGTACGCCCCTGCCACGCGGCCTTCCAGTACGCCGCGCATGATGCCCGTGGCGTCGGCTTTGACGACGCCCTGCATGAAGTGATCTGACGCCTCGACCATCTTCGTGGCGGATTTGTAGAAGGCGTCGACGGTGGAGCCGATGGCCTTCTTCCACAGGGCAGCACCGGCGATGACAGCCGTGACTGCCAGAACGGGACCGAGACTCGAGCCGGAAGAGCCTGGGAGTGGCGGCGGACCGGACTTCCCGCCAGCGGCGGCGGCAGTGCCGTTAATCCCGGCTCCGCCGGCCGACGAAGGCAACGGAGGTGGGCCTGAGGATGGAGATTTCGGAGAACCTCCACCTAAGCCCGACATATAGGATCGGAACGAGCCAATCGATCGATTGGGATAAGATGATCGATTGTATGTGGTGCCGTCGTTCCCCCACTCATTGGCATACCCGAATACCTTTCGCAGCACCCGAGGCGCCATGATGCCGCGAAAACTTCGGCCGGCGGACAGCGCCTGCATCCCGCGTGAAAGTTCGAACAGTGCCTCCCGGGCGAAGTTCTGGCCTACATCCTTCGGGGATTTCGGCTGGCCAGCAACACCGGGCTTCGTCGGCGAGCTGCGCGGTGCCACAGGCTCTTTCGCTTCCTTCTGGAGACGCGCATAGCGTGCCTCTGCCGTTTCCAACTCACGCGAATCAACGGCGAGCTTGACTCGAATCACTTCTTCAAATTGCGCGCCTTCGGGCATGGTTTAATCCTGCTATTCGATCCGACCTACCGATTCGATCGCGGCGGCCCTTGTCACGTCATCATTCCAGAACGCTTTTTCTGCGAGTTCGGTGAGGTAGTCTCGAATGTCGTCTGGCTTCGCACGCACGGAAACGAGGCACTTTCGCATATCCCACATTTCTTTCGCGCGAAGCGGCTCGATGTACCGTGTGAAAAGCCACCGATCGTCCTCATCCATCTTCGCAAGTGCGTCAAGGCTCAAGCCGGGATAGAACCGCAGCAACTGAGCGTTGACCCATGCTATTTTTTTTGCTGTTCAAATCCCTCCACGAATCGGTTCACTGCGCCCTGCAGCTTCATGCAGGCGTTGCGAGAGAGTGTGATCGGCTTGGGATCGTTCGCGGCGTCTACTTCTGCCTGTGTCGGAAGGCCGACGGCCTGGCGAATGACATCGAACGTGCGCGCCAGCGTGGCCGCTTCTTCTTTCACCGCCTGGCGGATCCCAGCTTCGATCTTTTCCGCCACTTCCCACGGGTCGAGGTTGCGCGTCGCGCCGTCCGGAAGTTCGAGAACGATTTTCGGTTCGGACGCATCTACCAATTTGATCGGGGCTTCGGTCGGCATGATTCGGGATTCCTTTCGAACAAAGAAGAGCCCCCGCCCGCCACAGTGACGAGCGAGGGCCTAAGTGGGTCAATGGTTTACGCCCATTTGTACGCGCGGGCGTAGTCGGTGCCGCTGAGCGACAGGTCGGGGCGAAGAGCGAGGGTGAGCGGACCTTGGCGGAGTCCGCGGGAGATCGAATACTCCACGTTGCTAACCACAACCGCCTTGGTCGCAGTGAACACGAGCGTGTTGCCCAGACCGGACACCGGCGTGAGCACCAGAACATTGGCGATCAGGCTCTTGAGCGATCCCACCAACGATTGGAACTGGCCGTCGCTGGTAATTTGCGTCGCGAGGGCAGTGAGGACCTTGCTGTACTCGCACCAATCGAGCGTGCAAAGCGTGTCGGCACCGGCGTTCACGGCGTCGACCGTGGTTTGTCCCATCTCGTCCGTCTGAATCGGATCCTCATGAATGGTGGTGGCGAGGTGAAAACCGGCTCGGGTCATGCCGATCGGTGCCGCGCCGAGCGTGGCGGTGTACTGTCCGGCGATGAAGACTGGGGCTGCCATATTGAACTCCTGGTTAAAATTAAGCGAAGTCGGCGGCGGTCAGTGTTGCCGAATCGGGCAAGTATTCACCGATCGCCGCGGTGTAAACGATGGTTGCGAAGAAGACGCCTTTGTCTTCGTCAAAAACTGTCACCGGCGATGTTCCGCCGTAAACGAGCGGCTCAATCGCGACGCCGCCGAGCGTGGTCAGCGCGAAGACGGCCCGGATTTTTTCGAGTTGGTCGAGCACGCCGGCGGAGACCGTGATCAGCTCCGCCTGGGTCAACCCGTGCATGGACAGGTTCAGCGTGAACCAACACCACAGCACGATCCGCTCATCGCGAAGCAGCCCGCCGCCGTCCTGCGCGCCACTGCCAGCGCCTTTGGGCTGCGTGCCGCCGAAGACGACTTGAATCGTCTGGAGATTCTGGCCTTCTACGTACCCGCCGAAGGCGCTGACATAGACCTGCGCGTCGGTGAGGCCGAGCTTGATCTTCAAGCCTGCGGATGCCCGCTCCGCGAGTTGTCGAGGAGAAATCGTGTCAGCCATTGAAACTTCCGGGGTTGATCAGAATCTCAGAATCGCGGAGCCGTTCGGCCGAGCATGAAATCCATCATCGTTCGAATCAGATCCGCTCGTTCGTTCGCCGCCGTCGGCAACATCGGCCGCGGCGGAATGTCGATCTTCGAAAGGAAGATGAAATCGGGCACGCCGTCGACGTAGGTGCCGAGCTTGGCGTCCCACCGCTGCAGGCGGCCGTCTTTGAGTCGGCCCTTCACCAGCGCGCCATACTCTACCGCGAAGGGTTTCCCCTTAAAGCCGCCGCTGACCTTCACGCCGAACCGCATCGGCCCCGTGTTCGCCGGCTGGCCCCAGCCGAGTTGGCCGGTCATGCGGCGATGGAAATCCGCCTCCTCGCCGACCAGCCGCGCCGAGTTGACCGCCTTGTCGGTGATCGGGATGAAGAGCGCCTTCGCGGTCTTCGGCTTGATCGTGGGGAGCTGGCCACCCTTGCCGACGGTGCCAACCTGCTGCACCAACGAGTGTTGGACGAAGCAGCCGTTCGTCGCCTCGCCGTACTTCCAATTCTGTCCCCACGCCTTTTGAAGCAGCCCGGTCGGTCCGGTCAGAATCGCACGGCCGTCATCGAAGCCCCATGACTTCATTTTCTTCGGTGCCCAGGCGGCGCCACCCGACGCGCCCTGCGAGGCGAACCGGTCTTTCGTCATCGCGTCGAGCTTCAGTGCGCCAACCTTCATGACTTTTTCGTCAGGAAAGAACCGGCGAAGAACGCGGCGGACATCTTTGTAATTAAAAGCCATGGCTTAGTTGGCCGCGAGCGACAGCAGGCCCGACGGCGCGTAGGTCGTCACAGTGACAACGGTCGAATCGAATTTGACCGTTGCACTCTTCTTCTGATTCAGCGTCGTGACGGCTCGAGGAGCACGGGAAAGCGTGAAGTCCGTCGTGCCGCCGTTGGCGTTTAGTGTGGTGATGGTGCCGGTGGAGTTGCAGTTGAGCGTCCCGCCGTCATTGGACAGAGTTGTGATGGCGCCGGTGCTGTACGTCGTGAGCGTGCCGCTCTGAATTTCCACGGTCGTGGCGCCAACATGCAGGTTGCCGGTGCCGCCGCTCTGTTTGTAGGTGGTGATCGTCGCGCCGTAGCCGACCGTGGCCGTCGCGCCTTGCCGGACGTACAGCGTGGCGAGAGTGGGCGTGTCACCCGGATCCACGCCCAGGAGCAGCGTGCCGGCTTCGGCCGTCACGGTCGTCATCGCCGAACCATTTAGGCTCAGCCGGGTACCGCCGGCGACGGTGGCCGCGATCGCCGCGCCGTTCAGGTTGATGTACATCGTGCCGCCGCCGTTGACCCGGCAAGACGTCGGTTCGATGCTCAACGGCGCACCGGCCAAGCCGATGTTGCCCCGGAAATTCACGTCAGTCGAGAACTGGCCGAGCGTGAACCCGTTTTGGTCCAGCCCATACAGGATCGAGGTCGACCCGGTCAGCAGCACGTCATCAGCAGCCACAGGAACGGTATTTTCGACCCAGTTGGCTTGGACGTTCCAGTCGGACGGCCCCGAGCTGGGAGTCATCGACAATCGCGCGAACGTTTGGCCGTCCGCTGCGCCGCCGCCCGACTCGGTGGTCGTACATGCCAGGTAGAACGGTGTGCCGGCAGTGTCTGCGGTCAGCCCGACATAGGTGGTGTTATTCACAGCCGTCACGCGCGCGAACATCGACAACGTCGACGCGTTCCATGCCGTCGTGATGTCGGCGCAGGTGGTGGCAACCGTGGTGCCGCTGGCGATCACTGAGAGCACCTGCGTTGCGCCGCTTTCGTCGGTCAACGTGAGGACGAAGAGGTCGCCCGCTTCGATCGTGCCGCCGGGCGTGGCCGCATCGACCTGGGCAACCGCGGTGGCGTTGCCGGTCCAAGTTCGCTTGCTCATAGTCAATCTCCAGCGTAGTGAGTGAGGTTGTGGAAGAAGTCGGCCGCGAATGGGATGGTGGCGCGCGGCTTTGCTTTGCGGGCCTCGTGCTGGCGCCGAGCGACGTTGAACACCTCATCGAAATGCGGCGCCATCTTTTTCACCTCGTCATCCGTCGGCCACAGCGGATGCTTGTTGTCCGACGTGAGGTAAGTATTCTCCTGGCCCCGGCCTGCTAGCTTGTGATGAGCGTGACGCTCGAAGGCACGGGCGGTCAGTTCCTCGGGCGAGAGCCAATACTCCGGACCTTTGTAGACCTTGATGCCCTTCTCTCTCAATTCGCGAATGTGCTGATTCGCGCGAGTCTTGAAGCTGCGCATCCCTTCGCTGCCGATCAGATTGTGAATCGCGTCTTTGTACTCCGGCTTGGAATTGAACTGGGACGCGTACGGCTTTGTCTCTGCCGTGACCGGACCTTCAGATCCGATTTCATGGTCAAAAGAATGCCACCACTCGTGCGCGAGAGACCCAACGCCGTTCTTCCGAGTGAGATTGATAACCTTCAAATTGGGCTCGTAGTGCGCGAGAGCCTTACCTCTTCCTCTCGCACCGAAGGCGATGCCCAGCTTTCCATTGTGCGACACCGCTTCATCGGGCAGGCCCGTGGCGTCCGCCAGGTCGGTCATCGCCTCGGCAGTCTTCTGCAGGTGGTGAACGCGCTCGTCGTCACTGACGCTGTTCCCGTGCTGTAGGCCGCGGAACTTCATGTTGCGGATGAGATGATCCGTCGCGGCCTTGGCCGTTGAAGCGTCCACGGTGCGACCTCCTTTGCGTGTCGCCTGCGTCTTGATGTACGCGTCGGCTGGGTTGAAGACCTTCCCGCGATCTGCGGCTTCCTTGCCGAACGTCTCGTTGAAGGATTGGCCCTCCATGACGTCCGTCGCGTGGTGAACGGCGTGATCCAGAATTTCGGGAGTGAGCTTGCCGCCGCCGGCGTACTTCTTTCCCAACTCGTTCGAGAACTCGCGCACCCGACCGACGACGCTGGCCGGACCGCGGCCGTTGATTCGTTTGAACGAGACTGCAAGCGAATTGGCAACGGGGTTGTACGGGTCGTCACCCCACGTGGCAGCATCGGCTTTCGCCCCGCGCGCGGTGTTGATGTGCTTTCGCAGCTCATCGAGCACGCGACGATTCACCTCGACAGGATCATGCGTCTCGTTGGCGGCCTTCTGCGCGACATCCTGCACCGACTTGTAGGCGTTGTAATACTGCTCGCGCAGCTTCGCTGAAGGTGTCCTGAACAGCGGCCCGCCGTTGCGGTTCTTGTATTGCTCATAGTTCGAGGGGTACTCCTCTACCTTCGCCGGGAAGGAATTGATCGCCAGATGCGCGGCCAGGTGCGAGAGGGCCGAGTGCGGCTTGATCGTGCCGGACAGAGAATGCGGCTCGTTCTTCAATAGGTTCGCCCGCGTGACAGAATTCGCCGCCGTACCATTCTCCTCAGCATCAGCCAGCCCGCGCCATGAGTTCCGAGTGTGACGAGCGGAGTTCAACATATCTTCACCCGCGTTGGCGACGGCCGACTTCCGCGCGAAGGCGTATTCGCTTTGATCGGCGAGGGCCTTTTTCGTGTGCTGCTCCGCGGCTTCGCGCGGTGTCGTCGGTGCCGGTGAAGATGCGGCGACCTGCTCTTTCATCTTCGATTGAAGGTCCGCGACTTGCTCTTTTGCTCGCGCCTGAATGTCGGCCATCGTGGGCCTCGGCGGGATCCGCTCTCCCGGCTTTTCAGCCGGCTTGGCTGGCGACACAGAAACAGGCTCGTCATCCGCGGGCTTGGCCGGGAACATCGGTGAAGTGTGCTTCGGATCATTCGCGGCCGGGCTGCCGACACGATCGGCCTTTACGGGCTCGGCCGGCGGTACGGCTTTCTGCTTCCCGAACAGATCGCCTTGGCCCGCACTCGCGCCGATCTCAACGGGGTTGCCCGCAGCGTCCTTCTGGAACATTCCGAGCTGGCGATTGTTGTCGACGGCTGCAGTGTCGCTCGTCTTTTCAGCGATCAACTGATTCGGATCATGAATAGGCTTCGCCGCGTCGGTTTTCCGACGGCGAGCACTGATGACATCGTCTTCACCGCGCATCGGTTCGTGATCGCTCCGTTCGGGATCTTCGGGCTCGCCCGCCGTTGCGACTGGCGGTTCTTCTGGCGGTTGTTCCCCACCAGCATCATCCGCCGGCGGAAGATCACCGAACGGATCATCACCGAACGGATCATCACCGATGTCCGCCTCTTCCGGCGGCTTGTTCGTCATCGTCCCCTTGTCGACGGGTATTTTGTCGGGGAGCTGCTCGACCGGCGTGTCGGGGATCGTTCCGTGGTCCTTCGCGACGAGCTCGCCCTCGTCCTCTTCTTCGATCCGGACGGGAATGCCATTCACTTCAAACTCATCGCCGACCTTGAGGTTTTTCCGCAACGTGGCTTCCTTGGGTTTTCCGACGGCCGTGTCTTTGGCTTTCTCCCGAACCTGCTGAGCCCACTTGTGCTCGCCCTGCTTCTCCAGCTTCGTCGCCTTGGCTTTTAACGCTGCTGCACTTTCGCCGGTCACATACGAATCGTGCAGGCCGGCGAGCCAGGCATCTTCGCCGCCTTTCTTTCGAGCGTACTCCAACGCGCGACGCGTCGGACTCCCGTACTGGCTTTCGAGAATGTCCCAATACTTGTCGCCCAACTCACCCGCGGCATCCGCTCCGCCAGCTTGCGTAGCGTCTTCCGTCCATTTCACTGCCGTTGCCGGGATGCCGCGCGCCGCCAGTTCCTGCAGCACATCTTCCGACGCCCTGCCGTTTTTCTTGTAGAACGTCTTCGAACCGTACCGACCCATGACTTCGGCTTCGTGCTCGGTGTACTGCATTTCATCGTGTACGGGATTTTCTGCCAGGTATCGATCGGTGATCGTCTTCAGCACCCCGCCTTTGGTGAACTCGGCCGCGCCGGAATCTTTCAAGGCCGAACCCTTTTCAGGGACGGCCATCCCGGCGGGCCGGTTCAGTTTGTAGAGGGTGCCATCCTTCGTCAGCACGCCAGCGTCGGCCAGCTCGTCGACGCGGCTTTGCGGAATGCCCATGCGCGAGGCGATCACCGACGACGGGTAGAACGTGTTCTCCGCCTTCTTCATCGCCGAGGCGTCGATCACGCCGTTATCACCGAATCGGCCGGCCAACTGGTTGTAGACGTCCTGATGCGTCGGCAGCGGGCCGCGCGGCTGATTGAGCAGGATGTCGGAATCGAGTGAAGGGTCTTTGTCGGGCAGGTTCGGCGCTTCGACCTTCGTCGCCACCGGCTTCACGCCGCCCATCGCCTTGATCGTCGCCATCGGATCGGGCTTTGCCGCGGAGGTCGGCTCGACCTTGCCGGTGCCGCCGTGATCCTTCGCGTGCTGGACTGCCTGCTCGCGCCTGGCGAAGCCTTCGACGCGGCCGTCGGGATGTTTCACCTCGTACGCGGCGGGGCCTTTCTTCAGCACCGGCGAGCCCGGGCGATTGTTCTCGATCTGCTCCAAGTGCGACGAAACGCTGCCGGGCGTCTTCCGCTCCTGATCGTGCATCCGCTCGTGCAGAATGCCCATGCCGGCGGAGTCGTGGCCGGCGATACCAGCTCGTTGAGCATCCTTCCGGATCTCGCTACCCGTGAGCCGGCTCATCGGCTCCATGCGTTTTTCGTGGTCGTCATCGGTGGCGGTGGAGTCCGGTTTCGCCTGGCGGTCGCGCACCGGCTTCATGATTTCGTCGAGGGAAGGCCGCTTCTTCTCCGATTTGAGGTCGGAAACCTTCTTGCCCTCCATCTTGGCGGGGCCTTTGTCGATGCGCCCGTCGCCGCCGATCTGGACGTGGACGCCTCCATGCTTCTTGCCGTCGGCACCGGCCTCGGAACCGATGGTGATCCAGTGGAGATGGCCCTGCGAGTTATGAGACTGCATCCAGTCAGCGGACTCGAATGTGATCTTCCCGGAAATTTGCTGTTCTGCGGCGGCGTGGCCGTCGCGATCGACGCCGCTCCGCACGCTGCCGGCGGGATTCTCGATCATCACCTTCAGGCCGGCGAACATCTTGGATTTCGGCCGAGGAAGGCTTTCTTCTGATGCGCAGAATACCGCCACGACTTCACCGCCGGCCACGCGCGAGAATCGTCCGTTCACGATGCGCAGGCGTGGTGTCCGATCGACGGACTCCCGCAGCACTTCGTAAAATGTCGTGGCCGAATGGTTCATAGCCCCTCCGTCAATTCACGCTTCACCCGCTCGAGCCGGCAGTTCGCGTGGTGCTGATCATCGAGCAACTCATCGAGCAACTCATCGGGACCGAGGCGAGCAGCGCCGTCGATCGAGGTTCGACCGGCGTCGAAATCCTTAATCCACTGATCCGCCCAGTCGACAGCGGACTTCACTTGCTTGGGAAGATCGCCGCGGCGGCCGTAGAACGTTTCAGCCGCTTTCACCGCCACCCAGCGCGTCAGTACCAGCGGGACGGATGTCAGCGGCAGAGTCACTCGGCCCGAGAGGTGGGATTCAAGTTCACCCGCTGCGGCGTCCAATTGACCTTGCGCGATCGTGGTGTCAGCGTTGGTGGTGGCGTTCACGTCGTTGCCGAGCATCCCGAAGGAACGGGTGTCGAGGAACCACGCGAGCTTGATCAAATCGCAGTACGGGTTTGCCATTGCTTGGTTTGCTCCCACTCATCCCACAGTTTTTGGTTGTGGGCGTTGGCCGGATTCTGATTGTGAATTTTCCAGAAGCTGTCGTGCTGCTCATGGCAGTAAATCGGTGGGCTGATGCAGGAGAAGGCACTGTGCCGGTCCATCATCTTTCGCATCACCACGTCCCAGCCAGTGCAGCCGAGGAAGAAGTCGGGGTAGATGTCTCGAATCGCCATCCACCACGATTTTCGGCATGCGAACAGATCGATGCCGAAATCCGTTCGGACCGCTGCCAGCTTCGCACGATCGAGCGTCATGCGCTCAGCCGGAACAGTGATTCGCCAGGCGTAGCCACAGTGAGCCCGCTCGACCGCATCGCGGATGGCGGCGCCGGCGTCGGGCACAAGGTGAATGTCCGCGTTGGCCAGCACGAGAATGTCGGAGTCGTCACCCCAGCTCGCCGCGTAGTCGAATAGATCGCGGATGTAGGGAACCTCACGCGAGTCACCGACGTCGGCCGAGGAGCGACCTCCGCCGATGGTGTGGTGTTCGGCGATGAACCAGTTCCCGTCGTTTTTGACTGCAACATCCCACGTCGATCGCGCTGCACTGTTTCGGCGTTTCTCATCCGGCGGTGCGTCGTAAACGTGCACCACCTGGATGATCGCGCCGCACTTTACGCGCGAAGTTTCGATGATCGGACTGGGTGCAGCGGGCCCGCGGAACTGTCGGTAGGCGATGGCCGGTGTGAGTTCAGCCTTCGGGTTGCACGCCAGCATCACGCGGCGAAGTTCAGATTCCCACCCGTCTTCGCTGATAACCCGATTGGACAGCTGATCTTGATAGCCGCGCCACCAGTCGACGGTAAATGCGAATACACCCGGTGCGCCGTTCGGCTTCGGGAGACTCGCCCGACTGTGCATGAATTCGACCCGCTCCATGTCGACCGTTGGCGAGAAGCAGCACGTCGTCGATTCCAAAGTCGCGGCGAGCACGTGCCCGACGTCGGGCACCAAGGCGCGATCGGCCGCAGTGAAGCAGACAATGTCAGAAGGATCCGCGCCGACGATGGCCGATTCGATCACATCTTTGAATCGCGCGGGATCTTCTTTTCGAAGGGGCCGTTGCCGCCATCCCGACCAGTCGATCATGTCCCAGGAGCCGCGGGCCAGCGCCAGTCGATGCTCGATGACCGCATCCTTGCCCGGCGTGCTGTCGTAGCAGTGCAGGATAGGCGTGCACCGCATCTCCGCCGGCGTCCGCACCATCGTCCCAAGCTTGTACGGGCGTTTCTGGCCGAGCAGCTTGACGATGCGTTCGCGCCCATCCGGCGTCATGGCCTTCGGATAGGTGAACTGCCCGATCCAATTGTGCCGGGGCTCGCTCTTGTCCCATTCCGATCCGGCGGAGAGCGTGATGGTCGGCGTGTTCGTCGCGTACGCGAGGTGGACGACGGCCGTGTCGACCGACACCAGCGCCACGGCCGATTCCAGCAGGGGCACCAGGTCGAGAATGCTTGGTAGTTTCAACTCGCCGATGTCGACAACGTCCCATTTCAACACGGTGCGCGCGTGGAAGACAATCCACTGTCGAAAGTCGATCGCGCCGTCCTTGCCCCAACCGCACAGTTCAGGATTGCTAGAGTAACCCTTCAGACACAGCGCCAGCACCGGGCGGCCGTTGTGCTTCCAATGCTGCCGCAGGGTTTCAATGTCGCGCGAGGTATCGCGACGGTCGAGCACGAGGGGAAGCTCGTGAAATTGATCGAGCATTCCCACGTTCGCCCACGGCTCGGGGCTGAATCGATGGCACTGGACGCCACGGGCCTTCAGCATCTTCGCCTGCAGGCAGACGAATTCGGAATCCTTGGGCGCGATGTTGCGGGCGGCGCGTTCGGCGTCCTCCCGGTCGTTCATATCGCCCTGAAAGACGATCGGAGTGACGTACGAGACGCCGTCCAGCAGATGAACGAAGTGATGATGAACACACCACCAGACCCTGTCGCCGGCGTCTGCCCACGCCTTGGCGATCGGAAGATTCAACATGATGTCGCCGTAGCGATGGGTGTTGATGATGACGCGATTCATTCATTCCTCGGACGAGAGATAAGACTCCCGCGCCGCGGTTTAGGCGGCACGGGAGAGAGTCACGACGAAAATCGTGTTTAGAGGGATTGACCGACCGGGGCGACTTTGATGGACGTGAACCACGGCCCATACACAAAGTTGTAGCGCATCCGCGGGCTGACGAAGAACTGTTCGCTCTCCACCACGTCACGGGTAGCACTGGCGCCGACGGCACCGAGGTTGTGATCCACGATGGCCGACGCGTACAGATCGGCCGCCGGCACCGAGTACCCCTTGGCGACGAGTGCCTTGGCGACACCTTCGGGGCTGTACTCGGCCGGAACCTTGGCTTCGGACGCGCCGGGGATTTCCGAGGCGTTTTTCGGCCGGTAGGTCTGGATGTACATCGGCTTCACCACATCGTTCACGTGCATGTAGTAGTACGCCGTTGTGGCCGTCGGGGCGGTGGTCGCGCCGGGCAGGGAACTGAGCACGTCGGCCGCCGTCGCCAGCTGCGCGAACGAGATCACATCCTTGATCCGGCTGTAGTTCGACGTCGAGCCGCTGCCGCCTGAAGTGCCGCCGGTGCCACCCAAAATGGCGTTGGGCGACTGGAAGGCCAGGCGGAAGGCGTCGGCCAGCACGGGCGGGACAAGCGCAACAAGATCCTTCTTCGGATCAAACGACGGGTAGATCAGCGCGCCCTTGTCGTTCGTGAACGACTGGAACTGCTGAGCCACCGCCGAGAAGTCCCGCAAGATCAACTGCGCCACCGCCGCGACGTCCATCGCAATGATCGCGGCGGCCGTGGTCGGGAGGTTGCCCGTGACGATGTTGGACTGATTCGTCCCCGTGAAGTTGTGAGCAGCCGAGAAATACGGCACGCCGGCTTCGAACGTGGTGTTGTAGACGATGCCGTCATCGCCGGTTTCCGTGCACGACGCCGCCAAGTGGCCGCTCTTCAGCCGCGTGGCAAACGCGTAATCGGGCGAGTACATCATGGATTCGCCACCGCGGGCGACGAGCTGGCGAAGCCCATTCGCCTGATCGAACTCCATGTCGAAGCGGGAGACGTCCGCCACGCTCTTGTGGAGCAGGTTGGGAACTTGGAGTTTCCACGACTTCAGCGTCTCGGCACTGACGACGCCTTTGTAGCGGCGGGTCAGCGGGAAGGCACCGTAGATGGTGAAGGGCTCGACGAGTCGGGTCGAGGTGACACTGCCCGAAAGCTTCGGGTAGATCAGCTCCGACTGTCGCGTGAGGAATGCGGATGCCAGCGTAGCGTTGGCGTCGCGCACCAGAGAAGATTGCAAACCAAAAATTGGCATGAGAATGTCCTTTTTGAATGTCAGGACGCTCCGCACAGTGTCGGAATCCGCACGTTTTCAGAGTTAAAAAAGAACAGGCCAGCCGCGTGCGGACGGCGTTCGGGGATCAGCCGGGCCTGTTCAGGATCGATCGATTACGCAGGGGACGGCAACGCGGCACGATCGGCCGTGTTGACGATCACGCTGGTCGCCGATTCGCAGTACCAGCATCGACCGACGCACACGTCGTTCGTTGTGGTGGCCGCGAGCGCCAGCGTCGTGCCGTTCACCGCGAACAGCGATTTGCCGTGCCAGGCCTTGCTGGCGCCAGACGCGACGAACCGGTGATATTCGCCGGCGGGCGCCCTGACGTTGCCGTTGACGGCCCCGGCGATACCGGCGCTGTTATCGGCGTCCTGCTCGAGCTGACCGGCATAGACCGCGCCCGAGGTGTCGGCGAGCAGCACCAGATCGCCGGCGCTGTTGAACATGACGTGATCCTCCGCCGACAACGCGAGAGAGGCCGCCAGCGGCAGCGGGAAACTGCGAACGAGAACCAAAGAATTTGCCATGATGAGAGTCCTTGTGAAAAGTAAATGGATGAATTGACGCGGGACTCATGCAGCTGCTGAGCTACGTGAGACCAAGGGAGCTACTTGAGACCGAGCATGTCCGCGACGTCCTGGCCGAGCTGGTTTTCCTCGGCGGAGAAGCTCAGTGCGCCGGTGGATGCCGTGGCGGCAGTCTTTTTCGCGGCTTCCGTGGTCGACGCCGGTGCGATGTCGTCGGCGGAGAAGATCGCGGAGATGTCGGCCGGGCCGGTCTCCTTCTTCGTCGGCGTCTTCTTCAGGAACGACGAGAGCGCCTTGAGGCGGCCTTCGTCGTCACCAGACGATTCGAACATGGCGACGGCCTCGGCGTCTTCGAAGATGTGGCCCTTCTTGTGGAGGTCGCCGCAGAACGCTTCGAACGTCTTGCGATCGCCGGCCTTCTTGGCGGCGGCCGTGGCGACGCGCTGCTGCTCCTTGTGCTGGTTGGATTCCTTGCGAAGCCCAACGATTTCGGACTGGAACGCCATGAGCACGCCGACGGGATCCGTCGTCATCTGCTCGGGCGTCACTTCGTCCACGCTGTACTGCGCGGTGGAGTCGCCGGCCATCCCCGGGTCTTCGATTCCGGGTTCGACGGCAGCGGCAGCCGGCGTGACGGCGCCGTACTTGGCCTCCATCTCGTCGTGCTGCTTCTTGGCCTCTTCGAGCTTGGCTTCGGAGCCTTCTTCGCCAGCCGCGCATGCGGCGTAGGCAGCGGACATGGCACTGAAGCACTCTGCCATGTCTTTGGCTTGGTTTGGTTTCAACGGCATATGAGATACTCCATTGGTAGAACGTGCCTGTCCGCGCGAAGGGAACATCCCCTCGGCACTGAAGCACAATTGATCGGACACTGAGTAAACCTCCGTCATCGGGAGGTGTGAAAGCGATTGAATGGACCCGCCGAGCAGGGACACCCGCGCGAATCGACCATTGAGCTTGCCAAAGTCGAAGGAAATTTCCGCCGACAGCCCGGTGATCTTCCGGTCGCGCATGCGATCGACGGCCTGGGGCAGCACGTCGACCAAGTCACACCGCGCCCATCCCGATTTCGAGGGATGAGGGCGAAAATTGATCGCGTAGCCGAGAGCATCCTGCTGGACGCCCATCATCTTGATCATGGCGTGCTGGTGCCCCTCGACGAGTGCCGGCCGTTGCCCGCCGGCCTCGATCATCCGGTTCGTGTTCTTGCACAAGCGAGGGATCGATTGATCGTTGAAGATCCAGTCCGGGCCCTTTGTCGCGTTCGGGTAGAAGACGTCGACATCGGTAATCAGATACCGGCCGTCGGGCTGGTGGTGAGCTTGGCGGATGTTCACCTTGTCGCGAATGTCGGGCCCGATGCGCTTCCATCCAGTGTCGGTGCGATACCAGCCGCCGAGCTGCACCTGGCGGAGCGCAGCCTTCTGCGCGTCAGGCTTGGAGTGGCCTTTGTCCGTGGCCATCTCCATCGCGTCGGTGTACAGCCGCGCGACGGCTGCAGGAGCGTTTTTAGGATCGAAGTTCATACAGTGATCGCACTTTCGCGAGAAAGCATCCATGGCCCGGGATCCGGGAAGACTTTTTTACGGAGCGACTTCGGCACGGCCCGGGCATCGCCGTTGCCGTGGAACGGGATGCCCCGCCGATAATTCGCTCGCGCGGTTTCGTTCGGCCAGTTGATCGCAAACAGCGGCTTGCCGGACTTACTCATCCAGCCGCGGGCGATCGACTCTCGCGCCGTGCGGAGAATTCGATAGCACCGGCAGTTGTGGCCGTTGGCCGGAATGATCCACTGCCACACCGGATCGGTACGCCGGGCGACGAAACCGAGCATCGCGGCGTGCGTCGGTCGTACGCGCCAGTCCTCGCGGGTGTGGTACTCCGCGAAGGGGAAGAACGATCCGATTTCAGGATCGGCGAGCAGCTGCTCCTCGGCCGCCACTACCGCGCGCGAGGCACGATCGCGACGAAACCGACGGACGCGGTAGTCGATCGACTTCTTGAAGAGCGTCTGATCGAACGGCGGAAACCGTGGTGTCGCCGGCTTGGCTGGAGCGGCGCCACGGAAATCGATCACGAGTCGCTCGGCCTGCTTTTGCTCCGACTTACGCCATTCTCGGGCGAGGTTGAATGACTGGGCCCGCGCCGTCTTGAGCAAATCGGTCACGCGCGGATTAGCTCGGATCGTCGCATCAATACCCGGCGACTTGCCCGCCGGCGTATTGGGCAGCACGAGCTGCTGGCCGGTGGCGCGATAGTTCAGTCGCGCCGTGGCATCGAACGAAAACCACCACAACAGCGTCGCCGCCATCAATTCCAGTTTCACCCAGGCCGCGGCCGGCGGCTTTTGGCCGGTGATCGCCCACCGCTTCACGATCGCCGCCCATTCAGTGGCGAACCACAAGAACAGCGCGGTGAGAATCAGCTTGCGGGTTTTCATCGGCGAAGCAGTCGATTCCACCACGGCAGCGCATCGGCCGGCGCCTCGACCCAGCCGAAACCGCAGTTCGAACAGATGCGCGCGAGGAACTCGATCTTGCCGCGTTGCCGGTATTCGGTTTTCGGAGTGGCGTGACGGCATTTCGCACAGGCGACGTCGGCACCGGAATATTGAGGCAATGTCTGTTCGGGCTGCCGCGCGGTGCAGGTGGGGCAGAATGCTTCCCGCAGTCCATTGAGGGAGACTCGAATGCTCCAGCCGGCTTTCTCCGCAGGCTCGACGGTTGCCGCCCACTGCTCGATGCGCCGCATCCCACCGAAATCCAGCCTGCCGATGTCCTGTGTCTGATGGCAGGCGGCACAATCAAGAATGACGTTATCGATCATTCCTTGTCATCCTCGCCGATTGCTTTGCGCGGCTCGTCGCCGGGTTCGCCGGGATTTTTTCCGTCCTTCAGCTCGTCGAGGCTGCCGTAAGGATCTTCTTGGCCGCCGGTGAAGACGGTTTTCTCGCCTTCCTGCGGTTCGTCGATCTTCAGCCGGCGGTAGATGAACTTCCTCGGCACCGGCACGAGCTTCGTTGCCTTGTCCAATGTGTCGGCGTCCAGATCGTCCTCGTTGTAGAGCGCGATCTTCGGCATATCTTCGAAATCGATCTTTTGGAATTCCGGCGGTCCGTATCGAAGGATCGCCGGCACCAGTTGCGAGTTGATCGTCGAGCAAATCCGCGTGGCGTCGCGCAGGGCCAATAGGTCCGGCCCGCTCTGCTGCCGGCTCTTGTGCGAAGCGTAGCCGCCCTTGTCCTGTTGGCTCAGCGCGCCGACCGTGCCGAGCAGGATGGCTTCGATGTCGTCGTAGTGACGTTGGCGGGCGGCGCCGAAGGCGTCATTGGTCGGCGCGGGCACCTCGGCATTGACCAGTTCGAACATCCGAACGTTATTCGACATATCGCCGAACAGCGGGATGAGCGAATCCGTCCGGAGCCGCTTGGCGAACTGCTTGATGACGTCCGCCCACTGCGCGACAGGATTCGGGTGATACAGGATCCGCGGCGGCACGCCGTACTGGTTCAGCCAGAGCTGCTCGAGATACCATGTCGCGAGATCGCGGATCACAAGATCAAACAGGTCTTCATCCTCACCCCGGCCGTAGTAGATGAATCCTTCGTCCTGGGGCTTGAACCACGAACCCGGCACGCGCTCGTACACGTGATACGTGAACTTGCCGGGCGGAAGATTCGAAGGATGGCCGGATTCCGACGGGGTCACGCCGATGTAACCCCCCCACACCATCTGCCGGCGAGTCCGCAAACACATCTGCCCGCGGCGATCAAAGGTAAACCGCGTCTTATGGATCGGCATGAAATCGCGTGGCCGCTGCGTGCCGTCAGGCCGCTTCTCCCACGTCCATTCATGTCCGACGCCACCGTGCAGCACGGCCGCCTGCATCTGCTGAAAGAGCGCATCCTTGTTGCCGATGCCCGCCCAGACACGGCCGACGTACCTCGCGGCGGCCTCGGCTAGATCCTTCTGGACGGGATCCTCGGGCGATTCAACGCGCGTCAGCATCGACGCGACATTCTGCTCCCGCATGTTCATGCATGCCGACACGCGCGGGTGCCGCATGATCTTTTCGAGCGAGCCCGGATCCTTCTGCAGCACCTGGTCGGGATCGTTCACCATGTCGATGAAGAAATCCCACAGCGTTTCGAGCGTCGCGACCCGACCGCCGAGGCCTTCGGTGGATTGAATCCCCATCCGGCCGAGCGAGCCACCACTCGAGTCGGGCGGGATGAGTTCGGATTGCATGACGATCGGCATATTCAATTGCTCAGCGATTGGAGAAGGTTCAATGACTCTGAAGGATCGATCGTCGTGGCCGCCTGTTCAGAAACCACTTGTGCCGCGTACGAGGTGACGTCGACCTGATCGTCATGCGCGCCATTCGGGAACGAGAGCAGTTCGGTCTCGTAATCGACCAGCCAATCCGCGCCCTGCCGGAAGTAAACCCGGCCATTCTCCATCAGCAGCGAGGCTTGGATCGACCGCGTGACTTTGTCGCGATCGGCTTCGAGCTGCTTCAGCGGGAACCCGAATCGCAACCACTCCTGGCAAACTTCGATGCCGTAGTGGGCCTTTTCGATTCCTTGGAATCGCGGCTGCCACTTGCCCAGCGACGTCTTCAACGCAGCCTTCACCTCCGGCGCTTCCTGCCGAAACCGTTCAACCTCGAGCAGCAACAACTCGCCGGTCTTCGTCAGGCACCACGTCGCGATCACCGTGAAGTCGGCGGTCTCTTTCAGAGACATCGCCAAGTCGCACGTCTGGAAAATCCAACAGTCGCCGGCCCAGATGCGCTTGTCGCCATCCGGTGAATGCAGGATGTAGTGATCGCCGACCTTCTCGAAATACTGGAACCACTGCCGGCGGAACTTGCCGCCGTCGCCTGGTGCGGGATTCTGCTGGTGCTGACCGGAGTAGCCGTACGAGCCGAGCCGCTTCTTCTCGACCGCGATCACCGGCGCCGGGAACCGCGCGGGGAAGAGCAGCTCGCCGTCTTGTGTCCGCCAGTCCTCGCCGATCGACGTCACGCACTTCTTCGCCGCGACGAACTCCGTCGGCAGGCAGAGGTGTTCCCATCCGCCTTGTGCCAACACGTGGCCGGCCAGATCCAACTCATGCAGGCGCTGCATGATGATGACCTGAAATCCCTTGGTGAGATCGTTCAGGCGATTCGCCATGCCCTGATCCCACCACCACAGCACCTGCGCCCGCGCGGCTTCCGAGAGGCTTTCGGTGGCGTTCATCGGGTCGTCGATGACCATCCCGTCGCCGCGGTTGCCGGTCGTTTCACCGCCGACGCTCATGCACTGGCGGATCCCGGTCTTCTCATTCTCGATGAGGTCTTCCGTATCCTTCAGCAGCATCACGGGATCGCGGAGCTGCTGGTACCACTCTGAGCCGATGAGCAGGCGAAACTTTCGACTGTCGCGGCGGGTCAGATTCGACGCGTACGACGCGAAGAGCATTCGCAGGCTGGGGAATTTCAACCACATCCACGCCGGCCAGAGCACGTTGCACAGCAGGCTCTTCATGTGCCCGGGCGGGATGTTGATCACCAGCCGCTGAAGTTGGCCGGCGGTGACCGCCTCCAGATGCTCGCAGATCAGATCGATATGCCGGCCGTGAACGTACGGGGTGCCCGGCTCGAGGATCGGCCACGCCTGCTCAGTGAAGTGGCGCAGCGACCGGCGAGCCAACTCGTTTTTTAAGTCGATCAATCGGAGCGGCGTCATTCATTCACGCCCCCGCCTTAGTGAGCAGCGCTGTCATTTGAAGCAGTTCGGTCTCGGAAAGCTTGGTGAGATCGGGACCATTCGATTGCACTTGGACCGGCCCGTTGTCCGGCCCGCTGACCACGTGCTTGTCGAAGAGCGTGCCGTACATCTTGAGGAGCGTCTCAATCGCCTTCAGCGGGTCGTGAGTCGACACCCGATAGCTGACGACTTCCTTGCCGTCGATCTTCATCAGCACCGGCCGGACTTCGCGGAACTGGCCGAGCGCGCCGTTCTCCGCGGCCATCTTCAGGTCGACCACCAGCTCGCCGTTGTCGTCAATTCGCGTGCAGTGATCGAGCGAGCTTTGCGCGAGCTGGGCCAGCCGGCTCTTCAGAAATTCCGGCGTCATGGCGTGCTTGGCGAGCAGCCGGCCGATGTAGGATCTGACGTGAGGTTTTCTGAGGTTCTCGTGTCCCTGCTCAGAAACGCAGTTTTCACTGTAACCCGCGAGGAGAGCAGCCTTTGAAGCGTTTCCTGCAGCCTCGCCGACATACAGCTCGCAGAATCGACGCTGCTTGAGCGTCAGGCCGTCTTCGCCCCATGCGTCGGAGTCGATTTCGGCTGGTGTTTCGGCGGCGGCGGGCATGACGTTAAACCGCACGTTAAACCGCGAACGCGTACAAGCCGGTGACATCGGTACCACTGGCGACTCGCTTGAACTCGATCGACTGATTCCGAACGGGCGTATCCAGTTCCAGTGTTTTGAATGAGGTTGGCCAGCGGGCCCAAGTCAAGCCACCGTCGAGCGAGAAGAAGCCGGCGGTGCCGCTCTCGTTGATGATAACGAGCTTGGAATAAAAACCCGCACCCGTAGCTGGGAGAAGTTCGACCGCCGTATCGCCGCTGGTGGCCAGCGCGGTTGTACCAGACGAGATCATGACCGACTCCTAATAATGAACAGCCAAGTACGGTTCCACAGATCGCGCGATCAGATTCCTTCAGGGCGAGTAAGTCCCGCCAGTTCACGCGGCATGGTCGGTGCGGGCGATTCTCCGGTCGCGGCGGCGGCGGCGACCCAAGCCGAGAGGAGCGTGTCCCATACGTTCTTCTGAGCGAACACGAGAGCCGCGAGGGCGTCGTCAGTCGGCGTGACGACGGCGATGGCCGCTTGCGTTTTGGTCACGGCGTTCTGCTCGATAGTCAAGTGCTGTGCAATCACTTCGGCGGTGTAAGTTCCCGGATTCTCGGCCGTCCACATGGTCACGGCGGCTTGTTGTAGTGCGAGGTCAGCATTCAGCTTGACCAGTCTCGCATTCGCCGCGTCGATGGGCTGTTGCTTCGCAGCGATGTCGGCCAGCCCTTCGGCGATCTTCTTGCCGATACTCTTCACCGGCTTGATCTTCGACAGCGTGTAAAGGAATACGCCAAGCCCTTGACCCATGACGTTAGGGAAGTCTGCAACGTCTTCCTGCAAATCGGCGAACAAGGTGGACTCGGTTTTCGCCACGACCACCTTGCCGTCCGATCCACGCGGCGAGAACGTCGCTTTGGCGGGCCACTTGCCGGTAGTCCAATTCGGATTCGCCTCGAAGTGCGTCAGCACGGCCGGGAGAATTGTCACCGCTTCTTGTGCGGGAATCTCATACGGCGTGTCGAGCAAGATTTCAGGTAGTTCGGGCATGTTACTTAACTCCAAGTGGTTCCGTTGCTGGTAGTCAGCAATCCGGTATCAGTGTTAAAGAAAGTGCGGCCGGTGTTGCTGGCGGCGGACGGCAAACTGGAAGTGTCGCTGGTTTCAATGAATGCGTTTTTGACTTGCCCGGTCACTGTAACTGATCCAGCGAATGATGCCTCGCCCGCTCCGTCGTCGAGCGTATTGTTCGCCGTAGTTACTGCGTTCGTCTGGTTGTCCAAAGCCAACACCAGGGCATTCGTGGTGATGCTCAAAAACGTGAAGCTGTCAGTTCCATTCAGGCCGAGGAACCACGTTCGCCCACCCTGATTGAGCATTTCAAAGCCGCAGTTGCCGATACCGCTGTCGAAGCCGACGCGGGTATAGGTGGCGTCGTAAACGTACAAGCCCCATTGCAGGTTGATGTCGGCGGGCGTTGTGTCACCGACTTGAAGTTTCGCCAACGTCGGGACAACTGAGTTCGTTGCGATGCCAAGCGGCCCAGCGACTAATAACTCTTGTGCAACTTCAATAGAGTAAACAGCGGCTATACCAGTGCTATCAAACAACGAGTCCGCTTCGGAAAGGGCAGTGGTCGCATTGTTTTGAGCGGTGTTAGCGGAATCTTGGGCGTTGACTACGTCCGTCCGCAACCCAGAAATGCCGCTGCTGGCGTCGTCGGCTTGTGATTGAAGCTCAGGCCCGCCCGTAACGTCTGACAGGGGGATGGGCGGGCTGTAAGTGCCGTGTCCACTGCCACCTGATCCGGATTCAAAACCCATGACTGTCTGCTATCTACGGTGTGAGCGAACGTGAGTTCGCACCGTTTGTAGTTCTTCCTTCAACGACCGTGGTTTCGTCTGGTGT
>JBBROD010000072.1:0-21479 GCA_038229715.1 Tepidisphaerales bacterium | reverse complement strand
ATGAGCCAACCGGTCCTTGTAAAGTTGAATGAGGCCGGACGAAGAAGTCAGACAACCGCGTCCGTGACCTCGAATAGTGGTCTGACCCTCACCCGCGCGACATGAAACAACGCGAACGACTCATCGCTTGACAAGGAGGCCCTCATAGTGCGGGTTATGCGGCGGCTGGCGGCGCGAGCTTCGCAACCGCTCGCACTCCGGGCAGTGGTCGGGTGTGGCGCGCAGGTCATACCCGCACGCCGCGCAAAGGCTTGGAGAGCTCAGCAGGCGACGGTTGCGGCGGAGAATGCGAGCCGTGAACCACGCTGCGGGCCACACCCCAGCCGTCACCAGCAGCATCCAGTCCGGGACGGTCACAAGCAGCACGGAAGGTCCCAGCATTGTACGGGCCCTGCGTGCCGGAGGCCCTGCCGGCGAGCTAGCTCGAACCGACCGGATACGCGTCGGTCGTTACAAGCAGCTGTCGTTGGGATCTGAACCTTATACGCCCCCGTTCTGGCTCTTCCGCCACAAGAATGGAGATATACCTAACCGCTGTTTGAACTGTCGAGAAAAGAAGAACATATCCGAATAGCCAAGGTCCGCAGCGATTTGTTCTATACTCATGTCGCTTTCCCGGAGAAGCGTTTGAGCCCGCTCCAATCGCGTGCGGATGCAGAATTCCTTTGGACTGACGCCGATGATTTGCTTAAATAGCCTGGAGAAATAATAAGTTGAGTAGTGACCGCTGCAGGCGACAGATTCGATGGAAAAAAGACCGCCGGGGTTTTCGCGGATGTGTTGGACGGCCGCCCAGATTGCGTCGTGGTGTTCTTTCTGAGTGCCAGCGAGCACGGGCTGACGAGCCGACCGCTCCATTGCCGCCAGCACACCGCGGACGTGCATCGATGCTTCGGTAATGGCTTGTGCGTCGCCGGTCTGATAGAGACCGGCGGCGTGTTTGAGCAGACGTTCATATAAGTCGACTTCCGCGACGCGGCCGAAATGGGGCGGCAATTCATTTGCAGATAATTGCGCCCGATCGCCGGATTCGTCCAGCGCATCAAAGTGCGTGACGCACACGCCCATCCGGTTCAATGGATCGTGCCCAGCGCTGTATGTGTTGTCCGGGCGAAAACATATGATCGTTCCGGGTATAAGCTCAAAGCGCTGTTCACCCCAAGTGGCCCAGCCCCGGCCGGCCCAGACCAGCCAGAGATCGAAATCCTTTAATAATAGCTTGTTCCATGACCAAGCTGACTCGCATAACACCGAGGTAAACTTACTCAAACGAATTGGACGATCGGTCCACACGTTTCTTAAAAAAAAAAACCAAAAAACACAAATTCTGTCTGCTTAAATCCATACGTTTGTTATCCGCAACATCATAATTTGCTCACATTGAACTGCAAATATCGCGGATCACGCGAAAACATGTGACATGGTCAACCCATTTTTGGAGATGTGATAATGAGCCTAACCCCCTTGGGACCCGACGAAATTGCGAAGCAACTCTACCGCTACGACAGAGTTCATAAGGCTCTTGCATCGCCTACACAACTCACTGATGAACATTTGCTAGAATACCGGGAGACTGGTTTTATTGCTATTGATAACGTTTTCACTCCTGAGGAAATCGCGCTCTATCGACAGGCAATTTCGGACTTGATCATTCAAGGCGATCCTCGGATCATTTTGTTCGAAGAAGCCGGCAAGGATCGAAATCTTTCGCCTCAGGAGCGTGAAGGATACGTGCGAAAGTGCACGCGTTTTGTTCAATATGAGCCGCGCCTGAGGGCGATGAGCGAACATCCGATTTTCATGGGAATCGTTGAAAAACTTGTCGGAAGTACTGTTCGGCTGGTGCAGGACATGGCGCTTCTGAAGCCGCCCCTGGTGGGTCGTGAGAAACCGTGGCATCAAGATATCGCTTACTTTGACATTAAACCATTCGAACTGGTGATCGGTACATGGACTGCGATCGACGCCGCGACGCCCGAGAACGGCTGCATGCACATGATCCCCGGTTCACACCGGCTCGGACCCAAGCCGCATTATCACGATCGCGACTGCCAGTTAAGTGATGAAGATGTGGCCGTCAATCAGGACGTGGTCGTGCCGTTATCGCCGGGTGGGGTGTTGTTTTTCAGTGCGCTAATTCATCATGGTACGCCACCGAATCGATCTAAGGCTCGCCGGCGTGCGGTGCAACTGCACTATTGCGCGACGGAATGCCAGAAAATCAGCGTGGAAGAGCACGAAGCAATGTTCCACGATTCCGTGGGATACGCCGGCTGCGCAGGCTATCGGTATGGCAGCCATCCGCCGCGACCTATTACAAGCAAACCGGAGAATTTTTGATCAGTGAAAAAGCATAGGAATTACATCAATGAGATAAGTTAAAATGGGTCGAGGAGCGGCTCTGCGTAAAATCCGTTGATTCGAAGCATGCTTCGGTGGCCCAGCGTGGCTATACGACGCATATCGATGATATTTCGGTAGTATTCACGGGCGCTTTGTATAGTCGCCTTGTCCAGTTCGGCATCCACCAACAGTTTTCCTGCTCCCGCGTCTTGAGCCGCTTCGCCTGGTCGACCGTGAGGCCGTAGGACTCATTCCTCCAGCGAATACGTTTGTCGGTCACCGCGATCTTCTTCACTGCCGTTGCCACTGATTTCCTTTTGATAAATCAAATTCGACCTTTCGCAGCTTTGCAATGTTCTGCTACGGCTACTGACCATTCTTCGATATACTCAGTTCCCCTCGAAGTGACCGCAGTTTTTTTCACTCGACCGACGGACCATCTCAAGGGGTTTGGTGAGAGGTTTCGCTACAACATCGCCAAACGCTGGAGGGTAAGCGCGAATTGTGCTGGGGCAAGTTGGCCAAGGTGGCGCGCAACGTGCTTTCGTCCGTCACAAAGGGGCGGTTCGGCGACGGTTGAGGCGCGATCCGGGGCGTCGCCAAGCCGTCTTGTGTGAAGCACAATGGATCTCATGAGTCAACCGTACGTCCAAACCTGGCTTGACCAAGTCTATGCCGTTCGTCCGGAGAGGGCGTTGCGGTTGGATTTGCGCGTGCCGAAGTTATCGAGTCCGCCGCCGTTGGTGATATATATTTCGATGCGGGGGATGTTCAAATGCGAGAAGGCCGCTGCGTCGCAATGGATGGTGGAAAGCGGGTTCGCCTTGGCGTCGATTGAAGCGCGCGTCAGCAGTGAAGCGATCGCCCCTGCACCGGTGCATGATTGCAAGGCGGCGGTTCGGTGGCTGCGGGCGCGGGCGGACGAGTTCGGGTTTAACGGCGACGCGATCGGCGTTTGGGGGTACTCGGCCGGGGGATTGCTGGCGTCGTTGATGGCTACTTCGTCCGGCGTTGCCGCCCTTGAGGGAGTCGGGGACGACCTAAACATCTCGAGCGCCGTGCAGGCAGTGTGCGCCCAGTGTGGCTCGCCGCACGACCTGGCGTACTTCGCCCGGCCAGGCGTATCGTCCAAGTACGCCCCCGTCGCGGAAAATCTGCGGCGGTGGCTCGGCGGATCGGTAGGGGAGCGACTCGATTTGGCGCGCATGGTGAGCCCGACCACGTATATTTCGCCACGGTGCCCGCCGATCTTCCTCCTTCACGGGGATGCGGACGAGATGGTGCCGCTCGAAGAGACCATCGAGTTCCACAATAAGTTGAAGGACGCCGGCGTGGATGCGACGCTTCGCGTGCTGCCGGGCGTCGGGCACAATCGGGTGGAAGAACTGGTGAAGGACGACATCGCCGCGTTTTTCAAACGAACGCTAGCTGGCGCACTCGATTAGAGTCGATCGACATTCATCGAAAGTCAGAATTGGACCTCATTTTGTCCGGGCTGTCGGGATAAAATTCGCCGTAGGAGGCTCTACGAATGGACACGAAGATGGGCAAATTGGGATGGGGACTGATCGGCTGCGGTGACATTTCGCGCAAGCGAGTCGCTCCGGCGCTGCGGGATCTAGAGAACTGCGACTTCGTTGGCGTTTGCCGCGGTCGACCTGCACTGGCGGCGGCGTTTGCAAAAGAGTTCGACGCGCGGAAGTCGTTTGCAGATTGGAAATCGCTGCTGGCAGACGATGAAACAAAGGCCGTTTACATCGCAACGCCCGTCAATCAGCACGTTGCGCAAACCATCGCGGCGGCCGAGGCGGGGAAGCACGTGCTTTGCGAAAAACCGCTTGGGCTGACCGTGGACGAGTGCGACCGAATGATCGACGCCTGCCGGGCGCACCGTGTGCACCTCGGCGTGGCGTATTACCGGCATTTTTATCCGATTATTGACCGAATTAAGAGGATTCTCGCGTCAGGCGAGGTCGGGAAACCCGCTATCGTGCAGATCAATGCGTTCGAGCGGTTCGATCCGGCCGCGGATGACCCGCGTACATGGCTACTCAATAAAGCAGAGGCCGGTGGCGGGCCGATGTTTTCCTTTGGCTGCCATCGGATCGAACTGATGTTGAACGTGTTCGGGCCGATCAAGAACGCGTCAGGCTTTATCGCGAACATTCGTTACGACACGGAAGTCGAAGACACCAGCGCGGCGATGCTCGAATTTGCCAGCGGCGCCCGGGGTATGCTGACAGTGACTCACGCGGCGTTCGAGACGCTCGATACGGTCAATATCTACGGCACCGCCGGGTCTCTCCACGTTCCGGTGCTGAATGGCGCTGAATTGATCGTGCGGACGGCCGACGGCGAACGCCGCGAATCGTATCCGCCGCACGGGAACATCCATCTGCCCCTGGTGCGGGATTTCACGCAGGCGGTCCTGAGCAATCGGCCGCCGGGTGTAGGTGGTGATGTGGGTCGCGAGGTGGCTCGCTTGGAGGAAATCATCTACGGAAATCGGTGATGGCCGCGATGAATCGTGGCGTTACTTGCACTTGTATGCCACGACGTCCACCTCGTACTTCACCACGGTACCGAGGCAGCCGATGAGCGTTGTACGAGCCGGCCGAGGCTCGCGGAATAGCTCGCGGTAAATGCGGTTGTATTCTGGTAGATCCGCTTGTTCCGCCACGTAAGAACGGACCTGAACGACGTCATTCAGCGTCAGCCCCTCGACGCCGAGAATGGCGATGATGTTCGCGAACGAACGGCGCATTTCGCCTTCAAAGGTGTCGGGGGTAATCTGTCCGGCTTGATCCACTGACGCCTGGCCGGAGACAAAAACAAAGTCGCCGGCGACGACGGCGGGAGAAAAGCTCTGGTTGCTTCCCTCAGGCTTGTGCTGATAAACGAGCGGCAAGTTAACTCCTTATTGTGACCGAAGTGTTGTTACATTTGGTGAAACGAATGGGCCAGTTTATTGGAATCCAATCTGGCGTTCATGTCAAAGTTGTGAGATCACGGGTACTGGTTCAGCGCTTGGGTGGGGATGTTGCTGGTCAATACTGAATACCGCGGGAAGATTTGGCGCGCAGATTCTGGATGCGACATTGTCGCTCGTGGAGAAGTTGGGGATTCACTCACTCGGCCTCAATGTGACCGATGCCGGCCGACCGCTTTATAAAAAGGGGGGATTTGTCGATATCGTGCCGGTCGTCCGTCGCGAGATGCCCGCGGCCGCCGCGTCGGATCGCTCGCCGGCGATGCTTCCGCGAAATGAGGACGGGAGTAGCCTGCTCGACTTTGATCAGCAGTCGCTCGGTTTCGATCGTTCCCAACTCCTGATTTACCTCCGAAACGAATCGCTTTGCCATGTAACACTGCCGACAAGAAAGTTATTGGTTTCGGCTTCCGCCGGGCTGGACGACTTGTTGCTTAGATCGGGCCAGTCGTAGCGAACACGGCTGAAGAGGCGCAAGAGATCATCCTCTCTCTGACCGGTCAATCGCCTTCTGGCGAGCCGGACCCCTTGATCGTCGATTCATTTCAATGCAGCGCATTGGACGTATGGCTGGATGGCGTAGGCTTCAAAGCCTCTCGGAGGCTCGTGAGGATGGTGCGCGGAAAGACCGCGCCGGCGTCACTGTGTAAACCCGCCGTCATAGTCGGCGCGGGGTTAGAACTCACTCGGGTAACGATTAGCGGACTCTACCCCGAGCATCCACGATCGAAGCGGAAAGCCGACCATCGTCTTCGCGGATCCAGAATTGATCGTGAAGATTCACGCAGGGGCAAATGTGGTTTGGGATCACGCTCAGCCGGCTACCCAGCAGTGGCGGAGACTCGCCGTTCAACTCGATTTCACCGTGCTCTTCACTCAAACGGGAGATTTTCGCAAGCGGCAACTCCACCACGTGACCGAAACCGGCCTGATCTGGCGCATCGAAACGGCGATCGCTGGTGAGCGTTTTCGATCCCGCGTCGATCACGCACTTGCCGGGGACGGCCGTGCTGACGACGGTGCATGTGACGCGAGCGGCGCAATCCTCAAGCCGGCACCAACCGCCCGCGACACAGTTCAAGTCGTTGTAGACGTACGTGCCCGGCCGAATTTCAGTGAGTTGCGGGACGAGGTGCGACTGCATGGCCGTCGGGGTTGAGCCGCCGGAGACAATCGTCGCCGCCAGCCCGTGACGTTTCCACAGGTCGATCGTTTCTTGCAGAAGCGAGGCGATTTTCGCCAGCGGCCCGGCTTGCGACTCGGAACGCGTAAACACATGGCCTGGGAACAGCATCAGCCCGTCGAGCCGAAGTGAATGGGCGAGAGAAATGTATTTCGCCAATTCCAACGCCTCGGCAGGCGATTGGACGCCCGTGCGGTGGAATCCCACATCGAGATCGACCAGCACGCCAATGGTGACACCGCCGATCGTGGCGACCTCGGCTAATCGATCCACGGCGTGCCGGGAATCGACGGCGACGCGAACCGTCTTGGTCGCGGCCATGCTCGCCAGCACCGGCGCGCGAAAGGCATCAAATGCCGGATAGGCGATGAGCAGATCATCGCATGCGTCGGCCATCACGACCGCTTCGCCTGGTTTGGAGACGGTCAGTCCGATCGCGCCGGCGTCGATCTGCAGCCGTCCGATGCGATGTGATTTATGCGTCTTGGCGTGCGGGCGGAGCTTCAAACCGTGCGATTTAACGTAGCCGGCCATGTTGGCGATGTTGCGACGTACGGTCGGCAAATCGACCACCAGCGTCGGCGTCGGCAAGGCTGAAATGTCTGCGACCGTGTTCATCGGTGGCTGGTCTTTCGTGTGTAATCGGCCAGCGCCGGTTGTTGCAGTGCGCTCATCCCGCCGTCGATCGACAGCATCTGTCCGTGGATGTGGGCCGCGGCGTCGCTGCACAAAAACACGGCGGCCGGTCCGCATACGTCGGCGTTGGGAATTTGGCCGTTTGGGGTATGGTGCTTGATCCATTCCTGCTCGGCCGGGCGCTGATCGAGCCATTGGGTTTGCGGTGTTTTGACCAGACCCGGGGCGAGCCCGTTGACTCGGATGCCGCGCGGCGCAAGCGTGACTGCCAGCGTGCGGACCATCATCTCGATTGCGCCTTTGGAAGTGTCGTAAGCCGTCGAGTCCGCCTCAGCCAGCCGGCCGTTGATGGAACCGATCATTAACACCCGGCCGGCGATATTTTTCTCCTGCCAGAACCGTGCGAACCACTGCGTGAGGAAGTAGGGCGATGTCACGTTCAGCCGGAGCGTACGTTCGAAGCGCTCGACGGTCATCTGTTCGAACGGCAGATCGAAATATTGTCCAGCGTTGTTTACCAAGATGGTCGGCTTCGGGCACAGCCGCAGGATGTGCTCGCCGAGTGATGCAATGGCTGCCTCGGTCGGCGCGAGCAAGTCGGCCGGCAGAAAGTGCGCGGGCCCGCCGAATCGCTGACATGCTGCGATCGCGACATCAGCCTCCGCGCCGGCATGCAAGCCGTGCAGAACGACTTCCGCACCGGCCTCGGCAAACGCCTCGGCGATCGCCCGGCCGACGCCCTGCGTCGAGCCGGTGATGACGGCGGCATGTCCCTTCAAATCGATCATCAGAAAGCTCTTTCCAAGCGCGTGGAATTACCCCACGCGAGTCCGATTCTGCGCGTGCCGGCTACGAATCACAAGGATCGATCGAATGTGAACCGGCCCGAACATCGCCGCGGGTTAATAATGCGGTCGTCATTCCGGCAGATGGACTTCCCACAAACTCGCCACGCCCGCATCGGTCTCGGCCAGCCAGAGTGCGCCGTGCGAGTAGGCACACCCGTGAAAATAGATCTTCTCGTAGCGATCGGTAACCGGACCGAAGTCTTCAATCACGCCCGATCGTGGATCAAACCGTCCGATGTGCATTCGCGGTAACCCACCGGTGAAAATGACTCGGCCGTGTTCGTCTTCAACCAGGCTGGTCACGCGGCCGCCCCCCCCTACGCGGCCGACGTGAGACGTCTGAAGACTCTTCGGATCGAACTGATATAGCTCCCCGTTGCCGGCCATGCCGACATAGACCGTGCCGTCGGAATGCACCAGCCACTGGTCGATTCCGCGATTCCCCTGCACGCGCGGGCCGGCAGCTGGGAGGTACCAGTTACTCAGCCGCTCGAGTGCGGCATTCGGCTTGTTCGGGTCGAAACGAAGTACACGAAGCGCTTCCTGTTCGTCAAAGTCGATCCACGCGCCATAGACGACGCCGTTGATGATGCACAGGTTGTGGAAACCGAAGGTCGAGATTCGGCCGTGGTCTTCGACCGTTCGCGCGTTGACATTCACGGCGAAGAAATGGCAGTCCCCCAATGTGTGGCCGTACGCCGTGCGGCGTTTGGAGTCGACGATCATCGACTGAACGTAGTTGAACGGCTGCACCTTGCCGATCGTGTCGATCGCGCCAGTGTCGGGGTCGTACGTCATGACTTTGCCGCCGGTCATGCAACGCATGTCGAACGGGCCTAGGTCCATCGCGCCGACACGTTGGGCGTCAAGCGGCGGTAATCCCGCCGCGGCGCGGCGGGCGTTGCTCGCGGCCAGCAATTGAGGCGTGTAAATGAACGGCAGGCCGTCCCACGTGTAGAGAATCCCTTCGCCGATCAGCAGCCGGCCGTCGTCGAGCAGGCCCATGCCGTTGTGGATTTTGCTGAGTACCGTCTGCGGGCGATCATCGACCCAGGGGAACAGATCGACCGGCGTACCGAACTTCCGTGCTTCGAGATCAAACGGCACGAGCGCGTATCGCCCGGCAGTCAGGCCGCACCAGAGTTGGTTGCCGCGCTGCAGCAATGCAGTGATGGCGATGGCCTGATCGTCGCTTCCGTGGGTGTGTTCGATGGATCGAAGTCGAGATTGAACTGCAAGAGACATGGATGTGCTCCGGAAATAGGATCAGCCGCAGGTCGTTACGCCGGTGTGGAGGTCGATGGTCATGCCGGCGACTTTTTCAAACCGAACGATCCGCTCCCACTCGGAAGACCGTGTGGCGAGCGATGCCAGATCGGCACGGTGCCCACGCCGGCGTTGGACCTGCCACGAAGGGCTGTAGGGTGTGGGATGGCCGGGGTCGAGGCCATCGACACCGGCGGCGTAGAACTGCTCGGACAGTGCCGGGCCGGTTGCGAACGCCTTGTTCACCGGGAAAAACGGGACGATCTTCATCCCTGTTCCCTTGGCCATCTTGACGATCTCAGCGGTCAACTCGGGCGTCGGGTTCTTTGGACCCATCTCGTCAGGAAGGAACGCGGACATGTCCGGGTAGTACGTGTCGAGCAGTTTTTCCTGCGCGATTTGTACGAGGTCGATCCCATAGTAAAGGCAGTTGCGGATCGAGTTCTGCGCGTGCATGGCGATCTCAAATCGCTTGCCGCGCTGCTGCCCGACGGCATCGAGTGCCTGGCGCATCTCCCGCAGCAGCGGCGAGAAGCACGCGGCCCGGGCTTTGCCGATCCGTTCGTCGGATTCGGGCAGAGTGCGGGCGTCAAAACCGTACAGCGACTGGAACATCTCCAGAAAGGGCCTCTCGTAATAAACGAACGGCACGCTGCGGGAGAAGTAGAGGTGAACGCCGTCAATGTCGTAGTTCGTGGCCTGCTCGACGAACAGATCGACCATCCGTTTGCGAACCTGGGGGTAGGCGATACTCAGATGCGGTACGGGATTGCCCTGCGGATCGGCGCACCACAGATCGTGCCGTTTCATAAACATCGCATCCGGATGCAGCGGGAATACAAACGGCGGCATTCGGCATGTCATTCGCCGGTAGCTGGCAAAGACCTTCAGGCCGTATTCATGGCCGACATCACAGACAACTTTCAGCGGGTCTTTGCCGGCCGCGAGCATCTTGTGCATGTCTTCGCCCATCCAGTACGGATAGACGCCCTTCATACTCGTGGGCGGCAGCGGGTTGCCTACCTTGCTCGGGTAATAGCAACTGTCTTCGCGGCAGGCGGTCCAGAAAATCGTGCCGTAGTCGCTGTCTTTGAGCGGAGCGAGCATTGAACGCACGTCGGCCTCGCTCGATACGTAGTGGCCGAAGAAATTGCTGTCGAAGTAGGCGTGCAGCTTCTTCGTTGCGACCGGCCAGGCTTCGGGCTGCTCCACTGGCTCCAGGCGGATATGCGCCAGGAAGGCGCACGTGAGCCCCTGATACGCAGCCTTCCGCGGCGGCGCGACGACGAGGCTTTGGCCTTGCAGGTCAAGGGTCTTGTAGTACGTCTCGGTGATGTAGCCGAGGCGTTCTTCTTCAGGATGATTGTTCGGCTGGACTTCTTCGAAAAAATCTTGATCGGATGTCTTTACATGCAGCCGCACCCAACTGCTCTTTTGTCCATACACGCCGATCAGGTTGAAATACCAAGGCCAAGTACCGCTGACATAAATTCCGACGTGGATCTTGCATAAACCGAACTTCGGTAGCGGAATCGTGAGATCGGGCGGATTGTTCTGCGCCGGCGACCAGAGCATCTTGCCGCTGATCGCTTTCCCCTCGTACGGGATCAGAACCCAATTGTCCTGCATCGGAGTGTCCGACACGGCGTCGGCTGGGAGCGCGGTGGTGAAGTCGGTGATCAGGTGTTCGCCGCGGGTCGATCGAACCAGCGTGGGATTTAGCGTTTGCGTCATCGGACACTTCCGAAAAGGAGTAATTTAACGATTCGCTGCCACGCCCGCGTCCAGCGGCGCGGCGCCCAGCGGCAAGGCGCCAATATCCGATGCTCCAGCGTCGCTCGAATGCAGCGGATCGGGCAGTTCAGGTGGCAGAGGCATGCCGGCGTTGATCAGAGGGCTGTCGGATTTCGGACGAAAGTCGATCTGGTCTGGATTGGCAAACTTCGGGTCGGCCGCGACGGACTTCGACGCGTTGCCGGCTTTTTCGAAATACTTAGCCGCTACGGCGTCCGTGAGGTTGGGGCCGTAGTAAAGGTTCCCGCCTTCCACTCCCTTGGTCGCCATCAGCGGTGAATAGGCGGGCATCTTAACGATGGCGACGAAGGCGTTGTTTATCACCGTACGCGTCGAGTCCTTGGGGCCACCGAATACACCCATCGAGGCAACCCGCGGAGAACTGCCGACGATAAAGGTATTCTGATAGACGTTCAGCGTCGTCCACGGCGGCGAGCCGTGATCGCCCATGATGTTGCCGTAAACCGCCGCCACCACCGGCTTTTCCGTCGATGGCCGCCCATAGCGCACCGGCTGCCGCAGGTCGACCACGTTGCGGTAGATGAACAGGCTGTGACCTTTCATGTTCGTCACCGGCCCGCCGAACGCGAACGCGGTGAGCACCCGGCTGATGTAGTTCTGGTAGATGTGCAACTCGCCGCTGCCGTAGTCGTAAACAGGGCTGACGTAAATGCCGTCGTCCTGCATGTTGTCCAGCACGTTGTGATGAAACTTCACACCGATTCCGCCGAGGTAAAGTCCGTCATGACAGTCGGTAAAGGTGCTATAGCTGATCTCGAAATCGTCGTTCGTCGGGTAAGCGTAGATGGAGTATTCCAGCCCGGTATCGCCGACCCATAGCGCGTGGCCGGTGAGGCGGGCGACGTCGCGCCCATCGGTAGGGCGACGATTGCGCAGGCTGTTCTCTGTACGGAAACCCCATGGCGGCGTGTTTCCGTAGAGGGCCGATCGGAAGAATTTGAGATGCCTGGTGTTCGCCGTCCGCATGCCGTAGGTGCCGCAGTAAACGATGACGTTGTCGAACGAGATGTCTTCTGCGTGATCGAGGACAATCGTGTCGTACCCACCACCGCGGATGACTAGGTCTTCAAACCGAAGGTGGTTGCCCTGATCCACGTGCAGCGGCACTGAGCGGAAGGGAGCCAAGATCAACGGCAGCTTTCGTGGGTCGGTCTCACCGGTGTAGTTGTCGGCCTCTCCTTGCAGGTGCGTGGGAGCCAGCCGGGCGTAAATGTAGCCGGTCTCGGCGTCGTAGTAGATTCCTGGTCCGCAATATACGGGCGGGACATCGGCTTTGCCTTCGCCGTTCCAGAATTCGTTGGCGGCCTCAAGGTCTTCGCGGTGCCAGTAAGTCTGCAGGCCGATGAGGGAATCGCCAAAGGCTCCGACGATATCGCGAAGGTTCGGGAATTTATGTTTGCTGCGATACTCGCCAGGCACAGCGCCGGTAACGGGCTCCCACGCATTGGCGACGGCGTCTTCGAATTCCGGCATGCCGCCGTCAAGGGTGGCGATCTCGCCGGGGAAGGAGCGGATGGTAATTGGCGCACCGGTTTTCCCGCTGACGCTAACGCTGAGGTGCTCGAAGTACGTTCCTTTTCGAAGGTACAGCGTATCGCCCGAATGCAGTTGCGTGATCGCGAACTGTACTGTTCGCCACGGGGATTTGGCGGACCCGTCGTCGGCGTCTTTGCCGGTGGCGACGTCGACGTATCGCACATTTTCCTCGACGGCGGGGCGAGTGGATGGCTGAGGGGCCGGTCGGGGTCTCGTGTGCGACAGAGGCGGCGGATCTGCACTTGCGGGCATCGAAAATGTCATCAGTAGCAGAACCCCGGTGAGGCAGGCGAACCGGGTACGAAAACCAGTATTGTGCCTATGGTAAGTGGGCATTTTCGGCATCCTAATCAGAAGTGAGATCGAAATCCAAATAAAAATTTCTACGATCGTCAAATATCAATTTTTTGGCCAATATCGTAGCATTTAGTGGATTTTAAAAAATTCGATTGACTGGCAACAAGGTCTGATTATGATCCACACTTCGTAACGAGAAACCAAATTCACGCGTTTTGTCGGTTCCAGTTAGGGTGGCGGATAAGAGCCGCGGTCGGACGGTCAAAATGCGATCGTCGAAAGTTTGATTTCGGCTGCTACCATGCTAGCCATAGTCCGGTCGGCCGGAACCCAAAAAGGGAGTTCGCTTATGTCGTCCATGGTGAGAGTAGCCAGGGAAGCCAATGTTGCGGTCAGTACAGTGTCGCTTACGCTCAATCACCGTGAGCGCGTGAAGCCGGAAACCCGTGAACGGATCGAGCAGGCAATGAAACGAGTGGGGTATAGGCCGCGCGAAAAGAAAAGCGCCGCGCGTGCCAAGTCCTCGGCCATTCGTGTGGCGCTGATCTACACGCTCGAGTCACTCAACAGGGTCGAAGATTCCACGATGACCAGCTACTGCCGCGAGATCATCTCCGGCATGCAGGACTACATGGCCGGCACCTCGTCATTCCTCAGCGTGTTTCGCGGGATCGATCATGTGGATCATGACGTGATGGTCAACGAGCAGATCAACTCCAAAGAGTTCGACGGCGTAATCCTCTTCGGTGCAGACGCACGAAATGGTTATCTCGAGCGACTTCAGCATACCGGCCTGCCCATGGTGGCGATCAATCGCCTGCCGGAACACGGGAAGTTCAGCTGCGTCACGATCGACTACTACGGCGGTGCCCAACTGGCCATAAATCACCTTGTGAAGCAGGGCCATCGGCGGATTGCCTCGATCATGAAAGACGAATCAGGTAAGTGGATCGGCGAGGAGATTCGCCATGGCGTACAAAACGCGCTCAAGTCGCACGGGATCGAGCTCGCGCTCGATATTCCTATTCAAAAGCTGCAAACCCCGGCCGATTTTCGCAGCCTTTGCGAGCAGGTGCGGGAACGTGGCGTGACGGCCATTTTCAGCGGTGATCACATGGCGATCCGGTGCGCCGACATGCTGGCCGAGATGGGCATTCGCGTTCCCGAAGAGGTTTCTCTCATTGGCTTTGACGATCGCGGCTTCTCGACGGCCAGCGGGCTTTCATTGACCACGATCGGATATGACAAGCGCCGAATGGGTCGATTGAGCATCCGCATGCTGCAGGGCCTGTCGCATTCCAAAGGCAAACTTCGGTGGCTTTGCACGGCCGTCTCGACGTACTTGGTTGACGGGCAGACGACGGCGAACCTCAACGGGGCGTCCGCCGGCTGAGCCCACGTCTATGCGACGCAGTCGGGAGTAAAGGCTATCGGAAACCGATCGAGCGCGTTGCCGCGGAAAATGATGTTATTTGAGATGTTTGGTATCTAGCTCTCCGAATTGGAGAAATCATGAAATCGTCAGACCTGAAACTTGCTCTGAAACGAGGCGACCTCGTCACTGGGACGATGGTGCGCGAGATGCGGACCCCCGCCGTCATGCAAATAATGGCGGGGGCTGGATTCGACTTTGTTTTGCTCGATCTGGAGCACTCGGTTCTGGGGATGGAAACGACTGCCGATCTAATCCGCCAAGCGCGGGCAGTAAATCTCTGCACGATCGTGCGCGTGCCAGAGATCCAGAAGAGCTGGATCTCGCGGATCCTCGATGCCGGCGCCGATGGCGTAATGATTCCATACGTTGAAACGGTTGAAGAGGCCCGGCGGATCATCGAGTGGGCGAAGTATCCGCCCATGGGCCGCCGCGGGCTCGGGACGCAGATCGGGCACACCGATTATCTCGGCGGCAATGAGGCGGGGGTGGTGGAGGCCAAAAACCGCGAGACGATCATCGTGACGCAGATCGAAACGCCGCTCGGCGTGAAGAACATCGCTGAGATCATCGCCGTCCCGGGCGTGGATTACGCGCTCATCGGCCCGAACGACTTGGCCGTGTCGATGGGCCTTCCCGGGCAGATCACCAGTGAGGTGGTCTTTGAGCAAATCCAGAAAGTCATCACTGCCTGCAAGGCCGGCCATGTCCCGTGCGGCATTCACGTCGGTAATCCCAAGCTGATTGAGCGGTGCTACGCCGCCGGTATGCGGTTGATCGCGTACTCGACCGATGTCGGCTTGCTCGCCTCGGCAGGCAAGGCGGCGGCGGAGCAGCTTCGGGCTCTCAAGAAATAGATCAATTGGAGAATGGCGTGAAGAGCGGTTACCAACAGTATTTCAAGCTCGGCATCGTGCACTTCATGGCTTTCCCGCAAACTATGCGCGGCGATGGGCCGATTCTCGAAACGATCCAGACGATCACCGCCGATCCGGATTTTCAGGCAATCGAGATCACCTGGATTAAGGACGACGCCACCCGTCGCAAGGCAACGGAGCTTCTGGCAACCAGCGGGCTCGACGTCTACTACGGCGCGCAACCCCGGCTTCTGTCTCAGAAGCTAAGCCTGTGCGAACTCGATACGGCTGGTCGCCAGTCGGCAGTGGACGAGATCAAGCGTGCCATTATGGAGGCCGTTGAACTGAAGGCGCTGGGAATCGCCGTCTTATCCGGTAAGGACTGTGCGCCGGCCGACCGTGCAACGGCCACGACCAAGTTGGTCGAGTCGCTGCAGGAGTTGGCTGACTATGCCGGCGAGCGCGGGCTGCAACTTACTCTGGAAACCTTCGACCGTGCCGACTACGCAAAAAACTGCCTCATCGGCCCGACCGTTGAAGCCGCTGCGCTGGCGGACCGCGTCGGCCGCAAGAATTTCGGCCTGATGCTCGATCTCTCCCATATGCCACTTCTCAACGAGACGCCCGAGCAGATGCTCTCGGCCGGGAGATCGAGCTTGCGGCACATCCATATCGGCAATTGCGTCAAGCGTGTTGCCGGTCACACGGCATACGGCGACGAGCACCCGCGGTTCGGCATCCCTGAAGGGGAGAACGGTGTGCCTGAGATCAAAGCCTTTCTCACCGAGCTGTTCCGCATCGGCTACCTATCAAAGACCAAGGCGAAGCCGCCGGTTATAAGCTTTGAGGTGAAGCCGATGACCGGCGAATCGAGCGACATGGTGATCGCCCACAGCAAACGCGTTCTGGGTCAGGCGTGGGCCGAGCTGGAAATCCCAAACTGAGAAATCGAAATGAAAAAGAAAGTGTTCGTAACCCGAGCGATTCCCGATGCGGGTTTGGAGATCCTCGAAAAAGAATGCGACCTTGAGGTCAATCCGCACGATCGCGTGCTCGATCGCAGCGAGTTGCTTTGCGGCGTGGCCGGCCGCGACGGCGTGCTTTGTCTGTTGACGGACACGGTCGATGCGGAAGTGCTGGCCGCCGCTCGCGGCGCTAAGGTTTTTGCGAATTACGCCGTCGGCTTTAACAACATTGATGTCGCCGCTGCGACCAAGTGCGGAATCCTTGTCACCAACACTCCCGGCGTGTTGACCGACGCCACGGCCGACATGACGTGGGCGCTTCTGATGGCGATTGCCCGGCGCGTGGTCGAGTCCGATCGCTTTACACGCGACGGTCGATTCGATGGCTGGGCCCCCAAAATGTTCATCGGCGGCGACGTCACCGGTCGCACGCTGGGCCTGATCGGCGCCGGCCGGATCGGCTCTGCAGTCGCGGCACGGGCGGCGGGGTTCAACATGCGGATTCTGTATTACAATCGGTCGCGCAATGCGGAATTGGAGTCCAAGTACGCGGCCAAGTGGTGCCCCCTCAACGAGTTGCTCGAAACCTCCGACTACGTCTCTCTCCACGTGCCGGCCAGCGCCGAGACCAAGCACCTGATCAACGCCGACACGCTCCGGCGGATGAAGAAGAAGGCATACCTGATCAATACTGCCCGCGGCCCGATCGTGGATGAAAAGGCGCTCGTCGTCGCGTTAAAGGAAGGCTGGATCGCCGGTGCCGGCCTCGACGTGTACGAGTACGAGCCCAAAATTGAGGCCGGGTTGATGGACCTCCCCAACGTCATCCTCTGCCCGCACATTGCGAGTGCGACCGAGCAAACGCGTGATAAAATGGCCACGATGGCCGCGACGAATCTGCTGTATGTGCTGCGCGGCGAAGTTCCGCCGAACCTCGTCAACCCTGAAGTGCTCAAGGCACAGTAAGTGATGTCCGATGGACCGAGCGCCCTTCCAATCGCGTCCGCACGTTCTGCACGAGGCCAATCTCGCGCAGGTGCGGGCACTCACGCCGAACGTGGCGGTGTTGCCGTGGGGCGCGACCGAGGGGCATAACTACCATCTGCCGCACGGCACCGACGTGGTCGAGGGCACTGCGATCGGGGAGGCGGCCGTCGAGCAGGCCAATCAGCTTGGCGCGCGATGCCTGCTGCTGCCGTGCGTTCCGTTCGGCAACGACAACATGCAACTGGCGCAAGTGGCTACGATCACAATGCGGTCCGCCACGCAGCAGGCGGTGCTGTTCGACGTCGCAGACAGCCTGGTGCGGCAGGGAATCGACCGGCTGGTGATTCTCAACGCGCACGGCGGCAACGAGTTTCGGCCGATGATCCGCGACGTCATGCTCGCTTTGCCAATCTTTATCGTGCAGGCGAACTTTTACGAGATGGCACCGCACGCCGCGGAACTCCTGGCGGAATCCAAAGGTGACCACGCCAACGAGCTGGAAACCAGCCTGATGCTGCATCTCACGCCGCAGTGGGTCGCGGCACTTGACACGGCCGGCGACGGCGCAGCCACGCCAAGCAAGTTGCCGGCCGTCACCGGCACACCTGGCGTGTGGGCGCCGCGCGACTGGGCCTCACTGACCAAAGACACCGGCGTGGGCGACCCCCGAGCCGCCACGGCCGAAAAAGGACGCAAAATCTTCGACCTGTTTGTGCTGGCGATCGTGCCGGTCCTGACGCAACTTTCCGGGGCGAAGCGCGGCGAATTTCCATTCGTGATTCACGACCGATCGAATCCCTCCGGAGCAACTCGATGATTCGTACCGGCCAGAGTCGAGTGCCTTGGCTATCGGTAATCTTGCTCTGCTGTGTCAGCGGCGTCGCGCACCTCGTCGAATCGGGCGTGAGCGGCACGCCGATGGGGCTGCTGCTCAGACGCTTCACCGTCCACCCCCTCATTATCACACTGCTCGGCATGATCGCCCCGGCGATGGTGCTCCTGATTTCTCCCTACATTTCCTGGAAATCCGATCGCATCTGGACGCCGTGGGGTCGCCGCAAACCGTTCCTCGTCGCCGGCTTCGTCCTGGCCGCCGTTGCTATGGTCGCCACGCCATTCGCGGCCGACATCTGGATGCTCCTGGTGATGATTGGGATCTTGTACTTTGCCCATGACATGGGCTACACGGGAACGTACGCCCCTTTGCTCTACGAGGTGGTGCCCAAAAAGCAGCGCGGGCGGGCCACGGTCATGAAGAAGTATGCCACAGACCTCATGAAGCTGACTATCGCCGCTCTGATGCTCTCTCAGTGGGAAAACATTTATCGCATCTCTGGATCGATCGGCAAGACGATCGGAGTGCCCACCACTTTGCCCGAAAAGGCGCTCGTTCTAAAGGCCGGCAAGCATGCGCCGCCTCCGGGTCACATTTATGAATTCATGCGGCCCGCATTCCTGCCCAATGGGTTCCACGTTGAGTTAACCGGGGCGCACGTCCTGTACTTCGTGTACGCCGTCATCATCTTGCTGACTGCAGTGGGCATCGGCTACGGGATCAAGGAGACAAAGCCGGACCACACCTTGCAGCGCGAGCGATTCAATCCAGTTCGGTTCCTGATCGACCTGGCCAGAGACCGCCAGATGGTCATGGTGGCGATGCTGTTGTTCTGCGGCTCAACGCTGGCGGTCGCTTTAGCCGGCTATCTGCCGACCATCATGCTCACGGAGCAGTTCGGCTACACCGGCAAGGATTTCGCCTACATCACCGCGGGGACGACGATAATCATGACGGCGGGTGTGATGCCGATCGCCATGTTCGTTTGCGACAGGATCGATCGGCTCGTCTTATATCGCTGGGGTTTGCTGCTGGGGACCTTGCATCATCTGGCGATGTGGGTGGCCATCAAGTGGGTCGGCGTTCCTTCAGTAAAACTTTGGCTCGTGATGATCGGCGTGGGATTGCTCGTGGATACCACAGCCGGTTTAGCGCTGGAACCGCTGGTGTTCGACATGGTCCCGCGCGAAAAGATGGGAACCATCAATTCCGGCTTCCTGTTCATCAGCAAAATTCTGAGTTTGATCATGGCGCCGGTGATCGGCGGCTTCATCTGGTTCTACTCCTACGGCCGCAACGTCTGGAGCACCGGGAGTTGGAGCAGGGAGAATCTGACGTGGGATTATTCCAGTGGGTTCCTGGTCTATTTCGTCCTCGGAAGCATCGGTTGCGGGTTGTATTTCTTCTATATCGAACCGCAATGGCGCAAGGGCAATTTGACGGACTTAAGTGGGAAAGGGACTGCGTCGCAAGTTATCCCGGTTGGTTCGGAAGCGGCGGTTTTGCCAAGCGACTTGCCGAGTGAAAGAAAATGAGCCGCACATGTCATTGACAGAAAATCGCTGGTTCCGTCTGGTCAAGCAACACATTGACTCGATGCTGGAGTTCGGCCGCGGTCCGGAAAGCCCGCTATTTGGCGGGGTGATCGACATCGGCAGCCGCCGGGCAAGTGTCGCGATGACTCCGATACCGCCGGGCATTCGCGTTACCGACTACAACTGGTGCGGCAACAACCTGATGCACGACATTCCGTTACTGGAGGTGATGATCGCACTGACGAGGCTGACCGGCGACGCGAGTTATGAGCGGGCCGTCGATGAAATGCTTGCGTTCTACGTCGTGAACTGCCCATCTCCAGAGACCGGGCTATTCCCTTGGGGCGAGCACGGCCAATGGAGTTTCATTGATCGCGGGCCTGTGCCATGCACATTTACCGCGGGGATGAAAGCGTGGCACGAGACCAAGGCAATCGTTCACGACCATTTGCGCTTCGCGCCCGGATGGTTTTGGGAAAAAATGTGGGCCGCCAGCCCCGAAGCAGTCGTCAAGTTCGCCAAGGGACTGAATGGCCACGTCGTGGACATCAAAACGTACGAGCACAATCGTCACGCGGTTCTGCAGGGACCGTGGTGGCGCGATCCGCATCATCCGACGCTCGACAAAGGCGCTGATTTCGCTCGCCACGCGGGGTTCTTTATCTTCGACTGTCTCTTCGCGTATCGAAAGAGCGGCGAAGAATCGCTGCTTGAGTGGGCGCGCGGCAAGATGAAGTGGCATCTCACCCACCGCCACCCCAACGGCCTGATCCGCGGCACCGTTCGCACGGCGGACTATGAAAACATAGGGCAACACGATTCTCTGGCGTTGAGCGTTGCCGATGCCGCCGACGTGCTGGGGCGGGAGACGCCGGAGGGAAAGGAATTCGCCGCCTATGCCGAGGAACTGTTCGATGCCCGCCGCCGCGCGTGTCAGGGGCTGGCGCCGCGTCTACCCGACTGTCCAAGCGATCCGCGTCTCTGGTTGAACGGGTATACGCGTAAGAACAAACTGCCTGAGCGTGAACTCGATCAGGCCAATCTGCTCCGCTTGGTATTCGATCGCGCGGGCATTAAGTGGTACGCCGATCAGTTGGCGGAACTTGGGCAGTGGCATCTTCAAAACCTTCCCAGCCCACCGGCCAATGTGCCGTTGATGCCGCGCGCATTTCATCAGCACATCGAGATGTTTCTCCTGTCGCACCAGATGACAGGAAAAGCCGAACTTCTGGCGGCGGCCGACCGGCTGGCGAACGACGCGGAGAAGAAGCTGTGGACCGGCGCGATGCTGCGCGGCATTTCAAACATCAACTATTACGGGTCGGGAACGAATTACGAATTCTTCTGCGACGAGTGGGCGATGGATGCGTCAACCGACGGCCTATACCACAGCGTCACCGGCACGCCGCTGCTCGTTCGGACGCTGCTTCAATTTGCTTTGGTGCAGGAGGGACAGCGCGACGTGCTTGGGCCCGACCCGCACCGGAGATAGCCGGCCTCGGATCACATCACCGAATTGGCCGGCGCGCATTGTTTTGTCCAGTTGAAGCCGATTTCGCTCGGCATCTTGTGCTGCTCGTAACACTGAAGCAGGCCCTCCGCCAAGCCGTCAACCACGCGCAGTCGCGCCCCCTCGTGTTCCTGCATCCGCACCAGTGACGGTGGGAACGACATGATTTCGTTCTGCTGCGCCGCAGCCATCACTTGGGTCTGGGCAGCGGCCGCTTCAATGCCGCAACTAACTGGCTCGTTCTTGCGGATCGAATCGATCATTATCCACAGTTTGCCGATACCGACGGCGGGGTGGCCGTACGGGAGGACTCGGCCGTCATTGAATCGAGCGATAATGCCTTCGCCGGTGATACTATCGAAAGCGACCGTCGCCTTTTCAAACTCGAAGCGGAACAGCGGCCCGCGAACACTGCCGGTGGCGTGAGTGACGAAGAAGAAGATTT
>JBBROD010000071.1:0-21675 GCA_038229715.1 Tepidisphaerales bacterium | reverse complement strand
TCTCCTGCAACAAATCGCCGATTTCGCCGATATCCTGTCCTGTAGCCATCGTTCGCATCCTTTGATCAAAGGTCCTTGGTAAAACCCTGATCGAAGCGAACGATGGCTTACTTTATTTACAGACAGGAAGTTACACTTCCAAGGAGACAGGCGTTTTGCCTTTATTAACCTTCATCCTTCCGCCTTCACCCTTATGAACAAGACCGTCGTACTCAACATCGTCGGCCTGACCGGCAGCCTGATCGGCGAGCACACGCCGCGATTGCGCGATTACCGGCTTCGCTCCAGCAGCGCATCGATCGGTCCTGTCTGCCCCGCCGTCACCTGCAGCGTTCAATCCACTTATCTGACCGGCAAATGGCCGGCCGAGCACGGGATTGTCGGCAACGGGTGGTACTCGCGTGACGACGCGGAGATCAAATTCTGGAAGCAATCGAACAAGCTGGTTCGCTCGCAAAAGATTTGGGACGCGGCCTGGCGGATCGACCCGAGCTTTACCTGTGCCAACCTGTTTTGGTGGTACAACATGTACAGCACCGCCGACATCAGCGTCACGCCGCGCCCGATGTATCCGGCGGACGGGCGCAAGCTGCCCGACATTTACACGCATCCGACGGACCTTCGCGACACACTGCAGAATAAGCTCGGCACGTTCCCGCTGTTCAACTTCTGGGGGCCGGCAGCGTCGATCGCTTCCAGTCAATGGATCGCCGACGCTGCGATGCAGGTTGAATCCAATTCCTCGCCGACGTTGACGCTGATCTACCTGCCCCATCTCGACTACGTTTTGCAGCGTGAAGGCCCCGACGGCCCGACCGTGCTAACAGAGCTCGCGCGGATCGACGCGATCGCCGGCAGGCTGATCGACTTTTACGAAGCCAAAGGCGCCGCAGTCATTGTGCTGTCAGAGTACGGCATCGCCAAGGTCGATACGCCGGTGCACCTGAACCGCATTTTCCGCAAGGCCGGCCTGCTCGCCGTCCGCACGGAGCTTGGCCGTGAGCTACTCGACGCTGGCGCGAGCAAGGCGTTCGCTGTAGCGGATCATCAAATCGCCCACGTGTATGTGCAGGACACGACGCGCCTCGGCGAAGTGCGTTCGCTGCTGGAATCCACGGCCGGCGTTGATCGCGTGCTGGATCGCGACGCCCAGGCTGAAATCCACCTCGATCATGAGCGCTCCGGCGATCTGGTCGTGCTGGCCAAGCCGAATGCGTGGTTCACCTATTACTATTGGCTTGATGATAACCACATGCCCGATTTTGCCCGCACGGTCGACATCCACCGCAAGCCCGGCTACGACCCAGCCGAGCTGTTTCTCGATCCCGCCATCGCTACGCCAAAGCTGAAGATCGGGCTGAAGCTGCTGAAGAAAAAACTAGGCTTCCGATACCTGATGGACGTGATCCCGACCGACGCAACACTAGTGAAAGGCTCGCACGGCGTAAGCCCGGCCACCGCAGACGAGGGGCCGATCTTCATTTCTCGCCACGCGACCGATCTACCCGCCTCGATCCTGGCGACGGACGTGTTCGATCAGATCCTGGCGCATCTGCAGAGGCGGTAACGCCCATCTCCGGTTACAATCCGGCCGACGCATGCTCAAGCGGATTCGCCATCTCAAAATCTCCCTCGCCGCCAAGTGCCAGTTGCTGTTCGGCGCTGCCGTTGTGCTGATCATTGTGGCCGCGCTCTATGTGCCGTGGCAGCGGATGGAACAGTTGATGGAGCAGATCAACGTCGTCTCCGCGCGAACGCTGGCGGAAACGGCGCTGGCGGAGCATGCGTCAACCGGGCTTCCCATTCACGACAGCAAGGCCACCACCCGCCCGTCCGAGCAGCCGACCGCCCGGCTGGTGTGGGCGAGCCGACCGACGGAAAAACTATCGTCGATGGATCGCCGGGCGCTAGACGAGTTCCGCGCTCAGCCGGACGAGGAGTTTTTTTCCTACGCCTACTATCGGGAAAGCAACCGCCGATACCGCTTTGCTCTGCCGCTGTTCAACGGGCAGGATTGCTTAGCCTGCCACGGTGCGGCGCAAGCATCGACCACCACGCTACCCACATTGCTCAAGCCGCGCACATTCGTCGCCAAGACCAACGAATTCGTCGGCATGGTTGCGGTCGATATGAAATCGAGCGTGGAATACGGCGAGATTCTCAAAAACCGCGTCTTCATCCTGACGGCCGGCGTGCTGGCGGGAACGCTTGCGATCGTCGTGTTCTACCTCATCACCACCCGCCTGATCCTACAGCCCGTGCGCGTGTTGCAGGAGACGGCCGAGAAAGTCAGCCAAGGCGATCTCAACATCCGCTCCGACATCAGCACTGGCGATGAATTCCAGCAGCTGTCGGAAACGTTCAACACAATGCTGACGAACCTCAAGCAGAGTGCCGATCAGTTGCGTGCGATCAACAAAGCCCTGGATACCAAGCTCGGCCAACTCGCCGAGACGAACGTCGCGCTCTACGAATCCAACCGGCTTAAGAGCGAGTTTCTAGCTAACGTCAGCCACGAGCTGCGCACGCCGCTGAATTCCATTCTCGGTTTCGCGGAACTGCTTAAAGATGTGAACGCAGCGCCGGATGCAAAATCCACTCGGTACATTCAAAACATCCTGCAGAGCGGCAAAAACCTGCTGGAACTGATCAACGACCTGCTCGATCTGGCCAAGATCGAAGCCGGGCGGATGGAAGTGCGATCCGAACCGCTCTCGCTGACGGACTTGTTTGAGGGGCTAATCGGCATCCTCAAGCCGCTTCTGCAGGGCAAAGATCTGCTGGTTGAAACGCAGGTCAGCCCGGATGTGCCGATCATCCACACCGATCCGGCTAAGCTGCAGCAGGTGCTTTACAACTTCATGTCGAACGCGATTAAATTTTCGCCGAAAGATGGACAGATCGACCTGAAGGCCGAGCGCGTGGACGATGAGCATATCAAAATCTCCGTCACCGATCGCGGCGGCGGGATCGAGGCGGATAAGCAGGCCATGATCTTCGAGAAATTTCGACAAATTGACGGCAGCGTCACCCGGCAACACAGCGGCACGGGGCTGGGGCTCGCGATCTCGAAGGAACTCACGACGTTGCTGAGCGGCACGATTGGCGTGAATAGCGTGACGGGAGAAGGCGCGACGTTCTGGGTGTCGTTGCCGATGAAGATCGTCGCCGGCGCGCAGGATGTTCGCGGGAAAATGGCGCTGACCTGACCGCTACGTTAGCCCATGAGCGAGGTCGCAGCCTGCATCAGCAGCGGCAGTTTTTCGCTGGTGTTTTTGACCCACGTGGGCTCGATCTTCAATTCCGCCAGTAACTCCGGCGTAAGCTCCTGCGATTGGGCGGTGAGCGTAAAGCCCATGCCTGCCTTGCAGGAGATCGTGTCGGCTACGTGAATGATCGACACGAGCATCCGGTCCTCGTCGGCCGGTACCGTTTGCGGCGCGTGGTGATAGCCCGCCACCAGTTGGCACGGCCGAGGAAATTTCCACTGCTCGGCCAGCCCCATCCCCAATTGCTGGTGATCGACGCCGATGATCTGCCTTTCGAGTTCGTAAAACACGCCGCCGGCCTTGGTCTTTTCGCAGACTTCGCGAAGCTGTTCCGGGAACAACTGCAGGCAGATGAGCAATCCAATGTCGTGAATCATTCCCGCAAGAAACGCCTCTTCCGCAATCGGCAAGCCGGACTGCTTGGCGAGTTCTCGGCCCGCCAGCGCGACGGCGATGCAATGCGTCCACAAGTCTTTGGCGGTGTAACCGTCGTAAAGTTTTGCGCCGCGAAACAGCTGGCCAATGCTGGCCGCGACAGCGATGTTCTTCACCGCGTTAAGCCCGAGCAGCACGATGGCGCGCTCGATCGAGCCGACTTGCCCCGGCAGGCCGTAAAACGCGCTGTTGACGACTTTCAAAATCCGCGTCGCCAGCGCCGGATCGTGCGAAACGATGCGGTGCAGTTGCGCGGCTGTGCTCTGCGGATTCTCGACCGTGGAAATGATTTTTGATGTCACCTCCGGCAGCGTGGAAATGGAGGTTACGCGTTTGAGCGCATCCTTGACGATCGACTGTGGATCCATGGTCGCTGACGGCATAGCCTGTTCCTTCATTGCAGTAATACCTTTCAAGTATCGCCTGAAATGATCGACCGCTTAATAGGCAATGAGCTTCCGTCGCAATTCGGCGGTCATTATCAGACCGTCCAGCGTCGCGGCGATTTGTTTACCGGTGTTGCGCCCGCCGTAAGGATTGTTGGTGTCGTATCTCACCGACCAGTCCGGCCCGCCGATGAATCGGGCGATCGCCAGCGCGATCTCCGTGCGGTCGTAGCCGACGTGCGCAACGTTCGGCCCGTTCTCGCGCCCCTGCTGACGCGGACCGATGTCGATCACAGGCGTTCCGAAACTTGCGGCTTCGATGATGCCGCTGGAACTATTGCCGATCAGGACCGATGCGTCACGCATGAGCCCGAGAAAGTCCGGCCGGGAAAGGTTTTTCGCCAAGAACACGCTCGGCTCACGCGCGATCGTTTCCCAAACGCTCGCGATGCCGGCCGATCCGGGATCGTTGTTCGGGCAGACGATCACGTATCGACGCGCTCCGATCCGCATCGCAGCGAGAAGTTGGCGCGTTCGATCAGCTTCGACCTTGTCATCGGCGGAAATCGGATGATGCACCACCAAACCAAATCGGCCCGGCTTAACGCCGAACGAATTGCGGAGGTGCGTGGTCGACGCAGCCTGTTTGATAATGCCATCAATGCCCGGCGCGCCGACGGTGTGAATCCTCCAAGCGTCCTCACCGAGCCTTGCGATCCGCTCGGCCGACTGCGGCGTGGCGGCGAAATGGACGTGACTGAGCTTGGTGATGGCGTGCCGTAGTGCGTCATCCACCTGCCCCATCGCCCGATCACCGCCGTGCACGTGCGCCACAATTCGCCCGCTTAAATGCGCAGCGGACGCGGCCGCGAAGGCCTCTACACGGTCGCCGACGACGAGCACGACGTCGGACCGGAGTCGGTCGAATACTTTCGCCAGCCCCGCCGTTGCTGCTCCGGTGGCGGCGGCCAGTTGCGATGGATTGCTGCCGAGCTTCCACGGCACGGTGGCGTCGATCGTCCAACCTTGCTTAAGGATTTCGTCGACGGTGTACCCGTGCTTGCGCGACAGATGCATCCCCGTCGCCACGATCTGCAGGGAGAGTTTGCGGTGGGATTGAATCGCGCGCAGCGTCGTCCCCATCAGGCCGAACTCGGCCCGCGTGCCGGTGACGAAGGTGATGCGGCGGTTAGGCTGCTTCACTGATCATGTCCCATGCAAGCATCGTACCCGCCACAATCGCACACGAGGTTTTTCGGCCGACGATGGATTCGATCATTGCCGCCGGTATTCCTGTGCCCGGCCGCTGCACGGTGAGGTCGTCCGACGAAATCGTCTGCCCCGCCGCCAGTTCGCGCCGGCAGACCAGGCTCTGTCGGCTGACGTTGCGCACGTCCTGCTCGATCGGCAGCACGCGCTTGCCGGGCAGGCCGATCATACGTTCAGCCTGGCGCACCAGCCGGACGTAGTGCGAAAACTGCCCCGGATCACTGCTGGCTGCGTGATCCGGGCCTTGCGCTTGGCGCGAGTAAGTGAGATGCCGCTCCACGATCGCCGCGCCTGCAGCGACGGCCATCGCGCCGCTGATGATTTCGGTGCTGTGATCAGAAAAGCCGACTGTCACATGAAATTGATCGCGCAACTCGCCGATCCAGCGCAGATGTGTCATCTCCAGAGGCGTTGGGTAGCTGCTGACGCAGTGCAGCAGCGAAAACGATGCGTGCCAACCGCGCAGCCAGTCGCAGCACATTTGGATTTCGTCCAAGTTCGCCGCGCCGGTGGAGACGATCATCGGCTTGCCGAGTTGCGCTGCCCGCTGCAGCAGCGGCTGATTGACCGAATCGGGCGAGGCAATCTTCACCACGTCGATTCCGAGCCGGCTGACGGTTTCCACATCGTCCGGCGAAAACGGTGTCGCCACCGCCGCCATGCCGGCCGCGTGGATCGCGGCTACGACGGTTTTCATTTGCGATTCGTCTAGTTCGTATCGCCGTAACATGGCGGTTGGATCGGAATCGCTCACGGTGGTGCGCTGATATTCCGCGAACTCTGATGATTGGTGCATCAACTGCGCGGCTTTGAAAACCTGCAACTTTACGGCATCGGCACCGCACTGCTTAGCAATCTGCACCAACTGCAGGGCGCGGTCGAGCGAGCCATCATGGTTCACGCCGATCTCGGCGATGATGAAAACGGATGTCTGGCTGGGTTGAATCAATGCCATGACGGTTACAGCTACGAAGCAATCCGCATTGCGTGGCCCCGCTCCCGCAGAACTGCCTCGGCCCAGTACAGGTCGCGGACGTGGTCGATTTCGACGGTTTCGCCGACCTCGGTTTCAATCCCGCGACGGTTCAGGCCGAAGAACGCGTGCGGATCGTCTGGAGAACTCACGCCGCGGAGCATTGACGCACGGCTGACCGCGACAACCGCCCCGTCGTGCAGATACAACGGTTCCAAATCCTGCCGGCGATGAATGCTGCCGCGCTGCAGGGGTTTGACCAGATCGCCTTCCAGCTTGCTCATCCACGCCGGGTGCCACTTACCGACCGGGCAGAAGCTGCGGACCGAATCGCAGGCGGTTTCTTCGAGTTTTTCCAGTGCGCGATCGATCACGCCTTCGCCGCGAACCGGGACATTGCCGTACAGCGTGACAAGTGCGTCGGCGAAAAACCCGCCGTCTTTTTCGATCGTGCCCAGCGCGTGGAGCATCACGTCCTGCACGCTGGCATCGGACGTGGCGAGCGACGCCGGCCGTTCGATCGCGTCGAACCCGGCGGCGGTAGCGAGATTGCGGATGGTCGGGCAATCCGTGGAAACGATGACCCGGCTAAGCCGTGTTGAAGCGCGGGCGTGATCGAACGTGTACGAAATCACCGGCTTGCCGAGCAGGTCGAGCAGGTGCTTGTTTTTCAGTCCGACGCTGCCCGCACGGGCGAGGATGATGCCGAGTGTGTTCATACGTTTTCTCTGTCGCATGGGCTACCAGCCCATGCACTGGTGCGCAATTTGGCATGGGCTGGTAGCCCATGCGACATTAAGGCCGATGCCATTCCCTGCAGCCGCCACATAGCGGGTGTGAACTGAAGTTGCCGGCCTGATGGTCGCGACGCAGCGAAGCGATACGTTTTTGCCAAACGTCGGCGATCGAGTCGCTCCCGACCCGGCCGAGCGGCGATTTGCCCAGCACGTCCTGCTCGCAAGCGACGATCGTGCCGTCGCATAATATCGTCAGCCGCGACGCCAGCCGCGCACACGGCTTGCGGATCGTCGGCGACATATCCGCAACGCTGACGCTCGGAATCTGTCCCGCAAAATCGCTCGGCCCGCGAATGACGGCGCTGCCGAGCGCCCTTAGCCATTGATCGTACCACGCTTCTATCTCCGCCAGATTGGCAGCCATCTTCATAAAGATCGGCGCGATCAGCGGAACGCCTTGAGCCAGAGTCTGCCGATGCAGGATAAAGACTTTGATATTCGCGATCGCGCGGGCCAGTCCATCGACGCCCATGATGCTCGCGTAAGTCTGCGGCGCGACGGCGGGCATGTGGATGGCGACGACATCGATCTTCGTCTCCACCAGCTTTTTCACGAGCGCTTGGTCGGATGTCAGTAAATCCGTTTCGATACCGATCGCGGAAATACCGGCTTCTTTGGCGGCCGCGATGACATCGAACAATGAGTCAGCCGCCAGTGGATCACCAACGCCGGCCAGCGTCAATCGCAGATCATCCGCCCGGCCTAGTTCTGCCAGCAGCGGGCGGAAGTCGGTGGCGGTGAGCGGAGTTCGCTCGATCGTCAGGTGCGATCCCGCCGAGTCGATCGGGCGGCTGAGGCGCTTCGTCGTCAGTTCGAGCGTGATTTCGCGAGGCTTGGCGTCATCCGCCGCCAGGCGGTTCACGTGTTGCAGAATCTGCTCAGCTTCCGAGCCCATGAGCGATCCATTCAAACTCACTGTGCTTTGCGAGAGCAATTCGATCTGCCGATCGCTGTCCATCGTGAACCGGCGGGTAGTGCGCGCAACCGCAACCGGCACTGCAACCGCGGAGTCGGACGAGATGGCGTCACGCATCGGGTGTTCGGGCTGGTAGTTCAGCAGCTTGCCGGGATGCTGGCGCGCGGTCGCCAGGCGATCGAGCAAGGCGGACCTGATCGTCGCCGCAGCAAAACCGGGAGCGGCGGGCAGGAAACACATTTCCAAGTCGTCACGCTCGGTGGCACGGTCGACTAGTTGCTCAATCAACGCGCCGTCGATCAGCGCAGCCGATGGATTGATCAGCAGCAGCACGTCGCTCGGTAGCCGGTCGTTTACTTCCTTCAGCCACGGGCCGTAAAAGCCCAGATCAAACTCGGTCGCCCCGTGCAGGCCGCCGCGCCAACCGTCGCCCCAGCGGCGGGCCGCGGTGATGGCTTCCAGTTCCGGCAACGCCACGCGCGGGCCCTTGGCGAGAATGTGGGCGTCGGCGTTTTCGGCCACCTGTTGGATGGCGGGCAATTGGTCTTCCCAGCAGAGGATGGCGATCTCATTCACCACGCCGGCACGGTTGAGGCGGTCCAGCGTCCAGCGGATCACCGGCGATTTGCGGAACAGCCGCGTGCCGCTGTGATGCGTCGCGCCTTCGTGCAACATCGATAGAACGGCCGTCACCTTACTCATGCGGCCTCCGTTTGATTTTGCTTCGCCTGATCACGCAGACGAACGGCGACGTCGGTCATCAACTTTTGAAATTCCTGTGCTGCCGACATCACACTGCGGACGTTTTCAATATCACGCCCAACCTGCCGCTTCTGCTTTTCCGTGCCTGTGGCTTTCGACGCCGCCAATTTGCGGTCGGCCTTGAAGCGATCAAGTTCGGTCGACTGTGTCATCTGCATGATGAGCTGATATGTCTCATCGAACTGATTCATCTTGATGCGAAGCAGATCGATCTGCCCGATGACGCGGTTCACCCGACTTTGATCGTCGAGGTGATCGCAAACTTCCTCCAGCAGCGGCAGCGTCTGGCGGCTGATTTCTTCCACGCCTACAGCATCGCGGCGGCGGGCTTCGATGCATTCGATCGCCTCCAGCGTGCGCGACCAGTTCAATCCCGGGTGGTTGGATGGCTCACGATCGAGCACCGGCTGGCAATGCAAGACCAGCGCGTCCGCCAACGCCATCGGCGTGGCGCCGCGCTTGAAAGCGCCGCCTTCGGTTGCATCGATGACCGTACGATCGGACTGCAGAAAATCCCGTTCAAACTGCTGCAGATAGGCGTACAACCGCTCCTCGGTATACATCGGCCGACCCGCGAAATCGGGGATCCGGCGGAGGATCGGCTTGTCGCGAATGATTTGTTCCCACTGCTTACTCTCGACGGTGCAGAACCGCCCGAGTTCCGGCCGCCAGACGTCGTCGTAACCCGTGCCGGGCGTGTAGCAGAGACCGTCGCTGAAACCCAGATCCTGGCCGACGAACATGATCGGCTCGCAGCCGAGGTGCGTGGCGAGATAGAACGCCAGATGTGCGACGGTTGCCCCGCTCTGCAGGCTGGTGCGGTCGAGTTTCATCTCGCGGAGCAGCTTGCTAAGAAACTCATTCCCCAGCAGCCAGAGCGGGCCGGGGTTGAGGTCGAAGATTAGGCTCGTCGCCTTGGGCTCTGCCACCAGTTCGGTGCGGAGCGACTTAGGCAACTTCTCGAAAAATCTTGTACAGATTTCATGGTAATCGAGCGAGGTAACGTAATCCGGCTCGATCCCCATCTCCACCAGCGGCTGAAGCGTGGTCTGCACCGCGATGATGATCGCGTGTTTGGCGGCTTCTTTCAGCAGATGCTTGTTCTTGCGAAGCGACGGACCGGCCGACACGATGATCGCGGGCTTGCCGAGATGCCGATCTTCGAGCGCCGATATGTCCGGCGCGGCCACATACCAGCCGATATTTTTCGCCAAGTTCTCCGCCGTCTTTCGCCCGTTGATGACAAGCGTATTCATGCTCGTACGCCCGAACGCGGCGTATTCCTCAATCCACAAATCGATCTGCTCAAAAAACGCCTTGCTCCGCTGCACACTGGCCGGCTGGCGGAGGGTGACCGAGCCGGTGCTGATCATCGCGGTGTTGGGCGTGAACTTGGTGAAAATATCACCCTTGTCGGCGTTCGTGAAAAACGTCACACGCCTGCTTTCGATCGGCTTGGCCAGATCGACGTTCGCCAGCGCGGTTTTGATCACCTGCAGGTCAGGCTCGAACACAAAAATCAGCGACTCGCTACTGGACCGCGCGAACAATTCCGCAACGTGATAGCCAAGGCCAAGCCCGTGGACGTAGAATACGACGTTGTCGTCGAGGTTGACCGAGTCGATCAGTTTGCGGGATTCATCGAGCGGTTGATATCGGCTATGCAGGTAAACCGGCCTACCAGAATCGGAGGGGACGGCGAGCGTCAACTCGCCATTTTTGGATCGTTCCACGCGATAGCGGTCGTCGTCGGCAAGCGATTCCAGATCGCGCGCGAACTCCGGACAGGCCGCCCACATCGCCGCCAGATTCGCCAGCAGCGGCGACTCGGCCGGCAGCACGTATCGCATGGATGGATCGGTTCGGGCAGTGCTCATTACGGTCTCGCCGTGCCCGGTTTAGGGCACCTCCCTTGCAACGATTATCGGACTTACACCGTTGGAAAGTTGAGGCAATCATGAAAGATATTCTGTTCGACACGCCCTTCTGGCTCTTGGCGGGCTTTGCGATCGTCGGCATTGCGTTGTTTGTCGTCGGCAACAACCGGACGGACCGCGCCCTGCGGAACCTGGGGCTTGGCGTGCTCGGCGTGGGGGTGCTGCTATTTTTGATGAGCTGGTTTGTGGATACCGACAAGGAAAAATGTCTCAAAAGCACGCGGGCGCTGGTCAGATCCGTGCAGGATCGGGATTGGACCCAGTTCGATAAGCTGTTGTCCACCAGCGTTTCGGTGCGCGTGCCCGTCGCGGGCACGATTTATAAATCCCGCGACACGCTCCACAAAGCCACCGAAACCGCGGTGGAAAAATTCGGCCTGCGCAACAATTCGGTAATCAGCCTATCCGCCCAGGATACCGGCGATTTTATCAAGGTCTCACTCTCCGTCCTCAGCGAGGGCAGTGTCGGCTACCCGCTCACGACCACTTGGGAATTGGAATGGCAAGACCTCGGCCAAGGCTGGCAATTGACGGACCTGAACGCAGTGAGAATCGGCAACCAATCCGGCCCGGAGATGGAACACAACTTCCCGAACGTGAAATGATTTGCACGCCGCATGGGCTACCAACCCATGCCAAAATGCGAGCGGATTGCCCAACGTTCAACCATTCTGTGAAACCATTTACCACAGAGCCCACAGAGTTTCACAGAGAGGCACAGAGAGGCACAGAGAAATTATTCTCATCTCTGCGTATCTCTCTGTGCGCCTCTGTGCCCCTCTGTGGGCTCTGTGGTAAAGATTAGAACGCCCAACGCCTTTCACCCCATTCACTTGTGAGGCGCGGTTCCGTCAGATCGAACTGCAGCGGCGTGATCGTCGCGTACCCATCGCGCAGTGCAGCCACATCGGTGTCAGATTCGGTTTCGCCCAGTTTGTAGACCGTGTCCATCCAGAAGTATTGCCGCCCGCGCGGATCGGTCCGTCCTTCGTAGCTGTCCGACCACGGCCGGGTGCATTGGCGACAGATTTTTACGCCCTTCGGCGATTGATCCGGCAGCAGCGGCGGAAGGTTGACGTTGATCACCTGCCCGCCGGTGATTCCCGCTTTGAGGATTTGCTCGATCGCCAACCGGCCGAACACCGCCGGGCGAACGTAGTCGAGCGGCACTTCGCTCTTGAGGTGCAGCGAGACGGCGATGCTCGGCAGCCCGAGGAACGCCGCCTCAATCGCCGCTGCCACCGTGCCGCTGTAGAGCACGTTGATGCCCACATTCGCCCCGCTGTTCATACCGCTGATGACCAAGTCCGGCTGGCGCGGCAGCAGCTTTGCCACCGCCAGCTTCACACAATCCGCCGGCCGACCGGCAACCGCGATGCCCGTGAACCCGTTCTCGATCGTCACTTTTTCCGTCATCAGCGGCGTGGTGATAGTAATGCCGTGGCCGGTAGCGCTTTGCACGGTCTCAGGCGCGATGACGTGAACCTCCCCGAGCTTGACCAGCTCGCGATACATTGCCAAAAGCCCCGGTGCGTGAATGCCGTCGTCGTTGGTGAGCAGAATGAGCATAGGCCGGCGAGTATAATGCCATCACCATGACGTTACGACTGACCGGAGCCTAGGTAAGAGAACAGGATTGACACGTCCGATCAACGGCGAGATAGCATTCCTCGTTCAGGGTCAACCGAGTCCGTTGCCGCAACTTGACCAATCGCCAGCCGTCACCCATAATCGCCTGTTCACACTGACGCCCCCATCGTCTAGTGGCCTAGGACGGCAGATTCTCAGTCTGCATACAGGGGTTCGACTCCCCTTGGGGGTACTGCTTTCATGCCGAACTTATCGGCATTCGGCGGAAATGGGCTAGGATCCTTCGCTCATATTCGATACGCGTCGATTCGCTCCCTCCGCCGTTTTTTGTCCTGATCCGTCCGATTTGGAATTGGATTGCGAAAATTGATTTTCCCCGGTTTCTTCAGAACGCTCACTTCGGGATTACAGATTTATGAAACATCGCAATCTAAGCCTCCGGCTGACGGCCAATCTGGCTGCTCTTTTTCTCGTTGTTGCTGGGGCGTCCGCCAGAGTGAATGCGGGTTATTACACGCAAGACCCAATCTTCCTCCCGTCCCCTACCGAGAACGACAAGAAACCTTGGAACGTCCAAAACTTCGGCCCGGTGGGCATCGGCATCGACATCAAGCAGCCCGGCTTCACGATGGTCGTCAGCAACGTCGAGAAGGGTTCGCCAGCAGAGAAGACCGGCAAGCTGAAAAAAGGCCAGGTCATTGAAAGCATCAACGGGCAAGCCCTGAAGGATCGCGATCCACGCGAGATCCTCGGCGACTTGATTACCGAGGCCGAGGCCAAGGACGGAAAGATCGATCTGAAAATCGAGGGCGTGGGCTCTGTCGTGGTTGAGATTCCGGTCATGGGCGCTTACAGCCCGACCTGGCCGGTCAATTGCCCCAAGTCGGACAAGATTATCCGCCAATTGGCCGACCTGCTCGCGAAGGACGAAAAGCCTAAATGGGGCTCGGTTCTGTTCCTGCTTTCGACGGGTGAAGAGAAGGATTTAGACGTCGTCAAAAAGTGGATGAAAGGACTTGATTCGATCGGCGGGATGAACTGGGAAAAATCGTACAACGGCATGGGGCTTTGCGAATACTACCTCCGCACGGGTGACAAAAGCATGTTGCCCGTAATGAAGAAGGCGGCGGACGAGCTGATTGAGAATATGTCCAACGGCGGATGGGCCGGGCGCGGCAAAATCTCTAACGTGACGTACTCCGTCGGCTCAGGGCAGGTGCATGCTTCGGGCACCAACTGCCTGACATTCCTGCTGATGGCGAAAATGTGCGGCGTTGAAATGGATGAAAAAGCCCTCAACGAATCGCTGTTCGCGTTCTACCGGTTTTCCGGTCATGGCAATGTCGCGTACGGCGACGGATTGCCCGAGGGCGGATACCGCGACAATGGCAAGACCAGTTGCCTCGCGATGGCGATGCAGGCAGCCACGCTGCTAACGCCCGATGGCGACAAAACCGTTTACCCGCAAGCGCGTGACAACTGCGCGATGAAAGCCTTCTACGCGACCAACTGGTTCCACTCCGCGCATACCGGCGGAGGTATGGGCGAAATCTGGCACCATATGGCGATGGGCTTGGTGCGAGAATCTCGGCCGGTGCAATACCGCTCTTACCTTGACACGCGTCGTTGGTTGATGGAATTATCGCGCCGATTCGACGGCGGAATCGGCATCGCAGGGATGACGGATCGCTACGACAAATCAGCGACCGAGGACTCCAAAGCATGGGGAACCTTCCTCGCGATGACCTATACCGTTCCACGCAAAAAGCTTCAGATGTTTGGAGCGCCTCGCAGCCAACACGCCGTGCATTTCAAATTGCCCGATCGTCCCTGGGGGAACAAGGCCGACGATTCATTTCAAGCCAACGAGCCCATTCCCGGATCAGCGCTTACCAAGAATGATTTGCTGAGCGAAGCCGTCCGAAATGACTCATCGTTGCCTAGCTTCGCCCAGATCAATGATCCAAACGCCAGCGACGATGTGATATCCAGATATCTGCATCATCCAGAAATTGGACGGCGAGAATCTGCGATGCATTCTTTGATTGTGAAGCAGCGTTATCAGCAGGTCGTGCCGCTGATGAAGGAATCTGATCCGCGGCTTCGGTGCTTAGGCATTTTGGCAATCAACGGAATGTTTAAGGGTGCTCCCATACCGGCTGACAAGCTGACGCCGGAGATGTTTGATCTGGTCGGCAAGATGGTCGAAGATCCGAACGAATCGTGGTGGGTGTTACAGGAGGCCATTCATGCGTTAGAGAAAGCCGGCCCGGAAACCATCGCAAAACATTCCAGTCGACTGACGCAGCTTGTCGGGCACGAAAGCTGGTGGATCAACATGGCCGCCGCCAACACACTTGCAGTGATCGCAGGCGATCCGAAATACTACAAAGAGCTTCTACCCAAAGTCGTCCATCACCTCGCGCAGTCCAAGGCGATGCAGCAGATGCGCCCGGCAACACAATTGTCGGTGGTATTGAAAAATGCCAGCCCGGAGGTCAAGGCTTACGCCATGAACCTGCTGAGCGAAACCTATCGCGAGATACCCGAGAATATCAGTACGCCTCGCGGCGTGCCGGTGGCTAATCTCGCCCACGTCATTCGGCAAAAGCTGGTCAGTCTCATGGTGAGCCTGCCCGGCGGGTCGGATTTTTCCAGCAAGACGCCGAAGAAAACGCTCGCCTACGCAAAAAGTGGTGACGAGAAAGACCTTTACAAATTCACTGAGTTCAAACCCAACAAGGCTTTCGTCGGCAATTGGTTGTACTTGGCGAAAGTCTCGGCAAAGGATGACCTGAGTAAAGCTGCCGCGGCAGGACAAAAAACCATCGAAAAAGCCAAAGCAAAGGGCGGGACAGGCCGGAACAAGTACAAAGAAAAGCACATCATCCTGAAGGACGGCGGCAAGATCGACAAGGGAATGTTCTGGTCCGGCGATCTGCTGATCAATCTTTCTACTGATGAAGCCCGGAAGATGGAAGTGAAGAACGTTGACGGCAAGGAGTACCTGCTCATCGAAGAAGGCGATTTCCCCGATTCGCCGCCGGAAGAGGATTGGTCGCCGCGTTATGATCTGTACGAACGGATTAAGTAACCGGGTAAAGCCTTGATACCGCTTGACTCAGGCCTTGGTAAAGTGAATGCCCTTTGCATCGAAGGCGACCACCAGCTTTTCGACTGCCAGCAGCTCGATCACGCCCCAGAGCATGATCGTCGTGCCGAGCATTTCGCCTGATTCTTCGACCAGCGTTTCAAGGCTGACCAAAAACTGGTGGGTTTTGACGAGGTTTACAACAATCTCCAACCCCCCGGCGCAAAACAGAATCATGCCCGTGCCGAGGACGCACTTCACGACGATGCCACGCCGGCGCTGCCAATACGGTTTGGTGCTCCAGGCAGCATAGGCGGCGAAGGCGATAGCGACCGGGAGGCAGAAGATCATGCCCGGGGCCGAATTCGTCAAGCCGTGTGACTGGCCGAGCGCGCTGTGCGCTTGAACTAGCCGGGCGATACGTTCGTGAACCATCGCAACTTCATCAAACGAGAAGAATAAGTACATCAGCGCGGGGAGCGCAATGCACCATCGCCGACGATCGATCGCGATCTCTCGCACCGCCAGTATCGCTAACAGCGTGCCCACGACGGCGTGTTGCGCGCTGCTATACCACGTCGGCAAATTGCTCTCATAACTCAGGCGTAAGAATCCCGGCGCTTCCCGGCCGAAATAGTGGGCGATCAGGTGGCTTGCAATGGCGGCCAAGACAACCAGCGCGTCGGCCAGAAAAAACAGGCGGACAATGAGCGGGATCGATTTTTGGATTCCCGGTTTGACGGGCGACATCGACGGGATCAATGAAATGGTGCTCATTACGTTTTGATCCGTTCCTGCGCAGCCCCCACGGGGCGGCTATCATTGTTCATCGGACGGATTCCCGCACTCCTTAACAAGCCCCGAATAAAACCTGCCGGATCGCCCGGCCGCCCCTCGCCGATTGTTTCTTCTTCGACCGACCTCAATTAACATTGCCCCAATGCCTTACAACCCGACCTCCATCGAAAAGAAGTGGCAGGCCTACTGGCTGGCCAACAAGACGTTTGCCGCGATCGAACCGTCCGAAGCGGGCAACATGCCCAAGGCGTACGTCCTCGATATGTTTCCGTACCCCAGCGGCGCGGGCCTGCACGTCGGCCATCCTGAAGGCTACACGGCGACGGACATCGTCAGCCGGCATCTGCGGATGAAGGGTTACAACGTCCTGCACCCGATGGGCTGGGACGCCTTCGGCCTGCCGGCCGAGCAGTACGCGATCAAAAACAACGTTCACCCTGCCGAAACCACCAAAAAGAACATCGCCAACTTCCGCAAGCAGATCCAGATGCTCGGCATGAGCTACGACTGGGATCGCGAAGTGGATACGACCGATCCCACCTATTACAAGTGGACGCAGTGGATCTTCCTGCAGCTGTTCAATAGCTATTTCGACCCGACGGATAAAAAAGCCAAGCCGATCTCGCACCTGATCCAGGAATTGGGCAACGGCAACTACGTCGTCGGCCCCGATGGATCAATCCATCTCAGCCGCACGCAGGAAGGCATGGAGGCGATCAGCGGCGACATCGGCGTCGAGCGGAAGTGGATGGAACTGACCACCGAAGAAAAAGCCGACATCATCGCCGGCCAGCGGCTTGCGTACACCGACGAAGCCCCCGTCAACTGGTGCCCAGGTTTGGGCACGGTGCTCAGCAACGAAGAAGTCATCGACGGCAAGAGCGAAGTCGGCGGCTTCCCCGTCGAACGCCGGCCGATGCGACAGTGGATGCTGCGCATCACGGCGTACGCTGATCGGCTAATCTCCGATCTGGACGCATTGCAATGGCCGGATAGTTTGAAAGAGATGCAGCGGAACTGGATCGGCCGATCCGTGGGTGCGGAGATCGACTTTGAAATAGACGGGTCGATCGACGAGCCGATCACCGTTTTTACTACTCGTCCCGACACGCTGTACGGCGCGACGTACATGGTGCTGGCGCCCGAGCATCCGCTGGTCGACCCGATCACGACAGCGGAGCAGAAGGACGCGATCGCCGCGTATCGCACGCAAGCCGCCGGCAAGAGCGATCGCGACCGGATGGCCGACGTGAAGGACAAGACCGGCGTTTTCACCGGCGCTTACGCGATCAACCCGATTAACGACGAGAAGATTCCCGTTTACATTGCCGACTACGTACTCACCGGCTACGGCACGGGCGCGATTATGGCCGTCCCGGCGCACGATGATCGCGACTTTGCATTCGCCAAAAAATTTAGCCTGCCGATCAAGCTGGTCGTCGGCGACGCTGGCGGCAAGGCCGTGGCCGCTCCGTTCATCGGCGAAGGCGTTGCCGTCAACTCGCCGATCATCAACGGGCTGCCGACCGAACAGGCCAAGGACAAGATCATCGAAACGCTGTCCGAGGAAGGCGCGGCGATCAAGACGGTGAAATACAAGCTGCGCGACTGGCTGTTCAGCCGCCAGCGGTACTGGGGCGAGCCGTTTCCGATCGTGCTGGACGCGCAGGATAACTCGTACGCGATCAGCGAAACCGAACTCCCTCTACTGCTGCCGGAAATGTCCGACTTTAAACCCACCGGCACGCCCGAGCCCCCGCTCAGCAAGGCCGCCGACTGGTTGAAGTATTCATCTGACGGTAAGGAATTCCGTCGCGAGACCAACACCATGCCCCAGTGGGCCGGGAGTTGCTGGTACTACCTGCGGTACATCGATCCGCATAATCCCGATCGGTTCATCGATCCGGTAAAAGAGAAGTATTGGATGCCCGTCGATCTCTACATCGGCGGCGTCGAACATGCGGTGCTGCATCTGCTGTACGCGCGTTTCTGGCACAAGGTGCTGTTCGACCTCGGCCATGTCAGCACGCCGGAGCCGTTCAATCGGCTGGTGAACCAAGGGCTGATCCTCGGCGAGATGGAATACCACACCGCCGAGGCCGAGCCGCGTAAGGTGGCCGACGACGAGGTCGAGAAGAAAGGCGAAAGCTACTTCCTGAAGTCCGATCCATCGGTAAAAGTGAAGGCCGAGTCGTTTAAAATGTCCAAGAGCCGCGGCAACGTGGTAAACCCCGACGACATCGTAAAAGACTACGGCGCTGATGCCTTCCGCCTGTACGAGATGTACATGGGGCCGTTGGAATCGCAGAAACCCTGGAACACGCGCGATATCGTCGGCATGACGCGGTTTTTGAACTCGGTGTGGAACAACCTCGTCGGCGAGGAAGAGAAGCCGCGTAAGATCGAGCCCATCGCGATCCCGGAGGCCGTTGATCGACAAATGCACCGCACGATCAAGAAGGTCGGCGATGATATCGAGCACCTGCGCTTCAACACCGCCATCGCGGAGCTGATCAAGCTGAACAAAGAGGTCGGCCAGCTCGGCGTCGTGCCGCGTGAGCTGGCGGAAACGTTCGTGCTATTGCTCGCGCCGCTCGCGCCACACCAGGCGGAGGAAATCTGGAGCCGCCTCGGCCATACCAAGAGTTTGGCGCGCCGGCCGTGGCCGATGTTTGATCCAGCCAAGCTGGTCGAATCGAGCATCGAGATTCCGGTGCAGGTCAACGGCAAGCTCCGCGACAAAATCACCATCGCCGCCGACGCCGATGAAGATGTCGTTGTCGCCGCCGCGATGAGTGCGGAGAAGATCAAGCCTTGGCTGGACGGAAAGACCATCCGCAAGACGCTGTTCGTTCCCGGCCGGATGGTCAATTTTGTGGTGAGTTAACGAATCCGCGAAAATTGATACGACCGCCCTGCCATTGCCAAGAGTGCGGGATGGCCTATAACAGCCGGTCGGCGCACAGTGGATGAACGCGCCTCGAAAGGAATCGTCATGCCCGTTGAGATTGAAGCGAAAATGAAGGTCGACTCGTTCGAGCCGATCCGCACTAAACTCGCCGAAGCCGGTGCAGTTCGCCAAGGTGAGGCGATGGAAATCAACGTCTTCTTCGACACCGACGACCGCTCCCTTCTGGCGGCTGACAAGGGGCTGCGTCTCCGCACCACTCATCCGCTGCCCGACGGGCCGGCCAAGCACACCATCACCTTCAAAGGCCCCCGCCTGCACGGCCCGCTCAAAAGCCGCGACGAAACCGAACTCGGCGCCACCGACGCAAAAGACGCCGCCGCCCTGCTCGATGAATTAGGTTTCCGCAAAGTGCTGTCATTCGAGAAAAAGCGCCAGACCTGGAAGCTGGCCGACTGTCTTGTGGAACTCGACGAGTTGCCGCACTTGGGTTTGTACGTCGAAGTGGAAGGACCGCGCGAGGAATCGGTGATGAAGGTTCGAGAAACGCTGAAACTCAGCGACCGCCCGATCATCAAGGCCAGCTACGTCGCGCTGCTGATGACGTATCTACAGGAAAGCGGCCAAGCGAAGCGAATTGTAAAATTCAACGGTGGGAAATGAACGACACTTGTACCGCGGTCAGCAGCAACGAATGAACTTGAGCAACGCGCCGTTTGCCGTACCGTGATAATGAACGTTTTGCGTCATCCTGAGGTACTCCTAAGGATCTCGAAAGTCGAAAGCCGCTCGCAATCCGAGATCCTTCGGCGTACCTCAGGATGACGATTTCAGAGCCCGCACACTACAACAAATGGCTCGCCGCTCGAATCTACTTTTTGCCCATCACTTTCAGCACCACATCGCGATACTTCGCCGAGACGTGAATCCGCCGGAACATTAGGTCGCGATTGAGCGCTTGCGTGATCGGCGAGAGATTGACGATCGACGTCAATTCGCCGCTCGGCAATTTCACGTAAATATCGGTGGCGGCGTTGTTGTCGGGCGTGAAGGTTTCGTAAGGTGTATCGGCCGGCTCGTCGTAGAACAGTTCGTATCCCGGCTCGCCCCCTGCCGCAGTCACCGCTTCTTCAGCCGCTGCCACGATCGCGATCGATTCCTGCTCGTAGTGAACGTGCGTCAGATCGATCGTCTTAAATACTTGCCGAAACAGCAACCCGCGACACAGCCCGGCCAGCACCGGGTCGTGGCTGTTCGTCCACAGCTTGAAACAGTGCAAGATGGAGATGTCGTCCAAATCCGTAAACTCCGCGATCGTCAGTCGCTGTCCGAGCAGCGCCTTATGCACGCCATGATCGCCCGGCGGCCATTCCAACCGTTGCTGCACGGCTAGGCGCTTCGCCCGCTGCAGCGCGAGCTTGACCATGCCTTCGGAGCTTCGCACGACTTTATGGAAGTACACGTTGCGGTACATGTGGAAGCGGCTCTGCAGATACGCCTCGGCCGCCGATACACCCTTGTAGCTGATCGCCAGCCGGCTGGAGCCTTCATCGATCACCAGCGCGTGGATGAGCCATCGCAAATCAAAACCGCCGTACTGGCTGCCGGTCATGAGGTTGTCGCGGAGAAGGTAGTCAAACCGGTCTGCATCGAGCTGGCTCGAAACGATATCGGTCAGAAACGACCGCGGCTGCTTCAGCATGAACTTCAGGACCATGCCCGGCAGCGCCCGATCATGCTCGGCCAGCAGGCGATGCACATCGCTTTCCCGATCGCCGATGACCCGCTGCGTCAGCTGCTCATGGTGAATGCCGCTCACGCGTTCAAATACATGGCTGAACGGCCCGTGCCCCAGATCGTGCAAAAGCGACGCAACCACGCAAACCAGTTCTTCAACCGGATCGATCGTGTAAAACTTTCGCAGCTGGTTGAAAACCCGCCTTGAGGTTTCCATCACTCCAACACTGTGACTGTACCGAGAATGATCCGCCCCCGGATACGCCAGGCTCGCCAGCCCGAGTTGCCGAATCCGCCGCAGGCGCTGAATCTCAGCCGCATTGAGCAGACGAAACAGCAGCCCGTCGATCGGCTCGCCGATTCGGAACGCGATCACGTCGTGAACGGGGTCGCGAATGATTTTCTCAGTGGTGTTCATCTGGGACGTTTTTGTGCGTTGAATGATGGGAAACCCGTCCTCTTGTCCGAAAGACGGTTTCGCGTATAATTGCCAACCTTACGGGCAATTAGCTCAGTTGGCTAGAGTGCCAGCATGACACGCTGGAGGTCACAGGTTCGAGCCCTGTATTGCCCATTGGTTGTAAACCCGCCGATCGCATGGAATTGCGAACCTGTCCACGTGCGACAGTGCGGCTCAAGTGCTCTGACCCAAGACGGTAGTCTACCGAATGGCATTCGGATAACTCATAACTCCGCGCCGGCACGCGCGTTAGGACAGTTGCGCGGCCAATAGCCTCCTGCGAACATGGTGCTTCTTCACGACACCTTTTCACAGGAGGCCACGGATGGCTGTCTCAATGTCTTGTG
>JBBROD010000070.1:0-22474 GCA_038229715.1 Tepidisphaerales bacterium | reverse complement strand
CTCGCCTCCTCCCGCATCCCGAGGTTAAGCAACCCCTGCAGCAACCGCCGTAGACCGTCTCCCGTCCGAAAAGTCTCCTGCAACAAATCGCCGATTTCGCCGATATCCTGTCCTGTAGCCATCGTTCGCATCCTTTGATCGAAGGTCCTTGGTAAAACCCTGATCGAAGCGAACGATGGCTTACTTTATTTACAGACAGGAAGTTACACTTCCGACTTGGCTTCTCTTCTCGTTGGCGTTTCCTGGCAGCCTTGGCGCTTCTCAGTTTTCGCTCTGTGTTTCTCTGTGATTCCTCTGTGTTCTCTGTGGTAAATGCCTTTACTTCTTCGCCGGTGCCGGCGGACCCGCAGGGCTTGTGTCGTTGTACTGCTGAAAGATCACGCCTGCTATCGTCGGAATGAAGATCGCCATCGGCATGAGGAAATGCGTGTTCTGGAATTGGCTGAGCACGCGCGGGCCGATGTCGTCGTACTTCAGCATCAGGCCGAGTAGGCCGAACACAACCATCACCGCGCCCTGCAGCGACGTGAACGTCATCACGCAGCCACGGAAGAGGATGAAGCAGAGTAGGGAACAGAAGATCAGCCCCATCATCGCACCGGCCCAGGCCATTTCGGGGTTCTGGTTGAAGGTGTTCCACATGCTCGCGCCCACCATCGCGCCGAACACGCCGCCCATGATCGCGACTGCGTACTTCATCAGCGGCCAAGTGATGGCCATGGCGATAATCACGCCAACAATCGCCGCCGGAAGCGCAGCGCCCTGCTGCGCACCAAGCATCGCCCCGGCCGCCGCGCCCAAAAGCCCGGCGTTAACCAGCACCAGCGCCTTGAACATGTAGTAGCCGAACAGCAGGTACAGCACGCCCAGCAGCACCAGGATCGCGGCTGTCCCCGGGTGCATGGCGTGACACCAATCGAGCAATTCCTGCAAGTTCGGCCAATGCGTAGGCAGGACCGAACCGTCGGCAGCGCCGGGCAAAGCGATTGAAACGTGGGGTACTTGTTCCTTGTCCACAATAACCTCGGTGCGATTAGAAACTCTCTGATTCTTATCGACCGAGCCGGTCCAAATTCTTCCGCCGTTTGACCGCCCTGCCCACGCCCGATAAAACCTTGTGTATGCCTTCGGAATCGCTGGATCAGCTCCGCGTCAAAATCGATTCGCTCGATGCCCAAATCGTCGAACTGCTTAACCAGCGTGCCCGCGTGGTGGTGGAGATCGGCCGGCTGAAACAGCAGCAAAACGCGCCGATTTACGCCCCCGATCGTGAAAAAGCGGTGATGGCTAAAGTCCGCGGGTTCAACAAGGGGCCACTGCCCGACCGCTGCCTGGAGGCCGTCTACCGCGAACTGATGAGCGGCAGCTTCGCGTTGGAGCGGCCGCTGCGGATCGGCGTGCTCGGCCCGGCGGGCAGTTTCAGCCACGGGGCGGCGGTCAATAAATTCGGGTCGAGCGTGGAATACGTCCCGCTGTCGGAAATCCCCAGCGTGTTCGAGGAAGTCATCCGCGGGCACATCGACTACGGCCTCGTGCCGGTCGAAAACTCCCTGCACGGCGGCGTAATCGATACGCTCGATGCGTTCCTGCAATCGTCAGCCAAAATCTGCGCCGAGGTGCTGGTGACGATCCACCACAACTTGCTGGCCAAGGGGCCGTGGGATCAGATCAAGAGCGTCTACAGCAAGCCCGAGGTGTTCGCCCAGTGCCGGCACTTCCTGAGCAACACCGCCAAAGACCGCGACGTTCAACCCGCACCGAGCACCAGCAAAGCCGCCGAAATGGCCAGCCAGCAGGACGGCGTCGCCGCCATCGGCAGCAAGCTGGCGGCGGAGATTTATGGCCTGACGACGCTATTCGAGAACATCGAAGACAACCCCGACAACGTCACGCGTTTCTTCGTCATCAGCCGCGAGCCCGCCAAACGCACCGGCGACGACAAGACGGGCATCATGTTCACCACCGCCCACAAACCGGGCGCGCTGGCCGAGGTGCTGGACGTGTTCAAGGAAAACGGGATCAACCTGACCGACATCGAGAAGCGCCCCAGCAAGAAAGTGAACTGGGAGTACTACTTCTTCATCGATGCCCAAGGCCACGCCGACGATGCGGGCATGCAGAAGGCGATCGCCGAAGCGCGGCAGCACTGTTTGCAACTCACAGTGCTCGGCAGCTACCCGCGGGCGACGGAAGTGCTGTAACGTCGCACGGGCTACCAGCCCGTGCCAGACGGCGTGGAACGTCGGATACGGTCAGTCTATCAACAAGACTTTTTGCACGCGTAGACTGAAATCATCCCACTATTGAAGCCGGCATTTCCTGCTCAAAGCGTGGTATTGCTAACGATCAACCTGCCATGACGCTCCGGCGTTAACGGGCACGGGCTGGTAGCCCGTGCGACGCGAATTCATCAAAACGGATCCGCCTGTCCGCTGTAGTTCTCAAAGCGCGTGGTCTTGTTCATGAATGTCAGCTTCACCGTCCCCGTCGGGCCGTTACGTTGCTTGGCGATGATCAATTCTGCCACGTTATCCGGCTGGAAGTCGGGATCGCTCATGCGGTAGTAGTCTTCGCGATGCAGGAGCGCGATCACGTCGGCGTCCTGCTCGATGGAGCCGGATTCTCGCAAGTCGCTCATGCGCGGGCGGTGGCCGTCGCGGCCTTCGCTGGCTCGGTTCAGCTGCGAGAGGCAGATGACCGGCACGTTCAACTCGCGGGCAATTGCTTTAATCCCGCGGCTGATTTCGCTGATCTGTTGCTGACGGCTTTCAACGCCCGGATTATCCATCAACTGCATGTAGTCGATCATGATGCACTTGACGTCGTGCTGCAGCTTCAGCCGGCGGGCTTTGGCGCGCAGTTCCATGATCGTCAAACCGGCCGAGTCGTCGACCCACATCGGCGCCTTCGCCAATTCGCCGACGACGTTCGCGAGGTGCGCGTACTCGTGCGATTGCAGCAACCCTTTCCGCAGCTTGTGTGCGTCGATCTGCCCGCGGCTGCACAGCATTCGCTGGGCGAGTTGCTGCTTGCTCATTTCAAGGCTGAACACCGCGCACGGCAGCCGGTTGTCGGCGCTGATGTGTTCCATGACGTTCATCGCGAACGCCGTCTTGCCCATTGATGGCCTAGCCGCGACGATGATCATTTCGCCGTTCTGCAGGCCGTTCATCATGTCGTCGAGTTCAAAGAATCCGGTTTCGATGCCGCGCTGGCCGCGGTTTTCGATCATCTCGAAGACTTCGTGCAGGACGTCTTCCATCGCGGTGACCTGCCCGCTGACTTTTTGCTCGGCGATTTGGAAGATTCGTTTTTCAGCGCGGTCCAGTACCACTTCCGCTTGCTCGTGCGGGGCGTAGGCGTCGCGCAGGATGTCATTGCTCGCGGAAATCAGCTGGCGGAGCAGCGCCTTTTCTCTCACGATCGACGCGTAATGCGCCCCGTGCGCCGCCGACGGGACGGCTGACAGAATCTGGGCGAGGTATGCAGTCCCGCCGATCTCGTCCAGCACCTGCCGCTTGCCCAGTTCTTCGCGAAGGATGACCGCATCGACCGGGCGGTTCTGTTCGTACAAGCCCGTTAGGACGTCGAAAATAATCTGGTGATCGGCTTGGTAAAACGATTCGCCGGTGACGATCTGCACGACTTCGCCGACGACCTCTTTGTCGAGCATCATCGACGCCAGCAGGCACATCTCGGCTTCCGTGGAGTGTGGCGGCAGCCGGTCGAACTGCCCGGCAATCGGATCCATCAAATGGCTACTCATGCAACACCGTCCCTGGCTCAGATTTGCGAACCGGACACTAACCGAACTATCGGCGGTTCTCAAGGATTTTTTGAACCACCGAAACACGGACACACATCTTGCTGACTGTAAACGAAAAACGCCGCGTCGCGCGAGAGATTCGCGCGACGCGACGGGTTGTTAACGGGGTGTCCACAAAACTCAGTGTGAACTGGTCGCTGAAGCGACCAGTCCGGCCCTCTAAGAAGCTACTTGGCTTCTGTTTTTGCAGGTGCGGGAGCGTTGTCGGCGTCATCGCGGGCCTTGCGGGCGGCGTCGATACCGGCTTTGCTCTCGGCGTCGGGGGCGACCCAAACCTTGATCTCGGCCTTCAGGTCTTCGGCGAAGCTTACCACCACGGTGTACTTCTCGATGCGATCGAGCTTGCCGGGCAGGTTGATGTCGTCCGGCTCGATCTGATGTCCCTGGGCCTGCAGGGCCTTGGCGATGTCGGTCGCGCTCACGCTGCCGAACAGGTGGCCCTGCTCGTTGGCGCGACGCTCGAGCGTGACTTCCACGCCTTCGAGCGTCTTGAGGGCGGCGGCGCGTTCTTCGCGACGGGCCTTTTCCTGCGACAGGATTTCCTGACGACGGGCTTCGATCTTCTTGATGTTGTTCGGCGTCGGCTGGACGGCCAGGTCATTGGGAAGAAGATAGTTGCGGGCGTAACCCGAAGACACTTCCACCACATCGCCGACGCGGCCGACGTTCTTGATCGATTCTTTCAACAGTAGTTTGACGTTGCTGGACATTTGAAACCTCTTGATAATGTTTGTTGTTGGTTGCGGGTTGTTTGTTGGAGGCCGGTAGTTGAAACGATTCCAACCCACAACCTACAACAGACAACAAACTAAAACGGAATATCCTCATCCTTGAACTGCTGCTCGTCGCCGAACGGCTGCTCGGCCGGCGGTTTTTGTGGCGGCCGGTTGGCTTGCGGACGCGGAGCCGAGCGTTGCGGCGGAGCGGAATCGCCGGGGTCGTACTCGGGGATGGCATCGCCACCGCCGCGCTGACCACCGCCGCCACCAGCCCCGCTACCTTCACGCGGACCGCCGACGAACTGGAAGTTGTCCAGCACGACGGCGTGTTTCGACCGCTTGCCGCCTCCCTGCTTGTCTTCCCAGGTGTCGTACTTCAGGCGGCCCTCAACCAAAAGCTGCTTGCCTTTGGTGCAATACTGGTTGATGACTTCCGCCTGCTTGCCGAACGCCGAAACGTCGATGAAGAGGACTTCTTCGCGTTCCTCGCCGGTCTTGGTTCGGTACTTGTGATTGACGGCCAATCCGAAATCCACCACCGCCATCTGGCTGGGCAGGTAGCGCAGCACCGGATCGCGGGTGAGATTGCCGCAGAGGATGATCTTGTTGAAATTAGCCATAGCGCACTCCTAAGCAGGCGTCGAGTGAAACCGCGAGCGACCGGCAGCCGCTTGCGGTTTCGCCATGTTCGCTGACGACTAGTCTTTCGCTGCTTCAGCCGGCTCGCGACGCGGGGCGCGCTCGCTGCGCTCCGGGCGGTCGCCGCGCGGCGACGGGCTGTCCCAGCTCGGACGATCCCAGCTCGGGCGCTCTTCGCGCGGCTGGATCGGCTGCGGCTCGACGGCTTCCATCTCTTCCTTGTTCAGATGATTCGCGTCGGTGATCAACACCCGCATCACGTCTTCCGACAACGTCACATCGCGTTCAAGCGGCGTGATGTTGGCGGCCGGGGCGGTGAAGTAGGCGATGATGTACAGGCCGCGCTTCTGGCCGTTGATTTCGTAGTTGAGCTTCCGATCGTCCCACTTCTTGATGACGATGATTTCGCCGGTGTGCTTCTCGATCTTGGCGCGGACGATCTTGATCGCCGCCTCCGCCTCAGCCGCAACGGCCGGGCTGATGAGGAACATGCCTTCGTACTGACGATTCTTTTTTGCTGCCATAACTTAACTCCCGAGCTTGGGTTCTGACCGGTTGGGGCCGGCCGCTGTAAATACCTGTATGTTGTAGGTTGTGGGTTGCAGGTTGGATTCTTCCAACACACAACCTACAACCCGCAACCTACTCTGCCGAATTGAAAGCGTTCATCGCCGCGTTCAATCCTTGGTCGATCCAGGTCAATATCGCGCCGCACGAGCGGGCGATGGCTGGATCGAGTAATTGTCGCTGGGCATCACTAAAACGCCCAAGGACATAATCTTTGCCTGGCACACGCTCCGAGCCAGGCAAAGCCTTGGCAGGCGGAGCGTCGATGCCTAATCGCAGGCGAGGGTACTGATCGGTACCTATCGCCCGCTGAATGTCTTTCAGGCCGTTATGGCCTCCGCTGCTGCCGCCCCCGCGAAGCCGCAGGCGTCCGGTGGGCAGCGCCAAATCGTCCAGCACCACCATCAGGTCCTGCGGGAAGACGTTGTAAAACGCCATCGCCGCTTGAACCGACTGGCCGCTGAGGTTCATGTACGTCAGCGGCTTGAGCAGCAGGACTTTTTCCGTCCCGCCGGACTGTAACTGAACCGTGCCGTCCATCGCCAACGCATTGAATTTCTTCTTCGCGTTCGACTGGAACTGGCCGGGCGTTCCGATCCATCCCAGCCGGCTGGCAAACTGCTCGACTACTTCGAACCCGACATTGTGCCGCGTTCCGACGTACTCTTTGCCGGGATTGCCAAGGCCGACGACGATCTTCATGAGCCGGATTTGCAATCGCCCATTTCCAATTTGCAATCGAAAGACTTTGCTGTCTCGATTGCAAATTGCAATTCGCAAATTGCAAATCTCCTTTACTTCTTTTCGGCGGCCGGGGCAGCGGCTGCCGCGGCCACTTCGCCGTCTTCCTTCTTCTTGCCGATGACTTCCGGCTCGCCCGAGGCAGCCTCGGCCGCTTCGGTCGATTCTTCTTCCTTGACCTCGGCGCAAGTGGCGATGATCAGGTCTTCGTCCTGCATCGCTTTCACGCCGGTCGGGAGCGGGATATCCTTGAGGTGTAGCACGTCGTCGAGCTTCATCGCGCTGACGTTGTAGACGATCTTCTCCGGGATATCGGTCACCAAGCACTCAATTTCCAGATCGGAGACCATCTGCTGCAGCACGCCGCCGTCGTCTTCACCCTTGGGCGTACCCTTGAGTTCGAGCGGAACGGTGACTTCCACCTTCTCGTTCAGCGACACGCGGGCGAAGTCGACGTGAATCACTTCGAGCCCGAGGTGATCGTACTGCACTTCCTTGACCAGGCACGTTTCAGCCTTGCCGGCCAGTTGCAGTTCAAACACATGCGCGCCGTGATGAATGTGGTTGACCACTTCCTTCTTCGGCAGCGTCACGGGGACGACGGCTTCCTTGTGACCGTAGATCACGCCCGGGAGCTTGCCCGAATCGCGAAGACGCTTGTTGGCTCGCGAGCCCAGCTGCTCACGGTTCTCTACTACGACGACTGCGGATTGCTTAGCCATATCTAACTCCTCTTATTTGCAATTTTCAATTTGCAATTTGCAATCTCGAAAATGCGGTTCTTTCTAAATGTCGATTGCAAATTGCAAATCGCAAATTACAAATTCTTACTGATCCTGTTGAATTTTTTCCTTCGTAAACAGCACGCTCACCGATTCGTTGTGGTGAATGCGGTGGATCGTCTCGCCAAGTAGCTCGGCCACGCTCAACTGCACGATGCGGTCCTTAATCGGTTCAGCACGATCCCCCAGCGGGATCGTGTCGGTGATCGCCAGCTTGGTGAAATCGCACTTCAGCAGCCGCTCCATCGCCGGCGGTGCGAACACTGCGTGCGTGGCGGCCATGTACAGTTCCTTCACGCCTGCACCGCGAAGAATCTTGCAAGCTTCGGTTACCGTGCCGGCGGTGGTGATCATGTCATCCACCATCAGTACATTTTTGCCTTCAACTTCGCCGATGATCGTCTTGGCTTCGATCTGGCTGCCCGACTTGCGGCGCTTGTCGATAATGCAAATATCGCCGCCAAGGATATTGGCGTACACCTGCGCACGTTTAACGTTGCCCACGTCCGGCGACACAAACACACGGTTGTGCAATTTCAGGCTCTTGAACCACTTGATCAACACCGGCGAGGCCGACAGATGATCCACCGGAATATCAAAGAACCCTTGCACCTGAGCGGCGTGCAGGTCGATGCTGATCACGCGATCGGCGCCGGCCCGTTCGATCAGGTTGGCCACCAGCTTCGCGGTGATCGGCGTGCGGCCTTCGTCCTTACGATCCTGTCGAGCATAGCCGAAATACGGAATGACGGCCGTCACGCGGTTTGCACTGGCGCGCTTCAGGCAATCGATCCAGATCATCAACTCCATCAGGTGAGCATTCACCGGATGGCAGGTCGGCTGGACGATGTAGCAGTCGCGGCCGCGGACGTCTTCGTCCACTTTTACCAGCAACTCCCCGTCCGGGAAAAGCTCCGTCCGCCCGCGGCCCAGCGGAAGCTGCAGGTACTTGCAGATCTTCTCCGCCAGTTGCGGATTCGCCCTGCCGGTGAAGAGCTTGAGTTTTTCAGAGTCGAGTGCTGACATAAATTATTTGCAATCGCCAATTTGCAATCGAATCAATTGCAAATTGCAAATTGGCGATTGCAAATCTCCTTATCCTCGTCCGCTGTTCAACAACGCCGCTTCGGTCGATACGTTACCGGCCACCGTCGAACCGTCCGTCACGATGCTGCCGCGCGGGATGCACCCGAACGGCCCGATGACGCACCCTTGGCCTATGCTGGTGCCCCGGCCGATGAAACTGAACGGCTGAATCACCGTGTCGCTCCCGACCGACGCGCCGCTTTCCACATAAACGCCTGCAGAACTCACGATCGTCACGCCGTTCTCACGGAGTTGGCGTTGGATGCGATCCTGCATGATCGCGTCGACTTCCGCCTGCTGGATGCGATCATTCACTGCCAGCACGTCCTCCGGCAGCACGGCTTGCACCGCGGTGACTTTTTTCCCGGCCTTGCGAATGATCGAGTACAGATCGGTGAGGTAATACTCGTTCTTCTTGTTCTTGTTCGTAATCTTCCCGACGGCCGAGATCAGTTCCTGAACCTTCACGCAGTAGTAGCTCGGGAAGACTTCCTGAATTTCGCGCTGCTCCGGTGTCGCGTCGGCCTGCTCGATGATCTCAACAAAATCGCCGTTCTCGTTGCGTATGATCCGGCCGTAACCGGTCGGGTCTTCCAATACCGCCGTCGCCATGCTGGCGGCGGCTTTGTCGTCGTGGTGAGCGTGCAGCAAAGTCCGCAACACTTCGGACCGAATCAGCGGCCCGTCACCGGTAAGCATGAACACGTCGCCGGTCTCGTCCTTCAGCAGCGGCACGCACACCCTGGCCGCGTGACCCGTGCCGAGCTGCTCGGTTTGCTCGACCCAGGTGATTCGCTTGTCATCGCCGAACTGGGCGATGACTTCGTCCTTGCCATGCCCGATCACCACCAGCACTTTTTTGCACCCGACGCCGTAGCAAGCGTCGAGCACATAAGACAGCATCGGCCGACCGCAGATTTCATGCAGCGGCTTGGGCTTCTTGCTCTTCATCCGGGTGGATTTCCCGGCGGCGAGGATGATGGCGGTCAACGACATAGGACTGAGTGCCGAGGACTGAGGACTGAGTAAAAAGGGCCGAGCAATTCACTCAGTCCTCAGTCCTCGACCCTCAGTACTAATTACATACTACCCCGCTAGGATTCGAACCTAGACAAGCAGTACCAAAAACTGCGGTGCTACCGTTACACTACGGGGTAGTGAATAAGCTTATTGGAATCGTCGAGAGACGGGTGGGCAGGCCATCGACCCGTATTAAACAGGGCGAGGGAAACTCATCCGCGGAAAACACTTCCCGGGGCCCGCGTCGGTTCAAACCGCGATCCAACCCGGCATATCTACCCATCGGGTAACGATTTACGTCCGATACCTGATCTCTCGACATACGCCCCATCAATGGGGAAGTCCATCTATCATACGGAAACGCCTGGCGTTGTCAAAAACCGCGGCTTGGGGGGCTTCTGGAGAGTGTCAACCGCGCCGATTCGCGAAGCCGAAAGTGGCGGGGATTTCAATCTTTCGCACCCCGTCGCGCAAGCCGATATATTAGGGTGCAATCAACCATGAACCCCCAACGCCCCAACCTCACGACCGTGTATGTATTGATCACCGCTGCCGGTTTCTGTTTCGTCGGCGTGGCGATCGCGCTGCTCGGCGGGTACGTCGAACTGCCCGTGGCGGCGCGAAACTTGATCATCGTCGCGGCATTCGGCGTGACGGTGGCTTCCATTGCGATCCTCAGCGCCGTGGTGATCGCCGTTCAGGCGATCTGCCGTACGCCAACGAATACACGTGAACTGATTGAGATCCGAGACCAACTCTCCCACATCGGCGGGATGCTCCGCGACCGCGATCCGAACACCGACGAGGAAGAAAGCCGCCAGATGGCGATCGACGTAGCACGGCTGCAGCAGAACACCGCACAGTCGCAGCAGGATTTATCGCAGCTCCAGGAGATGATGCGACAGGTGATCGCCAAGCTCGACGCGTTGCGGTCTGTCGCCACAACGCCGTCCCCCGCCGCCGCCGCGCTCGATCGCGAAGCGGACGAGGCCGAGGCGATCGCGATTGCGAGTGAACAAGAGCCGATACGCCTGAGTCCCGAAGAAGAAGTCCAGCCGATCGCGTCGACAAAGCCGCGCCTGACGTTCCGCCCGACGCTCGCGCCGGATGAACTGCCGGTCGAAGCGTTCGATTCGCTCGACGCCGCCCGCGCTCGCGTGGACGATCTGATGGCGCTGTCGAACTGGGATCAGGCGCTGGCCATCGCGGCGAATTTCGCCGAAGAACACGAAGACGACGCCGACGCCCAATGGCTCCGCCAGAGGGTGCAGCGGGAGTTCGATATCTACCGCGAGGGCAGCGTCCGCCGGCTGTACGAGCAGATCAAGGACGAGTTGGAGCGTAAGCACTACCGACGTGCCTTGAGCATCGCCCGCCGGTTGCTGGATAAATTCCCCGACCACAGGAAGGCCCAAAAAATCCGCCAGCAGCTGCCGACGATTCTGGAAAACGCCGAGATCGAAGAGCGGCAGGAAGAAGAACAGCGGATTCAGAGCTATATCAAAGCCAAACGATTCGCCGATGCCGTGGAACTCGGCGAAGCGTTGCTGGCCAAGTACCCCACTTCGCCGCAAGCTGAATCGCTGGAAGACATGCTGCCGCGACTCAGGCAACTCGCGATCGAGCAGGAAGCCGACTCGATGGCCCGGCGGTAGATCATCCAATTCATTTTTAGCCACAGATGAACACAGATTCACACAGATAAAGGAAACGCTTTTCTGTTTTTGGTTTGAATCTGTGTTCATCTGTGTTCATCTGTGGCTAAAATATTCTGCATGAAATTCCTGCAAGAGATTTCGTCGATCCCCACCGCTCCGTTCGCTGAAGATCGCGTTATCCACTACGTCAAACACTTCGTCGCTGTTCGGCCGCGATTGAAACTGCGGCGAGATTCCATCGGCAATCTGCTGATCGAACTCCGTGGCTCACGCGGGCCACGCTGGGTGTTTTCTGCCCACATGGACCATCCGGGAATGCGGGCGATCAAAATGCTCGATGGCCGCACGCTGCTGGCGGCGTTTAATGGGGGCGTACACAGCGATTACGTGCGCGGTGCAAAGGTGCGTTTTTTCGCGGGCGATATAGAAGTGCCGGGCACGGTGATCGAAACCACGCCTGCTAAAGGTCGCGGATTTGTCACGCCAACGTCGGTGAAGGTTCGTGTCAGTCAAGCCGTGCCCGCCGGTTCGATCGGCATGTTCGATCAGGGCATCGGGCGATTGAAGGGCAAAAAGTTTCTCAGCCGAGCGCTCGATGACCTGGCCGGCGTGGCGGCGGCGCTGGCGATGCTCGATCAGTTGGCGAAGAAGCCGCCGAAGGCGACCATCGCCGTCATGCTTACCCGGGCTGAGGAAGAAGGGTTCATCGGCTGCATCGGCGCGGTGCTCAAACCATCGCTGCTGAAAAAGACCGACCGCATCATCGGCATCGAGTGCTCAGCCGAGCAGCCGTACGCGCAGCAAGGCAACGGCGTCATCCTCCGCACCGGCGACCGCACGAGCATCTTCAACTCTTCCCTCACCTACTTCATGTCCCAGCAAGCTGCAGTGCTGGCTAAACGCGATAAGACCTTCAACTACCAACGCGCCCTCATGCCCGGCGGCACTTGCGAAAGCACCGTCTACGACGCCTGGGGCTACCTCGCGGCAGCCGTCTGCGTGCCGCTGGGGAACTATCACAACATGGACCGCGCGAAGAAAAAGATCGGGCCGGAGTACATCGACATCCGCGATTGGCAGAACATGGTAAAGCTGTTCATCGCAATCGCGAAAAACGGGCACGCATTTGAGACCGGGATGAAGCAGTTGAAGGAGCGGTTGACGAAGCGGTTCAGCCAGTTTAAGCAATTGCTTTAAAGGCGCTATCGGGTGGATTGAAAGACGATCCCGTTGTTGTACCTGAACGCGCGATACAGGGCGTCAACCGCCTCAGCCGTCCCGATCGAAACGAGGAATCCGAAAACCAAGTTCAATATCAATCCCCAAGTCGCCCAGCGCGGCTGCGCGTCACGACGAATGCCTAAGAAGCCATAGACGACACCGCATATTGACACAACCAACGTCGGCGGCCACACCAAGATGACGCTGAACATATTACGGGGCATCCAAGCATAGACGTTGAAAAACATGTAAATGAGAACCGACAGAACGATCCCCGCACGAATGATTGAAGCAACTCCCCATCGGCCGCGATTTCCGACACGCGCGTTCGCGTATGAAAGGGGCGAAGAGATTTTTTGGTTTGAACTCACGCCGGGTCGTAGCCTTTCCCGCCCCACGGGTGGCAGCGGCAGATACGCTTGGTCGCCCGCCAGCTGCCTTTGATCGGGCCGTGCAGGTTAATCGCGTCGATCGCGTATTGGCTGCACGTCGGCGTGTACCGACATTGCCCACCGAGCAGCTTGCCGAGCGTCACGCGGTAAAGAAGGACGAATTGGATGAGCAGCCATCTCATGCTGTAGGGTCCGCCTTGGCGGACCGAGAACCCCGAAGGTCCGCCAAGACGGACCCTACACTGTTTCAATCCATTTCTTGTGCAATTGCACCATCGCCGCGGATAGCGTCTTTTGGTATTCCGCCAGCAGCATCGGTTTGTGCGGGCGAACGATCACCACCACATCATACCCGCGAGGCCAATCGTGCTGCATGAGGCGGAAGCTTTCGCGCAGCAGCCGTTTGATCCGATTGCGAACCGCCGCGTTGCCGACGGGCCGGCCGATGCTGATGCCGAGTCGCGGGTGAGGCAGGTCGTTCGTTTTTGAAAAGATGACAATCGGGCCACGCGCGCACTTCACGCGGAGATCGAGGATTGCTTTGAACGTACCCTGCCCGCCGAGGCGGAGGGATGCGGGAAACGTATACGATCGAGGCGTCATCGGCGTCAAGAATACGACACAGAGACACAGAGGCACAGAGCAAAACACAGAGAGAATTCAGATGTTCTACTCTGTGCTTAACTCTGTGCCTGTGTGTCTCTGTGTCGCATTCAGCGACTAGTGAACGCCCTTGGCCGCCAGCCATCGCTCGGCATCCAGCGCAGCTTTGCAACCCATGCCTGCGGCGGTGATCGCCTGCTTGTACATCGGGTCGGCCACATCGCCGGCGGCGAATACGCCTTCCACGCTCGTCAGCGTGCGGTGCGGCTCGCTGAGCACGAGGAAGCCCTTGTCGTCGGTCTTCATCTGGTCCTTGAGGAACTTGGTGTTGGGCGTATGGCCGATCGCCACGAACATGCCAGCCGCCTCAATGGTTTGCATTTCGCCGGTCTGGAGATTCTTGATCCGCACCCCCGTCAGGCTCGGCTGCGGGCCGCCGCCGGTTTGTACTTCGGCGCCCAGCACCTCATCAACGGCCGAGTTCCAGATCGGCTTGATCTTGGGGTTAGCCAGCGTGCGCTCGGCCATCGCCTTGCTGGCGCGGAGTGCATCGCGACGATGCACCAGATACACCGTGCTGGCGAACTTGGTGAGGTAATTGCCTTCTTCGCAGGCCGAGTCACCCCCGCCGACGACGACCAGCGGCTTATTGCGGAATCGCGGCAGCGCCCCATCGCACACCGCACAGGCCGACACGCCCCAGTTCTTGTATTTGTTTTCGGACTCCAGCCCAAGATAGTTGGCGCTGGCGCCGGTGGCGATGATGACGGTCTGGGCCTCCAGCGAATTCCCCGCTGAGTCTTTCAATTTGAACGGACGCTTAGAGAGGTCGATATCGACAATGTCTTCCGTGAGGATGCGCGCACCCGCGTGTTCAGACTGCTCACGCATCGCCATCATCAACTCAGGCCCGAGAATGCCCTTCGGAAAGCCCGGGAAATTCTCCACTTCCGTCGTGAGATTCAGCTGCCCCAGCGGCAGCGTGCCTTGGAGGCGGTTTTCTTCCGACAAAGCGCCTTCGTACACGATCGGCTCAAGCCGAGCGCGGGCCGCGTAAATCGCTGCTGTCCAACCGGCGGGGCCGGATCCGATGATGACTACTTTTTCTGCCATAGTGTTTGATTGTAGGGCAACAATGGATCGCGAGAAAGTCCCGCCTGAATGACGTAGGTTGGAATCTGCCCACCGCGTGTCAACCCTTTGGTGGGCAGACAAGATCGCTCGACGTCACGTCGAGGGACGATTGAGAACCGCACGCAATAACCAGGCTACGGCGTTTCGTCGTACGGCCGATCGTGAATATACGCCGCCGGTGAATGCGCAGGCTCGGCGGCGTGCAGGATTCGCAGGAGATGGTCTTCTCTCAGATCATCCGGCAGTTCGCTTAGCGGGAAATATTTGATCTCCAGCGATTCGTCGTCATTCACCCGCGGCTCGCCGGCGATCGGCTTGCAGCGGAAGGCGGTGATAACGTATTGGGCGACGTCCTGATTGGGATACGTGATCACCGGTGACGTGTACACGCCGCTGACGCGCTCGATCTCGATCCGCACGCCGGTTTCTTCCATGACCTCGCGAATGACGGCAGCGGCCGGCTGCTCGCCGGGATCGATGATCCCACCGATGACCGACCATTGGCCGGTGTCCGATCGCCGGGCCAGCAGCACTTCGTGGGAGGCGTTGAAAACGAGCGCCGACACGCCGGGAATGAAAAGCAGATCGTGTCCGATCTTCTTCCGGAGGTTGAGGATGAACTCGGGCGTGGGCATGAAATGTGATTTGCAATCGCCAATTTGCAATTTGCAATTTGAAAACAAACCGATTGCAAATTGCAAATTGGCGATTGCAAATTCCCTACACCAGCTTCGCGATCACCGCTTCAGTCACCGCCGTCGTGCTGGCCTGGCCGCCGAGGTCGCGGGTGTGGTTAATTGGATCGGCCACCACATCGCGGCAGGCCTGGTTGATGGCAGCGGCGGCTTTGGGTTGTTCGAGGAAGTCGAGCATCATCGCCACGCTCAGGAACGTCGCGATCGGGTTGGCCACGTTCTTGCCGGCGATGTCAGGGGCAGAGCCGTGAACGGGCTCGAACATGCTGGCGGTTTTCTTTGTCGGATTGAGGTTGCCGCTGGCGGCCATGCCCATGCCGCCTTGGATGGCGGCGCCTAAGTCGGTGATGATGTCGCCGAACATATTAGTCGTCACGATCACGTCGTACCGCTTCGGCTGGGTGATCATGTACATCGTGCATGCATCGACGTGATCGTAACCAGTTTCGATAGCTGGATAATCCGCCTTCACTTCTTCAAACGCCCGCAGCCATAGGTTGTGGGCGTAGCGGAGCACATTGGTCTTGGCGACGAGCGTCACTTTCTTTCGGCCGAACTGCTTGGCGTAGTCGAACGCGTAGCGGATCGCCCGCTCCACGCCGTGGCGGGTGGTGACTTCGATCTGGTTTGCCACCTCGTGCGGCGTGCCCTTGTAGAGGAAGCCGCCGTTCTGGCAATACAGGCCCTCGGTGTTCTCGCGGACGATGACCATGTCGATGCCTTCGGCCTTGATCGGGCTGGGTACGCCGGGCATGAGTTTTGTCGGGCGGAGATTGATGTACTGATCGAGTTCGAACCGCATCTTCAGCAGAATGTCGGTTTCAATCAGCCCCTGCGGGATCTGCGCGCTGCCGCGCGGGTCGGCCCCGACAGCGCCGAACAGAATCGCGTCATGCGCTGCCAATTCCTTAAGGGCCGAATCGGGGAGCGTGATTTTGGTCTTGAGATAGTGCTCAGCACCGAACGGATAATCGGTGGTGCTGTATTTGAAGCCGAATTTCTTCGAAACCACCGACAGAATCTTCAACCCCTCGGCCACCACTTCTTTACCGACGTAGTCGCCGGGCATGACTGCGATTTTCATAGTTTCTCCTGAGTCGGGGAAGAATATAGTCCGGCTGGCAGAAAAACAAAGATGGCGCAGATTTCGCAGATTCAGCCGCGGGCTCTTTATTCCTCTATCGAATCTGCGTAACCTCTGTACTTCTTCAGGAGACCTCATGAAAACTGGCAGCGGCGAATTTACCTACGAATGGATCGAACATTGGATCCGCCTACCCGAAACTGCAACCGGAAAATCGAACGGCCGAACCCACGGGCTTGCGGTCGCGGGGAATGGCGACGTCATCATCTTCAACCAGGCGCAGCCGGGCGTGCTGCGGTACGGATCGGACGGCAAATTCAAAAACGCCTGGGGCGATCGCTTCGGCGGTGCGCACGGGTTGACGCTCGCTGTGGACGGGGAACGCGAAGTCCTCTGGCTGACCGATCAGAACTCGGCCGAGGTGGTGAAAACCACGCTCGATGGCGCATCGCTGCTGAACCTGCAATGCCCGCCGTTGCCGGTCTACCAGAGCGGCAAAAAGTTCGTGCCGACCTGGGTGGCCGTGAACGAAGAACGCATCGGCGGTAACGGCGACGTTTGGGTGACCGACGGCTACGGCACTAGCTACATCCACCGCTACACCAAAGCCGGTGCGTACGTGAGCAGCATCAACGGCACTGAAGGCAAGGCCGGCGCGTTCAACTGCCCGCACGGCATTACCTTCATCCCCAAAGCCGGCGGCGCGGAAATGTACATCGCCGACCGCAGCAACAAGCGAATCCAAGTGTACGACGCCGAGGGCAAATTCAAGCGGGCTTTCGGCAACGATTACCTGAACAGCCCGTGCATGTTCGTTCACCGCGACGGCGTGGTGTACTGCCCCGAACTATACGGCCGGCTCGCGGTGATCGACGCGAACGACAAGCTCATCACATATCTGGGCGATCAGCCGGGCATCGAAAAAATCGCGGGTTGGCCGAACCTTCCGGCGGCGCAGATTCACGCGGGTAAGTTCAACAGCCCACACGGAATGGCGGTTGCGCCGAACGGCGATTTGTATGTGGGCGAGTGGATCGTCGGCGGGCGCGTGACGAAACTGGCTCGGGTTTAGGAATCCATGCGACACAGAGGCACAGAGTCACAGAGGTAAGCACAGAGGAAGAAAGAGAATTGATATTCCCCTCTGTGTTTTGCTCTGTGCCTCTGTGTCTCTGTGCCGCATCTTCTTCAACATAAGAGTGACAAAGCCCGCTCGACCGTCGATTCAATCGGCGCATCGCCTGGCAGCCAGTTCACGTTCGTAAACCGCTTGAACCACTTCATCTGCCGCCGGGCGAGTTGCCGCGTAGCGATTTTGATCTGCTCCACCGCGTCATCCAGCGACATCTTCCCGCGCAGGTGCGCGATCAACTCCGCATACCCCGTCGCCTCGGCGGCTGTCATCGAAAGCGTCGACGGGCGATCGAGCAGCCGGCGGGTTTCGTCGACCCAGCCGTCGGAGATCATTTGCTTCACCCGCGCGTTGATCCGCCGGTTGAGCGCGTCGCGATCCCAGCTGAGCCCGAACCAAATTGCCTCATGTCGCATCGCCCCGCTCGACCACTCGCTCTGGAGCGAACTGATCGGCCTGCCGGTGATTTCGTAGACTTCAAGTGCGCGAACAATTCGTCGCTGATCGTTCTGGTGAATCCGCTCCGCCGCTGCGGGGTCGACCTGCTTGAGCCGGGCGTGCAGCGTCTCGTTCGACTCGGCCGACAGCCGCTTGCGGATCGATGCGTCGGCGCTTGGGCCTTCAAACAAACCTTCGAACAGCGCCTTGTAATACAGCGGCGTCCCGCCGACGGCGATCAGCGGCACGCCGCGCCGCTTGGCGTCGACGATGACCGCGTCAGCCCGCTGCTGGAACTCAGCGACACTGAATCCGTCGCTCGCGTCGGCCACATCGATCAGGTGGTGTCGCACCTCCGCCTGCTCGGTCGGGCTTGGTTTGGCGGTGCCGATATTCATGCCTCGATACACTTGCATGGAGTCGAGACTTAGAATCTCCGCACCCGTCGCGCGGGCCATCCCCATCGCCAGCGACGACTTCCCCGACGCGGTGGCTCCAATAATCGCGATGAGTTTATAACCGGCTGTCATCCTGACCCTGACTGTCAAAACTGCAGATGCCGATTCGCCTATGAAAACGGGGCGAATCTTGCAAATCCTTTAAATATCGCCACTTTCTGCACCCGCCGATTGTGGCACGGACTTTGTTTGATGCCAAGCGAACGGCACCGCGGGTGCCGAATCATACGAACCCATGAAGGAGAATGCACATGTTAGTTCCGACTCGATTGGCCCGACTGATTGGTACTGATAGCAACGCCTTGCAACGGGAGTTTGACGCCGTGCTCAACGGTTTCTTCAACCCCGAGCCCGCCACCGGCGTGCTGGCGTATGGGGTGGACGTGCGTGAAGACGCCAACCATTTCTACCTCGACGCCGAACTGCCGGGCTTTAAGAAGGAGAACGTCGAGATCACGCTGGAAGACCAGGCCTTGACGATCTCGGCTGAGCGCAAAGTTGAAGCGGCGAAGGACGGTGACGTAAAAGCCGAATCGCTTCTGCAGGAACGCCGTTACGGCAAGTACACCCGCAGCTTCAAGCTGCCGCCGACGGTGGATTCGCAGAAGGTGGAAGCCCACCTTGTCGACGGCGTACTGTCGATTACGCTGAACAAGCGTGAAGAGACGAAGCCGAGGAAGATTGTGGTGAGTTGAGGTTCAATCACAGAATATCCGGTAGTGAATCAGTTTGAAAACCTCACCCCGTACCACGGGCCTCCGGCCCGTGCCGGTGGCGCGCGAACGTAAGAAAATGAACGTCCTTGGCTATTCCGAATCGCCGACACGGGCCGGAGGCCCGTGGTACGGTCGAGTGCTCCGCCCAGTGTATTGCATCATATTTCAAACTGGCCCATTACCGAATATCCGCCGGACGGGTTAGCGCGCATAAGCCAATCCGCCCTTCGTGGTTTTTATTCGACATCATTGTCCAGATTGGATTGCACGATTCGTGCATTCCGCTGCAACTGCGGCAGCTTGATTCGCTTGATCGCGCTGTTGGCCATGTTTACGCGGTAATCGTCCGGCTGCATGTGCAGCACGTCGCGAACGTCGATCCCGCCGGTCTTAAACCGTGGCTGCAGTTCGGGGATCAGCGATGTGGCTGCCTCGCGGTTGTAGGGGCAGACGTCCTGGCAGATGTCGCAGCCGTAAAGCCAGTCGCCGATCGGCTGATGAAATTCTGTCGCGATTTCGCCACGGTGTTCGATCGTGAGGTACGAGATGCACTTGCTGGCATCGAGCTTGTACGGCTCGGTGATGGCGGCCGTCGGGCAGGCGTCGATGCACCGCCGGCATGTGCCGCAGCGGTCGATGGCGGGCTCGTCGACGGGCAGATCGAGCGTGGTCACGATCGACCCGAGCAGCAGCCAACTGCCGACGCCGGTTTGCAGTACGCAGGTGTTTTTACCGACCCAGCCCACGCCCGCGCGGGCGGCAAGTTCACGCTCCAGGATCGGCGCGGTATCCACGCCGCTCTTGGTCTTGGTTCCCGGCACGGCGGCACGGATGAAGTCGGCCAGAGCGTGCAGGCGGGGTTTGATGATCTCGTGGTAATCGTCGCCGAGCGCGTAGCGGGCGATTTTGCCGTGGAACGGCTGCTTGTCCGCGGGCACGGGGGCGAGCGGCACGTGGTAGTTCATCGCGACGCAGACGACGGTTTTCGCGCCGGGGAGATAGTGCTCGGGGATCAGCCGTTTGTCGATCCGGTCGGCCAGGTAATCCATCGTCCCGGCCCGCCCGTCGGCCAGCCAGGTTTTGACGTACTCCGCATGTTTCGACGCCTCGGCTGACGCGATGCCAACGAGATCGAACCCAAGCCTACGGGCCAACTGCTTGATCTCAGCGGCGATGGGCGACATTGAGGGGGTTGTTTCAGACATTCGGAATAAAGTCCACGAATAACACGAATCTACACGAATCAGGAAAATATTCCTGGAGATTTTTTGATGTTATCTTTCAATGGAGTTTAAGCGATGATCAAAAAGTGACGGTGGGCTGATTGGACAGCGTGGAATCCCGCTACTTCGGCCGTTAGACGACGACTTTCTTCCACCCGCCATGTTGAAAACGGAGGAAGATCAGCAACCCGCGGAGGAACAGTTCGCCGGCCAGCACGCACCAGATGGCGGCCAACCCCAAGTGCAGCCAAAGGCCGACGATCATCACGCCGGCAAAGCGTACGACGAAGACGGTTGACAGCGTCAGCATCATGACGGGGAGGGTATCGCCCGCGCCGCGGAGCGCTCCGCCGAACACCAGCGCTGCGGCGAAGCCGGCTTGGATCATGCCGGTGATGAACAGGCACTTTGTCGTCAGTTCGATGATGTGCGGATCGTTGCTGAGCAATCCAGCGAACAGTCGCCCGAAGAACATGAACAGCAGCCCCATGCCCGCCATCGCCCCGCCGCCTAGGGCGTATCCGAGGTAGGCGGATCGGGTGGCGCGCTGTGGGTTGTTGGCGCCCAGCGACTGCCCGACCATCGTGGCGGCGGCAGTCGCGACGGCTAAGCCCGTCATGAAGCTGATGCTTTCGATGCGGATCGTGTTGATGTGCGCCGCGGCCATGGCGTTGGTCGGGTCGGCCTTGTTGATGGCAATCACCACGCCGAAGTTGGCCAGCCACGAGAGGAAGCCTTCAGTCCCGCTGGGAATGCCGATTTTCAACAGCCGGCGCATCGTGTGCCAGTGGAGTTTCATCCGGTGCAGGCGGAGTTTTACTTTCGCCCGGCCGTGCAGGAGCGCGACGAACAGGATCAATCCGCCGGTGACGTAAGCGATGAGGGTGCCGATGGCGATGCCGATGAATCCCATCGCGGGCAATCCCCACCAGCCGTTGCAGAGCGCGAAGGTGCAGAGGATGTTGGTGATGTCGACGACGATCATCGCGATGGCCGGCGTGAGCGTATCGCCGCCGCCGCGGAGCGCGGATCCGCCGACGAACATCAGCGTGCTGAAAGGCATGGAGATGGCGAGCATCTTGATGTAGATCAGCGCGAATTCGTACGCCTGATCGTGCAGGGCGCTCATTTTCGCGATCGGCCCGGCGGCGATCAGCATCAGCAGGCCGATGATCACGCCGACCAGCAGCGCCAGCGTGACCGATTGCCCCGTGACGCTGTTGGCCAGCGATCGGTGCTTCGCGCCGACGGCCCGGGCGATCAGCGCGGTAGCGCCCGTGCCTACCGCGCCGGCGATCAGCCCGATAAACCAGAGAAAGTAGGTGACGGTTCCGACCGCCGCCGTCGCCGCGGCTGCGCCGTTTGGGAGGTGATTGGCGAGATACGTGTCGGTCAGCCCGACGAGCATGTGCAGCACATGCTCGACAAACACCGGCGCCGCCAGCGCGATCAGCATCGGCAGCAGATTCGGCTGCGCGTGCGGCGGAGCACTCGCCGGCGGAAATTTGTTGGTGATTTTGATAGCGGACGACATAGCCGTTCCTTGGCATAGAAGATGAATGGAGCCGCAGATGTACGCGGATAAACGCAGATAAAGAAATCAATACGCCAAGTGTGCCATACATCGCCGAATCACTTCAAATTCAGAGCTTCTAAATTTACCGCGAAGTCGCGAAGACGCGAACCATACCAGAAACCAGAATCACCCGATTTTCGTCGCATTCTTTCTTCGCGCCTTCGCGGTTGTGTTTTGAGTTATTTTAGACGCTCTTGCCATCGCCAGGTATCCTCGGCGATTTTTATCTTTTATCTGCGTTCATCTGCGTTCATCTGCGGCTAATTTATCTTCCAAACGCAAAACGCCGAGACGATCCGATCGTCCCGGCGTTCTGTTTTTGAAATCCGATTCGATCACTGGCCCAAGATCAGCGTTTTCGCCTGGTCGACGGGAAGATTAAGCGCTCCACGCGCTTCGGCCGCCGCTGAGCGGACATCGAGGCTCGGGCCGGCGGCGACGGCCTTCTGTACCGTCGCGATTCCGTCCTGATCCAGCAGGTTGCCGTGGTTCTTGGCGTTGGTCGCCAGCGCCTTGAACGCAGCAATCTTAACTTCTTCCGGTGCCTTGTCGTCGGCGGCTTTGCTGGCCAGGGCCGACTGCACCATCTTGTCGTCCAGCATAGCAAGCACGCCGGCCACTGCTTTGACGACATCCGATCGCGTGTCTTCAAGGCTCGCCAGTAGCGGTTGCTGCGCCTGCGATACTTGGAGAATCTTATTACCGTTAATGATCAGCTTCGCCATCAGGTCGGCCGATCGGAGGGCAAAAGTGGTGGCGACTTT
>JBBROD010000069.1:0-22929 GCA_038229715.1 Tepidisphaerales bacterium | reverse complement strand
TCGCCTCAATCACCCACACGCAATGGATCACGCACGAGATTCAGGGATAAACCGTATAACACGAATCTACACGAATCGGATTCTTTATTCGTGTAAATTCGTGTTATTCGTGGACTATTTCGCTTTACGACAAAGAACCCTCACCCTGCCCTCGCCCGGCGTACCGCAGCATAGCGCGCCGACACCTGAAACTCGCGCGCCCCGCGCGTTGCGGGATAGCAGTAGGACAGGCATTCCTGCCTGTCACGGCACGCGGTACTTCGCGGGCCGTACGGGCCGACGAGTACGTCGTCCCGTGACAGGCAGGAATGCCTGTCCTACTGCGCAGATGCGGCGTACCGGGCGAGGGAGAAAGTCATCTGTGAATGCAGACTGACCCACGACCGGATTTCTGGCATTCGCCAACCCGCAAGCAGCGGGAAATCGAACGGGTCCGCCAACACAATCGGCCGGTATGGAACACAATGCCGTCCTAAACCCAAGCGGCCTGAGGCGGTCTTGATGCAGGAGGGTGATTCCGTAGTTGCCTCTGACCCAGCAATTTGCTGTAATTCCTGTCCACCAACCCGGAGGACTGTAAAATGTCGCGCTTTGTGATTGAACAACTTGAGTCCCGCACCCTTCTGTCGGCCACCCTCGTTCGGCTGGAGACCACGTTCGGCAATCTCGACATCCGCCTGACCGATGACGTCACGCCGATCACCGTCAATAACTTCCTGAATTACGTCAACAGCGGCAGGTACAACAATACGTTCTGGCACCGCGATTCGGGCGCGGTGATTCAAGGCGGCGGTTACTACTACCCCGGTTTCGTGGAAGTGCCCAAGGACGCCCCCATCATCAACGAGTTCCTGGCCGGCGTGACCACGAATATCCGCGGAACGATCGGGATGGCAAAAACGTCCGACCCGAACAGCGCCACCAGCGAGTTCTTCATCAACCTTGCGGATAACTCCAGTTCGTTCGACAACCCGCTGAACTCCGGTGGGTTCACTACGTTCGGCACGGTAACTTCCGACACGCTGGCGACGGTTGATGCGATCGCAGCCGTGCCGGTCATCAGCAATTTCAGTGCGCCATTTGATGAAATCCCCCTGCGAGACTACACCAGCGGCGTTCCGACGGGCAATAACCTGGTGTTCCTCTTCCGGGCGCAAGTGCTCGGCTCTTACTCCAACAACATCGACTTCGGCGACGGATCGAACAAGGTCGTCTCCTTCACCGATGCCGATGGCACGCTGGCAAGCGTCAGTCTCAGGGGCGGCACGGGGACGATCGATTTTGGACAGGAAGTGTTTTACACCACCAGCAAAGGCCGCGTGACGGTGACGGGCACGAACGTGTCACTGGCCGACGTCACGATCGCCAACGCCGTCGGCGCGAAATTCTCGATCAGTGCCCGCGGTGGGAACGGGTCGGTCGACTTAGGCAACCTGACAGCGACCGGCGTGGTGTCGGCGATCTCTGCAGCGACAACCAACCTCACCGGCACGATGATCGTCAACGGCGATATCGCCAGGATTACGCTGGGCTCGATCACGAACGGCAACATCGCGCTGACCGGCGCGGGGCTGCTCCCCAAGATCGTTGTTGTCGGTGCTATCAGCGACAGCGACATCGCCGCCGTCGGCACGCTGGCTTCGCTGTCGGCGGGTAGCTGGACCGATTCCAACGGCTCGAATTCACAACTGTCTGCCGCCGCAGTGCTGAAGTTCGCCGTCAAGGGTGAGATGGCGGCGGACGTGACGCTCTCGGGCAGCGGCGTGGTGCTGGGCAAGGCCAGCGTCACCAATGTCTCCGGTGGCAACTGGTTTGTGAACGATTCCGCCGGCTCGATCAAGACCGCCGTCACCGCCCCGGGTTGGACCGCCTTCTTCGGCGGCAGCATCGGCAAGTTCGCGGGCGTGCTGGTGTCGGGCAACCTCACCGCCCGCAGCATCGGGTCGATCAAGGCCGTCTCCATCAGCGGCGCGAACTTCAATCTCAACAAAACGTTCGACGGCCTGGTCGCCCTCGGCAAGCTGTCGGCGGCGAGCATTACCAACTCCACCGTGCGCTCGACCGACCTGATCGGCTCGATCAGCGCCAACGCCATCGACGGTTCGTTCTTCTCGGCGGGCATTAACTTCGGCGACAACTCGATCGACGAAGTCACCGACTTCGTCAGCAACGCGACGATCGCGGCCGTCAAATGCAGGGCGTTTAACAACAGCGGCGTGATCGCTCAGACGCTGGGCAAAATCGCGCTGGGCGTTACCAACGACGCCGCCCAGGCGCTCGACTTCTTCGGCGTGGCTGCGGATAAGATCGCATCGCTGTCGGCGGTCGTCATCGATAAGCGACTCGCGCTCAAGGCGCTCGACGATCCGGCAGCCGTGCCCGGGTTGATCGCGGCGCAGGGCGTGACGCTGAATAACATCGAGGTTCAGGTCGTCTGATCGGAGGCGGGTTGCTCGTCGGAATTCTCAGCGACACCCATGACAAGCTGCCCGCCATGCGCGCCGGCATGCGCACGCTAGCGATCAACGGCGCGAAATACTTCATCCACTGCGGCGACCTCGGCGGGATGGCGTGCATCGACTGCATGGCCGGCCATCCGGCGGCGTTCGTGTGGGGCAATAACGACTGGGACCGCGCCGGACTGACCGAATACGCAACCGGCCTCGGCATCACCTGCCTTAACGGCGGGGGCGTGGTGGAACTGGCGGGCAAATCGCTCTTCGTCACCCACGGCGACGACGCCCCGCTGCTGCGACGCATCCTCACCGAGCAAAAGCACGACTACCTGCTGCTCGGGCACACGCATTCGCCACTGGACACCCGCGAGGGGAAACTGCATGTGATCAATCCCGGCGCACTCTATCGCGCGACAAAGAAGACCGTCGCGCTGCTCGATCTGGAGCGCGACGTGACCCAGTTTTTGGACGTGCCCGGTATCTGATACGGACTTCCTTAAATCTGGCGCATCCAGCGCCGTCATTCCGATGTACGCCGAGGAATCTCGGCTGTCGAAAACCGCTCGCTACTCGAGATTCCTCGGCGTACATCGGAATGACGATCTGCAAAGGGTAACGCAGGAATTAAATCAAATCCGTATGATTCACGATCAGCGCAAATCGTGCTACGATGAAGGACGATGCAAGGCCCACAGAACATGCTCGTCACCATTCGCCCCTACCAGAGGAAGGATCTCGCCGCTTGCCGCCACCTTTACAAGGAAGGCTTGCTCGGCGGGAAGATCGCGGAAAACGACACGGGGTCTGATATCGACGACATTGAAAGGGCCTACACGAAACAGCCCGGCAGCTCGTTCTGGGTCGCCGAAAGCCACGACGGGAAAGTCGTCGGAATGATCGGCGTGCAGCAGCACGAGCAAGGCGTCGGCGAAATCCGCCGGCTGCGCGTGCAAGTCGACCAACGCCGTCGCGGAATTGGCACGATGCTGGTGGAGAAGGCGATCAAGTTCTGTGCGGAAAACGGGCACCTTAAAGTTGCCCTCGACACGTTCATCGACCGCGATCCGGCCATCAAGCTGTTCGAGAAATTCCACTTCCACCACTCCCGCACCCGCAACGTGGCCGGCAAGGACATGATGTACTTCTATCTCGACCTTTACGAGAGCGATAAGCCGAAAGAATGAATTCTGGATTTGCAATTTGCGATTTGCGATTTGCAATCGGTTGAATTTTCGATTGCAAATTGCAAATTGAAGATTGCAAATACCACTCACCATGTCCAACCATCCCATGCCGCCGGAACTGGAGAAGAAGCTCTACCACCAGGGCATCGAGTTGTTCAACGATCGCGATTTTTTCGAAGCCCACGAAGTGTGGGAAGACATCTGGCACATGGCGTACGGCGTGAAGCATCTGTACTACCAGGGGATGATCCAATGCTCTGTCTCGCTGGAGCATTACCGCCGCGGCAATCCGCGCGGGGTGCTGAGCTTGTACAAGAGCTACACGCCGAAGTTTCAGTCGGTGCCGGACGTGTTCATGGGGCTGGACGTCAAAGCGTTTCTCGTCGCGATGAAGCTTGCGCTCGACCCAGTGCTGGCGGCCGACCCCGTGCCGGAGAAAGGCGCGATCGAGCTAGACTACGCCCGCGTGCCGACGATCAACCTGCTGTACGACCCCTTCGACACCGGCGAAGCCGAGAAATACGCCAAGCCGGCGAAATTTTAGGGAAAGGACGGACTATCGCCGCAGAAAATCAGGCAAAGGCGGTGATTCCGGCAAACGGAAGGCTGGCTCGATCATTTGCCCGCGACGAATGGCGGCGATCATGTAATACTGCCGCATGGCCAGTATTCCACCCACGACCGCAACACCGCCAAACACGAAACAGGCGATCATGAAGGTGGCTTGCGATTGATCCGTATTCGGAGCCTTAATCGGTGGTGTTCGGTTGACCCACCGAATGTTGGGGGCTGATGCTTCGATGGATTTGATCGCCGCACTTACGCTCGTCCAAGCGAAGCAGCCGCAGATCGCCCATAAGCCAAACATCTTTGCAGTGGGTAAGAGCGGTAACCCGCTTCTGCGAGTTCCGATGTGGTAATTCAGCACGATCGGTTTAACGTTCGACATAGGAAATGCCACCTAAGTCTTTGCATCCGATGCATCCGGCGATTCTGCCGGCGGGATCAGCTGGCCGATCTTATAGTTGCCGTCCAAAATCGCCCCGGCCCCCACCGCAAGCGTCGGCGCTTTTACATCGCCTTTGATCTCGGCCTCGGGCCCCACCAGCACCGGGCCGCGGCTTTCGACTTTGCCTTTAATTTTGCCACGGACCACCAGCCCGCCGCACAGGATGCGGTCGACCACCACCACGTTCCCCTTTTTCTCGATCGTCACCATCCCCAGCGTCTCGATCGATCGGCGGGACTCGTACTGCTTGTAAGTCACGTCTTCGATCTTGAGCGACTTGTTGCAGAACTTACAGGTGATGCTCATGGCCTTTCGGCCGACGTTTTGGGGCTTGCCGCAGTAGAGACAGGTGATCGTCTGGCTTTCGCCGGGCGCGGGGACGTTGTACTCGTTGGCGGCCATCGTGAGGTACTGCCCGAGTCCGATCGCCGACCGCCGATGCTAAGGATCGGCAGTCGGCGATCGGCCAACGGCAATCAGTTTATCCCTGCTTCTGGGGCTGCGGAGCGGGTGCGGGAGCGGCCATCGGGCGCGGCGCCTGAGCTGCGGCCGAAACCGGACGCGGGCCGCCCTTGACGGCTTCCGGCCCGACATGCACATGCCCGCTGAAAGTCGCGCCTTCGTCGACCGTCAGCTTCGCACAGGCCAGATCGCCTTCATAGCGGGCGCTGTTCTTGAGTTCGATCCGGTCGGAGGCGGTCAGGTTTCCCTTGACGTCGCCTTCCACGATGATCGCGCCCGCGTCCACGTCGGCCGCCACTCGGGCTTCTTTGGCGATGTGCAGCCGCCCGGGCGTGTTGATCTTCCCTTCCACCCGGCCCTGCACGCGCATGCCCTTTTCAAAACTGAGTTCGCCTTTGAATACCGCGTCGGGACCAAGAATAGTGGGGAATTCGCCGGGACCGTTGTCTGCCATGATGCCTCCTGCAAAGGTTGTATTGCCCATCAAGCCCGTTGAATCCGGGTCCACCGATGGTCGGCGGATCATAACGGGCGATGAGCAAGTGGGCAATTTGCGAAATCTGCGGAATGCGATTTATTTGCAACGTCGCATGGGCTACCAGCCCATGCCAAAATTCATCATTCGCGTGATCGGGGTGCGAGGCCACGCAAATAAATGACAGCCTCAATGCGTTCGGATTCATCTCGCCGCATTGCGCCGCCGGCGATCAGGCAAGATTCTTCCTCGGCCGGCCGCGATCCCGCAGCGTATGCCCCAACCCCAGCCGCTTGGCCGTCTTCGCCACCCACTCCGCCGTCCCCAGCGGGCGATCGCGGGCGATGCTGGTTTGCACGGCCTCCGCGTCTACGGCGTTCATCGGTCGGTTCACCATCGCCGTCCAATTCCCCGGCCGATCCACCGGCCACGCCGCCGTCGGAAGCATCTGCTTTTCGCTCTTCCGATCGCCTAAACTCGACCAACGCCAGTCCTCGGCCTTCTTGACCATGTCCGCCCGCAGCGGGTTGGCTTCCACGTACCGGCAGACGGTGAGAAAGTGCCGATCGTCCTGCACCGGAAAACTCTTAAACCGCCCCTGATACAAATGCCCGCTGCCGATGGAGTTGTAATGCGAGTGATGCCGACGCACGTGCGTCACACCGACCCAGCCCATCAGCCGCCCGAGCGCATCCGCCTGCCGCGGGCGCAGCACCAGATGCCAATGATTGCTCATCAGGCACCACGCCAGCAAATCCACCCGATAACGTCCGAGCCCCTCGGCCAAAATCTTAGCGAATGCGTCGAAATCCGCAGGCTTGTGGAAAAGGTCCATCCGGCCGTTGCCGCGGTTCAGGACATGGTAATACATACCGGCGGCGATCGATCGGGCGGTGCGTGGCATGGGAAAAGAGCGTACACGGCCGGCGAAAGGATGTCTATTAATTAGTGATGCCCCCTTTTTTCTCCCTGCCCACTTTTGTCCCGGGGGGCGGGGATGGAATACGTCTGGCCAACGATTGACTACGTCGGGGGGAGTGCTGCAAAGTAGGGTTGCTGTTGAAAATCGAATCGCGGGCGGCGGGTCACTCGGGCGAGCTTTCCCTTTAGGTACACGTCGGATCAGGTCGCTGGCAATAGTGCAAGCATTCGCAAATGAGCGTGGTGGAGAATGACGCGTGGCCGGGTGCGATTAGGGTTTGTCGACTCAGCGGCCTATAATCAACTGGTTGCTGTTTACATTTTCTTCACCAAAGGATATCCGATGTTTCGCTCACTTATCGCCGCAAGTTTTGTTTCGGTATTGGTTCTTTTGGCCGGTTGTAGCAGTTCGCCAAGCCGATCCACAGCCGGGGCCGCGTCGGCCAGCTTTGACGAGATGACGCCAACGCAGATCGCTGCGTGGTCGGCTACTTCCAAATATCCGCTAACGGCTCCACTGAAAAAGATGGACGTGACCGTCATCGTGAACCAAGGCAAGAACACGATCAAGGTTTACAACTTGAGCGGGGAACCGCTTCGCAACTCTAAACTTTGGGTGAACAAGACATTTGTCGCCAAGGTGGATGCCGTGGCCCCGCAGACGAATTTGGTGATCAACACCGACCGCCTGTACGACGGCGTTGGCAATGTGTTCGCGAAGCAGAAGCTTGAAGTGACGACTGTTCAACTCCAAACCGAAGACGGCCTGTACGACTTGCTAGGGCCTGTTGCGGAATAAGGAGAAAAAAAACAACCCGATGGGACGCCAGAAGGGGAGAGGCGAGAAGGGGGCATCACTAATTTTTTATTGGTGATGTACCCAATCCGGTTCATTTTGAATTGCGTCCCGTTGGTTTTTCTGATTCGGCTACACAACGCCGGTTACTGTCTAACGTTCCAGAAGTAACTGCTGTTTTGCCGCTGGGTCGCCGTGCCGGTGAACCAGTTATAAAGCGCCGCGACGGTGGTTTTCTGATACGGCATATCTCTGCGTGGAACGCTCGCTGCATGGCCGTCTACGAACAGCACATTAGTGATTCCATAGATATCAGCATCTGTCCCGACCACTGCGCTATTGACGTGCTTGGCGTGGCGATACCCGATGATGCGATCGGTGAAGGCGGTAGCGGCTGAGCCGCACACGTTAAACAACTTTCCGTCGAATACCAGCGGCATTTCGGCGGAATGTTTGACGTTCACGAATTTCCACGGGTGAAAATAATCGACTAGGGGCGGAACTGCCGGTGACGACCTGGGATTACTTGTAAACGGAATCCCCTGCATCGGAAGGTATTGAGTTGCGTAGGTCGGGATATTCGATCCGCTGATGTTGTCCGATGCGCCGTTCACGCCGTACCCGCAATACGTGATGCAAGCCCCGCTCGCGCCGTTGGTGGGCGACTCGGTATTGGTCATCATCCAGGTCGACGCATGCCGGCCGAATTCCGAAGGCAACGCCGGGCAAATCAACACCGAGGCCGGTGCAACCGAGCTGGCCGTACCACTATCTGCAATGTGCGGATTCGGAAGATACTTGCCGTTGACGAGAATGGTCGACCAGTGATCAGCTTTGTCCCCGTCCCAACCAAACGTCGGTATGATCAAGCCGCGGTTGTCGTTCCCGTACAGCTGAAACGCCAAGCCGACCGATCGCAGATTGGCCAGGCAGGCAACCGTCTGAGCCTGCCGCCGGGCCGCATTCAACGACGGCAGCAGGATCGCAATTAGTACCGCAATGATGCCGATCACAACGAGCAATTCTATTAGCGTGAATGCACCCCGTACTTTTCCGCGTCGGCTTAACATTGACTATCTCCTGATCAGCAATAAATGATGTGGGCAAGCTAGTGGTCCGCAGACACTGAAAACGATTTTATCCCCATTTTTAGAAATGTCACAACTTTTTTGCAAAAAAATCGTTTTTCCACCCGCCCGCATACATGGTTGGAACCGATGCGGATGATTCTCACCCGTCGGCAAGACGATCCATTCGCTGCGTTACAAAACCTTCAAAACTCGAGGCGGACAGAGCAATTCCATGCGAAACCTCCGCTCAGCTTTGCAGTTCACTTCTTATCAGAATCTTGCCCGACGAACACCCCAGCCGACTCCCACCGCTTTAGCCCACGAGAAGAAATAAGAGGACATCACGTACATCTTATTGGTGATGCCCCTTTTTTACCTCCGACGGGCGTCTGGATAGTCGATTGTTCGCTGGTTAGCATTATTTGCCAGCATAGGGTAACGCAAATAGGTCGCGTCATCTCTCACCTGCACACCCCGGTCGAATGAGAAAAGTGAAAACGTTTGACTGAGATCATCAACATCATCGGACAAGGTGTCACCGACCCGCACATTCATGTCTTTGGCGGACGCGCGTACCTTTACGCCTCGCATGACCATTCATCCGCCAGCACCAAGTTCGATATGCGCGATTGGTGGGTCTGGTCGTCGGACGACCTGCTGAACTGGCGGCACGAGTTCACCTTGCGCCCGGAGGACACGTATATTGCCGCCCCCATGCACGGCTGCTGGGCGACCGACGCGGTGGAGAAAGACGGGCGCTACTACTGGGTCTTTTCGGACATGAAAAGTTCGCCCGAAGGCGCACAGCTCGGCATCGTCGAAAGCGATTCCCCCGGCGGCCCATTCAAAGACACACTCCGAGGCCCGTTGTTGCGACCCGGAGCCGCTCCCACAACCGTCTACGACCCCTGCCTCTTCAAGGAAGACGATGGGAGTGTCTACATCGTCTTCGGTGTTTGGGACTATTTTATCGCACGACTGGCCGACGATATGCGATCGATCGTCGGCTCGCCTCGGCCCGTCAAAATCATCAATCCGCAGGGCCCCTACGGCGTCGGCAAAACCGACGACAAAGCCTCGCTCCATAAGTATCGCGGCCTGTACTACCTCTCGTGGGGCAGCTACTACGCAACAGCCGATTCCCTCGACGGCCCTTACACGTATCGCGGTTGCGTGGTCGAGCCGTCAAAGATCGACAAACGCTTCGCGGAACGGACCTGGCCGCACGGCCCCACGCAGGGACGCCACGGCAACTACTTTGAGTGGAAAGGCAGATGGTATTTTGCGTACTGCGAAATGGCCTTTTCAGGAAACCGCTATTTTCGTGATTTCTGGATCAGCCCCGTCCACTACGAACCCAACGGCTCGATTTTGCCGATCGCGATCCGTTCAGGAACCATCTTCGATGACAACGCGCAAGTATCAAAAGTGGACATCACAAATTAATCCGCATGGCTCTCTCACTGATTAGTGATGCCCCATTTCAGGTCCAACTTAGAGCGGAGGGCTTGTGACAAAATCACTCATGCAGAATAGCTTTGATCCGAAGGAAATCCGATGGGACCTGGCGATCTTTTATAGGTGGGACAAGCACGGCAAATTTGTGCTGCGCCCGCGTTACCAAACATTCGCGTGCCCGACATGCGGGAAAATTGATCCGAAAGCTGCGTTAGAAGCAGGAATTGACGCAGACATTGAACTCAAGGAGCCCAACCTAGACGCAATTCCTACAACTGACGAACAGACTATTTTGTCAATGAGGTGTTACGAAGCATTGACGTCACTTGCAGGAGTTAAGCTGGAATCATGGCGCATCCCTAAACAATCAAATCATGTTCTTGTATTGCCGGGCAATTTGGTATTGCCCCCAAGCAATCTAGCCGCTGGGAAAAAAATGAGTCCGCGGGAAGTTGTAGAGAGCAAGATTCCCTATAGGCGTCACGGGGAGAAATGTAAGCGTTGTGGTCGATATGAAGGACTTACAATATCGTCGGGATTTATTGAAGTTGCAGAATCGATACAACTGGCGGGATTGTGGCTTGAGCGTTCAACTCTCGCGGTCCCGTATATTGCTTGGATGATCTCGAACAGAGTTGCAGAATCATTGGAGAAGAATAGGTTCAGAGGTATCAGAATAGAGAAGAGTTATTATGCAACCGGACTCACTCTTGCACAAACGTAAAAAGGGAACCCGACGGCTCGATTCTGCCGATCGCGATCCGTTCAGGATCCCTCTTCGATGACAACGCGCAAGATTGAGTGAGTTTTAAGTGGCAATGATAGAGGACGCGAGTTTCTTAACTTGACTCACATCAAGGCGTTGCCGCCGGGCTAGCGATGACGGCCCATACCGCGAAGTGGTCGGACGGGCACAACCCGTCGGCGTTGTGGGAGCGATCGATGCCCGCGTCTCGCGTGGGCAGGGTAGCGCTGTGGAAGATGAAATCGATCCGCTCGCCGGCCGGCTTGCCGGTGAAGTCGTGGAACGTGGCTTCGTCCGGTGCCTGCCTGGGGTGCTTGTCGCGATAGGAGTCGATCCACCCGCCCGGTTGCGACGTGAGCGTGTGGTAACCCGGGCTGGATTCCCTGGAGTTGAAATCGCCGGTCAAAATAACCGGCCGGCCATCCGACAGTTCGGGCAGTTTCTTTTTCAGCAGTTCCGCCGAGTGTGCCCGCGACTTGCGGCCCATGTGGTCGAGGTGGCAATTGGCGTAGAGGATTTCTTTACTCGAATCGCGGTCGCGCAGAATCACCCATTCGCAAATCCGCGGGAGTGCCGCGTCCCAGCCTTTCGAGCCAACCTGATCAGGATGCTCGCTGAGCCAAAACGTCCCTTCTTTTAGTAATTCAAACCGCGATTTGCGGTAGAAGATAGCGCAGCTTTCACCCTTGCTCTTTCCGTCTTCCCGGCCGGCAAACACGGAGCCGAAATCTTTGCCCATGGCGGTTTGCACGTCGCGCACTTGTTCGATCAGCGCTTCCTGCAGGCCGAGCAGATCGGGACGCAGATCGTCCACCGATTTCACAAACAACGGCTTCCGCTTCGGCCAGGCGCTTTTCCCATCGCCGGGATTGGCGTAGCGTATGTTGTAGCTAACAACGCGATAATCCGCCGGCTGAGTCGTCGGCGACGGTGTGGCAAGCGATATCGCTGCCGCGAAAAACACGAACAAGGAGAAAGCAATGAACGAAGTCAAAAAAGGTGTATCACTCATTGCTTGGCGTCCTTCATGGGTTTTTGCCACACCCCAATCTCCTCACTCCATGCTCCGGTACCAGCCAACCGGCTGGCGAATCGTTCGCGCGGGCACGGCTCGGCTTGGGGAAGCTATTTCTTCGATTTAAGGCATCTTAATCGCCCGGATGGCCATGAACATCGGGATTTCTTCGCGGGCTACGTTCTCGGCTCGCGCTTTCGGGCCGCTCGTGGATTTTTTGTGGCTGGCCCATTCTTCGATTGAGTCGACAAGCATCCCCGCGTTGCGCAAGGCTTTGATGTAGGCCTCCAACGGTTTGTGGAAACTCCAGGTGTACTGGTCGTGCGATTGGCCGGGGTGGGTGACGATCGGGATTTTGCGCGGCAGCAGGTAACGATCAACCCGGCGGTACTGGGCGGCTTGTTTCTCGTCCCAGCCCCAGTGCGTTTCCTTCGGGCCGCGGAAATGCGGGTGCATCATCGCGATGACGAACCGCCCGCGCGGCTTGAGCGTTCGGCTGACGCCTGTAAACACCGGCGCGATCGGGTTGATGTTCTGGATCGCCAGCACACAACCGGCAGCGTCGTGGTGGGCTTCGGGGAGGAATGAGAGTTCCTTGGCGTCGGCGAGGTGGTAGTGGATGCTGCCCGGGCCGCGCTGTTTGGCGAGATCGATCAGGTCGCGGGCGGCGTCAACGCCGGTGGCTTCGATCCCCTTCTCCGCGAGCAGCCGGCAGAGCACGCCTTGCCCGCAGGCGATATCGACGACTTTTTCGCCCTTTTGCGCCGCCAGCATCCGCAACACGCCGGGCAGGACGACCTCACGGTGGTACTCGCTGCCGGTCTCGCCGACGAGTTGATCGTACCACGATGCGACGTTGCCCCAATCGGTCTGCTGCGGTTGCTTGGCCATGGCGGGATTGTGGAGGGAAGTCGGGAGATTGTCGAATCGCGCCGTAGGGTGCCATTGATGGCACCGGATCGTCATGCGAAAAAACGCGATGCCATGAATGGCACCCGACGCATCTGCAGATTGTGGACTGTTGATTGTGGATTGTCGAACGGTTTGCTCTCGACAATCCACCGTCCACAATCGACAATCCCTGTCGATGCGTTCGATCATCGCGGGGATAATCCTTTTACTGTGCTCGTCGCTCTGTTTGGCCCAGACCAAGGGTGAAGTGGAGAGCATCGGCTTTGGCGGCTACTTTCGGCCGGATTGCTGGACGCCGATGGTCGTGCGCCTGCGTCCGGGCACGATCGAGCCGGGCACTTACCAGATTCAGGTCGAGCAGAAAGACCTCGACGAAGACACGCAGGTTTTCACCCGCATCATCACCGTTAACAGCGGCGATCAGGCGAAAGAACAGCGGTTTTCGATGTATTTCATCCCGCAGCCGCAAAGCGGCGGGTTGCCCGATACGCTGCGCGAGTTGAACGCGGAAATGAAAGTCTGGCTCTGCAACGAGCAGGGCAAGCAAATGGAAGCACTGCCGATCACGGCGGCGATCCAGAGCATCGACTCGCCCAAGCCGGGCAAAGTCTTCGGGCGGAAGTTCATCCTCTGCGTCACCGACGGAACCAACAAGCCGCTGTTTCAGGATTACTCGCAGGCGTTCGGCGTAACCGAAGACGTGGCGATGATCGTCGTCCGCCCGGACGAATTGCCCGAAAGCACGCTGGGATTCGATGGCGTCGATGCGATCGTATGGATGTCCGGCGATGCAAATCTGCTCAGCGCCGGCGGCGCGCGACGGTTGCCGGCGCTGACCGAGTACGTCAAACTCGGCGGGAAGCTGATCGTCACCCAGCCCGGCGATCGATCGCGTGTCGAGGCGCTCGAACCGCTGCTGCCGATCAAGCTGAAAGACGCGGCGGGTAATTGGCTGATCGAACCGCGCGACCGCGCGAACCTTTCGCCGCTCTCGGATTGGGCGCGGCCGAGGCCGCTCAGCGGGATGCGCAATCCGTGGCTCTCGCCGCGCGGGACGTTCAAAGTGGCGTACGCCAAATCCGTTGTCGACGGCGCGCTGGTGAGCGAAACCATCAACTGGAACGACGCCGACGCCAAGGCCGCGCCCGATGAATCGCCTTACCTCGTCCGCAAGGGGCTCGGGCTGGGCGAAGTGGTTTGGGTGGCGCAAAACCTGGGAGACATCGCTTTGACCGGGCAGATTCAGACCGGCTGGATGGGCGTGTGGGACAAGGTGCTCGATCTCAAGAGCGATCCGCGTTTGCTGATCCGCGGGGCTAATATCGAGAACGAAAAGATCGAAAAAGCCTATGTCGGCGGCGGGCCGGTGGATATGGGGCCGTCGCTGCTCGACGCGATGGAGCACAGCGCTCGCGGGGCGTCGCTGGTGGTTTTGGCGATCGGGTTCTTCATCATCTACTGGGTGCTGGCCGGGCCGGTCGCGTTCCTGATCCTGAACGCGAAGAAGAAAAAAGGGATGAGCTGGCAAATCTTCGCCGCGTCGGCGATCGGGGCAACGCTCCTCACTGTCGGCGTGGTGAAACTGGTGCTGGGCGCAACGGCCGACATCCACCACATCACCTTCGTCCGCATGGCCGCCGGTCAACCGGCCGTCGTGGAAAGCCGGCTGGGCATTTACCTCACCAAGAGCAGCAACATCGCGATCGCACTGCAGAAGAACGACCCGAACTACGCCAGCTATGTGACGGCGTTCGCCCCGCACCCACAGAGCTTCCAATCCGTCGGCGGGTTCGTGGGAAAAGAACGCTACGACGTCACCATCCCCGAAACCGGCGCCGCCGACGTGATCAAGATTGACGTGCCCTTCCGCAGCACGCTGAAAAAAGTGCAAGCCCGCTGGGTCGGGCAACTGCCGAGCGTGGAAGGGTTTCCGAAAATCGAAGAAGCCACTATCGAATCAAAGGCACGGTTGGATGGCAAGCTCACTAACAGCACGGGACGAAACTTGATCGACGTCTATTTCGCGTTTACCGGTCGATCGCAGAACGGAGAAAGATGGGAGGACCATATCTTCTACCTGCCCCGCTGGGCGAAAGACGGACAACTGGATTTGGGCAAGGAGCTATCCGGCGTCGGCGTGCGCGTGAAGTACGGCTCGGCGCCTTGGCCTAACAGCGCTCGCCCGGGCGATGGAAAAGTCATTGAAGACCAGATTGTTGCCGCAAGCGGAAATACCGTCAACAACGACGATTGGCCCGGCTTCTGGTACGAGGGGCTGCGGAGCAACAGCGGCTCGGGCACGCTCGATAGCGCGTACGATCGCGGATACATCCGCTCCTTCCCCATGATCAGCCTCTTCGATCGCCTACCGGCGGTGAAGAATGACGGCTCCACAAACCGCTTCGATCTCCTGCATCGCGGCGCTCGGCGCTATGATATGTCGCAAGCAATGGCGGCCGGGCAACTGGTGATCCTGGCGCAGGACGCTGCTAACAATGACAACGGCAAAACCCTCAGCACGCTGCCCTACCCGATCGAAGTCGACCGCGACACGGTCACCGGCACGGGCGTGACGTTCTACCAGATCACCCTGCCGCTGACCCGCGTGGTTCCGACGACGCAGCCGACAACGCAGGCAGTGGAGAAATAATGGAGCCGCAGATGAACGCAGATGCACGCAGATCAGAAAGAGAATTGCAACGCCAAGGACGCCAAGCCGCGCCAAGGGTAAGGCAACCGTCTCGTCATTCTTCCTTGGCGAATCTTGACGGCTTTGCTGCTTCTCATCTGCGTTTATCTGCGTCTATCTGCGGCTACTAATCGGAGTGTTTACATGGCCGCTGTCATCAAGACCGTGAACCTGACCAAGCGCTACGGCTCGCTCGTGGCGCTGTCGAACCTGAATCTGGAAATTCAGGAAGGCGATTGCTTCGGCTTCATCGGGCCGAACGGTGCGGGCAAATCCACCACGATCAAAATCCTGGCGACGCTGCTCCAGCCGACGTGGGGCGAGGCGCGCGTGTGCGATTACGTGGTCGGGTATCAAAGCCGGCAGATTCGCCCGCTCATCGGCTACGTGCCCGACTACTTCGGCGCGTATGAAGACATGGTGGTGCAGGAGTATTTGGAATTTTTCTCAGCCGCGTACGGCATTAACGGGTCGGCCCGGACGAAGATTGTCAACGACGTGCTGGAGCTGACGGACTTGGCGTACAAGCGCGACGCCCCGGTGGACGGCCTGAGCCGCGGCATGAAACAGCGGCTGAGCATCGCCCGCGTGCTGGTGCACGATCCCAAGCTGCTTCTGCTTGACGAGCCGGCCGGCAATCTCGATCCGCGGGCGCGTATCGAGCTGCGCGAGCTGCTCAAAACCCTGCAGCGGATGGGCAAGACGATCCTGATCAGCTCCCACATCCTGCCCGAACTGCAGGATTTGTGTAACACCGTCGGCATCATCGAGCGCGGGGAGCTCATCTACAGCGGCCCGTGGACGGACATCGTGAAGAAAGCCAAAGGCGGCACGAAGCTGCACGTCAGCGTGGCCGAGAATACCAAGCAAGCGGCCGCGCTGCTGGCGGGTAATCCGCACATCGCCGAGGTTTTGGAGAACAACAGCCACCTCGAAATCAGTCTGCGCGACGACATCAGCGATTACAGCTTCATCCCTCAGCAACTCATCGCCGCCGGCTACCGGCTGACGATGCTGAAGGAAGAAGAAGTGAATTTGGAGACGGCGTTCATGCGGTTGACTAAAGGAATCGTGCAATAAAAATGGAACCTCAAATGAACGCAGATACACGCAAATTGAATCATTCTGTTGGAACTTTTTAATCGGCGTTGATCGGCGTTGATCGGCGTGCATCGCCGCGAATCGATGTGCATCGGCGGTTTCAAAACGAATTGTTTTAAATGCTTGGAATTGCAAATTACTTCTGGCGACTGATCCCCGCGAACCCGATCCTGCTGCGTGTGCTCGACAGCGGAGGGAAGCGGCGGCGCGATCTGTTCATCCGCTGCGGCTATTTGGGATTGCTGGTGATCTTCGTCGCCATCGCCGCCGTCAACGCGGGCACGAGTTTGAACGAACTGGCCCAAACCTCCGGGCAAATCTTCAGCCGGCTGAGCTACTTGCAACTGGCCCTAGTCTCGCTCCTGGCGCCGATCTTTACCGCTGGCGCGATCACGCAGGAGAAGGACTCTCAAACTTACGACATTCTGCTTTGCACGCCGCTCAGTAACGGGCAGATCGTGCTCGGCTCGCTGCTCAGCCGATTGTTTTTCGTCATCACCCTGCTGATCAGCGGCATTCCGGTGTTTTCGATCACCCAAATCTTCGGCGGCGTGGCGATCGACAGCATCGTTACTTCCTTCGCCATCGCCGCTTCCACTGCGTTTATTACCGGGGCGCTGGCGATGGCGATCGCCACGTTCAAAGTCGGCACGGGGCGAACGATCTTCAGCTTCTACCTGTTCATCGTGTTATTCCTCGTCGGCGGAGCGCTGCTCGATCGGGTGGATTACTTCAAAGTCAGCCTGCTCGATCCGGTCACCAAGCAATCGGTCGACGCCGTCACCGGACAGCCGCTGGTATCGCAAACCAGTTGGGTGACGCCGTTCAACCCGTTTTTGGCGCTGACGACGATCGTCGGCGAAAACTACAAGCCGCCCGCGCTGGGCACGCTGCCCGAAAAACTCCGCGCCTGGCCGGTCGGGTGGATGCTGACCAACCCCGCGTCGTTTTACACGTCGCTGATGTTCTTCCTCAGCCTGGTGATGGTGACGCCGTCCATCGTGCTGCTTCGGCGGATGGCGCAATCCACCGTGTCGTTCCGTGGATGGGTGCTGCAAAAACTCCACCTCAGCACCGGCGACCGCAACCGCAAGCCGCGATCGGTGTGGATGAATCCGATCGCCTGGCGCGAAGCCAAGACCAAAGCCTCCGCCGCCCGCGCCACCGTGCTGCGGTACAGCTTCATGATCATCGGCGTCGTCGGCGCGATCGTGCTGGCGGTGATGTACTCCACCGCTAAACCCGTCGGCGACGGCTATAAGGATTACCTCACGCCCGAATCCTACAACCTCGACAGCCGCACGCTGACCATCTACAACGCCACCGACGCCACCGTATATCGTGTCTCCCCCGGTGCATTGGTGAGTTACAACGGCAATCAGGTCGATCCGGGAATGATCAAGGGAAATGTGGCGGTGCTTGACATCAACGTGGGCAAAAACAACACGCTGCTGGGCCTGACAGTCGCGGACATCCCCCGGCGGATCAAGAAAGACCAGGTCCGGCAGTTTCTGCTCGCCGCGATCATCGTCGAGTTCGCAGTCATCCTGCTGATCGTCACCAACGCCGCCGCCAGCACCGTCACGCGCGAGAAGGAAGACGGCACGCTCGATCTGCTGCTGACCAGCCCGATCACCAGCCATTACTACATCTGGGGCAAGCTGCGCGGGCTTGTGAGTTTCGTCGTGCCGTTGATCGCCGTGCCGGTATTGAGCGTGGCGGTGTTTGTCGCGTTTGATTTGTTTCGCGAAGTCACGTCCCGCGGAGGCTTCGAGTGGATCGTGTTCTGGGAAGCGCTGTTGGTGGTCCCGGCCGTTTTGGTAATCGTCAGCGCGTTCGCCGCCATCATGGGCATGCAGATGTCGCTCCGCTGCCGCACGACGGTGATGGCAGTTATGGCCAGTGTCGGCATCGTCTGCGGCGCGTGCGGGGCGATGGGCTGGTGCGGATATCAATCCCTGAACTTCAGCGGGGCCGGCACGTTTAATTTGTTCATCTCCGGGTTTAGCCCCTTCACGGTACTGACACTGCTGATCGACGCCCGCACGTTCGGCGGGAGACTGATCGACAGCGCTACGCCGATCGACGAAGTCAACGGCTACCGCTGGACGATGTTCATCGCGGCGTGGCTCTCCGTGGCCGCGTACGCGGGGATTGTGTGGACGATGTACAAGTCGATGGTAAAAAACTTCGACATGACGATCCGCCGGCAAAGTCGTTAATCGAAAAAGACTTATGTTAAATGAACGCAGCCACTTACTCTCCGAATATAGATCGTTTGTATATGACCATTGCATCACTTGCCATCGGATTTGCGTGGAGGTCAATGCTTGAACAGTGGTCAGTTTCTTTTCCGGGGTGTGAGCCAGTCGCCCATTCTTTGAGATCCCAGTTCCCAAATCGTTGGGTTCGCTTCCACAGCCTTCTCCAATCAAAACGCTACCCGGAAGACAAGGAAGAGTACGAGACGGTGCTCAAACGTCACAACACCGTGCTTGGCACTCTCGCTCGCAAATCTCAAACGGTGATACTGCTCACTACCGAATTTTCGTGGAATAAAAATCCCACGATTCCGCCTTTTCAAATCAAAGAGGCTACGCATCGGAGAACGGTTTCTGTGGAGGAATCATTCTGGCATGTTTATGCCGAGTGCGTGCAATGGGTGCCTGGCCTATTTGACGCTCTTATAAGACGAGTTGCGACTGACGAGATGGCTAACGTCATGATTTGCGCCACCGACTGCGAGTGGCTTGCACATCCATACGACGGTGGAATGGATGTGATTCAATCCTGCGAACAGTTGCGAGACGAACTGCGGGCCGAGTTCAGGAACTGGTTGTCCCCGCATCCGACTGGACTTTGAATAGAGTTCTACGAAGGTGCTTACAACATCAAAGTCGATGGTGAAGAATTTTGACATGACGATCGGCCGGCAGTCGCGATAGGATGATCGTCTTCCGTTACATCGGAGGACGGCAATGCGAGAGTTTTTTCCCAAGGCTTGAACGGGCCGCAATGGATTGAAGAACCCTCATCCCAGCCTTCTCCCGGCGTACCGGGCGAAGGAGCCAGACTGAAGGATGCCTATGTCCGAACTCACTAATCGCCTCCGTCCTTCTGCTGAAGAACGTTCGAGCTTCTGGCAGAACTCGCACAAGTATTTCGAGCGCGTCTATCAGAACATGGGGCTTGATGATTCCTGGCGGGCAGTGCTGTCAGCCCCTAAGCGGGTGCTGACGGTGTCGTGCCCCGTGAAGATGGACAACGGGCAGATCCAAGTCTTCACCGGCTACCGCTGTCAGCACAACAACGCGCTCGGGCCGTTCAAAGGCGGGATACGTTATGACGTCTCGGTCAACCGCGACGAGGTGATGGCGCTGGCCATGCTGCAGACTTGGAAGAACGCGCTGGTCAATCTCCCGTACGGCGGCGCTAAGGGCGGCGTGGTGTGCGAGCCGAAGAAGCTTTCGCTCGGCGAGAAAGAACGCCTCACCCGCCGGTATACCAGCGAGATCATGCCCATCGTCGGCCCGAATGAAGACATCCCCGCCCCCGACGCCGGAACCGACGGGCAGGTGATGAGCTGGTATCTCGATACGTACAGCATGATGGTCGGCCATCAGGAGCTGGGCTGCGTGACGGGCAAGCCTGTTTCGCTCGGCGGTTCCGTCGGCCGCGAGGAAGCGACCGGGCGCGGCGTGATGAACATCCTCCGCAAATTCCTGGCGACGCAGAACAAGACAATCGAAGGCACGAAAGTCGTCGTTCAGGGGTTCGGGAATGTCGGATCGCACGCGGCCAAACTCATCGACGAGCGCGGCGGGATCGTCACCGCCATTTCCGACAAAACCAGCGGCATCTTTAACGAAAATGGCGTTGAGATCGACGAAGCGATGCGCTACTACAAAGCTAACGGTTCGCTGGAAGATTATCACGGCGGCGATTCGGTCACCAACGACGAAATCCTCACCTGCGACGATTGCGAAGTGCTCATCCCCGCTGCGATGGAAAATACCATCACCGAGGAGATCGCCCCGCACATCAAGGCGCGCGTACTGGTGGAAGGCGCTAACGGCCCGACCACCCCGCGGGCCGACGAAATCCTCCGCGAAAATGGCGTCACGATTCTGCCCGACATTCTCGCCAACGCCGGCGGAGTGACCGTCAGCTACTTTGAATGGGTGCAGGGCTTGCAGAATTTCTTCTGGGAGAAAAAGCAGGTGGAAGACGAACTGCAGAAGGTGATGGAGCGCGCCTTCGACGCCGTCAACGCCAAAGCCGACGAGGCCGACTGCGACTACCGCACCGCCGCTTACACCCTCGCCATCGGGCGGGTGACCGAAGCCTCCCGACTCAAGGGGCTTTTCCCATGATGCGGCTGGCGGTTTTCAGCCTCGTGCTGTTGCTGGCGATCGCTTCACCAAGCGTTGGCGGGGCGTCGCCATCCGCACCGACGACGCAGGGAGCGCCAGCACCGAAGATCGAGCTCGGGCCGATGGGCGCGTTGCACGTCTACAACGATACGATGCTTAAGGGCGATAAATCACTGCTCAAATCCCGTACGCACGCCGTCACCGAGGCCGGCCGAAAACTTCAGGACGCCTGCGCCGCTAACGATGCAGCCGTTGGCAGAATCCTCAAGCAGGTGAAGTCTAAAATCGACGACCCCTCCGCACACCAGATCAGCCAACTGCTCGGCGATGCCGACAACGAGGCGCTGGCCGACGGGACCGAAACCATCGACGGCGATCACGCTGAAGTCAGCATCCGCGCAAGCGCCGGCAAAACCCAGATGATCCGCATCGACGGCCTGTGGCGCATCGACTACGACAAAGCCGCCGCCAACTTTAATCAGCTAGGGCAAGGGCAACTCGAGCAAGTTCTGGAAATGCACAAAGTTCAGCTCTTAGCCGCCGAGGCGCTCGACAAGGCACTATCCAACGATGAGGTGAAGAACGTGGACGATGCGGTGAGAACGATTCAAATGGCGTACCGGCGGCAGATGCTGGGGCAGTAGGCACTCGACGCAAAAGCCCAACCGTACCACGGGCCTCCGGCTGCTCAGTTCAAATCATCCAAAACACGTCATGCTGAGGTACGCCGAAGGATCTCGAACGTCGAACGCCACTCGTAATTTGAGATCCTTCGGAGTACCTCAGGATGACGACACTTGTGTGTTCGCGGGGTTTGGACACAGCAGCCTCTGGCCCGTGCTGAAGGTGCTGATATTTCAAATACCGTGTTTCTCCGAAGCTCCGCATCGCGCGCACGGTCCGGAGGACCGTGATACAGGCATCCCGATCGGATTATGGCCGAGCGATCCTGTTTCATCGAGACATGCCCGCGACATGCCCGCGACATGCCAACGCCGACTGAAAGGCGTACAATTCGCGCCACAACCAGGAGATTAATGTCCACGCCCACCACGCTCAGCCGCCGGGAATTTTTCGCCGCCGTCGCCACCATCGCCAGCGGGCTTTGGCTCGGCGGGTTGGTGATGCTGTTTATGTCCGTCTCGTCGATCTTCAAAACCTTCGACGGCGACCGCGCCACCGCCGGCCTGGCGGCAACGGGCATCTTCCAACGGTTTGAAACGTACCAGATCATCCTGGCCGGCATTGCGATCGCGTCGATCGAACTCTCGCTTCGCAACGGCAAGCGCAAAAAGTGGATCGGCATCCCGCTGATCGCGGCGGCGGTCGTGGCGATGGCGATCACGTTCGGCATTAGCCCGAAGATCAACGCCCTGCGGCTGGCCGGCGAAACCGCCAGCCCGATGTTCAAGCAACTGCACGGCGCGGCGATGTTGTGCTATCTCGGTATCACCGCGCTGGTGGCGCTGGGGATGGCCACGCTGGCGATCAGCATGTTTGCTGAAATACCGCCCAGAGTGTTTGGGGATCCAGAGTCTCCGGCCGCGCCTGCGGATCCAGCGACAACGCCGCGATGATCGTATCGGCCTGATAGTCAGCCTGCGCAAGCGCCTTGCGGAGCGTCTTGCGTCGGGCGGAAAACAGCTGATGCAGGAACCGCGAAAACGTGTTGGCTTGCGGCCCCAGTCGATCACGCCGGCGAACGCGGACGAGGGCCGAGTCGATCTTCGGCGCCGGCCAAAACGCCTGCGGCGGCAGCGTGCGCATCACTTCCACATCGCCGAGCAACTGCACCATCACCGAGATCGATCCGTAAGCATCGTCGCCTGCCTTGGCGGCCAGGCGATCGGCGACTTCCTTCTGCACGGTAAACGCCAGCGTCTGCACGCCGGCGATCAGCAACTCGATCACCAGCGGCGAGGCGATGTTGTACGGCAGGTTGGCGACGAGCTTGACGTTTCTGGTCTCCTCTTCCTTCGGGAGAGGGTTAGGGTGAGGGGCAGCCGGCGCGGCCTCCTGCCCCGCTCCCCGGAGGGGAGAGGCTGGGTGAGGGGGGCGACGTCCTTCAACTAATTGCAGTGTTTGCAGAGCATCCGCCGTCAAAGGTTTTTCTGTTGTCGAAGCCTGTACGTCGTCTGGCGATTCTCCCCCCACCCCCCCCCTCGCCCCGCTGGCGAGAGGGAGCAGTGCCGCGGCGATCCGCAGTTGTTCGTTGAGTTCATGCTTCAAGGACAGTGCTTCCCCTTAGATCTACACAAACCGC
>JBBROD010000068.1:0-22951 GCA_038229715.1 Tepidisphaerales bacterium | reverse complement strand
TTCGCCCACTGGGCGTCGGTCAGTTCGTGGCGGTGACGATGGGCCATCATGTCCTCCTTGACGGGGGACATCTTTACCGAAAACAATCAAGAGCGCGAATCTGAATGTCCGTACTACCTAGAGAGTGCTTGGCCTATCAAACCCCGGACGAAGTCATGCGTCCGCTGTCGCGATTGAAGTGTTAATCCGCCGTTCGCTGGTTTCTATTTTCCTGCTCCCGCGCCGGTCAGAACTTCCAACTCAGGCCGGTGCGGATCAATGAGGCGTTGTTGTTGTCATAACTAAAGCTGCCGAAGATTTCAAACTGATCTGTGAAGTGGTAGCGAGCGCCCACGGAGCCGACAATTTCTTTACCGCCTACTTCGGGTGCGAAGTTACCCTCGCCGAGTTGTGAGTCTCCTTCGTTGGACGAGTTGCCAATGGAGGAACCGACGTAGGTGATCTCGGCGAACAGATCGATTTTCGGCGAAATGAACCAATCGGCCCCCAGTTCGATATCGATCGGATTCTTAGTGCTAGAGCCCGATGGCGAGCCGACGAACGTGTAACCGAGGTTGAAGTGCAGATCGACATCGCCGAAGCGTTTGCTCGCCACTCCGTAGATACGGTAGTCGAATTCCTTGCTGCCGATGGCGCTGTTGCGGGCGGTGGGGATTTTCACTTCCCCCGCTATCGCCAGCGCTGGGATGTACTGTTGTTCCATCACCACCAGGTAAGTGAGGCTCACTTCGGTATCACCCACACCGCTGGTTTTTTTGGAATCCTTTGGATTCACAGAAGTAAAAGGCACGGGCTCGAACAACAGCTCGAGACGGTCTAGTACCCGTACTCGATGGCGACCGGGACGGCGAATTCGGTTCCGCCGGAGGAGGTTTGGTACTCCAACGCCAAACTAAACTCCCCGTGCCCGGCGGCGGGAAGACGGGCGGTCTCTGTCTCCAATGAAAGATCCGCCCAAGCGCCTACAGGTAGACTTAACAGCACCGACACCAATACCAACTGACGAATTAACCGCGTACGCAATCGCTGTTCCATGGATGTGCCCTTTCGCGTTGACTGCTCTGAAACAAAGTCTAACAGGGTAACATGACGGGATTGTGACCCGTTGATGACTGGAACTTGACGCGAGAGGGAATTAGGGCAGTGATATAGCTTCAGTCTTGGCGGGCCTGATCGAATTAAGGGGTCGTGCATTCCTCCGTAGTGAACCCTAACATGTTTGCCTCTCTTTCGATTTCGCTACGCCTGATCGGAGGTTTCAGCTGACCCGAACAGCCGCTCGACCAGTGGTTCGATCACCAAGTCGCATTCACAAGTGACGGAGACCCCATGAGCAGCGAGTTGCCGCAAAACGTGCCGCAGATCTTTTTGTCCGAATTGATGCCACCAGCGAGAAGCTCGACGTGCATCTATGGTCGACTACGCGGGTGCTGAAGTTCGACAATCGTCCACGTCCTCGACTTGCGCAGCGATCAGACAAGATCACTAAAATGCTTGCTTAACGTCAAATAATCCCATCGAGAAACTCACAGTGACTCGTAGAATTCTATCCGCCTCCACAAGTTCCAGCGTGACGGTCGCATTTGCCAGCCCTGACCACGTCTTAATCAGCGACAATCCAAGTCCACTATGTTCGTCGGAATTACGCACTATATCCTTTCGCCAAAACGGTTCACTGAGGCGGGGAAGGTCGGCAGCAGTGAGCGATTCGTTCGTATTTTCAAGAACGAATTCAATTGCATTGACCCTGCGTCGAAGGGTCCATTTCAATATTCCCTCCCGCGGCGAGTACTCTATGGCATTGTAGATCAAGTTAGAAAAAATTGATGACGCAATTACTCGATCCGTAACTGCTGTAAGGTTCGGTTGTAACTCGCTTTCTGCGTGAATCGCCTTTGCTTCTGCGTGGAGCTTGGCGCGATTCCATATGTTAAGCATCAAGTCGGATAGATTAACTTGATCCACCGGTGTCGTGTGCTGACCACGAGCAAGCGTCAAAAGAGACTTCACCAAGTTTTCCATTTGCTTCGAGATTGCCAGTGTGTCCTGAAAGAACACTCGGCTGAACTCGGGAACGCTGTCATGCCGAAGAGCCACCTCCGCAAGGGTTCGGAGTTCAGCAATCGGCGTCCTCAACTCGTGGGCAGCATTTGCCGTAAATCGTTTTTCACGATTGAACGCTTCCTCGAGACGTCTAAGCAGATCGTTGAGCCGAGTCGAAATCGGCTCTAATTCAGTCGGCACGGAATGGCTGTCAAAACGAATCGAGAGGTTGCTGGCATCGAGCCTGTCCACATCGTCGGCAAATCTCCAGAGGTATTGTAGGCCAGCCTTCATTGTCAAGACTGACACCAAGACCATACCGCCGGACATCACGACGGCCGCCATGATCAGCCCGGCTAGTAGTATTTCTAGTCGGTCATCAAGATCGTCTCGATCCCGAGCATACGTCAGAATCATGGGATGGGCATTGCGGCTTGTTGCCGGAGGAGATTCGGCGCCGTCGATTTCCACCACCGGATCGAATCGCAACAAGATTGCTCGGCCGCGGTTTCCGTCGGGAAGTTTCAGATTGACGAATTCCGGCCTGTCTGAATCAACTGTCGATGGCAATGCATTCTCGCCAAGCGATTTGGATCGAAAGGCGACGGTTCCATCACCATGTAGCACCTGGAGATACTGAGCCATCCGATTGCGAGAGAATTCAGGAAGCGCCTCCGGCGAAATCTCGGCCTCAAAGCCTTTCGATCCGACCGTCATCATCGCCGCCAGTGACCTTGCCTTGGTACGCAGCGTGTCGTCATATTGCGATTGCAAGGAGGTTCGCATGCGTGCGTAAAGCAGGACCCCGACCAATGCAGTCAACACGATGCTGGCAACCAACTGAGTCCAGAAAAGCCGGCGTCTGATTGATTTCATGTTGATCGGTTTTCCAACATGTAACCCATACCCCTACGAGTCTGTATCAGCGGGGTTGCGCCGGTTCGCTCCAACTTACGACGCAGCGCGCATATCGCCGAATCAACGACGTTGCTCATGAGTTCAACCTGACTGTCGTATATGTGCTCTTCAATTTCTTGGCGCGGAATCACGCGATTGCGGTTGATCGCCAGATATTCCAAGACGCTGTATTCGCGCGGTGTCAGCGTGATCGGCTGACCGTTGGCGGTCACGGATTTCGACCCGAGGTCGATCACGAACTCCCCCAAGTCAATATGCGGATTCTTTTTTCCCGCTTTCCTACGGGCCAGTGCTTCGACCCGAGCCAGCAGTTCGTCGAACGCAAACGGCTTGACGAGATAGTCATCCGCCCCGGCCCGCAGGCCGCGCACTTTGTCATCGACTGTGTCCTTGGCGGTCAGGATCAATACGTGAGTCTGCTTATTGTCTTTACGCAATCGCGCAACGATGGAAAGCCCGTCCATCCCGGGGAGCATCAAGTCCAGGATAATAACGTCGTAGTCGTGGCTATTGGCAAACCAAAGGCCTTCAGCCCCGTTGCCCGTGATGTCCACGGCATAACCTGCTTGGCGGAGGCCGGTGCCCAGCGATCGCTGGAGTCTTTCCGAATCTTCAACGAGGAGCAGGCGCATACGAGATAGTCTACCGGAGTTGATCGCCAAGGCGTAGGAAACATGAACCGCTCGACAACAACTCTAAGCCATTGCCACCGTACGAATGCCGGCCCCAGCCATCATGTTCCGATCATGTACCTATTGCTAACTTACGAATACTGGTATCGGCGGATCAACAGGGCGTCTTCCCCTATCGACCTGCCCCGCCGGTGCCGGTGTTTCCCAGTGTCTTGCCGATTATTATCACAAGTCCAATGTGAATTGATCTCGGTGCATTCAACTCTTTCACGGACGCCGCGATCAACTGGGCCTGCGATCAACTGCACCAAGGCCAAGGAGTCTCGACAGTGCTTCCATCGGGACTCCTTGCGCAAATCACCAACGATCCAGACTTGGGTCGTTAATTATTTCTTCTCGTACTTCTCTTCGTCTTTCTCATCGTCAAGCTTCTTCGCGATCAGGGTTCCGTCTTCGGCAACTTTGATCTCGTAATTCTTGCCATCAATCTTAGCGTCGGCTTCGTAGATGACCTTGCCGTGATCGGTTTCCTTATCCACTTCGTCGATCATCGCAGCGCCCGCTTCACGCTTGAGCGTAGCCTGAACCGGAGCCGGGGCATCCTTCAATGCCACTTTGACTTCGTTTTCTTCTTTATCGTGTCCCATGTGTCCCTGCTCGGCACACCCTTGCGTCAGCACGAGCGACGACAATCCCAGTCCCACGATGCCCAACCATGTTCGATGCTTCATACTCACTCCCTGTGTAAAACAGATTCTGCGTCAGACGCTTCAACGTCTATGACATAAGACAAGAGAATATCTTCGCTTGATGACGGACTGATGACCGTCGCTGCGGTTAATGGCCGGTATCTTCCCCTAGGGGAATCTTCTTATGCCGACGTGTCGCACCCGAAAGGACGAGCAACGCGGGCAGAACGATCAGCACTAGTGGAAGTTGCGCGATTAGGCCGGCGATGATCGCGATCGCCAGTGGCTGCAGCATACCTGATCCCTCGCCGATTCCTACCGCCAATGGCAGCAATGCGAGGATGGCTGCGAACGTTGTCATCGTGATCGCCCGCATACGGTAACTGCCAGCCGCGATCAACCGATCACGCACCGTGCCTGGGTGTGGGAAGTCGACGAACTCAGAGAAGTAGAAGATCGCCACCTCGGTCACGTTGCCGACGATCATCACCATGCCCATCAGCGAGGAGATATTAAGTTCCGTCCCTGTGAGCCACAGACCCAGGAACACTGCGGCGATGGCCATCAGGCTAGTCAGCATGATGGCGATGGCATCGCGGAAGCTTTCGTAGAGATAAAGTAGCAATAAGAAGACTAGTGCACCGCCGGCCGCCATGACCTGCAGTAGGCCGCGGAATGCGATCTGCTGCTGTTCATACAAACCGCCGAGCGTATACCGAACACCGGCCGGGAGGAATTGGGGTTCGTCGAGAATCGCCTTCACATCGCGGATGGTCGATCCGAGATCACGATCGCTGCGCCCCGTGACGGAGACGACGCGTTTAAGATCCTCCCGCGTGATCTCCGGCTGGCCGGTGATTCTCTTAAAGGTCGCTACTCGATTCAGTGGGAATAGGTGGCCATCCGGCGCGCGGAGTTGAAGATTCTCCACGTCCCGGGAGGTTCGGCGTACATCCTTGGGAATCCATACACGCACGTCGACGAGTTTGGTGCCCTCTTGAATCTGCGTCGTCACGTTGCCGCTGATCAGATCCTCCAGGCTCTTCGTGATGACATCGGGATCAACGCCTTCCAGCGCGGCCTTCACGCGATCGACCTCGACGTCCAGCGCATCTCCCGCCGGCACAATGCCGCTGCGCACCTCGGCCACGTCCGGCACTTTCTCGACTGCGGCTTTGACCTTTTCAGCCACTTCCGACAGCGTCTTTTCGTCCTCAGAGAACAAATTGACGACGATCGGCTCGGGCTTGTGGGTGCAATCTATGAAAGGTCGGCGTTGTTGAATTCCTGTTCTTCGACGACGCGTGTTTCTAAACCGTCGACAACCGGCGGTGATGGATCAAAGAATGATATTCGGAACTGCCAAGCCGGACGTACACAAGAAATTCAAAGTCGGTGACCAAAACGTTGAAGCCCTCGCCTTTGAAGACCGCGCGTTAGAAAATGGAAAGCTTGCCGAGGTCGCGCTCGATTACTTCGCGCAGGATGACACCGGCAATGTCTACTACTTTGGCGAAGAAGTCGACCAATACGAGGACGGCAAAGTCACCGGCCACGAGGGGACATGGCTTACCGATAAGGACACACCTCCTTTTAGCAATTTGGGTAAACACCAACTGTTCTTGGTGCCGTGGGGTAGAAAATGCCCACCTTATAATCCTTACTTCTTGTGCATCTCTTCCGCCTCTTCCTTGGCCCGCTCTGCCGGCGTCTGCACGTTCGTCCAGACAATTTTGCCCGACTGCTGGTCGACGGCAACTTCGGTAATGTCTGGCGTGCTCGCCATCGTGATATCGAACATCCAAAACAGCTTGCCCTTCCAAGGTTCTGCCTTTCCGCTGATCACCGTTCCTCCGGGATACGTCGCGATGACCGTCCCTCGAGCCTGGAGTTGGCTCACTTTTGGCACGGGTAGCGTGTTAGGATCAACTGGGCGCCGGTTGTCCTGTTCCGAAGCACATCCGATGAGTAAACCCGTCGCCAAAACAGCGCATGCGAACATTTTCAGATTCATCACGATTTAATCTTTCGGGCTGCGTGCAACCCGCATGAGAGAAAGTCCGACGTTACCCAAATACACCACCACATGTGACATAGTTTAGTCTGATACTGCGACTGATTCTCGGCCGAGACCCGACTGGCGAATGTTTTGAAACCGCCCGCTAGTCTTGCTGCCGTCATCAACAAAGAAATGCATGACCGGCATTAGTGTTGTAGGGTGAAGGGTGTTCAAGAGACCGCAATTCATTGAAGACACCAAGGCGTCACTACGGCTCTGTAGAATCCCCCCTGAAAGTTCTACGCTCTCTCGGTACCACCCGGAAAGATTAGAAGACGTCGGCCGATCAAGTATTCACGCTGACCCCCATTCAGATTGGTTGCAACTTCGGATTTTATCATGCATTAGCCTGCGCAATCGGGTACTGGTGCAGTTCGAAAAACTCGCCCGTACCACGGGCCTCCGGCCCGTGCCGGCGATTAGGAATAGCCAAGGACGTTCATTTTCTCAGGTTCGCGCGCCACCGGCACGGGCCGGAGGCCCGTGGGACAGTTGAATTTTTCAAACTGCACCAGTACCCGCAATCGCATCATGTAGCCGTCATGATGCATTTGTAATATGATAAATGCTAAGCGAATCACAGTATCGGCAGGTAATTCGTTCGACAACGGAGCCTTTGTTGAAGACCGTGTATGGAGTTCCGCTACAGCTTGCCGTTCCTCCGGCCAGGCTGACCCTGTTATCTGTGCATCTTGGGCTGGCCGTGTGCTTGTTTCTGCTACCGTTGCGAGTGTTAAATGCGCAACACGCGCGGTTCAATAGCGACGAGCCGCAGCACATGCACATTGTGTGGGGGTGGACGCGCGGAATGATTCAGTACCGCGATACGGTAGACAACCATTCCCCGCTCTTTCACCTGCTGTGGGCGCCGATCCTGTGCATACTCCCAACAGACTCATCCACGCTGCCGTTGTTGCGGCTGACGATGTTGCCGATCTACGCCGCCACTCTCTGGTTGACTTACCTCATCGTGAGGCGATTGCTCGACCGCCGTTGGGCATTCTGGGCGACCGCGGTGCTGGCGGTCTGGCCGTCGTTTTTCAAGATGACGGGGCAGTTCCGGACCGATCAGCTATTCATGCTCACGTGGATCGCCGCGTTGGCGGTCTACGCTGGCGGCGTGCGGCGGTTCGGCCGGGCCACACTGCTGGGGTTGATCCTCGGCGCTGGTTTCGCCACGTCGATGAAAACTACCGTGTTGTTGGTGTGCCTCATCGGTGCTCAGCCGATAGCGTCACTCCTGATCGGCAGGGTACGCAAAGGGTCGCTGCTAAGGTGGATACAGCTTCCTGCGGGCGTGTTCACAGGAGCCTTGGTCGTGCCAGCGGCGATCCTGACATGGTTCGGTCATCTGGGCGCGCTCGGCGATCTCTATCGCGGCGTGATCGCTCACAATACCGGATCGGATATTCATCGCCGGCTTGGCTTGCCGATTAGCATCCTGATCTTCCTCGCAATCGTGGCGATCGGATTTGTGTTGTCGCGGCACTTTCTCGCCGGCCGACTACTGCGAGTTCGTGCCCGCCGGGCGTTCACGTTGTGCTGGGCGACGCTCCTGTCGATCGCGGCGTTCAAGACACTCTGGCCGATCTTCGAGCCGCAGGATTGGCTGCCGCTCACACCGATGCTCGTGATCAGCATTGCGATACTGGTGCATGCGCTAATTGCCTCCCGGCCGAGCTTGCTTCAGTTGCCGCGTGTGGGATTTCTATTTCAGGAGCCGCACCGTTTAGCTTTGATCCTTCTCGTCGGGTCGGCCGCAGTAAATCTCGTCACCGCGCCGTACAGCGACAAGGCAACTGCGAAATACCTCGAATCGATCCGCGACGTCTGCCAGATTACGACGCCCGAGGAGTCCGTCGTCGACGCCAAGGGAGATTTCGTCTTCCGTCCAAGGGCGCTGCCGTACGTGTGTGAGACGCTAACGCGGGCACAAATGAAAGCCCATCCCGGGCTCGACCGCGGGCCGGAATTTATCGTGGCCAGCGGCGCGATGGTATCGATGAAATCGATAGACCGATTTCCCGCTGGCACGCGACGGTTCATCCAAGGCAATTTTCTCCCTGCCGGCACGCTGGCGTTTGCGGGGAAGTTCCTGACCCTCCACGATCCGAGATGGGGAAGCCTCCACTTCAACGTGGCGTTGCCAGGTGATTACGATTTCCTCACCCGCCTCGGCTCAGCCGGCGGCATGATCGATGGCGAACCCATCCTCGGCCCGGTCCATTTGGCGGCCGGAGCACACATTTATCAATACCCGCCAGGCGCGAGCAGCGAAGTCGCCATCCTGTGGCACCGTGCCACGGAAAAGGGCTACTCCATTCATTGGGGAAAGGGACTCTGACACATGAGCCGCTTGAATCGAATCACCTCCGATGATCGCTTGCTGGTGCTCGCGCCGCATCCCGACGACGAAGCGCTCGGCGCTGGTGGGCTCATCCAATGCGCCCGCGAAGCACACGCGGCCGTACGCGTCGTCTTCATCACCGACGGCGACAACAACCCCTGGCCGCAACGGGCGATGGAACGTAGATGGACGATCGGCCCGCATCAGCGCGCCACATGGGGCGCTCGCAGGCGTGAAGAAGCGTTTCGGTCGATCGATAGGCTCGGCCTGTCGCGCGCCGACGCGTTCTTCTGGGGCCTGCCCGATCAAGGACTCACTGCCCACCTGCTGAATGATCAACCGGCATTTCCGCGGCTTCTTCAGTCGCAGTTCGATGACTTCTCACCGACCATCGTCATCGGTCCGTCCATCGCAGATCATCATCCGGATCACAGTGCTGCTTCGGTTTGGATCCGGATGAAGCTTGGCGAACTCAGGAAGCAGCCACGCCTGTACGAGTACCTGATCCACGGGAGGGTGCCAGCCGGTGCAAGCGGATACACCGCTTTTCCGCTATCGCCGCAACAGGTTACGACGAAGCGCGAGGCGGTGCGGTGTCATCGGTCGCAGACGAAATTCGCTGAACGTCGGCTTATGGCGTGCATAAGCGAAAGCGAGTTGTTCCACGACGCGACCGTTGCCGACATGCAAAGGCGCGGGTTAAGTTCTTTCTCTCAGAACGGACACAAGTGGACATTGACGTTTTCACGTCGTCGATGGTTCGATTGTACCTCGCACGCTTCCCTGGACATGCTGGTCGTGGATTGTGGATCGATCGTGACGACCCTTCGCGTGCCCCTTGCGACCCGGTGTGGACGCATCGATCGGCCAGCAATATTTGACCGCCGATCGGGAGAGTTGGTTTCGCGAGGTTCTTATGATTCTGCCGGCCGCCTGGTATTGCCCGCGATCGAGAAAATGGCGGGTGGCCTTCTTTACGTAAAACGAAGCGGCGGCATCGCCTTTTTTGACGAATCGGGTTGGACACAAGTCGCACTGAAAAGGCATGACGATGTCGAATCCGTGAACGCCTCGAGCCCGATCGAGCGGACTTCATTCGCGGCCACAGCAGTAGGAAGCCTCCGACCATGATTCAGCCCCTGATCATCGCGCCAACTTACAATAACGGTCGAATGCTGCTTGACGTACTGCGGCATATCGGCGCGCAGCGCCTACCCGTACTGGTGGTGAACGACGGCAGCACCGACGACACAGCCGACATCCTTGAGCGGTGGGTCGCCGCATCGGGTGAAAACCCCGGCCGGCAAGTGGTGACGCAACCGATCAATCACGGCAAGGCCGACGCGCTGTTGATCGGCTTCGCTAAAGCGCGCGAACTGGGTTTCACTCACGCGATCACCATTGATACTGACGGCCAGCTAGATCCAACGCAGATCACCGACCTGCTGATGGAGGCAGAACAGCATCCCTCCGCGTTGATCGTGGGTGACCGCGACAAGACTGCGTCGGACTACCCGAGCAGAAGCCGCGTCGGGCGGTGGATCTCAAACTTGATGGTTCGGATCGAGAGCGGGCTTAAAGTATCCGACAGCCAGTGTGGCTTCCGCATCTACCCGCTTGACCTGGCGCTGCCGATCAAATGCCATGTCGGCCGATACGGATACGAAACCGAGATCCTCACCCGCTACGCCTGGGCCGGCGGAGAAGTGCGGCACGTGCCGGTTCGCTGCATCTACGATGTGCCGGGCGGGCGCATTAGCCATCTCCACCCGCGCAACGACACGCTACGCGGCGTCGCGATGCACCTGCGACTTCTGCTCCGATCGATCCTGCCGACCGGCGTCAAGCGGATCGACGCGCGATCGCCCCGATCCACCGGCACGATATGGTTCCGTGCGACGCGACTACTCGTGCCCGCGCGGGGAGCACCGGCAGCCGTTGCGCACGATTAGTACTACAGTAGCGCATTGATTCTTCTTGCACGATAGTGGCATCGTCGCGCGACGGCCTGGTGACTGCGTCGCCAGTGCGATCACAGCATGACGCGTTGGGGATGCGGCAGTCTCGTCCAGATGATTCGGGTCAGCAGCCGCCTGATCTCCGGCTCGGTCAGGGGGATCAGGTCTTTCGACTTTTTGAGCGACGCGGACCCGGCTCTGAGGCGAAGATTCTTACCGCCGTCAGGAACGCACTGGCCAGCATGCTCAGCGTGATGTGCCGGTGCCAGCCGTCCCATGATCGCACTTCATATTCGTCCAGCCCGGTCTGTTGCTTGGCCGATTCAAAACAGACTTCGATGGCCCAGCGTCGGCCTGCTGCTCGCGCCAGACCTTCCGCCGTCACGTGCGGCGGCACGCAGCACAGGTAGTACGCCGGTTCGAGCGGCACCCAGCGTTGCTGTGGAAGGCCCTCAATGTCCGCAGCACAACAGCGGAAAACCTGCGGCCAGTTAAAAACGTCGGCCGAAAGCGACTGCGTCAAATCACCAAGTGAATCTTGACTCCTGGGGCCGTGAAGAGGTAGAGGATGGCATGTCGCTGCTGGCGCGGCCATCGTCAAGCAGCGTTGACTGTCCATCCGACTGCCCGAAACAGCCCGCGGCACTGGTCGGATGCGACCGCCTTCGCGGCGATGCGTGGCCGAAAAACGGCCATAATTACAACTTCCTCTAGGGAGACCATTTATGAAATCGCAACCACAGCAACCAGAAGGGGTTCCGCACAATCCCTCCTTCTCCGTTGTATTTTGTCCGTATTCCAATGCTTCAGGTTTAATAGGGGTGAGGCGATCGGACGCAACCGCAATAGCCGCGTCCATGCCCGAGGCCGTGAATGCTTCGCGTCGAGAGTTAGCCGTTTCACTACAATTCGCGCTTCGAGATAGCTTCTCATGGTTTCTCGAATTTGTGATTTGACGCCCCTCGGAATAGTACCGAACACAGTCAACGAACACGTTGGACGCCAAATATCCGTATAAGTGACTTTCAGTTCAACACTAACGTGAATTCACAGAATATTTTTCGCAACCCCAACAAAACCGAATCTGGCGCATCTATTATTTAGGTAGCTAACTAAATAAATATGCGCCGGAAAGAACCCGATCAATCAAGTCTAATTCGCCCGCGGAGCGATAGTCACTCCACGTTCCGGCTGCTGCTGCGGACGATGGGCACGTTGAAGCGGCACTTGGAACCCTTCTTTGCTCGGGCGGGGATCAGCGGCGCTCAGTGGGCGATCCTCTGGATCCTGTATCGCGCCGCTGAGGAGGGTCAGCCGAATCTCCGCGCGACGGATTTGGGAGAGCGCCTGCTCATTCGTCCGCCGAGTGTTACGGGCGTGATCGATCGGCTCGTTCGTTCGGGTCTGATCGAACGCAATACGTCGCCGGACGACAAGCGGGTGACGCTGATCGCGCTCACCCAGCCGGGCCGGGAATTGGTTGAAACGCTCCACAACGTACACGACGACAAAGTCACCGCCCTGCTCGGCGTTCTGTCGACGGAGGACCAGAAATCCCTGCACCGGATACTCGAGCGGTTCGCGGCGCATTTAGATGATCTACCGGAAGAAAACGGCCAGCCATCGCCGGCCGCGAGAGGTATTTTATGAAACGCGGGATCGTGATCCTCAGTGTTCTGCTGATACTGCTCGCTCTGGGCGGTGCCGGGTATTGGTACAAGAATCGCGCCGTCGGCTCGGCCGGCTTGTTCCGATTGGCGACCGTTTCGCGCGGCGATCTGCTGCAGACGATCACCGCCTCAGGCACGCTGCAGGCGGAGGAAGTCATCGATATCGGCTCGCAGGTCACCGGGAAGATTTCCAGTTTCGGGCTGGATAAAGAAGGTAAGCAAGTCGATTACCGATCGGAAGTACAGGCCGGCAAGATGATCGCGACGATCGACCCGTCACTTTACAAGTCTGAAGTCGACGCCGCCCAAGCCAGCGTGGACGAATCCAAGGCGTCGGTCGTCAGTTCCAAGGCCGATCTTGCGCAACTCAAAGCCAAGCTCGATCAGGCCAAGCGCGACTGGGATCGCGCCCAGAAGCTCGGCCCGAGCGACGCGCTGGCCGAGAGCAGCTACGACAGCTACAAAGCCGCGTTCGAGATCGCGCAGGCGAACGTCGGCGTTGGCGAGGCCGCTATTCTCTCAGCCAACGCCCGCGTCGCGGCGGCAGAGGCGTCACTGGAGAAAACGCAACGCAATCTCGATTACTGCGTGATCAATTCCCCGGTGGACGGCGTGATTATCGATCGCCGTGTGAACATCGGGCAGACGGTCGTGTCGAGCCTGAACGCTTCGAGTCTGTTTCTACTCGCCAAAGATCTCAAACGGATGCAAATCTGGGCGTCCGTTAACGAAGCCGATGTCGGGAGTATTCGTACGAACCAGCCGGTGACGTTTACCGTCGACGCGGTTCCCGATCGCACGTTCAAGGGCACCGTGGTGAAACTCCGCTACAACGCGACGATGACGAACAACGTCGTTACTTACACCGTCGAAATCACCGTCGACAATTCCGACCTGGCGCTGATCCCCTACGCGACGGCCAACGTGGCGTTTGAAGTCGCGCGGCGGGAAGGCGTTTTGATGGTCCCCAACGCCGCCCTGCGATATACGCCGAGCAGCGCAAAGAAAGAACCGTCCGCATCGGCCGAAAGTGAAGCCACCACCGCGCCTGCTGGATCGCCGACCACCAAGCCGTCGAAAGGGATGGGCAAGCGCCGCAAGGATGGCCAGCCGAGCAAGCACGCCAGCGTTTGGGTCGGCAGTGGTATGTTCACTCGTGAAATCCGCGTCGAGAAAGGCATCACCGACGGCGTGAACACGGAAATCAAAACCGATCAGCTCAAGGATGGCGACTCCATCATCACCGGCGAAATATCGGCTGACGAATCGGGCTCTGGCGACACCGTCAACCCGTTCGCGCCGAAAATGCCGTCCGGCGGGCGAAGGGGGACGCGGCAATGAGCAGCAACATCATCGAACTTCACGATATCAAAAAAACCTACCACGTCGGCGAACTCGACGTGCCGGTGCTTAAAGGCATCACCCTCAACGTGCCGCGCGGGCAGTTAGTGGCGCTGATGGGCGCCAGCGGATCGGGCAAAAGCACGCTGATGAACATCCTCGGCTGCCTCGATCACGCCACCAGCGGCAGATACAACCTCGACGGCCAGGATGTTTCGATGCTGTCCGTCAACGAGCGGGCGATGGTGCGGAATAAAAAGATCGGCTTCGTCTTTCAAAGCTTCAACCTGCTGGCGCGAACCAGTGCGTTGGAAAACGTCATGATGCCGCTCAGCTATACCGCAAAACATCTGACTGATCGCGAAGCCCGGGAGCGGGCCACGATGCTGCTGGAGCGCGTCGGGCTGGCCGATCGGCTCGATCACGCGCCCTCGAAACTTTCCGGCGGACAGCAGCAACGCGTGGCGATCGCCCGTGCGCTGGTCAACAATCCGCCGCTGCTGTTCGCCGATGAACCGACGGGGAATCTCGACTCTCGCACCAGCGAAGAAGTGCTGCAGATGTTTCAGACGCTCAACGAGGAAGAAGGGCTCACCGTCATCCTCGTCACGCACGACCCGGAAGTAACCGCCCACGCCAAGCGCGTGATCCACATCCGGGACGGCCTGATCAACACCGGCGTGTACGACTCTCACGCCGCCGGCGCAATGCCAACCTACGCCGGGCGGAATTCTGGAGGCGCGACATGATGACGTATGTTCGAGTCGTCACTACCGCGTTCCGGGCGCTGCGGCGCAACGTGATGCGATCGATCCTCACCACGCTGGGCATCATCATCGGCGTGGCTTCGGTCATCGCGATGATGGAGATCGGCAACGGATCGGCCACAGCGATCGCCAAAACCGTCTCCAGCATGGGCGCGAATAATCTGATGGTTTTCCCCGGCATGGCAGCGACGGGCGGCGTGAGTTACGGTGCAGGAAGTAGTGTCACGCTGACTCCCGAAGACTGCGCCGCCGTCGCCAAAGATTGCACGGCCCTAAAAGCGGTCGCGCCAATCGTCCGGGCCCGCGTGCAGATCGTGTTCGGCGGGAAAAACTGGGTGCCGCAAACGCTGTACGGGACGACGCCCGATTACCTGATCGTGCGCGACTGGAACCAACTCGCTGCCGGCGACATCTTCACCGACGCCGACGTGCGGAACTCCAACAAAGTCTGCGTCATCGGGCAGACGATCGTCAAGCAGTTGTTCCAAGGCATCAATCCGGTCGGTCAGGAGATTCGGATTAAGAATATCCCGTTCAAAATCGTCGGCGTGCTCACGGGCAAAGGCGCAAACATGATGGGCCAGGACCAGGACGACATCATCCTCGCCCCGTGGTCGACGGTGAAATTCCGCGTCTCAGGAACCAGCGCGCAGACGGCCAACCAAAGCGAAGGTTCGTCTTCAAGTTCCTCGGTAAATACGCTGAAGAACCTGTACCCCGAGAATACGATCTCGCTGTATCCTGAGCAAAGCGAGTTACAGGCGGCCGACACGCCGATGAGCGTTCGGTTTGTCAACATCGACCAGCTTCTGGCCGCCGCCAACAGTGCAGCCGACATTCCCGAGGCGATGTCGCAGATGACGCAGTTACTTCGCGAGAGACACCACATTGGCGAAGGCGAGCCGGATGATTTTACTGTCCGCGATTTAACCGAATTCACCGATGCGTTATCGAGCACCACCAAGCTGATGACGAAGCTGCTGCTGATCGTAGCCGCGATATCGCTGTTGGTCGGCGGGGTGGGGATTATGAACATCATGCTCGTCTCGGTGACCGAACGCACCCGCGAGATCGGCTTGCGAATGGCCGTCGGCGCGCGCACGACCGACATACTGATACAGTTCATGGTCGAAGCCATCATGCTCTGCCTGGTCGGCGGGGCGATCGGGATCATCCTGGGGCGAGGCACGTCGGTGTTGGTGCGCACGCTGCTCAGCTGGCCGACCGAACTTTCACCCGGCGCGATCGTGGCGGCGGTGCTGGTCTCGGGGATTGTGGGAATCGTCTTCGGGTTCTACCCCGCGTGGAAAGCCTCCAAGCTCGATCCGATCGAAGCGCTTCGGTACGAGTAAGCAGTTACGGTCAAGGGTAAACGAGGAACGAAGTATGCGTCCGTATGCGATCACAACGTCGGCAGCCATCAGCCTTGCGATCCTGTCCGGCTGCACCGTCGGGCCGGACTACAAACGCCCCGAAACGCCAACGCCGGCCGGTTGGGCAAGCCCTACCACGATCCCGTCAACGCAGCCGATAGCGGTGTTGTGGTGGAAGCGGTTTAATGATCCGACGCTCGATCGGCTGATCGAGCAGTCACTGAAGTCCAACCTCGACATCAAGCAGGCCGAATCGCGATTGCGGCAGGCCCGCGCGCAGCGTGGCGTTACCGGTGCCGATCTCTGGCCGGACGTTAACGCGGGCGGCGGGTACACACGGACTCGCCCCGCCGGCGTGCCCAGCAGTCACAGTTCGTGGCAGGCCGGGTTTGATGCGTCGTGGGAGATCGACGTTTTCGGCGGAACGCGTCGCAACATCGAAGGCGCCGACTCCGACATCGCCGCCGCCGTCGAAGACCGGCGGGATGTCGTCGTATCGCTCACCGCGGAACTGGCAACCTACTACCTCGACTTGCGGAGCGCCCAGCAGCGGATCGCAATCGCCAAGCGCAGCCTCGATTTGCAGGCCCACAACGCGGAGATCGCGAAAAAGCGGCTTAACGCCGGGTTCGTCAGCGGGCTTGATCTGGCCAACGCCGAGGCGCAGATGGAGAGCACATCCTCCCAAATCCCGCCGCTGGAGGCATCGGTACGGCAATCGATTTATGCGATCAGCACGTTGCTCGGCCGCGAGCCGGGCGCGTTGGTCGTCGAACTGACGCCAATCTCGGCCATCCCCACTTCCCCACCAGCCGTGCCGCTCGGATTGCCGTCGTACTTACTCACGCGCCGGCCGGACGTTCGCAGATCGGAGCAGCAATTACACTCGGCCACCGCCCGCGTGGGAGCGGCGACGGCGGATTATTTTCCAAAGTTTTCCCTCACCGGCTCGCTCGGCACGCAGGGAAGCAAGTTCAAAGACCTGGGGAACTGGGACAATCGCTACTGGTCCGTCGGCCCGAGCGTGAGTTGGCCGATCTTTGATGCAGGTCGCATCCGAGCCAACGTGGCCGTCCAGAATGCGTTGGCCGAGCAGGCGGTCCTGTCGTATACGCAAAGCGTGCTGACCGCGCTCAGGGATGTTGAGAACGCGCTAATCGCTTACGGCACCGAGCAGCAGCACCGCGAGGCGCTGGCCAATACCGTCAACGCCTACCGCAAGGCGCTCGATCTCGCCACCCGCCTGTACACCAACGGGCAGACCGACTACCTCAACGTCGTTGCAGCTCAGGGCGCGCTATACAGCGCGGAAGATTCGCTGGTCCTGAGCGACCGCGCGGTAGCCGCCAACCTCGTGGCGCTGTACAAAGCCCTTGGCGGCGGATGGGATCAGATCGAGCAATCGACCCAGTGACGCCCCCTGCCACGGGTTTCCAGCCCGTGCGAGGGGCGATTGAATTTGACGGACGTTCGATTACTTGATGATTCGCGCATTACGCACGGGCCGGAGGCCCGTGGTACGGGTGAGCATGTCGACTAAACAGATCTCATATTCATTGATCGCCGCGTTGCTTGCCGACGATCCGGTATTGACCGACGACGTGACTGCGATTCTGCAAACATCACCGGTGTGCAATGTGATCCTCGACTTCGCTGGCGTGGGGTATGTGAACTCGGCCAACCTCTCGCTGCTGCTGCGATTGCGGCAACACCTGAAAGACAACGACCGCGCGCTGACCATTCGCAGTATCCAGCCCGTGGTGTGGAAGTCATTCGTCGTTACCGGGCTCGATCAAGTCTTTGACATCGAAAAGTAGAGTGCCATTGATGGCACCATTCCGCGCGGCTCGGTGCCATGATTGGCACCGTACAAAAAGAGAAGGCACCCTCTGATCGATGGTGCCTTCTTCTTTTGAAATCAAACGGCTTTGAATTACAGCGACGCCCCGCTCAGCTTCAGACGCAACAGTAAGAGCCCGGCCGACAACTGCGGGTCAGCCGCCAGCAGGTTCTTTTTCGCCGGCTGGGTGGTGGACGGTTCCTTCGATGCAACGGGCTTGTCATCGGCCTCGCGGAGGATGTCCATATCCTGCCGGGCATCGATGGCGGCCCGCATCTGCTCGGGTGTCATCTCGACGGTCATGTCGGGATTCACGCCCCAATCCGTGCTGTTCTCCTCGCGATGGATGCACTTACCGCTCGGCAGATAGTAGTGGCTGGTGGTGAGTTTCAGGAACGCCTGCTTGGTGTTCAACTGGAACAACATCTGCACGCTGCCTTTACCGAACGTGCGCTCGCCGACGATGATCGCGCGGTGTTGGTCCTTCAGCGCACCGCTGACGATTTCGCTGGCTGACGCGGAGTACTGGTTCACCAGCACCACCAGCGGCATGTCGGTTTCGCCGCCGTCGGCGTGGGCGGTGGCGACCGTCGGGGAATTGGGCGTATCGCGATCCGCCCGGGTCGAGACGATCACGCCGTCGTGCAGGAATTTGTCCGACACATCGGTCGCCGCCGTCAGCAGTCCGCCGGGGTTGTACCGAAGATCGAGGATGATCGCTCGGCAGCCCTTGCTCTTGAGTTCATCGACGGCCTTATCCAATTCGTCGCCCGTGGTGCGGGTGAAGTTGGTCAGTCGCATGTAGGCGATCTTCTGGTCCTTGTCGACGAAGTAATCCCACCCGCCGCCGGGCAGTTGAAGGTAGCCTTTGATGCTGGCGACCTTAATCGTCTCGCGACGAAGCGTGTAATCGCGGCTGGTCAAATCCGACGTACGAACTGTCAATACCACACTCGTTCCCGGCGGCCCCGTGATCGACTTCACCGCCTGCGTGGTGGTGATGCCTTTGGCGTTTTTCCCGTTGATGTGGGTGATGATATCGCCGGCCTTGATGCCCGCTTTGTACGCCGGGCTGTCTTCGATCGGGGTGACAACCTTCAGGCTGCCGTCGTCGTCGGATTGAATCTGAATGCCCACGCCGCTGAACTCGCCCTGCGTCATCTTGTTGAATTCCGCCACCTCGCTCGGCCAGATCATGCTGGTGAACGGGTCGAGCTCGGCAAAAGCGCCGTCGGCGTATTCGCTGACGAGCATTTCCTCGGGCAATTGCAACGTCTGGTTGTTGCTGAGGCTCAGGCGAGTCAACACCTGGATTGCGATGAGCTGTTCGTTGTCAGGCGTTGCCTGACGGATTCGTTCGGTCAGCTCATCGATCGTCTTGAGAAACGCATCCTTCTTGCCCGCATCGGCCAATTGCGGGAAAGCGGATTCCAGCCCGGCCGTCGTGGCGACGACACGCAACGCGTTCAGCCCGCCTTCGGTCATTTGGCGGTAGGTGATGTCGCGGTAGTAATCCTTGGCCGCGTGCTCGAGGGCGTCGCGGAGCATGCTCATGCGGATGTCTTTGAGCATTTCCTTCCAGTCGATCTTAAACGCTTCATTATTTCCCCAGTCCGAAGGCTTCGTGGCGGGCTGGGTGGTCGGGCGGAGCAGTGCGTCGACCTCTTCACGCTCCTTAAACTCTTTTTCGCGGAGCACTTTGAGTTGATCAGGCGTGTAGATCGCCAGCAGCCGAACCCGGCGGGTGACGATCTTCAGCTTGTCCTTCCACAGCGGAACGGCCGGCTCGATTTGCCCGAGGTCGGAGTAGATCGACATCGCCTGCAACCAGCGCTCGCTGGTCTCGGCTTGTTCGGCCAGCTTCACATTCGTTGCGACCAGAGAATCCACCCAGCCTTCCTTGCGGAACGCTTTCTTGTCATCCGCCAGCAGGAACGCGCGAGCGGCTAGGTCAATGGCGTAGCTTTCTTTGTGATTCTTTAGCAGCAGTTCCACATCGGCAACGGCTTTATCGTACGCCTTGCGACGCTCGGCGATAAACCCTTCCCGCTGGTTCTGAAACTGGTTCGCCCAATCGGCCATTTGCTTGAGCGTCGCGTCGTTGGAAGCGATCGACGAGGCTTTGCTGAGCAACTGGCTGACCCCATCAAACTTGCCATGCCGCAGGTAGTTAAACGCGGCCGTCTTCATCTCGTCGACGGACATGGCCGGCGTTGGGGCGAGTTGCTCGACGGGCAGCATCTTTTCCGTCGGCGCGATCTTGCCACCCGGCGCTTCGATTTCGGGCTTGAGTCGAACATCCGGCTTGTCTTCCGCCGTCGAGAGCGCCGGAATACCCAGGCCTAAACCGGCCAACACTGCAACGCCCAGCATCCACTGCTTCCACGATCGATTCATGTTCGTCCTTGTTGTAAGCCCGACAATCACTACCGCCCCGCCAATGTAACAGGCCCGATGCCCCGGTCAACGAAAACCAGCGGGTTGGCGAACACAGTTTGCGACTGTAGCATGCGTTGCGGATCGATCCATGGGACCGATCAGTCGCGCTCCCCATAACTGTAGTCCAGCTGGGCCGCAAAGTTGCAGGTTGTTTTCAGATCATGCAAACCATTCTCGCACAACTCCAAGCCGCCTTCGCCAATGCCATCAAAACCGCGTTTGACTTCGACGCCGACCCCGCCATCGGCCTCAGCCAGAACTCGCAGTTCGGCGACTACCAGTCCAACGCCTCCATGGGCCTGGCTAAGCTCGTCAGCGAGAAAACCGGCCAAAAGACCAACCCGCGACAGGTGGCTGAGAAGATCAAGGCCAGCCTGAACTTAGGCGAGTTGGCCAGCGAAGTCAGCATCGCCGGGCCGGGGTTTATTAACGTGCGACTGAACCCGGCGTGGCTGACTGCCCAGATCAATACCGCCGCCGCGGACCCGAAGTTCGGCGTGCCGAAAGCTGCCGCGCCGCAAACGGTCGTCGTCGACTACAGCGGCGTGAACATCGCGAAAGAAATGCACGTCGGGCATTTGCGGAGCACGATTATCGGCGATGCGCTCGCGAACGTGCTGGAGGCGCTCGGCAACAAGATTATCCGGCGGAACCACCTAGGCGACTGGGGGACGCAGTTTGGGATGCTTATAGCGTTACTTGAAGAGCAGAATCCAGCAAAGGATACCTGGAGCGCTCCCTCGCCGGGGACGGCGATCTCGCTAGACATCAAGATTGCGGACCTCGAAAACTTTTATCGCGAAGCAAAAGCAAAGTTCGATTCCTCGACAGAATTTCAGACAAGGGCACGTTCAGCCGTCGTAGAACTTCAAGCAATGCACAATCCTGCGTACCTTTATTGGATTGCGATTGTTGAAGCGACTCGAAAGCATTACTTACCTGTCTATCGGAAGCTTGGGGTCAAACTGGGGCCAAATGATGAAAAAGGTGAATCATCCTACAATCAGTTTTTGCCATCGATTGTCGACGAATTAGTTAAACATGGAATTGCGATTGAATCTGATGGAGCAATCTGCGTATTTATTGATGGACAGGATAAGTCACCACTGATTATTCAAAAAACTGGCGGCGGGTATCTCTATGGAACAACCGACCTCGCAGCCATCGATTACAGAATCAAAGCCGAACACGCCGAGCGCATCATCTATACGCACGACTCGCGGCAGGCGCAGCATTTTTCGCAGGTCTTCCGAACCGCCGACAAAGCCGGCTGGACACGCAACGGGCAGGTGAAGCTCGAATACGCCCCCTTCGGCACGATGCTCGGCCAGGACGGCAAACCCTTCAAAAGCCGCACCGGCGGGCTGGTGAAACTCAAAGACTTGCTCGACGAAGCCGAAGAGCGCGCCCTGACCACCGTCAAAGCGAAAAACCCCGACCTGCCTCCCGAGCAGCACAAGGCGATCGCGCACTCGATCGGCATCGGTGCGGTGAAGTACGCCGACCTATCGAAGGACCGCCTGAGCGACTACGTTTTCGACTGGGACAAGATGCTGGCGTTTGAGGGGAACACCGCGCCGTACCTGCAGTACGTGTACGCAAGAATTCAAAGCATCTTCCGCAAAGCCGCTGGCTCCGCCGGCGGAGCGATCCAGCTCGACACGCCGGAAGAACTCACGCTCTCAAAACACATCCTGCGGTTCGGCGAAATCGTCGAGCTTGTCTCCAGGGAACTCAAGCCCCACTTGCTTTGTACTTACTTGTACGAGCTGGCGTCGAAGTTCAGCGCGTTCTACGAGAACTGCCCCGTCCTTAAGAGCGAAGGTGCCACCAAGGCCAGCCGGCTGACGCTGTGCGGCGTGACTGCTCAAACCATGGCGATGGGATTGGACTTAATGGGCATTGAGCATCCCGAGCAGATGTAGGAAATCCTGCCCCTTTCCAGTATCACGGTCCTCTGGATCGTGCGCACGATTTTCAAATTCGGAAGACTCGCGATTTGCGCTATAATTAGCGAACTCGGCACGGGCCGGAGGCCCGTGGTACGGGTGAGGTTCTCAGTAGTAGCGCCAACCGTTCACGCTACGGATCACGCATTTAGCCGAACAGCCCGCCGCGGGTCTCGTGATCGAGCAGCCAGCGTTTGCGTTCGATGCCGCCGCCGTAGCCTGTTAAATCGCCGTTGACGGCGATCACGCGGTGGCAGGGGATGAGGATGGCGATGAAGTTTCGCCCGTTCGCCCCGCCGACGGCGCGGACGGCGGCGGGGTCGCCGGTCTCGCGGGCCTGCTGGCCGTAGCTGCGGGTTTGGCCGAAGGGGATGGTCTGCAGGTATTTCCACATCCGCAGTTCACACTCCGTGCCGCCGGGGATGAGCGGGACGGTGAAGGTTTGACCTGACTCATCGAAATACGCCGCCAGTTCTCGGCGGAGCATGACGAGATGCTCGTTCTCGCCGTCGGCCGCGGGGCCGTGCTGTTGCTCGACGCGGGCGAGCGTGGAGTCGATATCGCGCCGGTCGGTAAAGTCGCAGACGAGAATCCCCTGCTCATTGGCGATCGCCCGCATCGGGCCGATGGGCGTTTCGATGCAGGCTCGGAGAATTTGCGTCGCACAGGAAATCACTGCGGAATCTTATCATAGAAAACGCCGAGGGAGCGAAGAAAACTTTAGCCGCAGATGCACGCAGATAAACGCAGATCAGAGGGAGAGGAAAGCATTCAATAAAGCCCGCTAGAAGTGCAACACACTTTCTGTAAATTCCACCGTTCTCCTCGATCTTCATTTGCTCGCTCCCGTCCCATGACCGGCCCGTAGGGCTGGTCATGGGACGGGAGCGGGACGCCGGTTACACGCCGGCGTATTCCATGTTGAA
>JBBROD010000067.1:0-23647 GCA_038229715.1 Tepidisphaerales bacterium | reverse complement strand
TTCGACGACGACCTTGTGGCCGAACTCGATGGCGTCGGCGACGTCGTCTTCCATCACTTCCATGCCGCCGAGCTCGATCATGTTTACGAAATGCTTCGTGCCGGCGACGACGAGGTCGAAGTCGCTGTACTCCAGCTGTTCCTGAGTGGGGTTGATGACGAGCTTGCCGTCAATCCGGCCGACGCGGACGTGCGCGGTTGGCGTGGTGAACGGGATGTCGCTGATCGCGATGCACGCGCTGGCGGCGATACCGGCCAGCATGTCCGGGTCGTTCTGCTGATCGGCGGCCAGCACGTTCAGGTGAATCTGCACTTCGTCGATGAACCCCTTGGGGAACAGCGGGCGCAGCGGGCGGTCGATCAAACGGGCGGTGAGGATTTCCTTGGTGGTCGGGCGTCCTTCGCGCTTCATGAACCCGCCGGGGAATTTGCCGGCTGCGGCGCGGCGCTCGCGGTAGTCGACCTGCAGCGGGAAGAAGTCGATGCCTTCACGCGGATTAGCGCGGACGACAGCGCCGAAGACCACAGTCTCGACGTACTGAACGGTGACCGAACCGCCGGCGAGTTTCGCCAGGGATCCGGTTTCGATAGAAAGGGTGCGACCGCCGATTTGGCGTTCAACGCGAATCGATTGCATGAGAGATTCCTCTTACCCCGTGCCATTAAGTCGGCCAAAACGAGCGGCAGGGAGGAAATCGGATTGGGGATCGAAGGTTCTGTGTCGCATGGGCTACCAGCCCATGCCAAGACAGTTGAGCATGGGCTGGTAGCCCATGCGACACAAAACACACGATCCAAAATCCGACCAATTCCCCGGCAGCACTCCGCCGGCCGGTGAACGTCCGCATCGCACGGGGCAGGGCGACGAGACGGATAAAACAACACAGGGCACGAAAAGTCGTGCCCTGTGCCAAAAGCTATTATTTACGCAAGCCGAGCTTGCCGATGATCGCCTGATAGCGGGCGCGATCCTGCCGCGTGAGATACTTCAGCAGGCTGTTTCGTTTGCTGACGATCTTGAGCAAGCCGCGACGCGACGAGTGATCTTTTTTATGTGTCTTGAAGTGCTCGGTCAGTTCGGTGATTCTCGCGGTGAGCAGCGCGATCTGAACTTCCGGGCTCCCGGTATCTTTTTCGTGAATTTTGTAGTCGGTGAGGATCTTGGTCTTGGCTTCAGCGGCAACGGACATGGATAGCTCCTGGACACCAGTCGCCTAGCAGTACGGGAACAAAGCCCGGGGCCGAGCGACGGTCATGATTAGGTTCCGTCACCCCAAACAATTTGAGGTGAAATCGGTCGGGAAACGATACGGGAGACCGAGTGAATTGGCAAGCGATGAGCGGACGTGAAATCGGTGCGGAATTGAAATCGATGAGGCCGGAAGTCGCTAATTTTATTTCGATTGGCGGAATATTCGCTGGCCGATCGGAATAAAATGCGGTAGTGTTCGATGTGAGTCGATACAAATACCGATTCAAAATAGGTTTAGCGTTTTCCGGGGCGAGCGGAAGGGATCGAAATCTGGTCGCAGTACGGCCACCACATCGCCTTCATGGACGGACCGGATTGAGTAGCTGCGTGAAGCGTCTTACGAAACGTGTCATTTTGGCAGCGGCGGCGACGACCGCAATCGCGATCGTTGCGTTTTTCCCTGCGCGCGTCGTTGCTCAGACAGAACCATCGACATCAGCGACGATGAGTGTCGAGCAGGCTCGCTCGGCGGACCTGAAAAACCTCGCCTCCATCCTGAACGACCCCGCATACGACGCCAAATCCCGCGACGAGGCGGCCAAACGCTTGGTCTCAAGGCAGTCGGCCGACTCACGGAAAATCCTTCTCGACGTTCTCGTCAACGCCGGCAACCCCAAGGGGCAGCAGTCGGTCGCGCGGGCGCTGGCCGACGGGGGCGCGACGGATTCGGCGTACGTCGATCCGCTGTTTGCTCTCTTCGGTTCCGACAAAGCCCTTTCCGAAGCCGCCGCAGATGCGTTGGCGACGTACAAGTCCAGCGGCACGGTGCTGAATCGCCTGATCGAACTGGCGCAGTCCCCGCGCGATACCCGCGAAAGCGCCCGCGCCGCAGCCGTCCGGGCGATCGGCTCGTTCGCCGATAAGCGAGCGGCCGCGGTGCTGATCGAACTGGTGCAAAGTCGCACCGAGCCAGCCGCTGTCCGCAACGCCGCATGTGACGGTTTGTCCGACATGACCGGGCTGACCGAGAACGGCCGCGCCGCATCGCTCTGGATTCGCTGGTGGGCTCCGCAGTCGGGGAAGTCCGACGCGGCGTTCCACGATGACCTGCTCATGCAGCGGAGCGCGCAGGTCGACCATCTGCGCGCCCGCGAATCTCAGGTCGCTGCTGAACTTGAAAGCCTGATCAAGGAGCAATACCAGGCCGCCCCCGACACCGCTAAGGACGCACTGCTGCTCAAGTGGCTTCGCTCCGGCGAGCCGCGAGTTCGGTTGGTCGCCGCCGGGCTGGTAGTCGATGATTTTAACTCCAACCGCCCGTTCGGCGCGCCGGTGAAGGAGCAACTCCGCACGATGGTCGCCGACAGCTCGCCGGACGTGCGCCTGCAGGTTGCCAAAACCGTTCGGCAGATCAACGACACGCTCGCATTTGATGCGCTCCTGCTGCAACTGAACCAGGAACCGATCGCCGGCAATCGAGCGGCGCTGGCGTTGGCGCTGTCGCAAAGCCGCGATCTGCGGGCCGTGCCTGAACTGGTCAAGCTGCTGAACGACAGCGAGCCGCTGATCGTCGCCGAGGCCGGCGCGTCGGCGCTGGCGAACCTCGGGCCGCTGTTGATCGAGAAAGACCCCGGCACCGCCAAAGGCGTCGCCGCCCGGCTGCGGACGGTGTTCCGCACTCGCACTGAGAATCCCGGCGCGGAAAGGCTGCGCGAGGTCGTGATCGAAGCGATCGTTCCGCTGCGCGATACGGCGATGCTGACGACTTTCACGCGTCTGCTGAACCTGAAGGAAAGCGAGCGCGTTCGCCGGGCCAGCCTGCGAGGCATCGCGGAACTGCACGAGCTAACCGCCGTGGATGTGGTGGTCGATTGGCTCAAGCGTGAGCCCGATCCGTCGGTGAAGCGCGAGGCGATCGTCACCATCGGCGTGCTCGGTGGCACGGATCAGTTCCAGATTCTTTACGAGTACATGCTGCCCGCAACACCGGGCACGGATGCGGCCGTCAATGAGCAGGCGTGGCAGGTGTTTCAATCACTGCTGCCGCAAGCCACCACCGAACAGATTAACCGCTGGCCGAGCCGGTTCCAGATTGATCCTGAGAAGCGCGTGATCGTACTCAAAGCGCTGGCGGATAAGCTGCTGAAGGACAAGAATCTTGGCGAGCTGGCGAAAACCCGGCAGAACATCGGCCAATCCTTAATGGCCTCCACCCCGCCGCAACCGACGGAAGCGGCCACGTATTTCAAGCTGTCATTGGAGTACTTCCAGCAGAACAACGTCCCGCAGATGGTGATCGAAACCAACATCCAGCAGTTGCTGTCGGCCCAGTTGGCGAGCAAGCAATACAACGAGGCCGCGCAGTTCGCCGCCTCGCTGATTAAAGACAATCAGGGCAACCAGCAAACTATCGGGCCGCTGTTCAAACAAGAAGCGGATCGCCTGCGGAACGCTAACGATCTGCAGAACGCGCTGAAGCTGATCACCGAAACCAAGCAGATGCAGCCGGAACTGGAAGGGCGGTATAAAGACATGCTGCTGGATATCGAGAAAGAAGTGCAGCAGCGCATGACCACGCAGAACCAGCGGAATAAATCCACCGGGCCACTGCCTAACGCGGGTATGCGAGTGAGCTAAAGGGATTAAGAGCTTCTAAAAATGCCGCAAGTGGATTGCTGGGGAATCCGAATGACGAAGCCAGAAACCAGAAACCCAAATGAATGACGAAATCCGAAACCAGAAATCCGAATGAATGACGAATGACGAAACCAGAATGACGAAATAGGTCATATTCGTCATTAGGATTTCGTCATTCGTCATTCATTCGGATTTCTGGTTTCGTCATTCGGATTTGGCATCTCCAGAAAGTCCACAGCTTTGAGCGATTTGGTGTAGCGTGCAAACTCAAAATTCGTCATCCTGAGGTACGCCGAAGGATCTCGAATTGCGAGTGACTTTCGACGGTAGAGATCCTTCGGCGTACCTCAGGATGACGACAAAAGGCGCATTGCTGTAGCTTTACTCGAAAACTGGAATTTCTATTGCTGAAATTGGAGGGCGGGTGTCCTCACCCGCCGTCTTTTAGATTTTATCCACCTCCCCGGCGGCTGAGGACAGCCGCCCTCCATAGAGCGACTACCGTCTTCTGACAGAGCCTAAGCTTTTTTCAAGCCGCGTAACGGATCTGGTTTAGCCGCCTGCTGGAACGCCTGCTCGCGCGCGCGGCAACCCCGGCAGGCCCAGCACGGCTCGCTGCCTTCTTCGTCACAACTCCACGTTCGTTCGAACGACGTGTTCACGCTGTAACCGACGTCGATCACCTGCCACGGCTCGAGTTCCAGCAGCGGGGTTTCGATTTCCAGTTCGGTCTGCCCGCAGGGGAGTTGGATCAGCTCGTTCCAGATTTGCGTGTACTCGGTGGCTTTCGCCAGTTCATCGCCTTGCCCGCCGACGCGGAGGCCGAGGAAGATTTTCGTCGCCCGGTAGTGCATGGCGAACTTGATCGCGCCGGAGATCAACGGGATGAGATCAACCATCTGCGCCGTGGAGGCCGACGGATTCCGCGAGTCGCTCACCATCCCGGCTGACGGCTGCTCGGTTGCGGCAAAGGTCGACAGGTACGGAATCGGCATCGGGTGATCGCGGTACGGCTTGAAGTGGGCCGACTGCTGGTCGTACGTCACCCGCGCCCGCGGCGACGAAAGCCCTTGTCCCTCGGCGTGAAGCAATACCAGCCGATACTTCTGCGCCGCGATCGCCGTAGCGACGGCCGAGTTCACTCCACCGGAATTGAGTACGATTGCGAGGTCTTTGGCCATAGCTTCAGGACTGAGGACTGAGGACTCAGGACTGAGTGAAGAGGCAATGCGCCTGCTACTCAGTCCTTAGTCCTCGGCCCTCAGTCCTCTCCTTTTCATTCCATTGTCAAAATCACCTTCAGCACGCCCTTGCGTCCCGCGAGGCTCATCGCTTCCACGCCCTGGTCGAGTTTCATTCGGCGGTGAATGAGGCTCAAAATGTCGATCTCCTTAGCGGCCAGTGCGGTGATCGCCTGGCGGAACGGCCCGCAGCGGCTGCCGAGGACGGTGATTTCGTCGATCACCAGCGGGGCCAGGTTGAGCGGCTTGCCCTGCGCGACTGTGCTTTTCAGCACGATCGTACCGCGCGGGCGGACCATCGCCATCGCCATCTCGAAACCGGCCGCCGAGCCGGTGCAGTCGACGACAACGTCCTGATCATGGCGGGGCACGATGTCGTCCAGCGGCCGGCTGCGGATGGACCACTTTTCACACAGTGCAAGTTTCTCAGGATGCTTGCCGATCATTCGCACGGGGCAGCCGGCGTTACGGAGGACCTGCGCGACGAGCAGCCCGAGCCGCCCGTCACCCAGCACCGTCACCCACTTGCGACTGCGCGAGGCTTCGCCTCCTCCATCGAGGTTGATCTGCTTCAGCACCTGAAACGCCGCCGCCAGCGGTTCGACGAAGACGGCGGCGTCGTCATCCAATGACTTGGGCAGCACATGCAGGTTGATCGACGGCAGGCGGATGAAGTCGGCGAACGCGCCATCGTGATTGAGAATCCCCAGCACCGTGCGATTGCGGCAATGGTTCGACAATCCCGAGAGACACAAATCGCACCGACCGCAAACAAGGTTGATCTCGCCGACCACGCGCTGGCCGACAAGGTTTTTATCCGGCGACGTGACGACTTCTCCAACGAACTCGTGCCCGAGCACGCCGCGGAAGTTCATGTAGCCGCGGCAAATTTCCAGATCGGTCGAGCAAATCCCGGCTTGGCGGACTTTGATCAGCGTATCACCGGCGCTAGCGGCCGGCTCGGCGCGGCGATTGTCGAAGGAGAGAGATTTGTCGAAGACTAAGGCACGCATGAATGCGAGTGGGTAGTTCGTAGTGGGTAGTTGGTAGAAAAATGCATGAACATCAACAACCAACTACAAACTATCAACTACCAACTATCCCAAAGGTTTGCTCGGCCCGGTGATGAACTGCAGCCACGCCGATTCGTCGTAGTTCAAATCCTTGCCGGTCAGCCGCTTGAGCGTGCGGCGGGCCTGCCACGCGAGGGCGAAATCGCGCGTGTTCAGCAGCCCGATGAGCGTTCGCCCGACGTCGAGCTGCTTGTAATGCTGCAACGCCTCGGCGGCGGCGATTCGGATGTCCTTGGTTTCTTCGTTGGCCGTCGCCATCGCCAGCAGTTTCTCGACGGCAGCGGCGTCGGGCACGCGGTAGAGCGCTTTGGCCCCCTCAAGCCGAACCAGCGGGCTTGGATCGGACAGCGCCTTGATGAACACCTTGGTGGCCGTTTTATCGCGAGAGATATTGAGCGAACGCACGGCTGTCGCGCGCACCAGCGGGTCGCTGTCGTTCGCGGCGATCTGCTGATACCGAACTGTGTAAGGAGGATGCTTGCCGAACTCGTGATCGACCAGAAAATGCATGCCCTCGCGCCGCTGATCGGCGCTGGCCGGGTCTTCCATCTTTAGGGCATTCTTTTCCGGAGTATCGCCGGCGATGAGTTCTCCGACGTTGCGCATCGCGCCGCAGCCGGTGGAGAAAAACAGAATCAAGCTGCAGATGAACGCAGATGAACGCAGATGGCCAAGACGGGTTCTTTTCGATCTGCGTTCATCTGCGTTCATCTGCGGCTTTCCAATCCGAATTTTCGTACAACTCATCGGCCTGCACCCAGGTCGGCGGATCGATGGGCATGCCCATGAAACGGCTGGCGAGCTTGGCGAAGCGGGCCGGGTCATCGGTGACGAAGCACTGAAGTTCGCCGGACCCTTCCTCTTCTCCGGCGAGGCCTAGGCCTCCGCCGCGGATAAGATTCACCTCGGCCAGTCGTCTGGCGACATCATCGGCGCACTGTTCGGCCGAGTCAATCACGGCTACGGACGCGCCGACGTGTTCTTTGATCGCGGATTTGAGGATCGGGTAATGCGTGCAGCCGAGGACGAGCACGTCGAGCCCGTTCTTCAGCAGCGGATCGAGATACTGCTGTAGCGCGAGTTTGACGATCGGGTCGTCGCTGCGCCGGCCTTCCTCGATGATGGGGACAAGCAGCGGCGTGGCTTTCACCAGCAGCCGCGCGTGCCGGCGACGCGAATGAACCGCGCGCTCGTAGGCTTTGGATTTGACAGTCGCTTCGGTCGCGATCACGCCGATGACCGGCGTCACCTTCCGCCCCGCCGCGATGACGGCCGCCTTAGCGCCCGGGTCGATCACGCCGCTGATCGGCAGATCGGGAAACTGCTCGCGGACGGATTGCATCGCCAGTGCGGTCGCGGTGTTACAGGCAATGATCACGTGCTTGGGATCGTGCCGCCGCAGGTACTCGATGATCTGGGAGACGAACCGCGTGACGGTCTCGGCCGTCTTATTGCCGTAGGGCAGCCGGGCGGTATCCCCGAAGTACAAAATCGACTCCCCCGGCATCGCCCGGCGCACCGCCCGCGCGACGGTCAGGCCGCCTAAGCCGCTGTCAATAATGGCTATAGGGGAGGAGGAAGTCATATATTCAGGACTTAGGACTAAGGACTTAGGACTTGGCAAAGCGGCCATTTGCCGACTCTAAGTCCTAAGTCCTTAGTCCTCAGTCCTACGAAGAGTTATCGGACTTCCGCATCTATTTCTTGACATTTGCCGACCGGAGTTCGACACTCAAAGCCACCTACCCCGGGAGAACACACCATGAGCCAAGCCCTTGAAGGCAAACGAGTTCTGCTGGTCGACGACGACGCAGACATCCTCACCAGCATGCAGGCGGCGTTCGAGCCGACCGGCGCGATCGTCGATACGGCCAACAACGGCAATAAAGCCGTCGAACTGGCAGAAAAAAACAATCCCGATCTGATCGTCCTCGACATGATGCTGCCCGGCCGGAGCGGGTTCCTGGTGCTGGAAAAAGTGAAAGCCAAGAAGCCCCGCGGTGATAAGCCGTTTGTGATTATGATCACCGGCAACCAAGGCGCGCGTCACAAGATGTTCGCCGAGAGCCTGGGCGTCAGCGAATACTTCCACAAGCCGGTAAAGCTCGACAAGCTGATCGCGACGGCCGAGCGATTGATCGCGCCGCCCGCGCCGGCGGTTTAAGGAAGCGCGGCCCGCACGATGGACCGTCATCGTCACGCTCTCGCGGTGACGTTGCCTTCGCGATTGAACATCGATGTCACAACCCAAGGACTTGATCCGCTACGCCCCGCTAGGACGCCTCCCCGCCCGCAAGCGGCAGGTGATGGACGTCCGCCGGATTTCGCCGGTGATTCATATCGCGCATCGGCTGAGCCGCCCGCTGCGGCTCAAAGAGCGGATTATTTTCGATCACGAACTGGTGCTGATTCTCAAAGGCCGCGGGCGGGTGCGGATCGGGCAGGCCGAGTATTCGTTGTCGCCGCACGATTTGTTTTTTATTCCGCCGTTCGTCCCGCACGAGATTTCTGTCGACGGGTCAGCCGAGCATGTGGCGATTCACTTTGACTTCAGCGCGGGCGGTTTGGCCGCCAGCCCGTGGCGGCGGAAGCCGTATGAGATCGTGTTTTCGCACAACCTGTCGATCTCGCCGCGGATCGCGCTTCAGCCACGCGACGGGATCGAGGACAACTGCCTGGCGGTGGTTCGGAGTTTTGCGGCGATCGATCCGCTGGCGTCGGTGGAAGCGTCGGCTGAGCTGAGCAAACTGCTGATCCGCCTGCTGCGTCAGCGGCCGAACCCCGCGGACGATGGAGCGGGGCAAGGCCGGGCTGAGCGGACGGTTGAATCCGTTATCGCGTTTGTCGAAAGCCACGTCCGCGAAAAACTCACCTCAAGCGATCTGGCCGCCCACACCGGGCTCAGTGAAACGCACCTCAACCGGGTTTTTCGTCAGCAGACCGGCTACGCGCCGATGGAGTACGTCCGCCGATACCGGGTGCAGCAGGCGAAAGTGTTCCTCGCCGACGCGGATTTGTCGGTGAAGGAAGTGGCGGTGCGTACCGGGTTTGACGACGCATACCATTTCAGCCGGGTGTTCCGCCAGATCGCCGGCGTGCCGCCGACGGCGTACCGCGATGCCTTGCTTTCCCGCGAAACCTGATGGTCGGATTCTCCATCGGTTGGTTCTAAATTCCATCGCCAGCCGATAGTAGGAATGACATGCTAGACGCACCTCAAATCAAGGAGATTCAGAATGTTAAGTGAGCAGCAAGTCGCGTTATTCAATGAGCAAGGCTTCGTCCTCGGCGGTCGCGTGCTTTCGGACGATCAAATCGAGCAACTCCGCGGGGAAACGCTTCGCGTCATCAGTGAGAAGGACGACAAGAGCGTCAAGCAGCCGGTGCTTTGCCACAACATGGGCAAGCCCGAAGCGCCGGTCTGGCAGATCGTGAACATTTGGATGGCCAGCCAGCCGTTCCTGAAGCACGCGCTGAGCAATCCGACGATCTGCGAGGAAGTCGCGCAGTTGCACGACGACGCGCAATCGCTGCGGATCTGGCACGACCAGATCCAGTACAAGCCGGCCGGGCTTGGCGGGGTGAACATGTGGCACCAGGATTCTCCCTACTGGGGCATTCTCACGCCCAAGCACGCCCAGGTGACCGCGTGGGTGGCGCTGGACGACGTGGATGAATCCAACGGCTGCATGAGCATGGTTCCCAAGAGCCATCTCTGGGGCAACGCGATTAAGTACCTGCAATCGCTAAAGGATTTTAAGGCACTGAACGCCGTCACCGATTATGAAGGCCACAAAGTCGAAGTGAAATTCACGCCGGTGAAAAAAGGGCACGTCCACTACCACCACAGCATGACCTGGCACGGCAGCCACGCCAACACCAGCGACCGGCCTCGGCGGGCCATCGCGCTGCACTACATGACCAACGAAACTCGCTTCGTCGCCGGCGGGGGTCACGTCATGAAGCAGTTCGTGCATGTCAAAGACGGCGAAGTGCTGACCGGCGAAGCGTTTCCGACCGTTTACGAGCGGGAACTCGCCCGAGCGTGAGATTCGGGTGAGTTCGGTGGTCAAGCATCGGACATCAGCGACGTAAGCGGGTAGACTACCTCTCCATGTATTTGGTGAGCCCGAGTTCCCTCCGCGCCATCGCGATTGCCGCTATTCTTACGGGTGCGGTAGGAGTCTGCGCGTGGACGCTGACGATCGCGGATTCCCAAGCTAACACTTGGCGGTTCGGCGGATGGCAACGCAATCCGTATATGCAGGTGCGGGAACTGGGTGAAGGTTTTCTAGCTTCTACTTCCTACGTCCTGTACGTGTGCTGCTGGTCGACCTTGGTTGGGGGCGTACTTCTGTTGATCTCACAAAGACTCGGCCTGATTCTTCTGATCTGGCAAGCCCGACTTAGCGTCGTCATCAACACTGTGTTTTGGTTTTTCGCCGGCGTTGCGTGCTATGCCTGGTTCTGCCGATACGGCCGACCCGTGCAGCTACCGCTTACACTGGCACTTCGCGCGGGTTCCATCCTATTCGACGTAGGGGTTTGGATTTATCTTAGTCGGGCTGACGTGCGAGAGATGCTTGATCGTCGACGAACAAGCCCCGCACGAGGATTTAGCGTCATTGTGAAGCCGGCGGATTGATACGACAACCCGTGCTGATTTTCGCGCTTGCCAGTTGGCCATCCGCAGGCTTAAATACGATAGTACTTTCACGGACGATCAGCCGGTCCTAGCCGCGGGTTGCATGAACGATTGGGACGACGCAGAACGACGGGTGGAAAAGGCTCAAGAGCTGTTCGAGCAACGGCGCTGGCAGGAGGCGCTCGACGAACTGCGGGCCGCCATCTCTATCAATCCATACAACGGCGGGTGGTTCTTCAACGTCGGGCTTACGCTCGACGAGCTTGAACGCTACGACGAAGCCATCGACGCCTATCGCGACGCGCTCGAGATTGACTCTAATGACATCCAGGCGATGAACCACCTCGGCGTGGACTTCCACCGTGTCGGCCGGCTGCAGGATGCGCTGACGATGTACGAACGCATCGAAACCATCGACCCCACGTTCGAGCCCAGCTACTGCAACCGCGTCATCACCTACTGCGAGCTCGGCGATCACGAAAAGGCCGAGGAAATGTTCTACCTCGCCCGGCTGTACAAGGAAGAATGCCCGCACTGCTACTACAACATCGGCTGCTCGCTGGCCGATCGCGGGCTGTACGATAAAGCCAACTACTGCTGGCAAAAAACGCTGGATTTGGACGACGGTCATCCCGACGTGCGCGTGCGGATCGCCGAGGCGCTCTGGAGCAAGGGCGAGCTCGAGCAGGCGCGCCAGCATTACCTGATCGGCTTGCGGCGCAACCCGGGTGATACCGAAACGCTGCTGGATTTGGGTGAACTGCTGATCGACATGGGCCGGCTCGAAGAAGCGGGGGAAAAGTTCCGCCGCGCGATCGAGCTGTCTCCCGAAGACCCCGCCGGCTTCTACTGCCACGGCCGATGGCTGATGCGGTGCGATCGGCTGATCGAGGCGGAACTGGCGTTCACCAAAACGCTGCAGCTCGATCCGACGTATTCCGCGGCGCACCTGCGATTGGCCGAGGTGTATCACCGTCAGCACAAGCGGGAGCTGTCGCGCAAGCACCTCAAGTGCGAGTTGATGCTCCGCCCGAACGAGCCGCAGGTGATTTTGGACATGGCCAACCTGCTGATGGACTTCGGCCACAGCCGGGCCGCCATCGCGTCGCTCAAGCGGCTGCTGTCGATGGAGCCGAAAAACATCGGCGCGCTGCAGAACCTGGCCGTCGCGCAGTTTTTAGCCGCCCGATACGAACACGGCATCGCAACGTGCCTGGAGTTGCTGCAAGTCGAGCCCGACAACCTCACCACCATCTACAACCTCGCGCTGGCCTACGAACACCAGCAGCAGTTTGATGAAGCCCTCGCCTGGGTCCGCAAGGCCATGGAAATCGAACCCCGCGAGTCCAGCTTCATGAAGCTTGAACTGCGGCTGCGCGTCCTGCGAATCAAATCCGCAATCTTCGGCACGATCCGGCGGATCATCCGGCTGGGGCGGTAGAACGATCAGAAGAATACCCCAGAGTATTTACCATTGGCGTGAGACGTTTATGCGGAAAAAAATAAAGCCCGTTCATCCGGGCGAAATCCTCCTTGAGGAATTCCTGGTTCCAATGGGCATTTCACAATACCGTCTGGCTAAAGATACTCGCGTGTCGCCGCGACGAATCAACGAAATCGTCAAGGGTCAGCGAGGGATTACCGCGAATACCGCGCTTCGTTTCGCTCGTTTTTTCGGGCTGTCTGAGCGTTATTGGATAAATCTGCAGTCGTGGTACGATCTGGAAGTTGAAAAGGATCGACTTGGCAGCCGGCTTGATCGCGAAGTGGTATCGCACGCCGCCTGATGACGTTCCGCTTGTCATCCATTAAAACATTGCCATGTCAGAACATGTCACGATCCTCGGCGACGGCGCGATGGCGACCGTTTGTTCGATTATGCTTACCCAGCGCGGCCACGAGCTGACGATGTGGGGGGCGTTTGAAGAGTCGATCGAGCGGCTACAGCAGAACCGCGATAACAGCCGGTTGCTGCCGGGCGTGCGCGTGCCGGAGCGGGTTCGGCTGACGGCGAACGACAAGGACTGCTTTCGCGAGACGACGATGGTGCTGTCGGCGGTGCCGACGCAGTATTTGCGGGGGGTGTGGAAGCGGCTGGCCGGCTACCTCCCGGCGGGCGTGCCGATCGTTTCGGTCAGCAAGGGGATCGAGAACGACACGCTGCTGCGACCGACGCAAATCATCGGCGATGCGCTGACGGGCAAGTCGGCCGGTCATGCGATCGCGGCGCTGTCGGGGCCGAACATCGCCGGGGAGTTAGCCAAGTATCTGCCGGCTACCGCGGTGGTGGCGTGCGAAGACCGCGACGCAGCCACGCACGTCCAGCACACGTTTTCCACCCAGTGGTTCCGCGTCTACACCAACGATGATGTGATCGGCGTGGAACTGGCCGGCGCGACGAAGAACATCATCGCGGTCGCGGCCGGTATCCTCGACGGGTTGGCGGCGGGTAATAACGCCAAGTCGGCGTTGCTGACGCGCGGGCTGGTGGAGATTACCCGCCTGGGCATTGCGATGGGCGCCAAGCCCGAGACGTTTCAGGGCCTGGCCGGCATTGGCGATCTGATCACCACCTGCGTCAGCCCGGAAGGGCGTAACCGCACCGTCGGCGAGCAGATCGGCAAGGGCCGCAAGCTGGAAGACATCCTGAGCAAGATGGCCAGCGTCGCCGAGGGCGTGCCGACGACCAAGTCGGTGGTGAAACTCGCGCGTCAATACAATGTTGAAATGCCGATCACCGAATCGGTTTACCAGATTCTGTTTGAAGGCAAGGACGCGATCGACGCGCTGACCGACCTGATGACCCGCAACCCCAAGGCCGAGAGGGTGCATTAACCGATGTCGACCCCGAGCGAACCCAGTCGCGAAGAACGCATCCTGGCCGAGCTGCAGCGAATGTACGCGCTGAAGATCGGCGGCGGGGGAGTGATGATCGCGATCGGCGCGGGTATTCTGTTCGCAGCGGGCCTGATCGTCTCGGCGGTGGTGGCGTTTCTGTTTTGGAACTTCTTCGATACCTCGCTTATCGGCTGGACGGGGTGGTTCATCGTCTACGTCATCGCAATCGTCTGGCTGGTGAGGCGAGAGCGCAAACTCTCGCAGGTTACCTTCTTCGACGATTCCCACTCCAACCCCAGCGGCGCGGCCAACCCCGACGACTACGAAAACGCCGAACTCCACCCGGGCGCCGCGGCCAGTCCTAGGCTGGCCGATAGGCTGATGTGGGCACCGCAGGCGCTGCTCAGCGGGATCGACACCTACCGCGGCGAGCAGCCGACGCGGTTTAAGGGATTGCTCGTTCGCGCGTCGCTGGTCGCGCTGCAGTTGTACGACAGCAAAGACCCGATCGAGTTAAAAAAGCTGATCCACGCCGGCGAGCCTCCGGCTGAGTTCCGCGAAGTGCTGAAATGGCTCGACGACAACGACCACATCGGCTTCAGCAGCGACGGCCAACGCGCCTGGCTGTCCAGCAAGCTGCGGGCGAAGCTGGTGAACGACGGATTTTAGTTGCGTTCATTACTGCAGTTGCCTGGCGCGCGAGAGACATTCACACTTCTGTGCTGAAGCGCAACTCCCATCGTTTATTCGAACTGAAACGTTTTCGCGCATTCATCGAATGTCGCGCTGAATTTGGTTCCGTTCTTCGACAGTGTGGTTGCCGTGACTACGTACTTTTTGCTGCCATTGCCGAAAAGATAGAAAACCTGTCGAAGCATCGTTCCGTTCTGCTCGTTCTGGACGGTGAGGCGTTTTCCTGGAATACCGCCGTTGGTTACAAAATCGCCCTGCTCGATTAATTGGAATTTTTTGAAGGCTTTTTCTACCGCGGCCAGGTTCGCGTCGGCGTACTCGGGAAGAGACCCGCGGTACGATTCATCCACGATATTTATATTGGTGGCAAAAGCAGACTCAATGGGCCCGTAAATCACTTGGTATTTGGATGCGGCGAAATCTTTCAGGGTCCATTTATCAGGAGGGATGAGTGAGAAACCGCCGGCCGTCTCAATGTGCCGTCGTGGATCGTGGTCCTTGGTGTAATTTGCTGGTTTGTCGCAGGACATCGAGCAGACTATCAATGCACATACGAAGATCGCGTTGAACGCATATTTCATGATTTTCCCCAGATAAGGTGTTTGAACACTGTCGGGCCGCATTCTATTTAAACCGGCAACCTGGGGCGAGAAAAAATCGAGCGAAGGGAAGCCGATGACCAGCTTCACTTTGCAACGACGTAGTCGATCGTCCCGATCGCCGGGACGAGGCCGGCCTTGGCACCTTCGGACAGCAGGCGGTCGATGGCTTGCTTGCCTTTGTCGCCGTAGTCCAGCGTCCAGTGGTTGACGTACATGCCGACGAACTGGTCGGCCAATTCACGGTTCAAATCCCGGCCGAACTGCAGGGCGTATTCGACCGCTTCTTTGCGATGGTCGAGGCTGTACTGAATGCTCTGCTTGAGGATGTCGGTGACTTCCTGAATCGCCGGCTGGCCCAAATCGCGGCGGATGCAGTTGCCGCCGAGCGGCAGGGGCAGGCCGGTCTTTTCGAACCACCAGACGCCGGTGTCGACGACCAGATGCAGGCCGAGGGTTTGGTAGGTTAGCTGTCCCTCGTGGATGATCAGGCCGGCGTCGAACTTGCCGTCTACAACGGCTTTAGGGATTTCGTCGAACATCACCACGTCGTAGGAGAACGCGTGCTCGGAGCTGAGCTTGGCGGGTTTGCCTTCGACGCCTTTGCCGAGAATCAGCTGAAGCGCCAGGAACGCGGTCGTCATTTTGCCGGGGATGGCGATGTGCTTGCCGCGCAGGTCGGCGATGCTCATTTTCTGTTTCGCGATCACCATCGGGCCGTACTTATCGCCCATGCTGCTGCCGCAACTGGTGAGGGCGTATTTATCGGCGACGTAGGGGTAGGTGTGGATGCTGATCGCGGTGATTTCCAACTCGCCTTTCATGGCCCGCTGGTTGAGGGTTTGGATGTCTTGCAGGACGTGCTGGAAGCGGTATTTGCCGGTGGGGAGCTTGTCCTTCGCCAGGCCGTAGAACATGAAAGCGTCGTCGGGATCGGGGGAATGCCCTAGCTGGAGGTTCATGGTGCTCATAATCCGAAGGTTATAGGGGATTTGGGTGATCGCCAACCTGTTTCGGGAAGTTTTGAAAGGGTTGGAAAGAGGTTGAAAGAACCGGTCTGCCCGCTTTAGCGGGTAGGGGTGAGTTTTCTGCCCGCTAAAGTGGGCAGACCGGTGTGGAATTGCAACAAGTTGGGGGATGAGATGGTACGATAGATAGCAATAAGCACCTCTCAGTAGCGTTGAAGAGTTGGAGGCACGAACAGTATGGCAAGATCACACCCGCTGTTGCAGCCGTATAAACCGACGCCGGACGATCCGTTTGATGCGATTAAAGCCGCGCATCTCTTGAATCGGGCCGGGTTTGGGGGCACGCCGCTGGAAATCGACCGCGTCCAGAAGATGGGCCCGGCTGCCGCGCTGGAAATGCTGTTTGATTTCCCCGAAGCCTGTGCTGACGAGCAGTCGCGCACGGACGTGCCGGATTTATCCAGCATCGGCGATTACCCAAAAGATTTCCGCGCACTGCAGAAGACCATGATCGGCAAGACCAAGGAAGAGCGCAAACTGCTCCGTCTGAAGCTGATGGCTGCCAACCGAGAGGCCGTCAATGCCACCGTTGCCTGGTGGATGAAGCGGATGACTTTCGGGCCGTACCCGCTACAGGAAAAGCTCACGTTGTTTTGGCACGGGCATTTCACCACCAGCGCTAAAGACGAGCGGATGGCGAGCCTGATGTGGAATCAGAACGAGCTGCACCGCCGGATGGGGGCGGGCAACTTCCGCTCGTACGTCCGGGCCATCAGCCGCGACCCGGCCATGCTCGACTACCTCAACAACAGCCAGAACCGCAAAGCCCACCCGAACGAAAACTACGCCCGCGAGTTGATGGAACTGTTCACCCTGGGCATCGGCAACTACACCGAAGACGACATCAAAAACGCCGCCCGCGCCTTTACCGGCTGGGCGCACGACGGCGACGATTTCGTCTTCCGAAAGTACGACCACGACAACGACGTAAAAATCTTCATGGGCCAGCGCGGCAATTTCGGTGGCGAAGACATCATCGAAATCATTCTCTCCCGCGAAGCCTGCGGCAATTACATCGCCGGGCGGCTGTACAAGTTTTTCGTCAACGACGAACTACCCGCCGACCTGCAGGCGGCGATGGGCGACATCATTCGCGACAGCAAGTACGAGCTGCGCCCGCTGTTGCGTACGATATTCGCCAGCAAAGCGTTCTATCAGCCGAGCGTGATCGGTAGCCAGATCAAGAGCCCGATTCAATTGGTTGTCGGCACAGTGCGGCAGTTAAACCTGGACATGCCCGGCGAGCGGGTGCTCGCCGGGGCGCTCAACCAGATGGGCCAAATGCCCTTGCACCCGCCGAACGTTAAAGGCTGGCCCGGCGGGCACAATTGGATCAACACCAGCACGCTGTTCGTCCGCTACAATACGGCCGTCTGGCTTGCGGGCGGATCGGGACAGTTTGCGACGGTGAACAAGCGCGGCAAGTTCACAGGCATCGCCCAGGGCCGCGACACGGGTTTCCGCCCGAGCACTGGCGATACCCCCGAAGCCGTCGTCGACGGTTGGGTGCAGCGCCTGATCGGCCGGCCGATCGCGCCTAAGGCCAAAGCCGTTCTGATCGAAGCACTGGGCGGCCATCCCGAGCGTGAAGAAAGCGTACGAAAAATGGTGCAGTTGATCGTGTCGATGCCGGATTATCAGTTGTGCTGATGTAGGGCAGGCTATTGCCTGCCGGACTGAACGGCATGCAATAGCATGCCCTACAAGATCGAGACTGCCATGAACAAATATCTCTCCACCCGCCGCGTGTTCCTCCAAAAGGGTTTGGCGTTGTTGGCCGTCGCGCCGACGATTCCGACGTTCTTGGATCAGACGATGATGGCGCTGGCCAATCCGCTCGATCAGCACCGCGTGCAAAAGCCCAGCGGCAAGGACGGGAAGATTCTCGTCGTCGTCCAACTCTCCGGCGGGAATGACGGACTGAGCACGGTCGTCCCGTTCGGCGACGACGCCTACCGTCGCGCCCGCCCGGCGCTCGGGCTCGAGGGGAAAGAGGTTCTCAAGATCGATAATTACATCGGCCTGCACCCCAATCTCGCGCCGCTGAAAAAAATGTACGACAACGGCCAGATGTCGATCATCCAAGGCGTCGGCTACCCGAACCCCAACCGCAGCCACTTCCGCTCGATGGACATCTGGAACAGCGCCGAACCGCAGAAGGAAGTCGTCACCAGCGGTTGGATCGGGCGGTATTTTGACAACGCCTGCCCGGGTTGCGATCCGCACGTCGGCGTGAGCATGGGCGGCAACCTGCCTCTGGCGATGCAAGGCGATCGCGTCACGCCGCTCTCGTTCGATCGGCCGGAGAATTACCGCTACAACGGGCGCGACAAGGAGAATTACCTCAAGCTCAATCAAGGCCCGACCACGCAGCCGACAACCAAGCCGTCGAAAATTGCCATGCCCGCGCAGAAGAAAGTGGAAGCGGTTACCGCGGGCAACCAGTTGGATTTTCTCCATCGCACGGCGATGGACGCGCAGGTCAGCAGCGACGATATCCTCCGCATGACCCAGCAGCATCGGCCGGCCGGGCAGTATCCGAACGGCGAGTTCGGCAACGGCCTGCAGACGATCGCGGCGATGATCGGCGGCGGGCTGTCGACGCGCGTCTACTACGTCAGCCTCGGCGGGTTCGACACGCACGCGGGGCAAAAAAATCGGCACGACCAGTTGATGACGCAACTGGCGCAAGGCATCAGCGCGTTCTGGGCCGACATGAAGCAGCAGGAAAACGACGACCGCGTGCTGATGATGAGCTTCAGCGAGTTCGGCCGGCGCGTTCAGCAAAACGCCAGTCAAGGCACCGATCACGGCGCGGCTGCCCCGATGTTCCTGTTCGGGCCCAAGCTGCACGCGGGCGTGCTGAGCAGGCATCCTTCGTTGACGGATCTGGATCAAGGCGACCTGAAATACAACACCGACTTCCGCAATGTGTATGCTAGTGTATTGCAGAATTGGCTCGAAACGCCGAGTAAACCGATCCTCGGCCAGCAGTTTAAACCGATGAGTATCTTGAAAGCGTAGTGGCATTTTGACCCTCCGGAATTTAGGAGAAACATGTTGAAGCAGAGAGTGGTACACGCAAGCATCTTGTTGATGGTCGTAGCCGCACTGTTGCTGGTGCCGGCCACTGCGGAAGCGAAGAAAAATTCGAACACCGGTAAAAAGAAACCTCAACAGCAAACGAAAAAGAACGACAAGAAACCCAATCCCCCCGCACGCAAGGTCGATCCTGCAATCCAGAGGGAGATATCCGCCGACGAATCGCTGGTGGCTAAAGATCAGGCGGCTCTCAATAACATCTCCGACCAACTCCGGGCGAAGTTTGATACGTCGCCCGATGTCGCCACCGCCAACGCCAATCTGAAAGCCGCGATCGCCGCCTACGACGCTGAATACCAGACCGTGGTTAAAACCTTGCTCGCCAAGCCTGACTACGCCAAAGCCCTGGCCGACAAACAAGCGGCCCAACAGAAAATCGACGACCTCCGCAAGACCGACGGTGCATCGTCCGAAGCCATTTCCGCGGCGGCCACTGAGTCGCTAGTGGCGGGCAAACGGATCACGGACACGGAGTCCGACGCGCTGGCCACGGATGCCAAAGCGGTCTCGCTCAAGTCTGCCCTGAATGCGGCGTCGGATAAAGTTGCGGCGATCAAAGCGCAATTCAACGACTCGCTCAAGCAAGACCCGCAGTGGTCGGCCGCGAAACAAACGCTTGATGGCGATCAGGCGAAGCTCGAACAGGCCCGCAGTAAACTGCCGACTTAAATCGGCGAGCAATTTGATGTAACGCGCAGGTTCTTAAATCGTCATCCTGAGGTACGCCGAAGGATCTCGAATTGCCAGAAGCTTTCGACGTTCGAGATCCTTCGGCGTACCTCAGGATGACCACAAACGGTCATTATCACACTACGACAAAATGCGCGTTGCTCTCATCCAACGTTGCGATAACTCGGTTTCGTTCGCGTATCATGCCCGCCGATGGTTTGGGTCTCGCTCTTCCTCGTCCTGATCGGCGTTGCGCTGTTCCTTGCAGTGGCGGCGGCGGCGTTGCTGGCCTGGGGGCTTACGCATCCGCCGCGGATGGGGGACGGCAAGGCGCTCGCGGTCCTCGGTCGGCTCTCGCCAGCGGATTTGGGGATGGAGTTTCTCGATGTCACGTTCGACGTCATCGATGAATCTCGACCCCAAGGGAAACTCAAAATCGCCGGCTGGTGGATTCCCGCAAAGCAGCCGAGCGATCGATGCGTGATCCTGCTGCACGGATACGCGGATGCGAAAATCGGCGCGGTCGGCTGGGCGCCGGTTTTCCACGCGCTCGGCTGGAACATTCTCGCCATCGACCACCGCGGCCACGGCGAAAGCGGCGGCGATTTCATCACCGCCGGGCATTTTGAACGTCATGACCTCAGCCAGGTGATCGACCTGCTTCGCCTGCAACATCCCGAAGCGACGAAATCGCTCGTCCTGTTCGGCGTGAGCATGGGGTCGGCGATCGCCACGCACGTCGCCGCGATGCGCGACGACTTGGCCGGGGTGATTCTCGAATCCTTCGTCGGCGATTTTCTCTACGCGTCGCACACGCAAACGCATCTCGTCGGCCTGCCCGGCGGGGCGATCGCCAAATTGTCCGCGAGATTCGCCGAGTGGATGACCGGCGCTGATTTTCTGAACGACACTGCCTTACGAGCGCTAGCAAACATCCACTGCCCCGTCCTCCTGATCCTCGGCACGGCCGACCCGTTTGTGGATCAGACGGAAGTACAGCGGATCGCCCGCGAGTCGCCGAACATTCAGCTATGGCAGCCGCACGGAGTAGACCATGTGCTGGCGATGGAGGCCGCGTACGAGGAGTATTTGAATCGCATCGGGCGGTTTTTGATCTCCGTTCTGTAGCCAGCAGGAGAGGGGCCAAAAAAATAACCGGCGATTAAAAACGGGGAGAACACCCGCCCGCCATTTTGTATCGGACGCTTTCAAATTTACCGTGGAACTTTTCAAACAACTAAAACACAACCGCGAAGACGCGAAGAAAGAACGCGAAGAAATTCGGGTGATTCTAGTTTCTGGTTTGGTTCGCGTCTTCGCGCCTTCGCGGTAAAAAATAGAAGCGCTTAGTGCTTGCCGGCCGGCTCGGGTTCTTCAACGCCGAGCTTGGTCCACGTCTTAAGCGTTGTCAGCGCGGCCGGCAGGATTTCTTCCGGCTCGGCCAATCCGGGCAGCCAGGCTTTTTCCCACTCGACCGTGACGTAGCCTTCATAACCAATGCCGCGCAGGCGGGTGATAAACTGGTCGCCTTTCACGTCGCCGTCGCCGAGCTTGCAATAGTTGGCACCGAGCGGGCCGAACTTGGCGTCCTTGATCTGCGTGTACCCGATCCGGCTATTAAGCGTCGGCACGGAAATCAGCGGGCTCTCGCCGATCAACGCGGCGTTAAACACGTCCCAGCAGCAGGCAATCGCCGGGTGCGAAAGGCGATCGAGGATCGTCCACATCTCCTTCGATTGTCGGAACGACAGGGCGTTCTCGATCACGATGGTGATGTCGCGGTCGGCTGCGTAATCGGCGATCGGCAGCAGCCAATCCCCCAGCGCCACACCGGCCGATGAGCGGGTCTGGCCAGCCCTTACCTGCGTATCAAACACCTTCACCAGCGGCGTGCCGATGGCGACGGCGGTGTCGATGTACTTCTTCAAATCACTGCCGAGCTGCGCGTCGATCTTTTTTTTGCCGGTGAACGCGATCGAACTCGCCAGGCAGGCGATCTCAATGCCTGCAGCCGCGAACTCACCCTTGATCTTTTCCGGATCGGTCAGAAAGACATTGGTCGCGGTGAGGATGGCCTCGTTGAGGAAACCGCGAATTTCCACGCCGTCGTAGCCGTACTCGTTCGCGCGGGCGAGGATCGTTTCAAAATCCCACTTGGGGCAACTGACAGTGCTGAATGCGAATTTCATGAAAAAGCGGCTCCTTCGGATCAGCAAAACCTACGGACTAACCCGGTGCCGGTCAAGGCGAGGCAAATCCCGCGATGCGAGGGTGCGATTGATCCCCAGTTGAACCGAATCGGCTGCGTCGGTCGCGCCTGCCGCGTCACCCGTGTCGCCGCGAAGGCGTCGCTCATGTGAAGCCCACGACGCAATCGCAAAGGCGTCCGGCGTTGGATCGCTAGCCACGGCGATCGGCGGCGGCACGAGTTGGCCCGCGAATCGTCGTTGGTCAGAAGATTGCCGTTGGTCGGAAGATTCTCGCTGGCCGGGCGATTGTCGCCGGCGGGGGCGTTCTCGCTGGCGAATCTGCTCGGTGCGAATGATCCGCACAAGCGACGCTAGTCGCGAGTCCGGGTCCGCCACGCCGCTGCGCGGGTCCTGCTCGCTGACCATCGCCGCCAGGTTCCGCGCCGCCTGCGCCGCCGACACCGACAGCATCCAATCCCGCTGAAACCGCAACGCCGCCTGAAGCGACCGCAGCGCCGCCCGAAACCCCGGCCGCCTAAGCCACCGCCGGAGCGTCGTCACCCGCGGCCAAGGCCGATCACACAACCCCGTATCCGCCGCCTCCCGCAAATCCCGCAAAAACCGGTACTGGCGGAAGTGAAGCTTCTCGATATCTTCCATAAATGCCTCCCTTTCAATGGTTTATGGTGATTGACCGGACGAATAAATGCGGTTGCCCGCGGTTGTAACGGGTTGCAAACGGTTGTAAACGGTTCCAAACGGTTGCTAACGGTTGCGATTGAGAAAGGGCGTTAAGCCAACCCCGCTAAGCCACCCGCCAATCCCCCGGCCGGTGCAGGCTCCACCCACTAACCCCGATCCACCCGCGCACGAAATAATCCACTTATAGCAACAGATGTTTGGTATATGTTAGCATCTTTCGGGAGCCATGTCCAGCCAAAAAACTACTATCGCAACGTCGGCCCCATACCCAGGAAGGAGAAACCCACCGGCCCGACATGATACAATCCCCGCAAACCGGATCGCCTGGCCGGCCAACAGCGAATATCGAACACCGGGATATATTCCGGCCTGACGCGGTTATCATGCTCAGCCTATCGAAACCCTGCGACGATAACTTTGACTACTGCGTCCGTGGCTGCGTTTGAAGTGAAAATCCGCCCTCGAGGAGAACGATGACTCAGGAACAGCGTATGGCGTGGTGGCGCGAGGCGCGATTGGGGATGTTCGTGCATTGGGGATGCTACAGCACGCTCTGCCGCGGCGAGCAGGTGATCCTTCGTGACCACATGCCGCTTGATGAGTACATGAAGATCGCCGACGACTTCAAGCCCGCATCGGATTGGGCGGATCAGATCGCGGATCAGGCGCTCCGGATGGGGGCAAAGTACGTGGTGCTGACGACGCGCCACCACGACGGCTACTGTCTGTTCCAAACCAGCACTCACGACTTCAACGCCGTCAAGACCGGGCCCGGCCGGGATCTGATCCGGGAATATGTCGATGCGTTGCGGCGGCGCGGCCTAAAGGTGGGCCTCTACTATTCGATCGTCAACTGGCGATGGCGCGGGTTCTGGGATCCGGCAAAATACCCTGACGACCTGCCCAAAATCGTGCAGGAGATCCACGATCAGGTCCGCGAACTGATGACCCATTACGGAAAGATCGACATTCTCTGGTACGACGTGCCAGCAGTACCCGGGACGAATTCGCCGGGTGCCTCCGGGTACAAGCTCGCGCAG
>JBBROD010000066.1:0-23945 GCA_038229715.1 Tepidisphaerales bacterium | reverse complement strand
TGAGCAACCGCATCTACAAAAGTTACGATGACCTGTTCGACCACTGCCAAACCAGCTGGAACAGACTCGACGAAGCCACCCTCGCCTCAATCACCCACACGCAATGGATCACGCACGAGATTCAGGGATAAACCGTATAATCCAATTTTTACCACAGAGCCGCAGAGGTTTCACAGAGAAACACAGAGAGATTCTTGTCTTCTCTGTGTTCTCTGTGAAACCTCTGTGAACTCTGTGGTAAATGCTTTATTCCGAAACATCGTAAGGCACGTCGCCCTCTTCGGCGTACACATCTTTGACGGGGATTTGATATTTTCCATCCAACCATCGCCCGAGGTCGATCAGCTTGCACCGATCGCTGCAGAACGGGAACGTGCTGCCCTTCTGGTCGAGCATCGACTCATCGACCGGCTGGCCGCAGATGGGGCATTTGAAGGTCACGGCTGATCAGCTCTTTTTCTTCGACGGCTTGGCCGAATCCTTGCGGGCGGATTCCTTTTTCGCCGGAGCAACTGCAGCGGGCTTGGACTCGGCGGCGGGTTTGGATTCCTTGGCCTCAGCCGGTTTGGCATCGGCCTTGGTTTCGGTTTTAGCATCGCCGGCCTTGGTCTCGGCCGGCTTGCCGGCGTCCTTGTCGGCCTTGGCTTTTTCGCTGTAGTTGCCCTCGCGGTAGTCGGTGATGTAGAAGCCGCTGCCCTTAAAAATCAGCCCGGCCCCGGCGCTGATCAGCTTGCGGACTTTCTTCTTCTTACACTTGGGGCAGACCTTCACCGGCACAGACGTCATCGTCTGAAACTTCTCAAACTCGTGCCCGCAGGCGTCGCAGATGTATTCGTAGGTAGGCATAACAAGTAGGACTTAGTGCTAAGGACTTAGGACTTAGTTTTTTCATTCTCTGTAGACCAAAGTCATTGGTCCGTTTAGCTGGTCTTAGACACCGCTACTTGCGCCGGACGTAACGTTCGGCCCGGCAAGGCGTAGCCGTTCTGGAACAGTTGCGTGACCGTCGGTTCGGTGTACTCGTCGTTCGGCTGTTGCATCAGCGCTTCATGCAGGCTCGGATCGAACGGCGTGCCGACGGCGGGGGCGATTACTTCCACCTGCTGCTGCTTCAGCACGCCCATCATCTGATCGTGAACCAGTTGCAGGCCCTTGAGGACGGCCGTCGAATCGACCTTGGCCGGGTCGACGTTCAGCGCCCGCTCCCAGTTGTCGATCACCGGCAGCAGGCTGCGGATCAGCGACGCATTGGCGTACTGCATCCGCTGATCCATCTCCTGCTCCAGGCGACGGCGGGTGTTCTGAAAGTCGGCCGTCGCGCGCGCGAGGCGCTCGAAGAGCGAATCGCGCTCGGCCTTAGCCTTCTGCAGGTCTCCCGACTCGTCGGACAAGAATGCGGAGGTTTCTTCGACATTCGGATTCAGGTTGTTGTCTTCTTCACTCATGGTTGCACTCGATTGATTGTAGCCGGTCCACTAGGCGTCGCCCTTCAGCGCGGTTTTTATCCGGTCCAAAAACCCCTTACGTTGCGGCATGACCTTGTCGTCTTCAGTCTCAGAGAACTCGCGCAGCAGCGTTTTCTGCTTCTCGGTCAGCTTCCTGGGGATTTCGATGATGATCTGCACGAGCTCGTCGCCGCTCTTGTAGCTGCGGAGATCGGGCAGGCCTTTGCCTTTCATCTTGAAGACTTCGCCGTGCTGACTGCCGGAGGGGATGTTCATTTCCTCGGTGCCTTTGAGCGTGGGCACTTCGATTGTCGCGCCCAGCGCCGCCTGCGTGAAGCTGATAGGCACTTGGCAGACGATATCGTTGTTGTGACGCGTGAACATCGCGTGCGGCTTGACGGCGATGTAGCAATGCAAATCACCCGACGCCGCTCCGGCTTCACCGGCTTCGCCTTCGCCTTGAATCCGCACGGCCTGACCTTCATGCACACCGGCGGGGATTTTCACCGTCAGCGTGCGCTTCTTCTGCTGCCGCCCGCCACCGCGACAGGCGGTGCATTTGTCTTTGACGACCGACCCCCGGCCGCGGCAGGTCGGGCAGGCGACGACCATGCGGAACATCCCGCCGAAACCCGCCTGCTGCACCCGGCCCTGTCCGCCGCAGGTTTGGCAGACGCTGGGAGAACTGCCGGGCTTCGCGCCGCTGCCGGCGCAGGTGTCGCACTTGTCCTGGCGCTCGAATTCAATAGTTTTTTCCGCGCCCGTCGCCACTTCGGTGAGAGTGAGCTCGACTTGCGTTTCCAGATCAAACCCGTGTTGCGGCCCCGATCGACCGCCCCCGCGACCGCCGAGGTTGCCGCCGAAGATGTCGTTGAACATCGAGAAGATGTCGCTCGGGTCCATGCCCGAAAAATCGTGCTGCCCCTGCACGCCTGCGTGGCCGTGCTGATCGTACCGCTGGCGCTTGGTGGGATCCGACAGCACCTCGTACGCCTCAGCCGCCTCTTTGAACTTCAACTCGGCCTCGTGCTTGCCGTCACCGTCGTTGCGGTCGGGATGGTACTTCATCGCCAGCCGGCGATAGGAGCGCTTGATCTCCTCGCCGTCGGCGGTTTTCGCGACGGACAGGACTTCGTAATAATCGCGTTTCGTTGTAGCCACTACTTCATCCTGTGTAAGGTGTGCTTCGACACACCATAGTCCGGTGTGCTGAAGCACACCCTACATCACTTCCAAGCCATGATTGCTGCGATCAAACGTAATCGGTATCCACACTTAAAACGGAGCGAAGACGGAAGGATACCCGATGGCCTCCTTCGCGTCTTCGCGACTTCGCAGTTCATTTTCTGATCATTACAGCACCGCGCCGACACCGGCAACTCGCTGATAGTTCGCCTTTAAGCGCATCAACGCCTGGACCGTTTGCTCGGGAATCAGCCCATGACGGTCCGGCGGGACATCGAGCAGGAGATTGGTCTTCCGTTCCCGGCAGATCAGCCGCATTCCCAGCAATTCCATGTCTGACCGCAGCGAATCACGCGCGTTCCAGAACCAGTCGTAGCCGATCGGGTCGCACACTTCACCGGGCAAATAGTAGTCCTGCGCGGGGTTCGACTGGAACTGGTTCTGAACCGGCCCGTTGTCCATCATACGTCCACCCTGGGCGATCGTATGCCACGGCTGGTAGCCGTTATTGCTGTTGGGCAGGTAGCGCTCGATCGCCATGAGATCCGTCGGCCAGACAGTGTTGAAACCGAGCTTCGTGCCGTCGCCGAAGCCGTTGTTCATCATGACGACCGCGTCAGGCTGCAGCCTTACGATCTGCTCGTATTGCAAGCGCCGGCCCTCGTGTCCGAGCAAGCCGGGGATGTCGATCCACACTTCTTCGAGCTGGCCGTACTGTGTAAGCAGTTCTTCGATCTGCTTGAACTGGAACTCTCGATAGGCTTGAGTCGTATACGCGCGGTCCCAGTTTTCAAAGCTGGGCGTGGACGAGCCGAAGCGGTTGTGGTTGTCCCACGAACAGTAGTACAGCCCGGGCTTCACGCCACGCTTCTCGCAAGCCTTGACGAATGCTCCGACGACATCGGTGCGGTAGCCGCTGGTGCCGACGTGGTAATCATTTTCCCGCGTCGGCCAGAGGCAATGCCCGGACACGTGCTTGGCTGTCAGTACGGCATAAGTCATGCCCGCGTCGCGAGCGACGCTGACCCACTGATCAACGTCGAGCTTGTCCGGCGCGTAAAGCGTCGAGGGCTTGTCGCCATGCGACAGTTCATTGCCGTCGAACGTGCTCATCCCGTAATGGATGAACATGCCGAAGCCGAGCTCTTCCCACCGACGCAGCCGATCAAGCGAGTGCCGCTGAGCACCTTGAGGCGGATTGTGTGTCCCAGGGGCCATTTGCTCCAATCCATCACGTACTCGTCGATGGCGCGCTTCGTGTCTTCAGGTTTTACGGCCGCTTCATGTAGGGCGGGATAGCAATCCCGCCGGGCGCGGATGGCGGGATTGCTATCCCGCCCTACGTCGCCCTAAGTCGCCCTAAGTCGCCGTGCATTGCAATACATCCCGCGATCGCTTTACAGCACCGCGCCGACGGCGGCGTTGGTCGGTTCGCCGTCTTTTTCTTTCAGCTCGGTGATCATCACATCCGTCGTCAGCGCCAAGCCGCTGACCGAGGCGGCGTTGAGGAGCGCCGTCTTGGCGACCTTGGCCGGATCGATAATGCCGAACTTGTACATGTCCCCGAACTCGCCGGTCGCGGCGTTGTAGCCGTAGGATTCGTTCTTGTTCTCAAGAATCTGGGCGACCACGATTTCCCCGTCATCGCCGGCGTTCTCGGCGATCTGCCGGGCCGGGGCACGCAGCGCTTCAGCCACGATGTCAAAGCCGATCTTCTCATCGCCGCGAGCCTTGCTCTTGGCCGCTTCAACCGCAGCGATCGCCCGCAGGAATGCGGTCCCGCCGCCGGGGATGATGCCTTCCAGCGCAGCCGCCTTGGTGGCGTGCAGCGCGTCGTCGATGAGGTCCTTGCGTTCCTTCATCTCGGTTTCGGTATTAGCGCCCGCCTTCACGACGGCAACGCCGCCGGTCAGCTTGGCGAGGCGTTCTTGCAGCTTTTCTTTGTCATAGTCGCTGGTGGTTTTTTCAATCTGCAGACGGATCTGCTCCGCCCGGGCGGCAACGCCCTTCTTCCCGCCGGCCCCTTCGACGATCAGCGTGTTTTCCTTGCTGATCACCACGCGCTTGGCGGTGCCCAGCTGTTCCAGCTCGAGGTTTTCGAGCTTGAGCCCGAGGTCTTCGGAGATGAACTCCCCGCCGACAACGGTAGCCAGATCGCCCATGATGGCCTTGCGGCGATCGCCAAAGCCCGGAGCTTTTACCGCCACGATCTTCAGCACGCCCCGCAGGCGGTTGACGACCAGCGCCGCCAGCGCTTCGTTCTCCACGTCCTCGGCGATGATGACCAGCGGCTTGCTGCTGGCGACGATCTTGTTCAGCAGCGGCAGCAGCTCGGCCAGGTTGCTGATCTTCTTTTCGTGCAACAGGATGTACGCATCTTCGTAGATGCATTCCATCGTGTTGGGGTTGGTCATGAAGTACGGGCTGAGGTAGCCCTTGTCGAACTGCATGCCTTCGGTGTATTCGAGCGTGGATTCGGTGCTCTTGCCTTCATCCACGGTGATGACGCCCTCCTTGCCGACCTTCTCCATCGCGTCGGCCATCAGCTGGCCGATGTGTTCGTCGCCGTTGGCGCTGATGGTGGCGACTTTCTTGTAGTCGTCGTGGCCTTTCACCTTTTTGCTCATGGCGGTGATGGCTTCGCAGGCCGCGTCGGCGGCCTTCAAAATGCCGCGCTGCACGATGACGGGGTTGGCCCCGCCGGCGGTCACGTATTTGAGGCCTTCGAGGTAGATGGCTTCGGCGAGCACGGTCGCGGTGGTGGTTCCATCGCCGGCCACATCGCCGGTCTTGCTGGCGACGCTCATCACGAGCTTAGCGCCCATGTTTTCAAACGCGCCGGGCAGTTCCACTTCCTTGGCGACGGTCACGCCGTCCTTAGTGATGCGCGGCGAGCCGAACGACTTCTGGATGACGACGTTCCGCCCGCGCGGCCCGAGGGTCGCCTTGACGGCCCGAGCCAACTGCGACAACCCGACCGCGATCTCAGCGCGGGCTTCGGATTCAAACTTCATTTGTTTAGATGCCATGACGATTCTCCGATTGTTGACTGTAGATTGTGGATTGTTGAAACGGTTTGGATCATCGAATTGCTTCTACAATCGACAATCCACATTCCACAATCTCTTATTCCAAAACGCCGAGCACATCGCTCTCGCGGAGGATGACGTACTTCGTGCCGTCGACTTCCACTTCCGTGCCCGAGTACTTGCCGTAGTAGACGGTTTCGTTCGGCTTCAGGCCGATGACCATGCGTTTGCCGTTGTCATCGAGCTTGCCGGGTCCGACGGAGACGACCTTGCCCTTGGTGGGCTTTTCCTTAGCCGAGTCCGGCAAAAGAATGCCGCTGGCGGTCTTCTCTTCCGCGTCCGACTGCTTGACGATCACACGATCCGCAAGGGGTTTGAGTTTGATAGCCATGATGATAATTCTCCGCTTATGCTTTCTTTAGCTTCTTCGACTTCCGCAATTGCGCCTTTGCCCACGCGGGCAATGGCAGTGTTTTGACAGGAACTTTTTCTCCGCGCCGATGATATTTTAACCACTTGGCAAGCGACGCCTGCGATTCACCGGACTTATTCCCGAGCAGCAGCCCTTTGATGCTGATGTCCTCATCCAAATCCGACCAGTGAAGACCGTAGTGGCTGATTTCAACTTTATTCCGCTGAGCCTGCGTGCCGTGAACAAGGCGCGGATACCACACCAGCGGCACTGAAACCGACCGGCCGTCCTCCAAATCGACGGCAAGCGTGTCATCGGTCACGCGCACCTCGGTGGCTCGTACAATAAGCCGCTCATCATCGAGGGAAACGTCCACGCCACTCTCCTAAAAGAAACTCACGATGCTCGATCGCCAGTTTCAACATCACGTTCAATTCACGAGCAGCGAACCCTCGCTGCCATTCCAACCTCGCCTGCGGCTCCAGCCAAAACTTGGCCTGCGCCTGATCCCGCTTCACATGCACATGCGGCGGCTCGTTCGCATCCGGGCCGATGCGTAAGACTGTCGGCATCGATTCACCTCTTCACGCCGCCGGGATCGGCCCGGCCGCCACTAACGATTTTCGCTGACTGTCCACGCGGGCGTTGAATCCCTCAAGCGACCGCGCGCCGAGCAACTACAAATCGCCCGGCTCGGCGAACACCACCTCGTCCACCGTGAAAAACTCGCCCGACCGAACAATCGCAAAACCCATGCTCCGCGTGATCGTCTGGCCGATGGCCATGGTGAAGGTCAGGTCCTTCTTCTCCCGCTGTATGCCGATCGAAAAGAGCAATTGGCCGCTCACCCAGGTGTATTCCGAACCCGTATCGACCAGCGCTTGCTCGATCACCACTTCGCGGTCGCGATTGAGCAGATGCTGGATGCGAAGCTGGGTGTGAAACATTCCCATGTTAAATCGGTAGCGACCCTTTATCCGTTCCCGTCTCTCGCTCACGCCGACTTCTTCTTTCGCTTGGCCGGGGCCAAACTCTGGATCACCGCTCGGAGCAGCATGTTGACCGAATCCGACGTCCCAAACACACGGGCCACGTCGGGATCCAAGTGAATGGTCGTTTTCTTCGACGTTGCGTACCGCTCCAAGGCTTCCAGTCCGAAACCGACGAACCGGGTTTTACCGAAATCCACTTCGTCCGGCAGTTCATACTTGTCATGTGCCGAGCGATTCTTGTTCGGCTTGTCTTTTGGCTTGGACATAACGCTCCTGTTCCTTTCTGGTCGCCTTGCGGGCGCTAATGAGTCGGTAGACACCAACATCAGGCCGGGTAACCACAACGGTCAACCACCGATTTTTCCCGGACAACCCGATCGCCAGATAACGCGGCTCGACCAGCGAATGGCTCAGGTCATCAAAAAGGGCCGCTCCCACAAACACTTCTTCACCTTCTTCAAATGAGACGCCGTGCTTCCGCAAATTCATTGCGGCCTTGGCCGAGTCCCAATCGAACTTCATTCACTTCTCCCATTACGGACATCACGAAATGTCTAAAAAGGGGACTGTCCCCTTTTCTGCTCCCCGAGGCGGGATTGCTATCCCGCCCCACATCACTCAATCTCGAACGAAACCACTTAACTTCAGGGCTGCGATCAAAATCGCGAGAGCTATCAGAATCTTTGCCAGCGACCAAAGGTTTCGATTCCAATCCAAACTCGGCCCGCAGAGTGACGATTCGTCCCTCTTGGGCAATTCGTAGTCCAGTGGAGATTTCGAATCTGGATTAGTCATCGAATTACATCATCCCGCCCATGCCACCCATGCCGCCCATTCCTCCCATGCCGCCGTCGCCGTGATCGTGGCCGGCGTGGTCGCCGCCTTTCTTGGGGGCTTCTACTACGATGCAGTCCGTCGTGAGCAGGAGAATCGCGACTTCACTCGCGTTCTGTAGCGCGGTGCGTTCGACTTTCGTCGGCGTGATGATGCCGGCTTTGAACATGTCGACGAATTCGTCGGTCAGCGCGTTGTATCCTTCGCTGTCCTTGGCTTCCATCACGCGGCGGACGACGACGCTGCCGCTGGTTCCGGCGTTGTCGGCGATCTGACGCAACGGGGCGGTCAGCGCCTGGCGGATGATCTTCACGCCGACGGCTTCGTCGCCTTCGACTTTGAGGTTGCCGCTCAGGCTCTTGAGCGCCCGGATCATCGCCACACCGCCGCCGGCGACGACGCCTTCTTCTACCGCTGCCCGCGTGGCGTGCAGCGCGTCTTCGATGCGGGACTTCTTTTCCTTCAGTTCAGCTTCGGTGGCAGCGCCCACGTTGATCTGCGCCACCCCGCCGGCCAGTTTGGCCAGGCGTTCCTGCAGCTTCTCGCGGTCGTAATCGCTGGTGGTGATGTCGATCTCACGGCGAATTTGGGCGATGCGGTTCTGGATGTCCTTTGTCTCGCCGGCGCCTTCGATGACGGTGGTGTTGTCCGCGTCGACGCGAACGAGCTTGGCCGTGCCGAGGTCGGTCAGGTCAACCTTCTCCAGTTCAATGCCGAGGTCTTTCATGATCGCCTTCGCGCCGGTCAGGACGGCCAGGTCTTCCAGCATCGCCTTGCGACGATCGCCGTACCCCGGGGCCTTGATGGCGGCGACGTTCAAAATGCCGCGGAGCTTGTTGACCACGAGGGTCGCCAAAGCTTCGCCGTCCACGTCTTCAGCGATGATCAGCAGCGGCTTCTTGGTCTTCTGAATCTTCTCCAGCAACGGCAGCAGCTTGCTGGCGGCGGAAATTTTGTCTTCAAAGATGAGGATGAGCGGCTTTTCCAGTTCGACCGTCATTTCATCCTGGTTGGTGATAAAGTTGGGGCTGAGGTAGCCGCGATCGAACTGCATGCCTTCGACGAAATCGACGTAGGTTTCGAGCGACTTGCCTTCTTCGACGGTGATCACGCCGTCTTTACCGACGCGATCGAACGCATCGGCCATGATCTTGCCGATTTCGGGATCGTTGTTGGCGGAGATGGTGGCGACGGATTGGATGTCGGCCTTGCCGGCGATCTTCTTCGACTGCTTCTTGAGGTCGGCAGAGACGGCTTCGACCGACTTGCGAATGCCGCGGGCGATCGCCATCGCATCCGTGCCGGCGGTCAGGCTCTTGTAGGCTTCCTTGAAGATGGCCTCGGCGAGCACGGTGGCGGTGGTCGTGCCGTCGCCGGCGACATCGCTGGTCTTGCTGGCGGCTTCTTTCACCAGCTTCGCGCCGATGTTTTCAAACTTGTCCTTGAGGTCGACTTCTTCCGCGACGGTCACGCCGTCTTTGGTGATGGTCGGGCTGCCCCAGCCCTTATCGATGACGGCGTTTCGGCCGCGCGGTCCGAGCGTGACTTTTACAGCCCGGGCGAGCTTGGTCACGCCTTCGAGCAGGGATTTGCGGGCATCAGCATCGAACGCGAGCATCTTGGCAGCCATACGGTCTCCTTCAGGGTCTAAAACTGACTTTTATCGTTAATGTCGTACGCACGGAAGGGGCGAACCCGCGACCACGCCAAGGGCCCATTACAAACCGGATGCCGCGCGGGGGAGGAAATCGTTAGTTGCTATTTAAAATAGACTTACAACGATTCAGTGGCGTGGCAATCCGGGCGATTCCACTGTCAGGCTGGCAGGATCGCTGGGGCTTTTGCCAATGTGGCAGGGTATGGAACGGAAAAGATTTAACACAGAGACACAGAGGCACAGAGAAACAGAGAAGAGTGAAAGCCATTTCTTCTCCGCGCCTCAGTGTCTCTGTGTCTCTGTGTTAAATCCCCGCATTGCTTCGCGTTGATCTTGCTCCGAACCCGCTACTCCCGCGAGAATTGCGAGCCAGCGTCTTCGTTGCTCCAGTCGTAGAGCAAGTGGCTCACCTGCAACGCCATCGCCTCGTGCAGTTTGCGGCGGAAGGTGATTTCGGTCTCGTTCGGGCCGACGGTCATGAACGGCGTTTGCACGCTCGCCGGCCAGCCTTGGACTGATTCGGCCGGCCAGCGGGATTGGCTCGTCGTCACGTCCACCACTTTCACCGTCGCGTCCATCGACCCGCGGATCATCGATTCGCCTTCGGCGACGTCGATCGTCGATTTCAATAGATCGACGTAAATAACCTGCTTGGCGCCCAGCGCCCGGCCGATCGAGGGGATCGACATCTTGCGAAACTTCTCCGGATCCTGATCGCGAAGCTGGCTCAGCGCATTGTCGGCCACCAGCGGAAGAACTTTTTGCTCGCGAAGCTGATCGGCGATCAGCCTGGCGAGCTGCTCGGAGTCGACATCGCCGGCCGACGGGTTGCGGTAATTCTCCACGACGATGACGGCTAATTCCTTTGCCGGCTTGTACTTGGCCGGCGTCTTCGACGGCGGAGTGACTTTGTACGCCAACGCCCCGACGACATTGCAGCCGACGAGTAGCAACAGCAGAGGACTGAGGACTGAGGACTGAGGACTGAGTGCTGAATATCGACGCATTTTATACCTTTCACTCAGTCCTCAGTCCTCGGCCCTCAGTCCTGCGGTTACTCGCCGGCTTCGCGTTCTACTTCATGCTTGTAGAACTTCCACGCCGTCGCCGTGGTGAACGCATCGATCGTGTTGACATAAGTGCGAATATCCCCAATTCCGGGGGTGCCGTCGGCGGGGGATTTTTTCGGGAACTTGATCGTTACATTGTCCTCGGCGAAGTCGATCTTCGTCTTGCCGTTCTCGAATTCGACGACTTTCACGTTCGCCACCAACTGCCCGAGGTACAGGTCGGTATTGACGGCCATGTCCGAGTGCGTCTGAAAGCGGACGACTTCGATGTATATCAGCCGGCGAACCCCCACTTGCGGCGCGATATCGGTGATCGGCGATAGCTCAGCCTCGGGATGATCGAGCTGAAACCGCGCGATCGACTGCGGCGTGACCGGAAATGTCGTGCCTTCCAGATCCTTGGGCTTGTCCTCGGTCTGGGCCGTCATCAGCTTCTTACGCAGGCTCGCTCCGACATCGATCGAAATCGCCGGCCAATCGATCGAAATCGCCCGATCCGCCCAGACCATGACAGCGACATCCTTCCCCTTGAGCCCGGTATAAACGGCCGGCACCATCTTGGGGATCGCCCGGGCCATAAAGCTGAAAATCTGACAGCCGGCGATCAATGGAAAAATCAGTAAAAAGCTGAGCGTAATAGACTTAGGACCAACTCGAAGGCGCATGTTGCAGTCTCCACGGTGTGCCAATTGTCAGGCGGGCCAACTCTTTTCTCAGTCCTCAGTCCTCGGCCCTCAGTCCTACATCCCCCATCCGTCCATCCCGTGCAGGTGGATGAAGATCTTCCACCCCCACGCCGCCGCGCCGAACAGGAGGAGGGGTAACACAGTGTATCGGCGAGGGATGAACCGCAGCAACACATACGCCGGTTTCCCACTGATTGCGACGTAAGTTGCGGTCCAGAACGTCATCGCCGCCATCAAAGCGAGCACAAAACCCATCGGCTGGACGTAGAAACTGGCGATCCAGTTCCCGCGAACGAACCAGGCGAAGCTGGTGGTCATGCCGCAACTGGGACAAGGCAATCCGGTCGAACGAAGGAACTGACACCCCTGAAGCCCGAGCGTTTGGTGCGTGCCCAGCCCGCTCGGGGACGGCGTTGCAACGGCGGCCAGGATCAGCAGCGCAAGGCAAACCCCCGCGACCAAAACCGCGATCAATCGACCGCCCGCGCGCAAACGCACGGGCACCGGACTCAACGCATAGACTCTAGGCACAGCCGCTGTCACGACTGCTAATGTAATCAGCACGCGAGTGACAATCAAAGCCGCTCGCCCGCCCGTTGCGCAAACTCGGGCGATTCTCAACCGGCTGACAGAAGAATGAGCAACCGTTTACTGTTGGATTGAAAACCGCATATTTTCAGGTGAAAAACTCACCCTCTTACCGATCAACCCGTCAGGCATCTAAAAATCTTCATCGGCGGTACTGCTTTTGCGGGCATGTTCTGTACGGTGCGTTGCCCAAAGATTCGGCGTTTTGTTTGTGCGACGTAAAAACTCCTCAATCGCACCGTCAGGCAGTTGACGAGAGCACGCAGCAGAACTAAGTTGTCGCGCGGAAAAGCAGTTTTATTTTGTGGCAGGAAGTTGTCTTCGGAACACGCAGTTCCGGTTTTGACTCGCTCTTGGTTTGTTTTGTCCCTTGTGGGTCGGTAGGCGTTTTTCAGCCGGACTGCACGGGGCCAAACGGGCGCTTTTCCCGCGTCTGACTTTCGTCGCCTTCGTCGTTTGAATCGATGCAACACGGGCCGTACCCGCGGATGATGTATTTCGCGGGCGGGTGTTTTATTGAGCTTTGGCAACACTTTCGATCATCGGGCCGGCCGATGATCGCGTTTCGGCTTTCCTCGGGCGTAGCGCCCGATCGTCGGGTTGAATCACCGCCGATGTCCCAAGAAAGAGCAGTCGACACTCATGCGCGTTTTTATGCTGGGATGGGAATTTCCTCCCTTCATTAGTGGCGGACTGGGAACCGCGTGCTACGGCCTGACCAAGGCGATGAGCGCGCTCGGCACGGACATCATGTTCGTCCTCCCGCGACCGGTGAGCAATCCTTTCTCGACACACCTGCGCCTCGTCAGCCCGCGCCCCGGATCGCCGCTGGCTTCTCCTTCTACGGAATTTCGGCTTGATGAATTCGATCATGTGACGTTCCGCACCGTCAGTGCAGCCCTTAGCCCTTACGCGCGTCCTGAAGACATTGAAGCCAAAGTAATCGCCGAGCGCGAACGCCGGCAGAGCACCAGCGCGGTCTCCACCAAACCCGCCGGGGCTGAAGTCGCCTCGCGGATCGGCACGACCGGCGTGGGCGCGCCAGCGGGCACCGCATCCTCCGGCCCCGGTTCGCATTACGCCGGGGACATGTTCGCCGAAACCCAGCGCTACGCCGCCCTGGCCAGCGAGATCGCCAGGCAGGAGCAGTTCGACGTCGTTCACGCGCACGATTGGATGACCTTCCCCGCCGGCCTGGTAGTGGCCGGCGCGACGGGCAAGCCGCTGGTCGTCCACGTCCACAGCACCGAGTTCGATCGTTCCGGGCAGCACGTCGATCAGCGCATCTACGACATCGAACGCCGCGGCATGCACGGCGCGATGAAAGTCATCGCCGTCAGCCATCTGACCAAGACCCTCATCGTCAACCACTACGGCATTGATCCGGCCAAGGTGGAAGTCGTCTACAACGCCATCGAATCCAACGGCAACGGTTTCGACGAAGAAAAATACGCGATCCACAAGGATGAAAAGCTCGTCCTGTTTTTAGGGCGCATCACCTACCAGAAAGGCCCGGAATACTTCCTCGCCGCCGCCAAGAAGGTGCTGGAAGTGATGGACAACGTGAAGTTCGTGATGGCCGGCAGCGGCGACATGATCCGCCGCACGATCGAGATGGCCGCCAGCATGGGCATCGGCCACAAGGTGCTGTTCACCGGCTTCCTGCGCGGCGGCGACGTGGACAAAGTCTTTAAGATGGCCGACCTGTACGTCATGCCCAGCGTCAGCGAGCCGTTCGGCATCGCGCCGCTGGAAGCGATGGCCAACGACGTGCCCGTGCTGATCAGCAAGCAGTCCGGCGTGAGCGAAGTCGTGCAGAACGCGCTGAAGGTGGACTTCTGGGACGTCAACGAGATGGCCAACAAGATCGTCGCCGTCCTCAAGCACCCGCCGCTGAGCGCGACGCTGCGTCAGCACGGCAACTTCGAGATCAAACGCATGAGCTGGACCGACGCCGCCAAGAGCTGCGTCAGCGTCTACGACATGGCCGTCGCGGGGATGAACGGGCGGAACTGATCGGTGACGCGCCCGCCTCACTCAACAACTGATCCCGGAATGGCCACTCCAGCGGCTGGCAGTTTTCTCCATCCCAACCCGGTCTCTGTATCGCAACGCTCTCTTTCGAGCATGAGTACTTTCGAGCGTTTCCGCGACCGCTTTGAAGCGTATCTCTGCGTCATCGTCAGCGGCGCTTGCATGGTGATTGCCATCTGCGTCGGCGTGGGGATGGTCATTGTTGTGAACCAGCGATCGTCTCCCGCCGAAACTGGCATCTGGGTCGGTATTGCCGTTGCGCTTTCGATTATTGAATTCATCGCCGTTAATTTTGTCGTCAAGGGTTACCATTCTGGCCTTTCACCCCTTGCGCCCGTGTTGGCGATGCGACAACCTCGTTGGCCGTTCTGGTTCGCGCCGCTGATCGCGATTTATTGGATGATCCACTGGCTCGCCTTCCTGGGATTAATGCTGCTTTGCGAGAGCGTCGTCGCCGGCATTGACCTCAGCGGTCGACCGCTGATAGCCGCCTACACAGTGCTCATTCTCGCCGCGTTCGGGGTAAGCTACTCGGCCAATGTCTATCTGCTTTTGATGGTCGCAGCCATCCGTCGCAGCGAAAATCTGATCGACCGCATCTGGCGATGGCGCATCATCATCGATCTCGCCCTCGTTGGACTGGCATTCGTTCTCATCTGATGCGATCCGTGCCGTTTGGTGGGCCGTCGAGTAAAACATGCTTCAGTTCCGTAGGGTCCGCCTTGGTGGACCGTCTGAGCGTCGTGGTCCGGCAAGGCAATGGACCGAGCCGGCGGGTAAGCTTCCTGTGATGTGAACGGGGTCATTCATAATAATAATGATCATGCGATATTGGTGACCAACCTGAAACGGCGACTGTTTAACCTCGTGGCGGCGGTGTCGCTGTTGCTGTTTTTGGCATGTTCGTGCCTAGCAATTTTTGGTGAGAAACATGTACTCCTCGCAACCCTGTGCGGCGAGCGATGGGCAATCACTTTCGGCTCCCATGATCGCGGGTTGTGGGCTACTTTCAGCAGGAACGATGATGAAAATACGGATTGCCACTGGCAGCCGGGTTTTCACGCGTTGTCGTACTACTTGAATTACGACGGGCCGCCGCGTAACAGTGAAGAATTGACCGTGCTTTACCGGCATCGATTCACCGACACCTTGGTCGGGTTTGGTTTTGAATCTGATCATGAGATGGGATACAGGCGAAGCTGGATTGTGCGTGTGCCGCCATTCGCGATGGTCGTCTTGCTGGCGATCTTTCCTCTTTATTGGGTAGTCAGTCGTCGGAAACGGCGTAGCACATCGCACCCCGCTTGCGCGACCTGCGGGTACGATCTCCGGGCGACGCCAGACCGATGTCCTGAGTGCGGCGCGATAGCGGCTCCCGCACAACGAATGGCACGTCCTACAGTTGCGTAAGGTCCGCCTCGGCGGACCGTCTGAGCGTCGTGGTCCGCCGAGGCGGACCCTACGGGGACCGACGAAGATCGGAAACTATTGGCCGGACAGGGGGTTGGCGAAAGCCGCTTCGCTGGCGGAACGCCAATCGCGGGCCCATTTGTAAAATGCGAAAAACAATCGGCGTAAGGCGGGATAGCAATCCCGCCGGCTTCTTCGTCGTGGCGGGACTGCTGTCCCGCCCTACATTGGAATGGCGCGCGTCTCGGCGGATTCGCCCGGCGGGTGGCGCGGCATTGGAGTCTTTCGCATCGGCCGGTACAACGGGGCGAACGCATGCGTGACCCATCGGCTTCACTCGCATCATTCAAGCCCCGTCTGGCGGTGGGGGTGTTGCTGGCGCTGACGCTGATCGTTCACGGGCGGAACGTCTTTCATGATTTTCTCGACTGGGACGACAACACCCTGCTGGTGCAGAATCCGATGCTGAATCCTGTGTCGGCTGAGCATTTGGGGAAAATCTGGACCGAGCCGGTGGAGGGGTTGTACACGCCGCTGGCATATTCGGCGTGGAGCGCGGTGGCGAGCGTCGCCCGCGTGGACTCGCCGGACGCGAACGGCGTGACGCTGAACCCGATGGCGTTTCATCTGCTGAACGTGCTGCTGCACGCGGCGTGCGTGCTGATCGTCTTCAACGTGCTGCTCCGGCTCCCTCTCCCCAGCGGGGAGAGGGCTGGGGTGAGGGGAGAAACACTCCATCACGAACGGCGTTCGTCTGCCGATTCCTCTCTGACACCGGCCCCTCTGCATACCACGCCCACCGTAGAAACACGTTTCCCCCCTCACCTAATCTCTCCCCGCCGGGGAGAGGGACCCATGCAAATACTCCCGGCGATGATGGGCGCGGCGGTGTTTGCCGTTCATCCCCTGCAAGTGGAAGCCGTCGCGTGGATCAGCGGGATGAACAACCTTCTGGCGGCGGTGTGCTCGTTGGCGTGCGTCGCGGCGTACTTGCGGTTCGCCACTCGCGGCGAGAAGAAATGGTACGCCGTCGCGATGGGCGCGTTCATGCTCGCGCTGTTCAGCAAGCCGACGGCGCTCGTCACGCCGGGCGTGATAGTCGCGATCGACGCGCTGATCCCCCGCCGGCCATGGCGACAGATCGCGTTGGCGGTCGCGCCGCTGGCGGTACTAGCCGTGCCGTTCGTGATCGTCGGGCGGCTCGTTCAACCGGCCGGCGGATCGTTCGCCCCGCCAATGCTGCAGCGGGTGATCGTCGCGGGGGACGCGATCGGATTTTACCTCTGCAAGCTGGTCTGGCCGTGGCCGCTGCTGATCGACTACGGCCGCCGGCCGGCGATGGTGGCGGCGGCAGGGCCGGCGGTTCCGCATTTGGCGGCGCTGGCTTTAGTAGTCATTCTGGTCATCGCGCTGTGGAATCGCCACCGCGCGTTCGCCGGGGCGATCGCGGTCTTTGTCGCGGGGATGGCGCTCGTGCTCGGGCTCGTGCCGTTCGATTTTCAGGCATTCAGCACGGTGGCTGATCGGTATGCGTACCTCTCGATGCTCGGCGTGGCGATCGCGGTGGCGGCGATCCTGTCCCGCGTGCGACAACGGGCAGTCCAAGTCGTCGCGGCTGCTGCCATTCTCGCGTTCAGCCTCGTCAGCGTCCGGCAGATCGGGCTCTGGTCCGACGACGACACGCTGGCGGGTTACACGATGAAACACAACCCCACGAGCCTGGCGGCCCACATGATCCTCGCGTGCAGCACCGAACACCGCGGCGATCTCGCGACGGCTGAGGCGATCTACCGCGACGGGCTGGTGACTTTCCCCGACGACGGCGGGCTCAATCGCGATCTGGGCAGCCTGCTGTTCAATTCCCGGCGACCAAATGAAGCGATTCCGTACTTTCAAAAAGCGTTCTTGCTGCAGACCCGATTCGATCCCAAGCTCGTCAACAACCTGGGATCGGCACTGCTCGATACGGGGCATGTAAACGAAGCGATCGACGCATTCAAACTGGTGACGGAGCAAGCGCCAAACCACCTCAACGCCCACATCAACTTGGGCCATGCGTACATGATGGTCAGCCGGCTCGATCTGGCCGAGCCGCCGTTGCGGCGGGCGTTGCAGATCGATCCGAACTCGGCATCCGCGCAGCGCTGGATGGCGGTGCTGCAGGATGGGAAGTCGCGTTCCGCGCCGCGATAGTTGATGATGCTGCATTGACGGAAGCCATTCCGTTCTGAGAATGCGTTGCGCCATCGGATAGCGTGTGTTTAAAAAACTCACCCGTACCACGGGCCTCCGGCCCGTGCCGGTGGCGCGCGAATCTGAGAGAATGAAAGTCCTTGCTATTCCGAATCGCCAGCACGGGCCGGAGGCCCGTGGTACGGTTGAGTGATCCACGCATTGCGTTGCATTCTATTTCAGACTGACCGATTTACCGCCGTCGCAAGAGGCGGTCATTTATTGAAGGAGTTGTTATGCCGAACGGACCGATCCTGATCATCAGCGGAACCAATCGCCCCGGCGCTAACGCATTGCGCGTCAGCAAGATTATCGAAGCCTGCTACACGGCCTGCGGCGCGCCGGCTCAGATTTACTCGCTGGCCGACATGCCGCGAGAGATTTTCGATCCATCGAGCTACGCCACCAAGCCGCCCGGCTGGCAGGTGGTGCAGGACAAAGTGCTGGCCGCCCGTGGGCTGCATGTTGTGACGCCGGAATACAACGGCGGCTTCCCCGGCGTACTGAAATACTTCATCGACATGCTGAAGTTCCCCGAAAGCTTCGAGGCCAAGCCCGTCTGCTTCACCGGCGAGGCCGCGGGCATCTGGGGCGCGATCCGGCCGATCGAGCAACTGCAGCACATCTTCGGCTACCGCAACGCCCACATTTACCCCGACCGCGTGTTCATCCCCGGCATTAACCAAAAGCTCGACGCCAACGGAACCCTGACTGACGCCGACATCCACGCCCGCCTCACCAAGCAGGCGGCCGGGTTCGCGGCGTTTGTGGCGAAGTTCGCGTAGCGCGCACATTTACCCTCGAAACGCACTATGCAGCCTTCGGCGAAAACGATCCGACACCGGCGCATCGCGATGGTCGTCCTCGCGCTGCTCACGCTGGCGGTGTACGGCCGAAACGTGACGTTCGATTTCATCAATTGGGATGACCTGGATTTAGTGGTCGAAAACCCGCTGCTCAACCCAGCCGGTGGCGCGCACCTGATCGAGATTTGGACCGGCCCGGTGAAAAGCCTGTACACGCCGTTGGCGTATACCGTTTGGACCGGCGCGGCGCTGGTCGGCCGAACCGAGACGCCCGATGCGTACGGCATTTCGCTCAACCCCGCCGTGTTCCACGCGATCAACGTGCTGCTGCACGCGGCGTGTGTGCTGCTGGTCTTCGATGTGCTGCTCCGGCTCCCTCTCCCCGGCGGGGAGAGGGCTGGGGTGAGGGGAGAAACGTCCCACGGCGATCAGTGTTCGTCTGCCGAATCTCCTCCCACGACAAATGCTCTGCGACCCACGCCCTTCGTTGAGGAACGTTTCGCCCCTCACCTAACCTCTCCCCTCCGGGGAGAGGGACCCATGCGAATACTCCCCGCACTCATCGGCGCGGCGATTTTTGCAGTTCACCCGCTGCAAGTCGAAGCCGTCGCGTGGATCAGCGGGATGAACAACGTGCTGGCAGGTTTGTTCTCCCTCGCCTCTATCGCGGCGTACTTGCGATTCGCGCGTTCGCCAACCGTTTCAGCGAAGTGGTACGTCCTCACCGTCGTCGCCTTGCTGCTGGCGTTGCTATCAAAGCCGACGGCGATCGTCGTCCCGCCGATGTTGTTGGTCATCGACTGGCTGATCATCCGCCGACCGATCGCGAAAGCGCTGCTCGGTACGGTCGGGCTATTCGCCGCTGCCGTGCCGTTTGTGGTGATCGGGCGGATCGTGCAGACCGCCGACGACATCGTCGCCCCGGCGTTCGGGCAGCGGCTGATGGTGATGGTCGATTCGATCGGCTTCTACTTCGCCAAGCTGGCCTGGCCGTGGCCGCTGGTGTTTGATTACGGCCGCGTCCCCAAGATGGTGATGGACCACGGCGCGGCACCTTCGTCGTGGATCGCTCTGGGCGCGGCGGCGGCGGTGGTGATCGCCTGCCTCCTCCGCCGCCGATTCGCCTGGGCGGGCGCGGTCGGCGTGTTCGTCGTCGGCGTTTTGCCGGTCAGCGGGATCACGCTGTTCGCGTATCAACTCTACAGCACCGTGGCGGATCGATACGCGTACTTGTCGATGCTCGGCGTTGCCATGCTCGTCGCGATGCTGCTCGCGTCGATCAGCCAACGCATCACAACTTGGTTTGCAAGCGCCGCCGTGATCGTGCTGGCCGGTGTCTGCTTCGCACAGAACGGTTACTGGCAGGACAGTTACACCGTGTCGCGCCATGCGTTGGCGTACAACGCAAACAGCTTCGCCGCGCACGACACGCTCGGCTACGTCCTGCGACGCGACCAGCAATTGGACGAAGCCGGCGAGCATTTCCGTCAGGCGGTCGCAATCAAGCCGAATGATCCGCTGGCGAATATGAATCTGGGCACGCTGCTGATGCAGCTCGGTCGGCCGCAGGAAGGTGTGATTTATCTCCGCCGAGCCCGCGACTGGGGTTACACCGAACCTAAGTTGATGTACGCGCTGGGCAGCGCCTGTCTGCAGATTAACGAACCGGCCGAGGCGATCGACTCTTTCCAATCCGTGTTGAGTCGCGAGCCGAGTAACGTGCCCACGCAGTCCGCGTTGGGCTATGCACTCGCGGCCACTGGAAAACTAGAGGATGCGGAGCGGTGCTTCCGAAAAGCGTTGCAGATCGACGCGAATTTTTCACCGGCCAGGCTCGGTCTTAGCCGAGTGATGGCCGCTCAAAATCAAAAGCCGAATTAATCGTCACCCCGCCGCGCCCGGGCCATCCGCTCGGGCGACGTCTTGGGTGGCCGGCGTGATCAGGATCATCCCCACGCGTTTCTGCTGCACTGAAAGCACGCGCACCTGGTATTCGCCTAATGGCAACGTGTCGCCGGGTTTGGGCCACCGCCCGAGTTGCTGGACGACGTACCCGCCGATCGTGTCGACGTCGCTGATTTCCACTTCGGCCAGGCTGAGTTTTTCGCGCAACTCGTGCAGCGGGAATTGCCCACTCACTTTGAAGGATTCGCCTTCCATGACGAAATCCTTGGTCGCCATGGTGTCGAATTCGTCCTGAATGTCGCCGACGATTTCTTCCAGCACATCTTCGAGCGTGACAATGCCGCGAGTCGCGCCGTACTCGTCGACAACGACGGCCATGTGCGTCTGGCTGGATTGGAATTGGCGTAACAGTTTGGGAACCGGCAGCAGTTCGGGGACGAACAGCACGTCGCGTTTGATCTGCTTGAGATCGAGATCGCCGGACCCGATGACGTGGACGGCCGAGCCCGGAAGGCCATCGGCGATGAAGACGCTCTCGCCGTCCGGCGCTTTTTCATCGGTAAACCGCAACTTGCCCGGAACGAGCTTTAAATGCGTGAACAAATCCTTCATGTGAACGAGGCCGATGACGTGGTCGATATCCCCTTCGCAGAGCGGGAGTCGCGTGTAAGCGCTTTTTTGCACGGTCTGCAGCACTTCGCGAATGGGCTGATCCAGCCGCAGATAATCCACCTGCGTGCGCGGCTGCATGATCTGGCGGACTTTTAAGCCGCCGAAATCGAACGCGCTGGTGAGGATCGATTCGTTACCTTTGGCGATCGTCCCCTCTTCCACCGCTTGTGCGAGGAGGGCTTTGAGTTCTTCTTCGGAGTGCGCCATCGCGCCATCGCCGGTCGATTCCACGCCGCACAACCGCAGCACGCCGTTGGCGGCCCAGGTGAGGGCGTAGATCGCGGGGTAGAACAGGTAAGTGAACGCGATCAGCGGAATACAAAGCGCCTGCAAGGTGCGCTCGCTGTGGCGGATCGCCAGGTTCTTCGGCGCTTGCTCGCCGATCACGATATGCAGCGAGACGGCGATCGCGAACGACACGACAAACGCCACGACGTGCTTGGACGATTCACTCATCCCAAACAGACGAGTCAGCGGCTCGATCATCTGCCCGACAACCGGCTCGGTCACCGCGCCTAAGCCCAATGCTGTCAGAGTGTTACCGAGCTGGCAGCTGGACAGATACAGGTCCAGCCGGCGTTTGACCATGAGGGCGGCTTTGGACAGGATCGACTCGTCGGCCTCGGTCTCAAGCCGCGACAGGCGTGCCGATACCGCAGCGAACTCAACCGCCACGAAAAACGCATTCAGCGCCACCAACCCCAGCGTGGCGAGGATTTTTAGAACGATGTCCACAGCGTACCCGTTGTACCGGCAGCGGGCCGAGTACGAAAGAGCAGAAAACGGGACGCATGACGGGGGGAATCCACTCGTCGCTCAAAAAATTGACCGAGTGATGTACATTTTTGCGATCCAAGGTAGTGGGTCAGTTTGAAAAACTCGACCGTACCACGGGCCTCCGGCCCGTGCTGGTAGCGCGCGAACCTGAGAAAATGATCGTCCTTGGCTATTCCAAATCAGCGGCACGGGCCGGAGGCCCGTGGTACGGTCGAGTGCGCCACGCAATGCGTTGCTAAAATTTCAACCTGAACCACTGCCCGATCCAGCCTCACTAAACGACTGTAGCACCGGAGACGAAGACCATCGCATCATGGTCTACGGTGCTGGCACCAACGTACATGCCCCACCGGAACGAGGTGTAGCCGTCCGGCCGCGCGTAGGAACCTGTCCCGACCAGAACGCTGTTCAAGTAGACCTCGTAATTCAGTCCATTGTCCCTCACGCGTACGGCAAACGGTTTGCCCACCATATTGGTTGCGATGACCTTGTCTGCACCGACGCGGTTATTGAGGGTGATGTTCCCATTGTCATCCGTGTTCAGCTGAACGGCCCAATCATTGACATCGTTCTTCACCTGGAAAATAGCTGCGCTCTCCGGTTTGATGATCGTGTAAGTGCCGCTCCACTCATGCCAGGCGCCAGCCTTCCAGTGCAAGGTGCTGTAGGCTTCAATGCGGGCCGCCAAGCCGCGCGTGTTGCGGACGTTGGTTTCATCCTTGAACAGCCGAAAGACTTGCGTGCTTCCGTCCTCCTGATACCAGCGCGTCCACTTCGAAAAGTCTGAACGGGAAATGGAACTGTTCCCCAGGGTGTGAATTTTAATGCCCGAGGCAATCGGGTGCCTGGCGTCCGGAGTCAATTCCACGAGCCGATTCGTCACGTCGATCTTGGATCCCGTGACGCCGATTGTCGAGTCTTTCCCGATCGGCAAGTTCCCGCTGGCGAGCACTTGCTGGAAGGTGGGATCGGTCCCCGTCTGAATGTAGAGCGGGGTACTGTCCACGAGCACAAAGCCGTATGCTCCCGTGCTGGCGGTGACATCGCCAGTGCCGTCCACCGCGCTGTAGGCCTTATTGGCGGCCCCGGATATTCCGAAGTAGTAAGTGCCGGCCGTGGCGAAGGTGTACACGAGGAACGAATCCTTGACGAGCACCTCGCCGGGAGCGGCGGCATTGTCATTGTAGGCCAACTGCTTTCCGGCGCTATCGAACAGGCGCAGGTAGGAATCAAGCGCACTGGTGCTGTTCCGGTCGATATCGAACTGGAGTCGCTGCCCGGCCACGACTTTCACCTTGTACATGTCCACGTCCTGCCCAGCCACCTGCCCACCGGACAGCCCGGCGGTGCTAATGCTGCTGTTCCGCGTCACGCCCACCGTGACCGCGCTGGCCTCAGAGATTTGGTCATCGACGTCGTTATTCACAACGGCCAGCGGCGTGACCGACATCAGTCGACGCGCTTCCAACGGCTCAGGAGCGATGGATTGCCAACGCACCACGGATGTGCGCTTCTTGGGCCGATTGACAAATTGAAGACACCATCGCTTGAAACCGTTTTCGTTGACCACGTGGACCTCCAGAAACGCAAAAAGGGACTTCCAGAATATTCCCCCACCGACCGCCAGCTGGGAAATATAATAGTTTTCCAGCAAGCGGATTCAATAGGCAAGGAGCGGGAATGGCATTGATATCCCCTTTCGAGGGCCCGCGATAACGGTGGTTCGGGATAAATTGATGCGGAATTTTCTCCACCGTCTCGCCGGCAGCGTGCCGGGCGCGCAGCACCGCAGTATATACTGAGGCGGGCTTCGGGCCGATCGGTTTCATTGAACCGGCACGGCGAAGCCGGCCGCGCGTCGAAGACCTCTGGTGAAGACGATCTTTGGTACGTAGGCGTACCTATTTGCACCTTTTGGCACTGTGGATATTTCGGATAACTCAAATTGGGCAAAGGAGTTGCGGAGAAATTGACGCACGAATTTTGGGTAGTGGGTCTGTCTGAGTTGTTCCCTCTCCCGGTATTCCGGGAGAGAGCAGGGTGAGGGTTCTGCCTCACTCGCCGAGATCATCCACGAATAATACGGCTTCGCCCTGAATCTTGTGCGCGTTCGGCGCTTGTTCGGTAGCGCGATTCGTTCGCTCATGCGATGCTCCCTGCACTCGTGCAAGGAGGCAGGTCTTGGTCATCGCGTTTCATGAACCCGAGGAT
>JBBROD010000065.1:0-25249 GCA_038229715.1 Tepidisphaerales bacterium | reverse complement strand
CTTCGAGGGGGCATTCGGGATGGACGACGACGTTGACGCCGGGAAACTCCAAGCGCGCCTTTTCGATCTGCCCGACATTGAAGCGGGCGTGAACGGAGCAGTGGCCTTTCCAGAGCAGGACGCGCTTCGCCTGCACTTCCTCCGGGGTCGCGCCGCCGAAGGGCTTGTTCGGGTCCCAGACCAGCATATCGCGCTCCGGGTCGAGTCCCAATTCAACGGCGGTATTGCGTCCGAGGTGCTGATCGGGGAAGAAGAGGAGTTTTTCGCCCCGCGCTAAGGCCCATTCGACGATGCGGCGGGCGTTCGAGGAGGTACAGGCCGCGCCGCCGTTGCGCCCGACGAACGCCTTCAGCGCCGCCGTCGAGTTGACATAGGTGATGGGAACGATTTTCGCGGCGTCGGTCGCGGTCGAGAGGTCTTCCCAGCAGTCTTCGACCTGACGAATGCTCGCCATGTCCGCCATCGAGCAGCCGGCGCCCAGATCGGGCAGGATGACGCGGACGCTCGGCTCGGTCAGAATATCCGCCGACTCGGCCATGAAATGTACGCCGCAGAAGACGACGAATTCCGCGCCTTTCTGGTCCGCCGCCCGCCGGCTGAGCTCGAAGCTGTCGCCGGTGAAATCGGCGAAATCGATGACCGCATCCTGCTGATAGTGGTGCCCGAGGATGGCTAGTTTTTTGCCCAAAACGTCCTTGGCAGACTGAATCCGCACGCGCAGTTCGGGGTCGGATAATCTCCGGTAGAGATCGGGAAGAGGTTGTTGCCAGACTTGAGGCATGATCCGATTGCCACCTGTAAATTTAGATAACTTAGGCACTTACGCCATGCTTCGGGCTGTAATTGTCAGGCCCGTTGCGGAGATTATCGGGCTTAATTATAGTCGAGACAGCTGTGGGAATCGACTGGAATTATGCAGTTGAGTAACGTCCGATTCTATGGCGGGTACCGATAATATCGCAATAGTTTGACAGCTGAGGCCGTATGTCCGATCATCCCGCCAGTAATGACGTAAGTCATGTCAGGTTACGGCCGCTTCTGCTCAACTTTTGTGAATTGTCTTGCCGAAGTAATGCTCACACGACCTTTGCGCAGTGTTGCGTTGCAAAGGTTCGAGTCCAATGAATCGGCGGACAGAAACGGCCGGGTCATTTAAAACAAACTGCTCGATGTCCCGTGAAACCTGTTGTGGCAGGTTTGCGGAGGCTGTCTTCGAGCCTTTCAATCCCCTCGTGGGAAGGAGTCAATTATGTCGAATCGTAAATCGATCGCCGGAGCGGTCGCGGCTGCGGCGCTCGCAATGTGCGGCGTCGCGCAAGCCGGTACTGCCGATGGGCTCTCGCTGACCCGTCCGAACTACCTACAGGATGCACCGGCCAAGAAGCCGCTCGGCGATCTGCTCGACAAAGCCGGCGTCGGTAAGACGCTCGACGATGCGGGCATTACCATCGGCGGGTTCGTCGAAGCGTCTTGGACCATTTCCGACAGCGCCCCGCCGGCCAATGCCATCACCGGTCGCTATTTCGATTTTGAAAATCAGGACCTGACGCTCAATCAGATCGACCTGTACCTTGAACGCGTTGTCGATCCCTCCAAGGGCAAGTTCGACGTCGGCGGTCGCATTGAAGCGATCTACGGCGGCGATTCACGTCTGATCCACTCCCGCGATCTGACGAATCACCACGGCATTTACTACGTCAAGCCTGGCGAAAACGTCGGTCCGGACGAACAGTTCGACCTGAATCAGGCGTACCTTGATTTCGCCCTCCCGGTCGGCACCGGCCTGAAGCTTCGGGTCGGTAAGTTCGTCACGCTCCTCGGCTGGGAAGTGATCAATCCGACTCTCAACGCGTTCTACTCGCACAGTTTCCTGTTTGGATACGCGATTCCGCTGACCAACACCGGTTTCCTGGCGACCTACGTCCTCAGCCCGAGCGTCACCGTCACCGGTGGCCTGACCCGCGGCTGGGACGTTTCGACGACCGATGACAACGGCTCGATCGACTTCATGGGCCAGGTGGTTTGGGCGGTCAACGACAAGTCCACGTTGTACGTGAACTTGCTCACCGGCAAAGACACCCCCGGCGATAACGACCACTGGCGAACGGTGATCGATTCGAGCTTCACCACGAAGATCGCCGATCAGCTCAGCGTCGCCATAAACGGAACGTACGGCTACCAAGCCCTTGGCGGCAGCGCCGACAACGCCCAGTGGTACGGCTTGGCCGGTTACGCCACCTACACGATCAGCGATATGTTCTCCCCGTCGGCCCGTGTTGAGTGGTTCAACGACGTGGACGGCTATCGCGGCCTCGGCACGAACGTGTACGAAGCCACGCTCGGCGTAGCCATCAAGCCATTGCCGAACGACAAAATCGGCAGCAATCTGGTGATCCGTCCGGAAGTCCGCTTTGACTACGCCAACGACCGCGTCTATGACGGCGGCACCGGCTACAGCCAAGCGACCTTCGGTGTGGACGCGATTTTCTCGTTCTAAAATTTAGATTAGTTATTAATCAAAGAGGTCACTGTTGAGTATAATCAACAGTGACTTCTTTTTTGATTTCTCGTGGAGGCGGATTTATGAAGCGTGTACTCCTCTGCACTATGATGCTCTACTGCCTGGTGGCAGCAATTTCTAAAGCGGAGGACAAAGTTCCACAAACACCGCCAATCGGAAACGCGCCAGCGCTGTTTACTCAGGAGGGAACTGACCCGCCGTTTCAATCGATCCTTGACGAGAAGCGCATTCCGATCGGGAAAAACTCTACCGAAGGTATCACGGGATCGCGCATCCGGGTCAATCACGACGTCATCGACAAGTGCGAAACCGGCAAGAATCACATCCCGAAAGGCATTCGCATTCATACGGTGGGCAACAGCATGATCGCCCGCAAGGATTTTGATAAGTGGTCGCGCTGGTACCAGGAAGATGGGAATACGCAAATTTTCCGTCTTTTTGCAGGGGAGAAAAATGTTCGTAATGACCGGCCACTCTCTGCGCGCGTGGAGGCGTTCAGTGACCTGAATTGGCAAAAGGGCGATTGGCATGAATGGGAAGGCACATACACCATCGTCAAGCCGGGCGGGTGCTCAATTTTTCAGGCCAAGAACAATATAGACGCATGGGGCGTGATGATTAATCTGAGCGGCGAGGGTGATATCAAACTGAATCATCGCCGACATCAAGAGGATAAGGTCATCGCCAAGAATATGACCGGCAAGTCATTTCTTCTGAAAGTCCGCGACAATGGGCAGGATTACGAGGTCTTCTTGAATGGTCAGGAGATGGGCAAGGGCACCTTCGATCGGCCGGAGGGGCAAACAGCCTTTCGCTGGGGAATGTACCTCGGGGAGCATGAAATCAAGCACGATGCGATGATCTTTGTCACCGGTGCGAAGTACAAATAGCAAGCGTGCTGACTCGAAGGGTCGAGTGATCAGTACGGCGAGTCTTCGCCGCGCTTCCACCAGTCGGCTTGGCTGCGGTCTTCGTCGTCGCCTTCGGCTTCGGATTCTCCCTGTTCCTTGACGATCGTCGCTAACGACACCGCGAAGATAGCACTGATGGCGGACAGCGTAGCCGTGTCGGTATCGGTGAAGGGCGACGTCTCGTCGCGGAAGAATACGATCGACGCCAGCGTTTCGCCGAGGTAGGTGCAGTTGATGCCTACAAACTGCTGTCCGGCGAAATCTTCCTGCTCCTGCTCGCTCAGTTCATCGCTCAACTCATCCGCCGACTTGCGCACGAGATTGTTTTGCATGACGACGGGCACGAGCGTGCGGAGAACCGCGTCAACGATGTTCGGTTCGCCGGGAATCGTGTACTTCATGTACGCGCCCAGTTGCATTTCCCCCGTATCGGTGGCCAGCCAGATCGCGACGTTGCTGTAGCCGATCTGCCTCAGCATCCAGTCCATCGCGTGGCAGAGCATTTGCTCCAGGTCGCCGGACTGATTGATGCAGTTGCGGAACGATTCCTGAACTCGCACCACGTCAAACTGCTTGGAGAGATCGCCGTAGGCGCTGATCAGATCGTTGCAGAGCAGATCGACCTTTTTGCTCACGGTACGCCGGGCCTTGTTCAGCCGGCGGACGGCGTCGCGGAGCCGCTCAATGCGCTGGCTGTGCTTGGCGATCGCCGACTGCTGGTTGAGGGCCTTACGCATGCGGTCGATCAGCAGATCGTTATTGAACGGCTTGGGAAGAAAATCACAAGCCCCGCGGCGAATGGCGGTGATGGCGCGGTCCATGCTCGGCTCGCCGGTCATGATGATCGAGCCGGCCGTCGGATTATGCTTTTTGTGCAATTCGATCAGACTGGTCCCGTCGCCGTCGGGCAGGTGGATGTCGACGATCAGCAGATCGACGCTTTGCACGATCAGCGATTTTTTGGCTTCCGCAATACAGTTTGCAGTGGAGATGCGGCAATCGATCTGCCCGCCGGCCACATCGCGAATCACTTCCAGCAATTGCGGCTCGTCATCCACAATAAGGATGCGCGGCAGATGCCTCTGCTTCGATTTCGAACCTTTTACGACGGGGGCCATGTAAATCCTTGTATTTGCAATTGCCAATTTGCAATTTGCAATCGAAACACCGTTGCCTGCCACGATTGCAAATTGCAAATCGCAAATTGCAAATTCTCACGTTGCCGTTTTGCTTTCACTCGCCCGCTGGGGCACCGTTATCGCCGCTGCAGGCAGGAGAATGACGCTCCTGGTTCCTTGGTTCGGGCGGCTTTCCAGGCGGATCGATCCGCCGCTGGATTCGACCCATCGCATCGCCTTCGCCAGGCCCATGCCTCGCCGACGTCCTGCGGGCCGGCTGCTGAAGAATGGGTCGAACGCATGCTTGAGCGTGTGTTCGTCCATTCCGCAGCCGTTGTCGGCGATCGTCAGGACGACCCGTTGGCTGTACTGGTCGTACGCCGCGTGGATCGAGACTTCGCCTTTGGTCGGGTCGGTGGCGTTCAGGGCATTATCCACAATCGCCGCGATCGCCTGTCCGACCTGCTCTGCATCGATCACCACCGGCGGGATGTCGCCCATGGTGATCTCCAATTTCCTATCGGCTAATTCGGAGTGCTGCTTAGCCTCATGAACCGCACGATCGATCAAATCGGCAAGGTCCATCTCCCGCGGCTTGGGCGGAACTGGCCTGGCGAACTCCATCAGTTCAGTAATGATGTCCGTCAGCCGCTGCGCCTGCTCGCTGATCAGGTTGGCGGAGTGTTTCAGCTTGGGATCGGTGAGTTGGCTTGCCAGCAACTGGCCACGTCCGCTAATCACAGCCAGCGGATTGTTCATCTCATGCGCCGCGCCGGCGGCCATTTCGCCGACGCTGATCATCATCTTGCCGCGATGAATTTCGTCCTGGGCGCTGTGCAGCTTGCGATTGGCGTCCGCGAGTTGCTCAGCGAGCGTGCGGGCCTCTTCGCGGATTTGCGCCATGCGGAGCGCGAGTCCCCATCCGCTGGAGATGGCGGTGATTTCCTGCGTTTGCGTGCTGAGCCGGGTTGATTCACCGGTCGGAGCGCCCCAGAAAACACCGCCGATGCATTGGCCGTCGGCTTCAAGGCAGATCCAGTAACGTTGATCGAACGGCAAGCGCGGCGAAACGGCGCTGATGAGCCAGTCGTTCGCCTCACCGGCCGGCAACACCGGGCCGTCGCCGGCGGTCGGGGCCGGTGGACGCGTGGGGCAATCGATTAGCGTGGTGTCGAACACCGAGCCGGTTTGATCGAACAGCAGCGTTTCGGCAAAGTTCGCGCCGGGGGAGATTGAAAACGCGCCCGCCACGGTCACATCGAGCACGCTGATCGCCGTTTGGCCGATCGCCTGCAGGACGGTTTGCGTCGGCGCGTCGGGACGAAGCTCGGCCTGGAAGCCGGACAGGGCATCGAAGAATTTCGCGCGGATCGCCAGCCGGCGGTTCTTGCTCGCGAGTTGGCCGCTCACGCGGCCGAGTTCCTTGTTCGCCTGCGTCAGCGCCTGCTGATACAGCTCGCTGCTGGTGGTTTGGCCGAGGCCGAGCGCCGTTGCGCGCGGCTCGATCTGTTCGACCAGCTTCGCCATCGCCTTGGCGACGTGCTCAGCATTCAGCCCGATCGCATCGAGCAACACCTGCTTAGGCGTGCTGAACGTGTAGTTGCCGCTGTAGCCCAGGTGCTGCTCGCGCACGAGGATGTCGGCCAGCGAGATCAGGTTCACCAGCCGCGGATTCTTGACGGAGGCCGGCAGGGCGGCCGGGAGTTGGCCGTGCAGCCAGATGGCGTCGCGCAGCTCGGCCGGCAACTGCCATCGCTCGGCCAATCGCTTGCCGACAACCATGTGATCGAGCCCGATCACGGTGCGTTCGACATCAGCGATATTCCCTCGCAACAGGTCGGCCGCTTCGATCACGCGGGAAAAACTCTTGGGCAGCGCCGCGTCGAGCGCCACTTTTCCTAGATCGTGCAACAGCCCCGCGGTAAACGCCGCGGCCGGGTCGACCTGCGCGTCTTTGCCCCAGATATGTTCCAGCGATTCAGTCAGCAGTTCCGCGCAGCACGCGACGGCCACGCAATGTTTCCAGAATTCTTCGCGAGAAAAATGCCCTTCGTGAGATTTGGCGTCGCCGCCCATGACCTGAAACACGCTGATCGCCAGCACGGCCGATCGAACAGCCTCAAACCCCAGCAGCAATACGGCTCGGTCGACGCTCGTCACTTCCCCGCGCACGCCGCTGTCCGCCCGGTGAACGAGTTGGAGCAATCGGGCGGAAAGGGCCGGATCAGAAGCGATCAGCTCGCCGACTTCTTTCGCCGACGAGTTTTCCTTCGCCGTGACTTCCAGAACGCGCACCGCGACCGCCGGCAGGGTTGGAAGTTCTTCCAACTGCTGCAGGATCAGCTCGACGCGCTTCTCGCGAAGTTGATCGGGACCGTGGGACATCAGGAGTTTAGAATAACCACGGAGACACAGAGACACGGAGAAATCCAGAATATTTCTTCTCTGTGTCTCCGTGTCTCCGTGGTTGACTATCTTTCTTTTTTAGACGGACAAAAGTTCGCCGATGCGTTCGATCAACTTTTCGATGTTGAACGGCTTCTTCACGAACTCGTCCGCGCCGCTCTTGAGCAGGTCGTTGATCTCGTCCTGGTTCACGACACCGGAGACGATGATGATCTTGATGTGCTCGAAGTTCGGGTTCTTGCGGATGGTCTGGCAAACGACGTTGCCGTTAATGTCCGGGAGCATGTAATCGAGGATGATCAGGTCGGGCATGAAGTCCTGCGTCAGCACGCCGGCGTCGTAGCCGGTGGCGGCGGTTTTGACTTCGAACCGGCCGTCGCGGCTGAGCACGTCGACGAACAGTTCAACGATTTCCGGATCGTCATCCACCACCAATATCTTTTGCTTGCCCGAGGCCAGCGAGTCCGGCGGAATCCCGTTGTCCTTCATAAACGCCAAAAGCGCCTCACGTGGAATCCGGCGGAACCGACTGCCCGGAACCCGGAAGCCCTTCAGGCGGCCGCTATCGAAGCAGCGAATGATCGTCTGCTGCGACACCTTGCAAACTTCCGCTGCCTCACCTGTAGTAAAAACCGTCTTCATAGGATTTCCTTATCTGAACTTCCCATCTTATCCATTTATACATCGGATGAGAGAGTTTGCAACTTAATCCGTTTGTTAAGGTACTAAGTCCGATAACTTTGGTGAGGCAAATCAATAGATCCCGGTCTGCCCGCTTCAGCGGGTAGATGGTGTGAATTGAACCACCCACCGAGGAAAGAGGATCGAAGAATCGACCCAAAAAAGGTACGGTAACTTCATGAACTGCAAAATTTTATGCGTTGTGGTGTGTCTCTGTGCAACAGGATGGTCACGCCCGTCGCTCGCTTGGAACAACGTCGGACACATGGTGGTCGCGGAGATTGCCTATCAGAATCTGACCGAAGCGGAGCGGACCCAAATTGCTGAACTGCTGAAAGAGCATCCTCACTTCAAGCAGTTTCTGTCTACCGACGTGCCTAAGGGCGTAACAGAAGTGGAGTGGGCGTTCCTAAGGGCGGCGACGTGGCCGGACTGGGTGCGCTCGTCGCGGCCGGGCGATAAGCAGTACAAGGATCCGAAGATCACCAAGTACAACCGTCCGTCGTGGCATTACATGAATGACCCGTTCATGGCCGATTCCAAATCCGACACCACCCAGCCGACGACGATGCCTGTCGCTGTCACCAGCCCGCCGACGACGAAGGAAGTGAACATCCTGGAAGCGTTGGCCGATAACCGCGCGATCTTGGCGGATGCGACAGCACCCGTCGCGGACCGGGCCGTCGCGCTCTGTTGGCTGATCCACCTGACCGGCGATCTCCACCAGCCGCTGCACGCAGCGTCGATGTTCTCCAGCCGCTTCCCGCAAGGCGATAAGGGCGGCAACGATCAGGCCGTCAACACCGGCACAAACGTGATGAATCTTCACGCCCTCTGGGACGACCTGCTCGGGACGGCACAAAACTACACGGCGATTTCCTTCCTCGCTGGCGATATTCTTCGTGACGCACGCTGCGATCCTGAAAAGCGCGATGACTACCTCAAGCACAAAACCTTCCCGGAATGGGCCGAGGAAAGTCACGATCTGGCGGTGAGCTTTGTTTACTTAGACGGCAACATTTCAACGGCGTTGATGAAGGACTATCAGTCCAAGAAGATCACAGTAAGCGATGTTCCCGGCGTACCGCCGATGTATTTGGAAAACGCCCGCGACGTCGCAAGAGTTCGCGTCGCACTGGCCGGTGCAAGGTTAGCCGACGTTCTCAAGGCGACGTTGAAAAAGTAGTGCGTATCGTTTCGCCGCCTCCAAGGGTGTTGTGCCACGAGCCGAAGTGGAGAATCATCGTCGTTGTGAAAGTTCTTAATGCGTGAGATGGCTGGACCGACTACGTTCTCTTCATCGCATCCGCCACCTGCTGCAGATCGAGTTTCAGCATCTCGCGCATCTGTCGTTGCGATTCTGCGTCCGGCGTGCGCAGGATCGCCGACGGGTGAAACGTGAACATCGTCTTTGTGCACCACCGAGTGGCCATCCACGTTCCGCGATCGCGCGTGACGCGTAGGTGATGCCCCATCAGCGAATGCCCGGCCGTGTTCCCAAGCATGACCAACACGTCGGGCTTGATCGTTTCCAATTCCGCCTCCACCCACGGTCGGCAGGCGGCCATTTCTCTGGCGCTGGGCCTGGAGTGGATGCGTTTTTTGCCGCGTTGCTCGAACTTGAAATGCTTGACGGCGTTGGTGACGTAAATCTGCGACCGATCGAGGCCGATCTCGTCCATGATCGCCAGCAGCACCTGCCCGGCCGGCCCGATGAACGGGCGGCCGGCACGGTCTTCATCGTCGCCGGGCTGTTCGCCGACAAACACTACGCGGGCGTCGGCTGGCCCGTCGCCAAAAACGGTTTGCGTGGCGCATGCCCCGATCGGACACGCCCGGCAGACACTCGCCGCCTCCCGCAGCACCGGCAGTGATCGCTCGCTCGGCACCGCGGCAGTCGGGGCGGCCGTCCCTTGGCGGATCATCGTCTTCACCCGCTCAGGAGCAGCTAACAGGAGATCGGGGATAAGCCGCGTTTCGGGCATCGTCGCCCAGTGTTTTTTGGGCATTTCTTTCTGCATCGCCTTGAGCTTGATGCGAGCGGGATTGAAGATGTTGGCGTAGTACGTCGTCCAGAGCGACTGAACCTCATCCTGCCCCGCGAACGGGTCGCTCATCACACCCGCTCCAAACGCCAGGGATTCGCCGTCCCACGTCATCGATTCGTCCGGCGTGAGGATCGTCCACTTCATCGACGCGAACCGATCGACAAAGAACGGCGCAACAAGCCGCACAATGTGATGGTCCGGCCGATGCCACGCCATGAAGTGCTCGCTGTCCGGGCTGCTGATTTTGCGAAACCGCACAAACGCCGTCATCTTATGGCGATCGCGCCGAACGGATTTCTCCATCAACATCAGCCGATTCGTGTCATCATCGATGGCGATTTTGAGCAGTTCACGCTCCCCGTGCGTCAGCCGCCACAGCACGCGGTACAGCAGATCGCATTTGCTCCCATCGCGATGACAAATCACCCGCTTTGCAGTCTCTACAAACTCCGGCGGTACGCGCAATGGATTATTCCGTGACTCGCCCGGCGTTCCGGGAGAGGGCGGGAGTAATGACTCTGCCATGCCAGACGAAGGACGATCGAATTCAAACAAGTCGGCCGACCGGTTTTCAACCCATCTCACACGCTGAGGTTCCACGCCGCCCGCGAGCAATTCGCGCGCCGCCTGCCGAAACGCAGCAAAATCATTCGAGATGGTTCGCGCCAACCGCATGTCACTTCAAACCTCGCCGTTGACTGCCGACACCGCCGGCGGAAATAACTCCAGTTGCACGTTCGGTTTCGTCAGTTTCAGCCGCAAATCCTGCCGATCCAGCAACGCCAGATCGGGATTGTGATCCGCCGTCACAATCCACGGCCGAACTTTGGCGATAGGCACGCGGAGTTTGGGCAGATCGATCAGCCGCAGCTTGCGGTAGCGGCGGATCTGGCAGATGCGCATCACGTTGCGTTTGCCCAGCCCCGGCACGCGCAGGAGATCGTTGAAATCAGCGGAATTCAGATCGACCGGGAAGAACCCGCGGTTGCGCAGCGCCCAAGCGAGCTTCGGGTCGATCTCCAAATCAAGCGTCGGATCACTGGCCGGTGTAATCTCGTCAGGTCGAAAGCCGTAAAACCGTAAAAGCCAGTCGGCTTGGTACAACCGATGCTCGCGGATCAGCGGCGGCGGGGCGACGGGCAGCCGCGCGTCGCCGTGCGGGATCGGGCTAAACGCCGAGTAGTACACCCGCCGCAAGCGATGCCGGCGGTAGAGGTTGCTGGCGGTCTGCAGAATTGTCGCATCGGTAGAAGGCGTTGCACCAACGATCATCTGCGTGCTCTGACCCGCCGGCGCGAAGGAAGGCGCGAAGCGAGACGTTTTCTTTTCCATCGCGGCTTCGTGGATATTGTCCTGCACTGCTTTCATCGTTTGCTCAACCTGAGCGATCGTTTTTTGTGGAGCGAGTTTGTCCAAGTCCGGCTGGGTCGGTAGCTCAATGTTGGCGCTGAGACGATCCGCCCACAACCCGGCCTGCCGGATTAGCGCCTCGGATCCGCCCGGTACGGTTTTGAGATGGATGTAGCCGTTGTACTTGTGTACCGTCCGCAATGTTTTGGCGACGGCGATCAACTGCTCCATCGTGTAGTCGATGCTCTGTATCACGCCGGAACTAAGGAAGAGCCCTTCGATGTAGTTCCGTCGGTAAAACTCCATCGTGAGATAAACGACCTCGTCAACGCTGAACCGTGCCCGCGGCACGTCGCTGGTGACACGGTTGACGCAGTATTGGCAGTCGTACAAGCAGTGGTTGGTGAGCAGAATCTTGAGCAGTGAAACGCACCGCCCGTCGGGCGTGTAACTGTGGCAGATGCCGACCTTGTTGGTATTGCCCAGACCGCCGGCTTTTCCGTGGCGCGACGATCCGCTGCTGGCGCACGAGGCGTCGTATTTGGCCGCGTCGGCCAAAATCGCAAGACGAGAACGCAGATCCGTCATGTCAGGATGATACCCAAACAGATTGCGAACAACATTCAAACTTTTTGAAAGTGGGAGGGGTCGCCGATTCGATCTTTTTGCTGCAACGACCCCGACCTTCGGCCGCTAGGGATGCTGTAGGTCGGCAGTGATCAATTGTCGTAAGGCAGCACGAACCCGCGCGTGGGACCTGCGTAGGTCGTCGCCAGATCAGTGCCGACAGCGGGGGTTGAAAGTTGTTTGAACGAAACACCTCGACGGGATCGCACCGCGCCGTCATCGGTGACATAGTTGAAGTCAAATAGCTGATTCGTATACATATAATAGCCCGCCTGATTCGCGGCCTGATTGTAGACGGTTTTGTACGGCTGGTGGCGAATACCGACATTGCTCGGGTATTTCTTCACCGCGTCCATAGCCAAAATGTGAAAGTTGGTTGCATTCCTTCCGGCCGTTGCGTAGAAACCGGAGAATGAGTACCGGGCGGGATCACCGACTTTTATCATCCCCTTGGTGACATGAAGCCAATCCGTTCCACTGATGTTGTAGATGGGGATCGGCGAGCGTCCAAAGAAGCATTCGTACGTCGTCTCGATTTCAGGCAAGATGCTGCCGTTGTCCTTGTCCAGATCGGTGCCCCTGTTGATCGTTCCTTGCGAAAACGGTTCGATCGTCAGTGGGCAGGTCCACAGCTTCTTGAGGCTTTGTCCGTAGTATTTTCGGAACCCCGGACGCCAGTCATAAGAACCAGCTACCGCCTTTTCGATCGCGATCGAAGCCGGTTCCCACTCGATCCCGGATTGGAACGAGTAATCGGACGGGTAGTAATTCCGATTCTCCTGAGCGTAGAGCAATAGCCCAACTGCGATTTGCCGAAGATTGCTGGCGCAGACGGTGTTCTTGGCTTGGTACCTGGCCTTATTGAGGGTCGGAAGCAGCAATGCAATGAGAATCGCAATGATCGCGATGACGACAAGGAGTTCGACCAGCGTAAAGGCTCGCTCATTAGGACGGGGCTTACGCATAGTGTCAATCTCCATCGGGCTCAATCATCGAGCCAGAATGCAATCACTTCAGAAGGTCCTAGTAACTATATTCTGCCGATTTCTCACGGAGATAGCAATATTTACTTCCGTACGGCTGCCAATGGGTACTCCTTTTGCCCTAAATCTTATTGACATCTCATCCCCGAAAATCACTAATAGCTCATCATGAGGAAGAAGCTGGTTCGTATCGCTCTGGGGCTATTCCTTCTGCTGCTGATCGTCGGCGGTTCGGCGTTTTGGTACCTCTCACGCTCGGGCTCGGGCAAGCTGGAACAATGGATCCAATCGCAACTGCTGACCATCGCCAACTCCTACCTCAATCCCAAGCTGTCTTTCACGGATCTGGATTACGCGTACCCGCTCACCGTATCGATCAAAAATCTCAAACTGTCGGCTGACGATCCGGCCAACCCCGGGCAGGCGATCGATGTCATCGCGTGCGCCGGGGCGTCTATCACGCTTGGGGAGATTCCGTCGATCGGCAAGCCGATCGTCATCGAAAAAATTTCGCTGGAGAAACCGCTGATCAGTGCGGTCGCTACGGCGGCGGGTTCGAAGGAATTTGTCGGGTTCTCGAACCTGATTCGGCCGGGCGCGATCAGCCCGTCTCCCGATGCGCCGCCCAAACCCGCCGATGCGCCGAGCAAGCTGTCGGACGTGTTCCGCATGCGCCTGGTGAAGTTGATTGACGGCAAGATTGTCTACGACCCGCGCCTCGCCGGTACCGTGCCGATGTCGCTCGACCAGATCAACACCACGCTGGCGATCGAGCCGACGTCAGCCGGGTGGTACAAGCTGAACGTCGCCATCGCCCGCAAGCCGGTGTTCGACCTGGCCGTCGCGGGGCAGCTTGATCTCGACACGTTCACAGTGCACGACGCCAGCATCAAGCTGTTGGCCGACCTTAGCGGGGACAAGCTCGATTTCCTGCCGCCGGAGTTGCAGCAGATTCTGAAGCAGTACGACGCGCACGGGAAACTCAGCGTCGCGATCACCGGCACGATGCCTGCGACCGATCCGATGAAGGGGCAGCTCGAGGCTAACGTCACGCTCAGCAGCGCGCAGGTGGCGATGGGCGACTTTAAGCTGCCGATCGAGAACGTCGACCTCAACGCTAAGTTCGCTGGCGGCAAAGCCGACCTGACGTCGATGAAGATCGCCGCGCTCGGCGGGACGGCCGACCTGTCGGGCTCGGCCACGCTCAACGATCGGCTCGACGCCGATCTGTCCCTCAAAGTCAGCGGCATGGTGCTGGAAAACCTGCTGAAGCAGGGGCCCGGCCCGAACGCCGCCAAGCTCGATCTGGACTTCAAAGTCGCCGGCTCGCTGATGGCGATCCTCGGCAAATCGCCCGGCGTGGTGGGCCAACCGCTGGGGGCGATCTCGCTGCACGATTTCCGGCTGAGTGCGCAAGACCCCGCGAACGCCGGGCAGACGCTCGATATCGTCGCGGTGAAGAATCTCGACATCTCTCTGGCCGAACCGGTGATCAGCGGCAAGCCGATCGTGATCGACAAGATTCTCCTCGATCACCCGGTGCTGAGCGCCGTCGCCGTCGCGCCGGGTTCGCTGCAGTTCGTCGGCGTGCCGAATCTGCCGCCGAGCCTGACGAAACCGACGAAGTCTCCTTCCGCGCCAGACCCCAAACCCCCGGCCTCGGTCACCGCCTCCAAAATCAGCGACCTCATTCGCGTTAAAACGTTCCAACTGGTCGGCGCGAAAGTGATCTACGACCCTCGCCTCCCTAACACCCAGCGGATGTGGCTGGACGACATCAACACCAATATCAACCTCGATCCAGCCGACCCCGGCGTGTACATGCTCGACGCATCGATCGCCCGCAAGCCTGTGTTCGATATCTCGGCCGATGCGCGGATCAATGTCGATCACCCCGGCGTGGAGAATCTCAAGCTCAACCTGCTGGCCGACCTCACGCAGGGGCAAGTAGATTTTCTCGTGCCGCAGTTGCAGTTGCTTCTGAAGGAATCGCACACTACCGGCAAGCTCACGTTCAGCGCCGCCGGCAGTATGCCGTTCGGCGATTTGGGGAAGGTCAAGCTCCACGCCGAGTCGGCGCTGGAGAACTTAACCGTCGTCGCCAACGGAGAAAAAGCGCCCGTCGAAGGCTTCAAGTTCAACGCCGACATCGCGGACGGCAAGCTGACGATCAACACCCTTTCCATCGCCGCCGTCGGCAGCACGTTTAACCTCACCGGCGGGGCGGTGCTGAATGACCGGATGGACTCGGAAATCACCCTGCACATCGCCGGCCTGCCGATCGAAAAAGTGCTGGCCGCGGTGAAGCCCGGGACGAAGTACGACACCTACACGCTGCTGGATGCGGACGTGCAGGTGAAAGCGGCGATCGGCGTGGCGCTCTCGGGCGTCGCCGCCAAGCCCGGCGAGCCGGCGATTTCGCTCACCGTTAAAAACTTCCACCTCACCGCCGATGACGCCGGCGATAACCCGCTGCAGTTCGTCTCCTGCGATAGCCTCGCGGTCGCGGTGTCGTCGCTGCCGGTGGGGGGCAAGGCGATCGTGATCGATAGCGTGGTGGTGGATCATCCGTCGATCCGGGCGGTGGCGATTGAACCGGGGTCGAATAACCTGGTGGGTTTCGCAAACTTGAAGAAGATCGCCGCCGCCAATGCTCCCGCCACGCAGCCGGCTGGCGCGGCTCGTGCTCCTGAAATCGCCCCGGCCGATCCGCCGATGAAGCTGAGCAGCTTATTTCGGCTTTCGAAGCTGGCCGTCAATGACGCGAGCCTTTACTACGACCCCGGTGTTGCCAACACCGTGCCGATGTCGATCCAGCATTTGAGCGTCAATCTCACGCCCGACACCACCGCCGGCGACGTGTACACGCTGGCCGTCGCTACACCGGCTGCGCCGGAGTTTTCGCTGGCGTTGGGATCAAAGGTACACGTCGACGCGCTGGCGGTGACCGATCTGAAGCTGAAATTATTTGCCGATCTCGCCAAATCCAATTCGGGCTTCCTTCCGCCGCAATTGCAAGCGCCGCTGAAGCAGTACAACGTGGAAGGCGCGCTCAATATCGAAGTCACCGGCGGCGTGCCGATGACCGACCCGACGGCTGGCAATTTGCTGGCGATCCTCCGGCTGGACAACATCAAAGCCACCGCCGCCGACTACCGCATCCCGATCCATCACGTGCACATTCCCGTGCAATTAAAGGACAAGCAGATTCAGATTCTCCCCGCTTCGGCGGCCGGCGGGCCGATGGTGGAGTTGCTCGATGGCACGGTCGATCTGACGGGCAACGTGCAGCTCGATTCAACGTTCACCGCGCCCAAGCTCGATCTGTTCGTCAAAGACGTGCAGCTACAAAGGCTCTCTGAGGCGAAGCTGCACAAGGATCCCAAGGCCCAGGATCTGATTGGAAATACTAACGCCGAAGTACATCTGGTGAACGCGCCGCTGCGGACTCTTGCAGCGGTCGCTGCTCCGCCCGACCCCAAGGCCCCGCCCGCCGCGCCGCAGGTACTGCCGGACGATTGGGGCAACGGGCAGGTCCGCATCACCGATGCCCGATTGGCCGGACTGGAACTGATCCAAGGCTTGGGCAACATGGCCAAGTCTGCGTTCACTTCGGTGTTTCAACGGGATAAGGCCGCGGGCCCTGCGGCGATCAAACCGAAAGAAAAAGCCAACATCGATTTCAAGCTGTCGAAAAACCAAATCGTATTCGAGAAATCCAAAATCTATTATGAAGGCGAAGTCGTCGCCGTCGAAGGAGACGGCACGGTGGACTTAAACGGCAAGCTCGATCTTAAACTGCGTGGCGGGCCGTGGGGGAAACTGGGGAACGTCGGCACGTTCGGGAAATGGGTCAGTGATGCGACGAGTTCGCTGCTGAATTACACGGTGACCGGCTCGCCGACGGACGCGAGCTATCCCACCATTAGCGCCACTACCGGCGACGGCAAGCCCGTCATCGAAACCGTTACCAACCTCGCCGGCAAAGGGAAAGAAGGCGTGGAAAAAGGCGTCGACGCAACCAAGCAAGGCTTGGAAAAGGCCGGCGGGATCATCGGGAAGCTCTTTAAGAAAAAAGAGGAATAGCCAGCCTGCACCAGTCCGATGGATTCGGCTATAATGCCGGGCTCCACTAACCCGAGGTGAGACGAATGGCTGGGCATAGTCACTGGTCGAAAATCAAGCGAGCCAAAGGCGCCACCGACGCCAAACGCGGCAAAATCTGGAGCAAGATCTGCCGCAAAATCATCATCGCCGCCAAGAACGGCGGCGATCCGAAGGACAACCTGAACCTTCGCTACACCATCGAAGAAGCCAAGGCCGCCAACGTGCCGCGCGACACGATCGCCAACGCGATCAAAAAAGGCACCGGCGAACTGGGCGCGGAGAACTACGAAGACGCCATCTACGAGGCGTACGCCGGCGGCGGCGTGGCGATGATCATCGAGTGTTTGACCAACAACCCCGCGCGCACCGCCCCCGATATGCGCGCCGCCCTCGAGCGCGGCGGCGGCAACCTCGCCACCCGCGGCGCGGTGGCGTTCCAGTTCACCAAGCAGGGGATCATCGCTATCAAGGTTGACGCGGTGGAGGAAGACAAGCTGCTGGAAATCGCCCTCGAAGCCGGCGCGGAGGACGTCCGCAACCAAGGCGAAGTCTTTGAAGTCATCACCACGCCGGTGGCGTTTATCAAAGTTAAAGAAGCGATCCTGACGGCCGGCATTGCCGTGGAAGCCAGCGAAATCACCCACCTGCCGAACAACACCGTTCCCATCGACGGTGAACACGCAGTCCGGCTGCTCAAGCTGATCGAAGTGCTGGAAGACAACGACGACGTGCAGTCGGTTTCCCACAATGCAGAGATTCCTGAGTCGGTGACGGCGTAGGACATTAACTGCGAAGCGACGAAGTCGCGAAGAAAGAATGAACACAGAGACACAGAGACACAGAGACACTGAGAAGAGGGAACGAAGGCGAGTCGTTTCTTCTCTGTGACTCTGTGTCTCTGTGTCTCCGTGTTCATTCCTTCTGTTCGATCACCGAAACACGATCCACCCGATCGCCGCCGCGCCGATGATGAGGAGGGTCGAGTTGATATTCCATACCAGCATCATCACGCACCCCGCCACGGCGATGCCGGTCGACCAGGCGTTAGTCAGGCTGGCCTGCGCGAGCTTGATCAGTACGAGAAAGATCATGGCTACGACGGCAGCGTTCATGCCGTCGAGCGCGCCGCGGGCGGCGGGCATGGCCCGCAGCGCCGGCAGGAATCGGCCGAGCAGCGCGACGAAGACGAAACTCGGCGCGAAGATCGCCACCGTCGCCAGCACGCCGGCGAGCGCGCCCAGCCCGTGCCCGCCGCTGAGCGAGGTGTGTCCGATCACATAGCCGGCAAACGTGGCGGTCGTCAGCAGCGGGCCGGGCGTGATCTGCCCGATCGCGATGCTGTCCTGCATCTGCTGCTGCGTGAGCAGGTGCAGCCGATCGACGAGGCCCGATTGCAGGTACGGCACCAGCAAATAGCCGCTGCCGAAGAGCGTCGCGCCGATCCGTAGGAACGCCAGCACCATTGCTGTCAGTTGCGGGGCCACGGCGCTTGCGCCCACGCCGATCGGCACGAGCGCCACCGCCGGCAGCCGCGGGTGGATGTTCCGCCGAAGGTTGTTGCCCACCGCGCCCGCGATCGCCGCGATCATCAGCAGCATCAGTTCGACCGGAAACGCCGTCACGCGGCGCAGGAGCACTGCCGCGACGAGAGTGAATATCGCGATCCCGATCAAAAGCGGTTTAGCGAGTGCCGCCCGCGCCAAGCGGATCATCGCGACGGCGATCACCGCGATCACCACCGCGCCGATGCCTCGCAGCACGCCGTTGACGGCCGGCATTTGCCCGTACGTCGTGTACAGCCACGCCAGCGGCAAAATGATCAGCACCGCCGGCGTGATGAAGCAAACCCCCGCGACGACCAGTCCCGCAAACCCCGCCCGCACGAGCCCGATATGAATCGCCAACTCCGTCGAGTTCGGGCCCGGGATAAAATTGACCGCCGACAGCAAGTCTAAAAAATGCCGCCGATCGATCCACCCCCGGCGATGAACGACTTCCTCCTCCATCATCCCCGCATGCACCGCCGGCCCGCCGAACGCGGTGAAGCCCAGCTTGGTAAACAGCTTGGCCAGCTCGATCAATCGCTGTCGACGGTCGGTCATGCGGAAGAATGTATCGGCCGGCGCGGCGCGGCGAAACGGGGCCGTTGGAAATTCTGCAGTACGATCTGCGAATGCGTTTGACGTAATCCAGGTTTCACAGTCTTCTTCAAGAAAATCCTCCTGTCGACTTAAGCCAGATCGTCGGTGGACATTTCGCCAATTGTCTACCAGTTATCCCACCGAGTGGCGCGTTATAATGCATGCCATTTTCGGTAATGGGTCAGTCTGAAATTTTATGCAATGCATTGCCTGGAACGCTCGACCGTACCACGGGCCTCCGGCCCGTGCCGGCGATTCGGAATAGCCAAGGACGCTTACTTTCTGAGGTTCAATCGCCACCCGCACGGGCCGGAGGCCCGTGGTACGGTCGACTGACCCACTACCCCTTTTTATGCACATGCTGCGGGGCCGCGTTGGTGTGTTATTCTTAGCCGATGGTCTGGAGTCTACTACTTTTGTCGATCGGCTTATTGGTTCTGCTCGGCGGGGCGGAACTGCTGGTGCGCGGGGCCTCGGCGATGGCGCGGCGGATGGGTGTGCCGCCGCTGGTGATTGGCCTGACGGTGGTCGCGTTCGGCACGAGCACGCCGGAACTGGCGGTGAATGTGTCGGCGGCGATGTCGGGGAACATGGGCATTTCGTTCGGCAACGTCGTCGGCTCGAACATCGCCAATATCGGGCTGATCCTGGCGGTCGCGGCGATGGTTCGGCCGCTGAGCGTGCACCCGACGATCATCACCCGCGAGATTCCCATGTTACTGCTCGGGACGGCGGCGGCGATCACGATGGCGTTCGACCGCGCGCTGAACGGCGCCGCTGTTGACGACATCGGGCGCGGCGACGGCATTGTGCTGCTCCTGCTGTTCGGCGTTTTCCTCTACTACACGTTGATGAGCGCGCTCGGCAAATCCGCCGACGCCTACATGGCCGAGTTGAAGGACGACGTCGGCGGCCAATCACCGCAGCGGTTGTGGGTGAGCGTCGCGATCACAATCGTAGGATTGGCCGGCGTGATCGGCGGCGGGGAGCTCAGCGTCCACCACGCGGTGCTGCTCGCCCAGCGGGCCGGCGTGTCCGACGCGTTGATCGGGCTGACGATCATCGCCATCGGCACGGGTTTGCCGGAGCTGGTCACGACGATCGTCGCCTGCCGGCGCGGCGCGAGCGATTTGGCCGTCGGCAATATCGTCGGCTCGAACATTTACAACCTGCTGTTCGTGCAAGGCGTCACCGCAACGATCCGCCCGATCGCAATCCCCGCCGGCGGGCATGCTGATTTAATCGTGATGGCCGCGATGACGGCCGCCATGTTGCCGCTGACGTTCCGCCGTCCGCACCGCATCGGTCGCATCGGCGGCGCGCTACTGCTGGCGGCGTACGTCGCGTTCATCGCCTGGCGGGCGATGAGCCAGGCGTGAGCTATGCGGCTGGGCAACGCGGTCGTCGAATCATTTGGCTGCGGCGAGTTGGTACGCGGAGAACGGCTGGTTGTTAAAATCGCCGCCGATGAACAGCAGGTCTTTGGATGTGTCTTTCGCAACGACCAGCATCACGTTGAAAGACTCCCCGTCATCGAGCGGATCATCGCGAAGGCGGCGTATGGGACGCATCTGAGGGCTGACTGAGAACCTCAAACCCTTGGCGATTCTCCCGCCGCCTGCGACGGCGGCGGCGAAGCCAGATCGCGGGGGCGATCAGGCAGGGGAGTTGGGCGAGCCAGAGAGGAAATTCTAAAGAAGACACTTTGTCGTTCCATGAAATCGTCGTGTCGGAATTGAAATGCCAAAGCGTCTTCATAGTTCTTCGGAATTGAAGTGGGTATAGATGGGCCTTCAATGCAAAATAATGCGTCACAGGTGTCAACTGTTCGTCTCTCCGCAAGTGAAATATTTTCACTGTGCCAAGATGAATGATTATTCTAATCGCTTTTGTAAGCGGTCTCTGCGGGAAGGCTTTTTGATACACCAATCCCAGACTGAACTTCGCGCAGTATCCCAGCGACAGAAGTGCTAATATTAACAGTGACAGGACGAGAGCAATACGAAACCCCCACTGCTTCATGTCCGACATCCTTCCAGTGAGCCAATAAAGCGAGCGAGAGAGTAATGTAGGGTCCGCCTTGGCGGACCGTGCATGAAGGCGCTCACGGCCCGAAACCCTTTTCCGCAATCTCGACGGCCTTCAGCATCGCCTTGGCTTTGCTCAGCGTTTCTTCGTACTCGCTAGAGGGGACGGAGTCGGCCACCACGCCGGCGCCGGCTTGTACGTCGTAGGTTCCTGACTTCCAGACCATCGTGCGAAGGGCGATGCACGTATCGAGGTTGCCGGCGAAATCGAGGTAGCCGACCGCGCCGCCGTACGGGCCGCGACGGGTGGGTTCGAGCTCGTCGATGATCTGCATGGCGCGGATCTTGGGCGCGCCGCTCACCGTGCCGACGGGCAAGCTCACCGCCAGCGCGTCGAGCGCGGTTTTGTCCGGCGCGAGCTGCCCGGTCACGTGCGTGGTGATGTGCATGACGTGGCTGTACCGCTCCACGGTCATCACGTCGCTCACCACCACGCTGCCGATGGTGCTGACCCGGCCGACGTCGTTGCGGTGCAGGTCGACGAGCATGATGTGCTCGGCCCGCTCCTTCGGGTCGGCCAGCAGTTCTTTTTCGAGCGCCTTGTCTTCTTCCTCGGTCGCGCCGCGCTTCCGCGTGCCGGCCAGCGGGCGGCTGCTGATGACGCCGTCTTCCACGCGGCACAAAATCTCCGGGCTGCTGCCGATCAGCGTACAACTCGGGCTCTTCAGGAAGAACATGAACGGCGACGGGTTGATCACCCGCAACGCGCGGTACACGTCCAGCGGATCGGCGCCCGACGGCACGCGCAGTCGCTGGCTGGGGACGAACTGGAAAATATCGCCGGCCTTGATGTACTCCTGCCCGGCGCGGACGGCTGCTTCGAAACTGTCCTTGGTGAAATTGCTCTCGTATTTCAGCGACAGCGGGGCGGTCGGGTCGATCTCGCCTAGCCCGCTGCTCGGCGGCTGCTGCAGGCGCTGCACGATCTGATCGACGCGCCGGCAGGCGTCGCGGTAAGCGGTTTCGATGGCCGGACCGCCGGGGCCTTTGATCGTCGCATTGGCGACGACTTTGATCGTCTTGTCGACGTGGTCGAAAATCACCAACTCGGTGTAAAGCCCGAACTGCACGTCGGGCAGTCGGCGGTCGTCTTTGGGCGGCTTGGTGAGCTTTTCGCCTTCGTAGTAACGGATGGTGTCGTACCCCGCGTAGCCGACCAGCCCGCCGGTGAACGCGGGGAGATTCTTGTCGCGGTGGTACTTCAGCGGCGGCATGAGTTTCTGCAGGTCGGCCAGCGGATCGGTGGTGTCGAACTCGCGTCCCTGCCCGCCGCCGGCGATGAGGGCTTTGCCCTGCATCGCGCTGTAAACCAGCGACGGAGCGGTTGCGATGAACGAGTATCGCGCGATCTTTTCCCCGCCGACGACGCTTTCGAGCAGGAATGCGTGCGCGTCGCGGCCGAGCACTTCGAACGCGCTGACGGGAGTGAGTCGATCGGCCAGTAGTTGGCGATAGACGGGAATGATTTGCGCGGTTTGCGCCGCCTGCGTGAAGGCCGAAAGTTCGGGGAAATATCGCCGCATGGACTTGCAACCGTAAGGAGATTAAACGAAAAGGTCAAAAGTGAGAGCGGGTACAACGCTCGGACGAAAACGCGATAGTATACGGTAATCGGTTCCATTCATTTCAGGAGAATTCATGTCCCGTCGAAACTTGTATGTGTTAGCAATGTTGTCCGCCGCGGTATTGCCGGTGGGTTGTGCGCAGCCGTCTGCTCAGAAGGCTGAGACCACACCGATCGCCGCACCAGCGGTGATCGAGACGCCGGCCATGCCCGCCAAATCGACGGACACGGCGCCGTTGGTCGCAGAGGCGCCGAAGGCCGTTGCTGAAGCGCCGAAAGTTATGGCGGAGGCTCCGAAGCCTGCTCCGAAGGTCGAACCGAAGGCCGTTCCCGTCGCGGTCGCGGCGGTCAAGCCCGTCATGAAGCCGGCCACCAAGCCAGCGACAACCATGCCGACGACCAAGCCGGCCAAGAAGCCCGCCGCCCCGCGCACTGCCGCCGACGCGGTCAGTGAAGTCAACCGTAACGGCAAGCGGCATGACAGTTTTCTCGCGACCATCAAGAAGGGCGAGCCGCACGCACTGGTTTTCATCGGCGATAGCATCACCGATGCATGGCCCGGCAAGGGCAAGGCTTCTTGGACGAAGTTCGCCGACTACAAGCCGCTCGATCTCGGCATTTCCGGCGAGCGAACGGAGGACGTTCTCTACCGCCTCAATCATGGGGAGTTGGAAGGGTACAAGCCCCAAGTCGCGGTCATCATGATCGGAACTAACAACCTTGGGCACAACAAAGATGAAAAGCCCGAATGGGTGGCTGCGGGGATCGAGAAGATCGTGAAAACCATTCAAGCCAAACAGCCGGACACGAAGATCCTGCTGCTCGGCGTCTTCCCGCGTGAAACCGCCGCGTCTGTCAATCGCGCGAAGATCAAGGAGATCAACTCCGAGATCGCCAAGCTCGACGACGGCGCGAAGGTGAAGTTCCTCGACATCGGCGATAAGTTTCTCGACGATAAAGGCGAAATCCCCGCCGACGTGATGGGCGACAAACTGCATCCGACCGCCAAAGGCTACGACCTGTGGTTCGACGCGATGTGGCCGACGCTGAGCGAGATGCTGAAGTAAGCCGGCGACTTTTCGCGACGGACCGGGCTTCGGCGAAGCATGAGTAATAGGTCCGTCTGAAATGCTATGCAACGCATTGCTTTGAACACTCAACCGTACCACGGGCCTCCGGCCCGTGCCGGCGATTCGGAATAGCCAAGAACATTCATTTACTCAGGTTCGCGCGCCACCCGCACGGGCGAGGCTGCTGTGTCCAAATCATCCAAAGCACGTCATCCTGAGGTACTCCAAAGCATCCCCGAGGCGAATGTCGCTCGGGATTCGAGTTCCTTCGGCGTACCTCAGGATGACGATACTTGTGTGTTCGCCGGGGTTTGGACAAAGCAGCCAGAGGCCCGTGGTACGGTCGAGTGTTTCAAACGGATCCACTGCCGAGATTCCTCGGCGTACCTCGGATTGACGTACGTAGATGCGCGAGAATTATACGGGGTTTTGATTGCAGCGAATGTGCGTCACGCAATCTTACGATTGCAATTCACCAAGCGCCTTGATTTGCGGCGTGGAGAAGGGGTAGCGGTCAATGTCCGCCGGCCGCGCCCATACGCTGAGGGGCGGTTGGGGTGAGGCGTTCAGAACGTCGCAGGCGTAGAGCGTGAACTGGTAGCGGCGATGGGTCAGGGCGTGGTCGATCGTCGCGCGTTTTATGGGGCGGGAGACGGTCAGGCCGAGCGTCTGTTTCACCCACGTCGGCGTTGGCGATTTGCCGCCCGGCTCGCGGGTGATGAACTGCCACAGGCCCGCCCAGCGGCCGGTCGGCGGGCGCTGCTCGATCAGCCAGCGGTCGCCGTGACGGATCGCGATGATCCAGCGTTTCACCAGCGGCGTGGGTTTGGATTTCTTCGGCGGGGGGATCGATTCAGGATCGCCGCGCTCGGCAGACTCGCAGAAACTGCGGACGGGGCAGATCAGGCATTGCGGCGCGCGCGGCGTGCAGATCGTCGCGCCCAGTTCCATCAGCGACGAATTAAAATCGCCGACCTGCTTGTCGGGCAGGATTTCATCGGCCCGTTTCCAGAGATGAGCCAGAGCGGTTTTCTCGCGCGGATCGGCCGTCAGGTGATCGAGCCGGCTGAGGACGCGGATGACGTTGCCGTCGAGGATCGGGGCTTTAGCGTCGTGGGCGAGTGACGCGATCGCGCCCGCAGTGTATCGCCCGACGCCGGGGAGCGTGAGGAGACGCTCGACCTCGCGCGGAATGGTCGATCCGAACTCGGCCACGATCTTCTTCGCGGCCTTGTGCAGGTTTCGAGCGCGGGAGTAGTAGCCCAATCCTTGCCAGAGCCGCAGCACTTCCTGCTCGTCGGCGCTGGCGAGGTCGGCGATCGTGGGGAATTGTTCGATGAACCGGCCGAAGTACGGGATGACGGTGGCCACCTGCGTTTGCTGGAGCATCAACTCGCTCAGCAGCACGTAGTACGGATCGGGCAGCCCGCGCCGGCCCATGCCCACCCGCCAGGGCAGATCGCGCCGGGCGCGGGCGTACCACTTGAGGATGGTCTTGGTGAATTGCTCGGCGGGTCGGAGCATTGGAGCGGACTTTGTGGGTTGAAACCCCCCGAATGTGTATTTCGGCTCCCGCTCCCCGGCGGGGAGTGGGTTGGGGTGCGGGGCGAAACGTCCCAAATCGAATCGCATTGG
>JBBROD010000064.1:0-25354 GCA_038229715.1 Tepidisphaerales bacterium | reverse complement strand
GTCGCGAAGAAATACCGCCAGAAATATGGCGTGGAACTGGACCCCGAAACCGAAGTCATCGCGACGCTGGGCACCAAAGAGGGCTTTAGCCATCTATGCCTGGCGATGCTCGGGCCTGGCGACACCATCGTCGTCGGCGACCCTGCTTTCCCGATCCATATTTACGCACCCGCGATGGCCGGCGCGAATGTCATCCGCGTGCCGCTGGGGAATGATCAGGCGTTTCTCGATCGCATCGAAAAGGTCTTTGTCGAGCTATATCCCAAGCCCAAACTGCTGATCCTGAACTACCCGCACAACCCGACCAGCATCACCATCGAGCCCTGGTTCTGGGATAAAGCCATCGCCATGTGCCGCAAGCATGGCGTCATGATCATTTCCGACTTTGCCTACGGCGAAATCAACTTCGACGGCTACAAAGCCCCGTCGTTCCTCGCCGCTGCGGGATCGAAGGAGATCGGCGTGGAGTTCAGCACGATGAGCAAGAGCTTCAACATGGCCGGGTGGCGCGTGGGCTTTTGCTGCGGCAATAAGGAGATGATCAAGGCGCTGGCGACGATCAAAGGCTACTACGATTACGGGCATTTTGCCCCGATCTGGATCGCCAGCGTGATCGCGATGCGCAAAGCCGCCGGCACGCCCGGCGAACAGAGCGTGATGTACGAAAAACGCCGCGATGAAGTCTGCCGCGGTCTCGATAAGCTCGGCTGGCATTACGAAAAACCCAAGGCCGGCATGTTCGTCTGGGCCCGCGTGTCCGATGCTCACCTGAACGGCAAGAGCACGCTCGATTTCTGCCTGAAGATGCTGGATGAAGCCAAAGTCGCGCTGGCCCCCGGCAAGGCGTTCGGCGATCTGGGCGAAGGGTTCGTCCGCATCGCGCTGGTCGAAAACGAGCAACGCCTCCGCCAGGCGATGCGCAACCTGCTCGACAAACTGCATCCGAAAGAACTGCGGCCCAAACGCGCCAAGGCCAAGGCGTAAACTGTCGCATGGGCAACCTGCCCATGTGTCGCGGTACTCTGCGACAGATCGGTCGTACTCGGCCGATAAAGCCCGAGCGCAGCGATCTTTTGTATCGGCGAACACGGTCGCCATGGCGATTGCCTCATGAGCGGCGTACCGCTCATCCGCGTGAGTACACGCTGCATAGGCAAGTTGCCCATGCGACAGAAGAACAAAAAACCTATGGAAATCGAAACGGACCAACCCCGTCCCATCCCTCCTCTACAGCGTCACCTGCAGATGGAGACCGACCTCTTCTGCTTCGGCTGCGGCTACAACCTGCACGGGCAGATCGTGACGCACGACGAGCGGCTGGGCTTCCTCATCTGCCGCTGCCCCGAGTGCGGACGCTTCCACCCCGCCGCGATGGGCGTCAGCGCCACCCGGCCGTGGCTGGCGCGGCTGGGGGTTATGTTGGCGAGCCTGTGGATCTTCACGTTCCTTCTTGTCGTCGGTCTTGGCGGTTATTTCGTGGGGTTATGTACTTACGCTCACCTTGAAACTTACACGACTGGTAAGGGTGCGGGGTACAGCTTCTCTGCCGATCGGGTCATGCGTCCGCTGCCAAACCGCATGACCGCCGGAAGCGACTATTACGAACACTGGGAAACAGAATGGAAATTGTACATTTTCTTCTTGGTCGCCGTCTCGTTGGGAATTGGTGTTTTCACAGCAGTGGCAATGTGGCATCAAACGCGCCTTCGACAACGATTATTCTTGGCCTATCCTTGGTTGATCGGAGCCGTTGTTTTCGGCGCTTGGTGGTCGAGCTATGACATCGACGCGGTATTCGCTTGGTCGGTATCAATCATCACCATTTACGCATTTTTCTCGATGATTGCGATTTGCCTCGGTCAGCTTATAGGGAGACCGTCGGTCAGGTGTGTGGCTCGTCTCATCGTACCTCCACGACTGCTGCAGCACGTGCAGTTTTTGTGGCGGTGCGATGGGAAAACACCTCCCGCCGCGAGGGTGGAATGATCGCCGTCATCATCCGCGAATTCGTCATCTCCAACTACATCGAGTGCGGACTGTGGTGCGCGATCGGCTTAGGGTTCATCGTGGCGTGGTTCCGCTATCGCCTGCTGGATGCCGCCATCGCAGCGGTGACGTTTCTGCTGTTCGGGCTGAGCGACTACATCGAGGCCCACACCGGTGCCTGGTGGACTCCGTGGCCGCTGCTGGTGCTCAAGGGCGGGTGTATCGCGGTGTTTCTGGTACTGCTGGTGCGATACGCGCGATTGCGAAAAAACATGAAGTCCACGAATAACACGAATCTTCACGAATGAATTCCTGATTCGTGTGGATTCGTGTTATTCGTGGACCGAACTATTCCACGTAATCTTCTTGCGTGCTATCCCATTTACCGTCGATCTTGGTCAATTCGAAATCGCTGTCCTTCAAACCCGGGTTCACGCGCACTTCAGTCAAATCAGTCGTCCGCGTGGTCGTCTCGTTTTTATCCAGCGTTGCGATTCGCACGGGGAAGTGCGATTTGCCGTCAACCCAAACCTCGATCGTCTTGAACTTCCGATCGAAACTCGTTCCCTTCTTCGGCGAGAGTTCCAGATGCGCCGCGCCGGCGGGATCATCTTTGGCGGCGGGGATTTTTTTGACGTCGAACACGGCCAGCACGTCCTCACGCTTCTGGCCGATCGGCAGGGGGAACGGGCCTTCGCCGAGCTTCAGCAGGTTGATCTTCTGCCCCGGCTTGATGACCTGCCGGCGGATTTCGACCCGCCGATCGTAATCGCGGTCCGTCAGCCACGGCCCGGCCAGCAGGTATTCCACCTTCTTGTCCTGCGCCTTGCTGCCGACGATCCGGCGATCGAACACCACATGCACGCTGGCGTTTTCTTCGCCCTGTTTGCGGTACCAAACCCGGCCGACGCGCTTGGAATCGGCGCCGCTGACGTTGTCTTCCTCGCTCATGGTGACTTTGGCGTCGAAATCCTTCAGCCCCTGCCCGACCAAATCGAGCGCGTCGAGCACGTCGGCCGACGACGATTCAGCCGTCAGGGTTTTGCCTTTCATATCCGCAGGCGCTGCACTGGCGCAACCCGCCAGGCACAGTACGAAACCGATCCTCCATATCACGTGCTTCATGTTCGCTCCTTCTCGCTTGGCCGGCCTGCTTCTTGCAGCACCGTGGTTAACTCCTGCAGATCGCGGACCGTCAAATGCGGCTCGGCCTCGAAAGGTTTGGGGAACCGTCCGTGGCTCAGCCACACACTCGTCGCGCCGGCGGCGTTGCCGGCTTCGATATCGAACTTCCAGTCGCCGACCATCCAAGTATCGGCCGGCTTCACTCCAAGGCGATCGCACGCCAGCCACAGCGGCTCGGGGTGCGGCTTAAATCGGCCGTCCTCGCGGGTGATCTGCACTTCAAACTGTAGACCGTGCTTCTCAAGAACGGTTTGTACACTGCTGCGGGTATTCCGGGTGATGAGCGCCGTCGCGATGCTGCGGGCCGACAGCCAGTCCAGCAGATCGAGGCAGCCGGCGTTCAACTCCGACAGGCTTGCGAAGTGGCTTTCCCATTTCAGCAGCTTTTGCTCGGCCAGTGCCTTGGCTTGGCCGGGCAAATTGCGGATGGTTTCAAGGATCGGCACTTGCCCGAACCCCAGATCCTGCCGGATCAGTTCAAAATCGATCGTATCCTGCGTGAGCGTGCCATCCATGTCGAAGAGAATAGCTTTGGGTAAGATCAACGGGCGGGAGTACATGATGGTAAGATCATAAAGCAGGGACTTGGGAAATCCGAATGACGAAACCCGAAATCCGAAAGAATGACGAATCACGAATGTCGAAACCCGAAAAACGGTTCGCCGTTTCGTCATTCGGATTTCGTCATTCGGATTTCTTTCGGATTTCGGGTTTCGTCATTCTGGTTTTACTGCTTTGCTCGCCAACCCGCGCCGCGTGGTTCGATGCGGCTTGGCCGTACCGGCGGGCGGTGGACGTTACGTGGGACGCCGAGCACTCCAAAGGCGACGACGTGGCGTCCGTTGAGTTCTATTCCGCCGGCCATCATCTGGACGGCGGCTCCGACGTTCGCGTGGCGACCGAGGACGGCAAGCTCGTGGCCAGCCAGGTTTTGATGGCCGGTCCCGGGGATCGAATCCGCGTCGCGTTTTCGCTGGTGAAAGACAAGAAAAAATACTACGTCTACTGGGGCAACCCCGCGCCGCCGGCCAGCAAGCTTTCGTTCGTGTGCAAACGCGGCATGCTGCTGGAAATGAAAATCTTCCCCGGCGGAGGCGTTAATAATCTTCGCGATTTGAAAGAAGCCTTCGACCGCGCCGATGAATGGGTCGGCAAAGCCATTGTGGACCGGCCGTTCATCGGAAATAACGTGCTCGGGGATCAGCAGCAGACGGTTTCCAAACTCACCGGCCAGCTCTTTGCTCCCATCGACGGCGAGTACATGTTCGCATTGTCAGCCGACGATAAAGGCGCGCTGCTGATCGATGGCAAACAAGTGGTGTTCGCCCACGGCGCGCCCAACGACATCCGCTTCAACGGCAAGATCAACCTGCAACGCGGCCCGCACGAAATGGTGATCTATCACATCGATTTCGGTCAAGACTGGAAACTTTCCGCCGGCTGGAAGCGCCCCGACGCGCAGAAGGTCGATCTCATCAATCGCGACTCCATAGGCTACGCCTTTGGCGGCGAGGCCGGGCCGCTGGAGGAGAACAAGAAAACGCTGGTTGCGGATTTTGCCGCTGAATACCTGGGTGAAACCTGGTACGCCGACCGATTCTCCCACCGCTACCGGTTCGTCGCGTACGCGCCCAAGGCGGATGGCGCCAAGTACGCCTGGGATTTTGGCGACGGCCAGACCGCCAGCGAAGCCAAGGTCGATCACGTCTATCTCAACCCCGGTGTTTACCCGGTAAAACTGACCGTACGCATCGGCGCGAACAGCGATACGCGCACCAACCGCTTTTATGTCAGCCGCCAATTTCAGCACCTGGTACGACCGATGCTCGACGACTTGGCGACTCAATCCAAACTGGTCGCCAAGTACGACCAAAGCGCCATGCCCGCCGGCGATTTGGCGCGCTCGGTATTTATGCATCAGCGGTGCAACAACAATGATGCAATGGAAGTAGCCGCCATCACGTTGGCGGCGATCAAGCGCCAGCCCGATGTCGAAACCGCCTACTCCGCCCTTTATGAAGCGGCTGACAGCTTGCAGGACCGCAAAGGCGAGTCCTCCGCCGAGGCGCTCTGGGCGAAAGTGCCGATCGACTCCAACCTACAGCCGCGCGCTTCGAGGCAGCGGGCTCGGTCACTGATGTGGGGCCTCGGCGATTTCCAAAAGGCCGTCACCGTTTTGCGCGACGACCGCGCCAGCGGCAAAGACGTCGCCAACCGCCGGATGCTTGCGATGGCCATGGTGCTGAGCGGCACGGTGGACGAGGGAGCAAAAGTCCTTCGCGATCTCCCCGAGCAAGGCGATCCCGAAAAGCGCGCCGCCATCAGCGGGGCCATGGCGCGGACGATCGAATACTTCATTCAAGACAAAGACCCCGATTCCGGCGACGATCAGTGGGAAAAATGGCAATCGCGGTACCCTTCGGATTTTCTGCTCGGCTACAGCGTGCTTCTGAAGGTGAAGCTGATCGAAGCCCGCCACAACGCCACCGCCGCCGCCAAACTCGCCGAGGCGTTTGCGACGGCCGTGCCAAAGAGCAGCTACGCGCCGCAGTTGCTCAATCAGGCTGCTAAGTTACTGGCCAAAACCGATGCCAAGCATGCCGGTGAGCTCAAGGCGCTTCTCAAGCAGAGATATCCGGAGGACCCGCTGAGCCAGTGATTTCCGGTGTGGTTTGACATTCGCTCGCTGGTCGCCTCTTATACCACATGCTGATGACTACTGAGGTCGTACACATCTTTGAGACCGCCGACTACGACGGGCAGATCGGTAAGGGCGCAGCAGCTTTGCAGCGCGGGGGCGTTGTCGTATTGCCGACGGAAACCGTCTACGGCGCGGCCGCACTGCTGACGAATCCGCAAGGGATGAAGCGATTGGCCGAGCTGCGCGGCGGCGAAGCGAGCAAGCCGTTCACCGTGCATCTGGCCCGTCGCGAAGAGGCCGCGAAGTTTCTGGGCAAGACCAACGAGTACGCGAATCGGCTGATGAAGAAGTTATGGCCCGGTCCGGTCGGACTGATGTTCGACGTCCCGACCGATCGTCGGTCCGCCGTCGCGAAAGAACTGGGCGTGCCGGAGTCGATGATTTATGACAACGGCGCGATCGTGCTTCGATTCCCAGATCACCTGATCGCCGGCGACGTCATTCGCAGCGTTGATGCGCCCGTCGTCATCAGCCGGGCAGGCCAATCCAATCGGCCGGGCGAACTGGCCAGGGAGCTCGATGGCAAAGTCGATCTGTTTTTCGCAGCCGGTCAGCCCCAATACGCCAAGCCGTCGACGCTGCTGAAAGTGCTCGACAACAAGTACGAAATCGTCCGGGCCGGCGTGTATGATCAGCGGATCATCGAGCGGCTGCTGCGAACCACCGTGCTGTTCGTCTGCAGCGGCAATACCTGCCGCTCCCCGATGGCCGAGGCGATCGCCAGGCAATATCTTGCCAAGAAATTCCAGGTGACCGAGCACGAGCTGGAGAAAAAAGGCATCACTGTCCTGTCGGCAGGCACGTTTGCGATGCCCGGCTCCCGGGCCACGCCACAGGGTGTGGAGGCGGTCAAGGCGTTCGGCGCAGACTTGAGCGCCCACCGCTCGCAACCACTGACGGTGGAACTCATCCACCAGGCCGATCTGATCTACACGATGGGCCGCAGTCATGCGTCGGCCGTTGCATCGCTGGTCCCCAGCGCGACGGATAAGACGCTCACGCTCGACCCCGAAGGCGACATCGAAGACCCGATCGGCGGGGATTTGGAATTGTACCAATCGCTGGCGGGGCAAATGCAGAAATTGATCGAACTTCGCCTAAGCAAAAACGACGTTTTGCCGTAGAATAGCGTGTACTGATCCGTCCGGACCAAGAGGAAAACTCATGAAAGTGGTTCTCGCCTGCGATCACCGCGGGTTCGACGCGAAAAAAAAACTGCTCCCCGTGGTGAAGAAGATGGGGCACGCCTGCGATGACATCGGTTGCGATAGCGCGATCAGCGTCGACTACCCCGATTTCGCCGCCCCCGCCGCCCGCGCGGTGGCCGAGGGAAAGTACGATTTCGGCATCCTGCTCGACGGCAGCGGGATCGGCATGAGCGTGGTGGCGAACAAAATCCACGGGGTGCGTGCCGCACTCGCGCACGACGAAGTGACCGCCCGGATCGCCCGCGAGCACAACCATTGCAACATCCTCTGCCTGGGCGTTGATTTATTGAGCGAAGAACAGGTGAGGAAAATCACCGAAATCTTCCTGACCGCCGCGCTGGCGGAAGGCCGCCACGCCCGGCGGATTGAAAAGATCGCGGCGATCGAGAAGGACATCCGCGGGGGAAATGAGGATTGTTCGTCGTAGCACGGGCATCCCGCTCGTGCTACAGGTGAGCCTTATCCGATCGCCAACTCCGCATCCGTCGTCGTATCCGCCATCCACCATAGCACTAACAACGGCACGACTCGTCCGGCGAACATCGCGGCCGACAGCGTGTAAAGGCCGTCGTACGTGATCGATAGCGGATCATGACACAACCCGACATTCCCGATCGCACTGGCGGCCAGAAACAGCACGCGGTCGGCGGGCATGCCGGTGAGTTGCTTCAGCAGGATCAGCAGCGTGATCGCGATCATGCCGAGGTAGATCGCGACCCACGCGATGGCGATGCCGAATGATCGGCCGGTGCGTTCGCCGCGGAGGGCGCGGCGCGTGCCGCGGATCAGTTCGGCGATCGTGGTGACCTTCAGCCCCCCCGCCGTGCCGGCCGAGCCGCCGCCGAGTGACATCAGGCCGATCAGCAGCCACTGTACGGATCGAGACAATCCCGTCGCGTACACCAGCGGCAGGCCGAGCGAGCGGGCGTTGATCGACTGGGCCGATGCGTGGATGACCGCTTCGCGCGTGCCGATGAACGAGACATCGCCGGTGAGCTTGCCGATCGTCAGTAGCAGGACGAAGCCGATGACATACGCCGCCGCGAGGTAGGCCAGCGTCGTGCGAGAATGCGTTGAAAGCGTCGCGCGCGAGCGAAGCCCGCCAGCCAATTCCATCCACACGGTGACGCCCAGCCCGCCGACGATCGCCAGCGGCAGGAGCAGCAGGTGAGTGTTACCGTCATTCAAGCCCGGCGAAATGTTTGCGGTCAGCCCGGCGTTGGAGAACGAACTGACGGCCAGGAACAGCGCGTCAAACAGCCCCATCCCGCCGGCCATGCCCGCCGCTGTCCCGATCAGGCCCGCGATGCACAGCGTCATCACCGCGGAGAGGATCACGCTGCCGTCCGAAAAGCGCAGCCGCAGGATACGCACCGTCGCCAATCCGCCGACGACGAGCGTGAACAGTGTCCCGCCGATCATGAGCAGCAGCGATACGGCTTGACCAAGGGCATTGAACTCGTGCACGCCGATGGTTGCGGGGAATCCGGTGAGCGAGGCGGCGTTGATGGCGTGGAACAGGCAGCGATCGGAGCCGATCTCATTTCCCCTGGTGGTGGCCAGGCCGGACAAAAACACGCCGTAGCCTACCGCGATCATCAGCACGTACGCGGGGAAGAGAAAGTTGACGAGGTTTTTGCCGAACGCGGACCCAAAAACAGGCGGCCCGTCAGCGACGAGTATAACAGCCAGAGGGCGCTGATTTTTGTTTTGGGGTGATCGACGCGCCATTCAAAGGCTCCACGAGAATCGAAACAGACATGCGACACAGAGGCACAGAGACACAGAGACACACAGGAATTCACAGAGAAGTTTTTGAACCGCCAAGAGAGGCGCGTGCTTTTTTCTACTTGGCGATTTCTGGCCGGCTTGGTGCTTCCATTTCTTGTAGGCAGCTCAACCTATTCTCTGTGCTTATCTCTGTGTCTCTGTGCCTCTGTGTCGCATTCAATTGCCCACCAAGTGACTATTTCTTGTAAACCGCAGCCGGGTCGAACACTTTCTTACCCACGATTTTCCAATCCTTCCCCTGTTCAAACCGGCGATAGAAGCACGAATAGTACCCGTCATGGCAAGCGGCCCCGGCTTGCTCGACCTCGATCAGCAGCACGTCCTGGTCGCAATCGGTGGCGATGGATTTGACAGTCTGCAAGTGCCCGCTGGACTCGCCCTTGAGCCACAGCTTATTGCGGCTGCGAGAGTAAAAATGCGTTTTGCCGGTTTTTACGGTCAGTTCGAGCGATTCTCGATTCATAAATGCGAACATCAGCACTTGGTTCGTGGCCGAGTCTTGGATAATCGCGCCAATCATGCCGTTGGCGTCGTATTTGAGGTTTTCCAGCGTGGATTCCATGCAGGTATTCTTCGCGCGAGCAAGCGTGTTTGTCAACGGTGGCCGGGTGGCTGAACTTTCACGGCCGGCGGCTTATTTGCGCGGATGCTCGTCCATTTTGGTTTTAAAGATGCTTGGGAGATCGGCTTGATCGGTCGGCTTGGATTCAGTCGGGGCGCTGATGTCTGATTCCGTAGCCGGCGCGCCGGCGTCATTAAAGCACGTACCGCCGGTCGATTTCGCAAGTTTTTCTATCGCAACACGCCCGTACCCCTGAGTGACATCGTGGCTGGCGAGGACCAACGAGGTGTTGATCTTCACCTTGGATGGCGCGGCAATCTTTAGTAGTTGATCGGTCACGTCGGGAGTCGATGCGGGGCCGTCAAAGTCGCCATCGGTAATGAACCAGAAAACGTCCGGCCGAAAGGCACAGGCGGCCTGCAGGGATTTCTCCAGTTGGCCGCTGCCTCCCAGAACTTTGGATTTGTCCAGAAAAGCTTGCGCCGTCTTCCGCGACGCCGGGCCGGCCGGGACCATTTTCGTCGCGAACACGGCAAACCGATCTGCATGGGTGGCGATCAGATTGAAGGGCTGGCCGTCCGGCAATTCGTTAATGGCTTTGCCCACTTCAAGCTTGACCCGCTTTTCGTTGGCTGACATCGAGCCGGTGAAATCGATCAGGAACACCACGTTGGGCTTGGCGGCAGTCGCCGGAGGCGTCGCCGGCGGTTGACCATTCGCGGGGCGAGCCGAAGTCGACGTGTGTAACGGGCGGCCGGTCATCCGCTGATGTATATCTTCCGCCGACTGGGCCAGAACCCGAGGCGCGACTATCGCGACACAGATTGAAACCAGGATTGCCAGACGCGCGAATCGCCGCATATCGATAGATCGTACCCCTGAGGCCGAGCGGTGAACAGTTATTTCGCTAAGCAAACCCGCCGCGCTACGCCGGCAAGTCGTTCAGGAAATCGATCAGCATGCGCAACCGCCCGTGGTCCCGTCGGTTGAACTGGAAAACCAGCCGATGCAGGTGCGCCAGGGCCGGCTCGTCGCGCTCTACGCTGAGCGGCTCGCTGAGTCGGAAATCGCCTTTGACCTTGATGTCGCTAAACTTCTCGCGAATCGTTTCCAACTGCGCTTCGGTCGGCTTGCGGTTCAGGCGCAGAACGATTTCGTCGCGGGAGTAACGCACCGAGTGATAGTTGCTGAAGAAGTGCGAGACTTCCTTGACGGCTTCTTCGACGTTGTCCGTGATCTTGTAGAGCGCCAGATCATGCTCCCCGATCAGCTTGCGGGCCAACAGGTGGTTGGTGACGTAATCCTGCCAACCCTGCCAGAAGTTGCCGCCGGGCGAATCGACGAAGACGATCGGGCACGGAACGCTCTTGCCGGTTTGCACGAGCGTGAGTACTTCAAACCCTTCGTCCATCGTGCCGAACCCGCCGGGGTAAACCACGATCGCGTTGCTGGAGCGAAGAAACATCAGCTTGCGGGTAAAGAAGTACTTGAAGTTAACGAGCTTGGGATCGTTAGCGATGTGAACGTTGGTGGCCTGCTCGAACGGCAGGCGAATCGCCAGCCCGAACGACGGCTCGCGCCCCGCCCCGTCATGCCCGGCGGCCATAATCCCGCCGCCGGCGCCGGTGATCACCATCCATCCGAGCTCGGCCATCTTTTTCCCGAAATCGGAGGCGCTGGCGTAATCGGCGTGACTTTCGGGCGTGCGGGCCGAGCCGAAAATGCTGACCTTGCGCACATCGCGATAAGGGGCGAACACCTTGATGGCGTATCGCAGCTCTTTGAAGCTCTTGTTGATCAGCTTGATGTCGCCGCGATTGGTGTTGTCGCGGAGCAACTTCATCCCATTGGCGATGATCTCCCCGACCATGTCGCCGTCCGGGACGGATTCGAGTTCATCGATCAACTGCGAAGCCAAATCGTGGACTTTGGTCAAATCCGATCGCGGCGCTTTGTGCGGCTCGGCGACGGTTTCCTGCGACTGTTCAACAACGGTACTTTCTGTGGCGTCAATCTCTTTCATCTACTTGATCCTTCAAAACGCAAAACCGAGGGAGCTTACCGCAGCCAACAAGGGGCGTCAAAGCGAATCTATTGAGGTTTTCCCCTCGCATGCGATTATATCCCAATGCAAATCCCCCTCTGGCTGATTTACGCCATTCTGGCGGCGGTGTGTGCGGCGATGATTAACATCCTGGGGAAACTGGGATTAAAAGGCGTCAACTCTGACTTGGCAACGGCGTTGCGGTCGATCGTGCAGGCGGCGTTCGTCGTGAGCTTCGCGGCGATTGTAGGCGTGTTCAAACACACGTCCTCGCTCCAAGGGAATACCAAGGCGTATCTCTCGATCCTTGGCGCAGGCATCCTCGGCGGGCTGTCGTGGATCTTCGCGTTTCGAGCACTCGCGCTCGCGCCAGCGTCGAAAGTCGCCCCGATCGACAAGCTCTCAATGCCCTTGGCGGTGATATTGGCCGTCCTCATTCTGGGTGAACGGCCCACCGGGCTCAACTGGTTAGGAATCATTTTGATCGTTTGTGGGGGTTATTTGGCCGTTCAAACACGTTCCTAGTGGCCCGAAGATTTGTCCGGCCTTGTTGGGCTAAAGAAAAATATTCCTTTCGTCGCGCCTATCTATGGCGGCGTCATGTCGGCCAATGTGATCCGATTTGCAGCAATAGCAGTCTGGTTCTGTCCCGAACGTATCGACTTCTTTTCAAACGGTCCTGATTTGGAATCGTTGCGCTGGATGCAATCATCGATGGTTTTAAGCCCTCCGGGCAATGTTTTTGGATGCAACTTGGAACAGAGCCCAGATTAACTTTGTCCTTCCAATCGATCTGGCGTTAAACGCTTGATCCCTTTAGAATCCCGATGGCCTGATCCTTGGCCCGACTTTAAGGCCCGAACCCGCATTTTTGGGAACTATCGATGTCTATTGCGACTGACTCCGCTCAAGAACCCAACGTTAAGACGATGGATTTCGCCGTCCTCCCCGGGGCCGGTAATGATGACGTCGATGTGCAATCTGAGGAAATGCTCGTCAACATGGGGCCGCAGCACCCGTCCACGCACGGCGTGCTGCGCATCGTTCTCCGAACCGATGGCGAAATGGTTCTCGAAGCCGTCCCGCACTTGGGTTATCTGCACCGTTGTAAGGAAAAGATCGCGGAGAACCTCGCCTACTACCAGTACATCGGTTACACCGATCGCCTGGACTACCTGGCGGCGATGAATAACAACCACGCCTGGTCGATGGCGGTGGAAAAGCTGGCCGGCATTGAGGTTCCGCAGCGCGCGGAGTACATCCGCGTGATCGCGGCGGAGCTGAACCGGATCGCGTCGCACCTGGTTTCCTTCGGCACTTACGGGCTGGACATGGGCGCGTTTACGCCGTTCCTGTACGCCTTCCGTGAGCGCGAATACATCCTCGACTTGTTCGAGCAGCTTTGCGGCGCCCGCCTGACCCTCAGCTACATCAACGTCGGCGGCGTACACTGGGATTTGCCGCCGGACTTCCTCACCAAGCTCACGGAGTTCCTCGACTACTTCGAGCCGAAGATCGACGAATACAACAACCTGCTCAGCTTCAACCACATTTTCATCAAGCGAACCGCCAACGTCGGCGTGGTGACCAAAGAGCAGGCCGTCCGCTACGCCCTGTCGGGCCCGATGATCCGCGGTAGCGGGCTGGCGTTTGATCTGCGGAAAGACCGCCCCTACAGCCTTTACGACAAGTTCGACTTCGACGTCTGTGTCGGCAAAGGCCAGGTCGGCACGATCGGCGATTGCTGGGATCGCTACTACGTCAAGATGCTGGAAATGGTCCAGAGCGTAAAAATCCTTCGCCAAGCGATCGCTCAAATCCCGGACGGTGCGTATCGCGCCAAAATCCCTCGCAACATGAAGGTCGAGCCCGGCGAAGTTTACGCCGAGTACGAAAACCCGCGCGGGCATCTCGGCTTCTACATCGAAAGCCAGGGCGGCGTGATCCCGTACCGCGTCAAAATCCGCGGCCCGAGCTTCGTGAACCTCGCGATCACCACCGAACTCTGTCGCGGCGTGCTGCTGGCAGACGTTCCGGCGATCGTCGGGTCGATCGATATCGTCATGGGCGAAGTCGATCGATAACTTTCAGGTCATTCAAAAGCGATGAGCGCAGAATGGCCTCATCGCTTTTTTTAGACTGCTATGATCCGGCATGAACGCTGACCCGCTAACCAACCACACCATCGTCGCCGGCTTCGGTGTGCCCGGTCGGATGGCTGCCGAATGGCTGGCCGAGCGGGGTTTGCCTTACTGCGTCGTCGAGTTGAACCCCCAAACCGTGCAGCGGTGCGGCAAGTCGGTTTTGCATATCATTGCCGGCAGCATTGCCAACGAAGCGATTCAGCGCGAAGCGGGTATTGAAACCGCGTCGCAACTCATTCTCGCCGTCCCCGACGATCAGGCCGTTCTTGAAGCGGTGCGCATTGCCCGGCGAATCAACCCCACCGTGCAGATCATCGCCCGATGCGCATTCACCTCCGCCGGGCTAGAAGCCGCCCGCCGCGGCGCCGATCAAGTCGTCGTCGCCGAGCGGGTTGTCGCCGGCGAACTGGTGCGGATTCTGGAACAGCGCACCAGCCCACTGAATCCTACTGAATCACACTGAATCCCATTGACTCGCAATAGCATCACAGCCAACCAGTATTAAGCTCTCCTTTTGTCGCACCCCGGATTGAAATAGTTTGCACCCTCTTAAGAGTTTCTAAAATAACTCAAAACATAACCGCGAAGGCGCGAAGACGCGAAGAATGAATGCGAAGAAACTCGGGTGATTCTGGTTTCTGGTATGGTTCTCGTCTTCTCGTCTTCGCGCCTTCGCGTCTTCGCGTCTTCGCGGTTAATTTTTAGCTTCCTATTATGTGATACGGTTTTGGACCGTCGGCTTGGTCAAGTACGCAAGCCAATCCGTACGACCCAGCACTCATCGCGGCGCTCCAGTTTTACATCGCCGTCAAAGCCACTATATTAGCATTCTTGGCTGAAAAAGAATCCAAACCGAACGTCGGCAAGCAGATTCGCCATCGCGTGGAAGCGGCCCTCTTCCAGGTTGCGGTGTGGCTCGCCCCTCATCTCCCGCGCAAATTCAATTACGCCTTGGCTTCGATGCTGGCTGGGATCGCGGTTATTTTTTGCGCGGAAGACCGCATGGTCGCGCTGGCCAATCTCGACATCGCCTTCGGCGACAGCATGTCGCCGGCCGACAAAAAACGGATCGCCCGTAAGTCGTTCGGCGGACTGTCGCGCAACCTGTGCGACCTTCTGTGGGCCGCAGGCCAGTCGGTTGATTCGCTGCAGAGACTGACTGAAAACAACCAGCGATTTCGCCAGACCGTGACCGATTTGCAGGCCTCCCGCAAAGGCGTCATTCTCACGCTGTGTCATATCGGCAACTGGGAAGTGGCCGGCCTGATCGTAGGCACGGGCGGGACGAAGATGACGACGATCGCCGAGCCGGGCACGAATCCGCACATTGATGACATGATCACGATCGCGCGGCGATCAACCGGGCACCGGATCGTCCCGCCGCGAAACTCGATGCTTGCGATGGTTCGCGCCGCGGTTCGGTGCGAGCCGGTCACGCTCTTCATCGACGCCAACGCCCGCCGCGGCCGGGGTGGAATCTGGGTCGATTTCTTCGGGCTGCCCGTCTACCAATCCGTCGCCGCCGCGGAGTTGGCGATCCGATCCAACGGGTCGATACTCTGCACGCTGCCCGTCGACCTGCCGGGCGGGCGAATTCGCGTCGACTTTGCCGGCATCATTGATTCGGCATCTACAGTCGCGGCCGATCACGACGAACGGGTTCGCGAGCTCACGGTGAAAACGCTAAAGGTGTACGAGGATTATATCCGCCAGCATCCCGACCAATGGCTGTGGACGTACAAGCGATGGAAGCGCCGGCCGATGGTTGAAAAAGGCAAGTTCCCCTTCTACTCCAAATACTACGCAGAGCCCCCGGCCACCAAATCTGTGGAAGCGTAAATTCGGTTCATCGGCGGCCCGCGTCTGCCCTAAGCGTTACCCGACGCGATGCCCTTTTTGATGTACGTCTCCGCCGACGGGCAATCGCCTTGCAGCTTGCACTCCAAGCATTTGGGCTTGCGGGCTTGGCAGATCGCCCGGCCGTGCGCGATCATCAGGTGCGACCAGAGCGTCCACTCGCCGACCGGCACGATCTCGATCAAATCCCGCTCGATCTTCACCGCGTCCGATTCGTGCTTGGTCAGCCCCAGCCGATTGGAAAGCCGCGTGACGTGCGTATCCACGGTCACGCCGACGTTTTTGCCGAACGCGTTGCCGAGTACCACGTTAGCCGTCTTCCGCCCGACGCCGGCCAGTGCGTGAAGTTCCTCCATCGTCTCAGGAACCTTCCCGCCGTGCAGTTCGATCAGCGCCGCCGCCATGCCGCGAATGTTCTTGGCCTTGTTGCGGAAGAAGCCGGTGGACTGGATGTCCTTCTCCAATTCCTCCTGCGCGACGGCCGCGAAGTCTTTGGCGGATTTGTATTTCTTGAACAGCGATTTGGTGACGATGTTCACGCGGTCGTCGGTGCATTGGGCGGACAAAATCGTCGCGACAAGCAACTGCAGCGGCGATTTGAAATCCAGACTGCACTTGGCGGCTGGATACATCGCCTTTAGCTGCGGCAGAATCTTATTCACCCGCTCGCGGCGGATGGTAACGACTTTAGAGGAGACTTTTGCCATTGGATGTCTTTACTCCCTCTCCTTCCGGAGAGGGCCGGGGTGAGGGGCAGCATGGGCCGATTCCTCTCAGCCCCTTGGACTATTAGCGCCGTCTGCCACTCACCCTAACCCTCTCCCGGCGGGAGAGGGAACCGGACGCTCACTTCCCCGCTGCGGCCGCTGCCGTCGGTGCGGTGGGTTTGGCGGGCGTGATGTTGCCGCTGAAAAGCAATATCCCCAGCAGCAAAAACAGCACGATCATCATCAGCGTCACGCTCTGCTTCTGCTCGTGGTCGAACTGATCCTTGGCCGGGTTGGCGATGTCCGGCTCGTCCGCGTGGTCGATGTACTGCTTGCGGAAGATCTCAATCTTCGGCCAAACCACCCGCCACTGGTACACCACCACGCCAGCCGCGATCAGCAGCATCGTCACCCGCATGATCATCGCGACGCGGTTGGTGCTGGAAAGATCGATCAGAAATATCTGCCCGAGCGACGCCGCCGCCAGCGCCCCGGCGCAAATCAGCTCGATCGACGTCAGCCGCTGCAGCAGGTTGGAGACGATCGTCCCCGACAGCAGCGTGGCGTGCTGGTCGTCCAGATTCACCGCCAGCACATTCGGCAGGACGGGCTTGGCGTCCCGCACCGTCCGATGAATCACCTGCGCCGCGATCGCGATAAACAACACTCCGCCGAACCAAGTGGCCAAGGCCAGCCAGTAGACGATCTGCACAAGTTGGAAGAGGTCAGCGGATTGCATTGCAGGGAATTGTGGGGGGATGGGCGGCGAATGTCGAGCGACTTGATGTAGGGTCCGCCTTGGCGGACCCCACAAAGCTCAGAGACTCAAGTATCTCCGCTGGCCGACCAACCGGCCCTATTGCTGAATGTTTCGTAGTCGGGTTCTGGAACATGATTGTATTCTTTCCCGGTTTTAAGCTCGAACGCAGCCTGAGCGACGGACAGAATCGCCTCGAAAACAGCATCCTCGTGAAATTCGTTAGGATTGGCCAATATCTCTTCGAATATTTCCTTGCCGTTTGCCACGACAGCGCATCTTGCATAGAGAAACTCGTCCACCGAAAAATGCTCTTCTGGGCCTCGGTAAGAATAATCTCCCATATGTCGTGCGTGCGATTCAGTATCTAAGGCATGAAGTTTCACAGACAACTGGTCATCGAAAGCAAAGATTTCTTCCGCACCTAGCATTGCCAACGCTCTTACTAACGGACGCACGACGGCATCATCGTTTCCAAGCCACTTCCAATTCAAAAGTGAAAGCAATTCCCAGAATTTCTCTTCCGTCATATAATTCACCTGACTACACAGGAACTGTATCAATCCCATTACTTCTCATACACCGTCTGCCCCGCCGGGTAGCAGATCAACTCTACCGCGTTCCCGAACGGATCATGCAGATAAATCCCTGTCGTGCCGTCGCGGTGGTGATCGATTTTCGACGCCGTCTGCATCGCCGCGTCGGCCAGTTGCTGTTCGCTCACCTTGAACGCCACGTGCGGCGGGTGCTGGTGCGGCGACACCAACGCCAACTTCTGCCCGCCGACGTTGAGCATCGCCCACGTGTCGTCCTGGTACAACACCTGCGCGTTGAAACGCGACTTGTACCATTCCACACTGGTCGGAATATCGGTCGACGGGATTGCGGCGTGATCGAAGGTCATGGTTTGCCACCTTTGCGTGGGTAGGACAGACATGCCTGTCTGTCGCAGGCGGATGAACTCATCGGCTTGTACCTACCGCTCGTCGCTCGAAGAGCACGAATCGAGGAGTACCTCGCTTCGTAACAGACAGGAATGTCTGTCCTACCGAAGAATCCTAAGCGCGCCGGGCCATTATTTCCCGCCCTGCACGCTGACGCCCGTGGAGCGCACGATCATCCCCTGCTCGATGTCGTACCACGCCTGCTGGAACTGGCCGCGGGTTTGGGTGTTGAGGTTGAAGACCTCGACCGGCTGGCGGTCGTTGCCGCTGATCAGAACCGTGTGCGTGTCGGGCGTGAACTGCAGCGTTTGCGCCGTCGCCTCCATGCCGCGGGCTTTGAATTGTACGGGCGCGGCTGCATAAACCTGGCGAATCCCGAGTGCGAAATTGCTCGACGGTTTCGTGGTTGCGTTCGTCGTCGCCGGGCGCGAAGCGATCGGCGGCTTGCCGGTCGGCTTCTTATTTTCTGGCTCGAAATTGACGACAACCTTGGAGGATTTCAGGTCGGCCGAATCCTCGCCGGGCCCGCCGGCCGGGTCGTGGTGGATCCAGACTTCGCCGGTCAGTGTGGCGGTTGGCATAGCGCCCTGATCGAGGCGGAAGGATTTTTTCCAGTCGATCGCCGTCGCGCCGCCGGAGTTTTTGTCGTTCGGCTTTTGCGGGCTGCGGTCGTCGATCAGCGCCTGACCGGGGCCGGGGATGTCGACGCTCGCCAGTTGCTGGGCGTCGTCGAGATTGGCCGTCAGCTTTTCGGTCCGCAGCAAGGTTCGCTTGAGCAGATCGCCGGTGGGCGAATCAAGCTCACTGGTCACGATAGCATTGCCACTGAGCGTGACGGCGGACACGATTTTGTCCTTGAACTGATCGGCCGGCTGGGTGGTCGACTTCTTCGCCGGCGACGTCGAGGCGGCTTTCTTCGCCGGCTGGGTCGCGGGGGCGTTCTTCAGCGTGACAGTAAGCAGATCGCCCGTGCCCTGCCGGCGGGTGCCATCCGGCTCAACGGTGTTGATGACGACCTTGTCGCGGAAAGTGATCAGATTCTTGCCCGCGTCCATATCCGCCCCGCCCGCCCATGCCAAGTCGATCGGCCGGGTGGTGGCGCGCGTGGTGGGTTTGGTCGTGCCGCCGGTGACTTTGGCGACACCGGTCTCGATCGCGTGCAGCGTGCCGGCGCCATCGACCATGGCGGTTCCGTCGTCCGGGCGGGCGATGATAATCGGCCCCGTCAGCGTGCGGCCCTGCTGCGTCAGCGATGCGGGATTGCCGCGCAATTCCAAGACCGCGCGACCGCTGGTTCGGTCGAGGGTGATCGTATCCGCGAGCGCGCTGCCGTCGTTGCTCAGTACATGAACCGAACCGGCGGCTTTGAACGTTTGCAACTCGGACGTTTCAGTTTTTCCCGACGGTCGACTGGTCGCTGAAACCGCCGGCCCCGCCAAAACGGGTTTAAGCGTGATATCGAGATTGTCGGCGTTGATCGATCGATCCTCGTCCGTCGCTTCTGCCGATCCGTCTGCGGTGATGTGCGTGGGGAACAGCTTTCCATCAAGCGAAGCCACCGTGGTGACGACGACTTTTTCGCCGCGCAGCTTGCGATTGAGATGATCGGATTCGCTCAAATCCGCATCCACGCTGCCGGCGGCGGTGATGGTGTCGAGGACGCTCTTTTCCTTGTCCTTCGCGTCAGGCTTAAACGCCAGCGACATCGCCGACGATTTGCTCTTGAGTTGCGGACTGTTGACGAACACGTCGCCGGTCAGGTCGATCTGCTTCACGGCGTTGCCGGGCGTATCGAACATGGCGATCGTGCAGAGGTCTTTCCACGTGGCGATGGTTTGGGTCGCCGGCGTGTTGCCTTGCTTCGGCTGGGTCATTCGCAACTCGCTCGGGCCGGTCAGGATGGCGGTCTTGCTTGTGTCGGAGTAGCTCAACTGCTGCGTGCGGACGTGTGCGTTGTTGTCGGCTGAGTCGAAGGTAACGGCGTAAGCCTTGTCGCCGGTCTTGAGCAGCACGGCGTTGTCGCGCGAGTGGAACATCGCCGACCCGCAATGCACCACGCCCTGCGGCTGGTGCAACACCAGCGGCGTGCCGACGGCCGTCACGATCGACTCACCGCCGGCCAGCGGGGCGCTCGGTTCGTCGATCGCGACCAGGCGGAGCGTGCCCTTCCAGCGGAGGATTATCGGGGCGGGTTGGCTGGTGGGGGCGGTGGTGGACTGCGTCGTGGTGGTTGTGGGACGAGTGGAAGTGGATTGCGTGGTCGACGGTTTGCTAGCCGCTGAAGCGGCTAGCCCGGTGGTGGGCTTGGTTTGGGCGGCGGCGGGCTTGGTGGTCGAATCGCGTTTGCCCTGCAGGGGGAAGAACTCGATCGCCAGCGTATCCGCGTCGGCTAGCGGGACGTCGCCTTGCGTGATGCGGACTTCGTCGAGGAACGTGGCGCGGTAGATCGTCGGGCTGACGACCACAGGGTTGGCGGCGGCGGACTTGGTCGCGCTCCTGCCCGCGCCCGGCACGCCGGGAGAGGGTAGGGTGAGGGGTCTCTTCAATTGACCGGGTTGCATGGCTGTCGCAGCAGAACCCGCGCCTCCGCCCTCTCCCGGCGTGCCGGGCGAGGGAGTGGCCGCGCCGGCAGGCTGAACGCCATTGGCAGCGGCGGCTCCTTTTTCATCCTTCCGCTTTCCGCCTTCATCTTTCTTCTTGCTCTCCATCGACTTCGGCAGCAGTTCCGTACGCTTGATCGTCATCTGGTCGCCGTGGGTGATTTCCAGCGTCGCGATTCGCTTGTTCAGGTCGTCATAGCGGGCTTTGAGGCCTCGGCCGTCGAAGTCGATGTCATCGCCGCGGATGATGACGGGGACCATGTCGGCGTTTACGGGCTGGCCGTAGGCGTCGGTGAATTTTTCCGTGGCGAACTTCAGCGTCTGGTTATCGAAGCTGATGTTGTTGGTGTTCATCGTCAGCACCGCGCGATCGGGTGCCGACTGTTCGAACACTCGGACGACGACGTTGTACAAAAAGCCGCTGGTGGGCGCGGTTTCGCCGGACCCGATCGCGGATTTGTTCGCGCTGGGGCGTTGCTCGACGTTCACCACCCCGCGGTCGCCGGTAAGAACCATCTTGCGTCCGCCGGACAGGAAAACTCCGCCTGCGGTTCGATCACGTCCACCACGTTGCCGCCTTCGCGGGGGACGTAGCGTGTGGCGCTCATGATCGAGGTGAGGTTGCCATCCTTGTCGTACTGCTTGATCCACACGCCCTGCCCGGCCCCCACTGTGCCGATGCTGTCGGACGACTGCACGCTGGTGGGCGTAAGGTGCGTATCGACGATCGCCGGCCCGCTCGGCGATTGCCAGAGCATGTAGATCAGGAACGCGATCGCCGCCAGCACCATCGAACCCAGGATCAGGATCAGTCGTCGCATCATGTGACGTCCAGCATTTTGAGAATGACCAGGTCTTGAATATCGATCAGGCCGACCGGCCGATCGTGCTCATCGACAACGGGCAGCTCGTCGATGCGGTACTGCCGCATTACCGCCAGCGCCTCGCTGGCTAGCGCCTCGTCGCGCGTGCGTTTCGGGTTGGGCGACATCACGTCGCGAATCGGGCGCGACAGCGCCGAGCCGTCATTGTCTGTAACCGTTCGGCGGAGGTCGCCGTCGCTGAACAATCCCGTCATCTTGCCATTGTTATCGACCAGAATGACCGCGCCGCTCCGGCGTTTAATCGAGCTGACCTCGTGCAGCACCTGGCCGACGGTCAGATCGTCCTTCGCCACCGGCAGGTTCTCGCCGACCTTGAACGTCATCGCCTCTTTGACCTTGATCAGCTTGCGACCCAACTGCCCGGCCGGGTGGTACAACGCAAAATCGTCACTGCTGAAGTTCCGCAGCTTCATCACCGTTAGCGCCAGTGCATCGCCGAGCGCGAGCATGGCGGTGGTTGAGGCGCTCGGTGCCAGCCCGAGCGGGCAGGCTTCTTCAACCTTGCCCATCGCCAGCGTGAGATCAGCATACCGGCCGAGGCTGCTTCCCCGACCGGCCGTCACCGCGATGATCGGGTGGTTCAGTTTTTTTATAATGTTGAGCAGCCGGACGATTTCGTCGCTCTCCCCGCTGTAGGAAAAAACCATCACCACATCGCCGTGACGGACCGAACCCAAATCTCCGTGCACCGAATCGGCCGGCGAAAGAAAATGGCTAGGCGTGCCCGTGCTGCTAAACGTGGCCGACAGCTTCCGCGCGACGTGCCCGGCCTTCCCCATCCCGGTGACCAGCAACGTCCCCTGACAATTGAGGATCAGTTGGCAGGCTTTTTCGAAATCCTTATCGATCGCCCCCGCCATCGCCCGGACGGCCGAGGCCTCGGTTTCGATCACCTGTAGCGCGAAGGTTTTGATTGATTGATCCATGCGACACAGAGGCACAGAGACACAGAGACAGCCACAGAGAAGAAAACTCTCTGTGAGTCCTCTGTGTCTATGTGCCTCTGTGTCGTATGTATTGCTTGGATTATCGACCTATGCCCATTAGAATCAAGTCAAAGCAGAGGCCGAGCCTCTACCCGCCGCTAACCAAGGATGGCAAGTGGATTATCGAGTTGAACTGGACATCTATAACGGGCCGCTGGATCTGCTGCTGTACCTGATCAAGCGGGACGAGCTGGATATCTACGACATCCCCATCGCCAGCATCACCGACACCTACATGCAGTACGTGACGATGCTGCGCGGCCTGAACGGCGCGGGGCTCGATATCAACATCGCCGGCGAATTTTTGGTGATGGCCGCCACGCTGATGGAGATCAAGTCCGCCACGCTTTTGCCGCGCATAGAAGCCCCCGCCGACCCGAACGCCGGCCCCACCGCCGCCGAGCAGTTGGCCGATCCGCGGTTTGAACTGGTGCAGAAGCTTCTGGAATACAAGCGATTCAAGGACAACGCTGCCTTGCTCGAACAGCAGCAGCGCGAGCACGGGTCGCGATTTCCGCGTGTCCCCGCCCAACTCGACGGCACCGACGAACCCCCGCCATTGGATTTGGAGGAAGTGCAAATCTGGGATCTGCTGGACGCCTTCAGCCGACTGATGAAGGAAGTCGGCGTGCGGAAGCTGACGCACGACGTGACCTACGACGACACGCCGATCGACCTGCACGCAGCCGACATCGAAGACCGCCTGAAACGCGAACCGCGCCTGACGTTGCGCGACCTGATTGTCGGCCGCGCCAGCCGCAGCGAAATGATCGGCGTGTTCCTGGCGCTGCTGGAACTGATCCGCGAAAAGAAAATCCTCGTCATCCAAGGCGACACCGAAACCGGCGACGCCGAGATCATCCTTGCCCCGGAAGAACACCGCAAAACCTTCGTCGGCGCCAGCCTGCATTTGTCCGAAGAATCCCCAGGCGACGAGCAACCGCAGATTACGGAGCAATAGGCGTGGAAATCCAACCGTATGTTCCGTATTCAGTAGGACAGACATTCCTGTCTGTCACGGGCGGATGTACGCATCCGTCCGTCCTCTTTCGCCGGACGCGATGAACCCCAACGAACTCAAAATCACCCACCGACTTCTGCCGCATTGGAAGCGTGCGGGCAGCTGTTATTTCATTACATTTCGAGTCGCGTCCGGCGAACTGACAGCCGACGAGCGGTCCATCGTGTTAATGCAGACTCGGAGTGGCCACGATCGGTTTTATACATTGGTCGCACTCGTCGTCATGCCCGATCACATTCACGTCCTACTCCACGCGCTGGACGGCTTTGATCTGTCGCGTATTTTGAAGGGAATCAAGGGAGTTTCAGCCCGACTCATCAATCAAAATCGTGGTACAAGCGGGCAGCTCTGGCAGGAGGAGTCGTTTGATCGAATCATTCGAGATTCAATGGAACTTGATGAAAAGCTGAATTACATCATCAATAATCCCGTGAAGGCGGGATTGGCAGCGGATGGGTGGGAGTATCCTTGGTTTTTTGTCACGCAGAGTACGGACGAATGAGTACATCCGCCCGTGACAGACAGGAATGTCTGTCTTACCGAAGAGGAAGAAGGACAACGTCATGAAAACTCTTTCTGAACAACTGGCGGCCAAGCAGATCATCCTACCGCCCGTCACCGGGCCATTCGGCGCTTATGTGCCGGTGAAGCGGGTCGGCAATTTGATTTACGTCGCGGGTCAGTTGCCGATGCGTGAAGGCAAGCTGATCGCCGTCGGCCAAGTCCCCAGCCGCTGTTCGATCGAAACCGCCGCCGACGCCGCCCGGCTGTGCGTGATCAACGCCTTGGGCGCGATTCAGTCCGTCCTCGGCTCGGTCGATCAAATCACCGGCGTCGTCCGCGTCGGCGCGTTCGTCAGCAGCGACACCAGCTTCACCCTGCAGCCGAAAGTCGCCAACGGCGCCAGCGAACTGCTTCTGGAACTCTTCGGCGACGCCGGCAAACACGTCCGCGCCGCCGTCGGTGTGAACACCCTGCCGCTGGACGCGGCGGTGGAAGTGGAATTTTTGTTTGAAACCAAATAGTTGGGCAGGGCTGAAACCTGAATCACGGAACCCGATTTCCGTAAACCCGAATGACGAAACCCGAAATCCGAATGAATGACGAAGCCCGAATGACGAAAATCGAAACGATGCGCCGCGCATTTTTCGTCATTCGGATTTCGTCATTCGTCATTCATTCGGATTTCGGGTTTCGTGATTCGGGTTTCAGGTTTAAGGAAATCGGGTTTCGTGATTCGGGCTTTCGGAAATCGGGTTTCGTCATTCCGCTTTCGCGCACCCGCCTCCCATGTGCTATAATCCACCACACATGATCCGCCCCGCCACCATTCACGACGTCCCTCGTATCCACGAGATCGTCAACAGCCATGCCGAACTGGGCAAGATGCTCTTCAAGAGCTACGCCGAGCTGTATGAGAACTTGCGCGATTTCGCCGTCTACGAGCGCAACGGGCAGGTCATCGGCACGACCGCGCTGGCGATCATCTGGGCCGACATGGCGGAGATTCGGTCGCTGGCGGTTGACGAAGTTCACAAAGGCACCGGCGTCGGCCGGGCGCTGGTGGAGTGGACCGTCGCCGATTCCCGCCGGCTGCAGATCCGCAACATCATGAGCCTCACCTACGAACAGCGATTTTTCGAAAAGCTCGGCTTCGCGGTGGTTGACAAAGACTCCCTGCCGCTCAAAGTCTGGAGCGACTGCGTAAAATGCCCCAAGCGCGACAGCTGCGACGAAATCGCCATGGTGCGCGAACTGACCGAGGTCCCAAAGATCGAAGCCCCAACGGCCATTCCCACGCCGCGCGGCGTGAGCATTCCGGTGCTGGACTGGGGCGGGGACTAGTGCTTCGTTGCAGCTGAAATGATCAGCATGCGTTATACTTTGGCGATCCCGTCAAGGAGGACGCATGGACTCGCCGCTCAAGGTGTCGATTCGGCTCAGTGATGATCAACGTCAGGCACTTACCCGATTGCT
>JBBROD010000063.1:0-25605 GCA_038229715.1 Tepidisphaerales bacterium | reverse complement strand
GAAGGCGACCGCATCGACGACGACTTGTCCGTCCACGCCGCTGGTGGAGAAGGTGACGGAGTTCACGTCACTCGCCTTGAATGGGTATTGGCCCATCTTGACGGCGAATCCATGCTTCGAGCCGTTACGCATGTCCCATTTCACCTCCGACGTACCGCCGGCGTGCTTGACGGTAATGGGTGCGTTGGAGGCGCTTTCCTTGCCGGGCTTGTAGAGCAGCCAGATCTCGTAATCGCCGTCCGATGAGACGGGCAGTTTGAAGACCGCTTCTGCGTGTTGGTCGGGCGTGGCGACTAGGAAGTTGAAGGCGAACAGCCCGACCAGCCCCACGGCGGACTGCGGCGTCCATTTTCCGGTGATGGAGAAGTGCTCGGTGTCGGTGTAATGGATGATGCTGCCGGTGAGTCTGGTGCTGGCAAGGTCAATGCCATTCGTCGCCGTGCCGTTCGGCCCAAGCTCATCAACGAAAGGCGGAATGATGCGATTGGGCGAATCGGGGTTGTTGCGTAGGGTGAGGTTTTGGTTCTCCCAGATCGGCTTCACGGCCTTATCGCCGGCGTTATAGATCCAGTTGTCGGCGACGGTGGTGTTGCTGGTGTCCCAGTCGAGGAACACGCCGTTGGCGAGCCTTCGAATGGGTTTCCCGTCGGGCTTTTGCTGGTAGCCCCAGATGTCGTACAGCCAGTTATTGAGGATGTAGTTGGGGGCGTTGAGGTGATTCATGGTGGCGATATGAATGCACGCGCCGTCGATTGTCGTCTGCATCGCGTTATGGATGTGGTTGTATTCGATGATGTTCCCACCTTGGTTGCGGAAGGCGAAAACGCCGTTGCGCGAAAGGTCGTTGAAGTAGTTATGCGCGATGTAGTTTCCAGGAGACATCGACATGCTGAAAGGCCTGGAGTCAAGATGAACGCCGCCACCGTAGTAACGGATTCGGCCGCAGTGTTCGACGGAGTTGCGGGTGATGGAGTTGAGGATCGGCGCGACTTTGCCGGCAGCTTCGCCGGGGGTATAGATTTTGGTGTCGTCCATGTATGAGAGCCGCGCCCCGGTCATCAGCACGCCACCGCCGCCGGAATCCTGGACGGTGTTGCGGTCGAAGCTGTTCCGCTGGCTGTCCAAGTGCAACCAAAGTGCGTAGCCGCCGATGTTCTGGAAGCGGCAGTTCGCAACCGAACTGTCGAGGGTGTTCTCGAACATGATCGCCGTATCGGTGTGTACACGGGCTTCGATCTGGCCGAGCGTGAAGGTGGTGTGTCGAAAATCGAGCCCTTCAAAGCGAACGTATTTGACATGGGTGCCCGCGTTAACGTCGCCCTTGGAATTGACGATGCGGTTGAGATACGGGGCCACGATGCTTAGCGTGTTCGGATCAACGCCGGGCTCGGGCATGTAGTAAAGCCGTCCGATCTGCGGATCCAGATACCATTCGCCGGGCTGGTCGAGTTCGTCGAGCACGCCTTCGATCCAGAACCAGTTCCCAGCCTTGACCTCCCCATGCCGCTCGGAGTCTGCGATATCAATGCGGCCGGCTGCGGGATCAACGCGGGTGATGGTGTTCCACTGGTTGAAAAACATCCAGTGCGGAACCATGTTGATCTGCGCATCGAGGGCGGTTCCCCAGGCGGGCTTGATGAGGGCAGGATTGATCAGGATGTGATCTTTCGCGCCGCCGGTGGCGTAGAGGAAGGGGTTGGGCCCATCAACGTTGGGAAACCTCGCGCGAGTAGCTCGACGTTCACTTACGAACAACTGGCGGAAGTTCCATTGACCCGGTTTGAGGCCGACGTCTGCGAGATCGGTATGCCAAATGCCCTTCTCACCCGCGGTCCACTTTCCCGTAATCCGCCGCCCGCCGCTGAGAACAGGCTTGGCGGCGTTGGCGGCCTTCCAAGTGACGGGGAATGCAGCGGTGCCGGAGTCTTCGGGACGAAGTTCGAGCGCCTGATCGAGCGAGTAGGTTCCGTCGGCAAAAACGACTTCCACCGCCTCGGCCGGTCCCGCTGCGAGGAGGGCGCGGACGAGCGTCTGTGCGCGCTGGGGCGTGGCGACGGGCTTGTCAGCGGTTCCCGGGTTGGCGTCGTTGCCCGCCGGAGCGGGCGCGATGTGGATGGTGTGAGCCATGATGAAGGAGTTAAACAGAAACAAGCTCGGGAGTAAAAATGCGATCAGCGTGCGTGGGGACATTTCCATTCTCCGTTCAGGCCGTTGGTCGGTCAAAGACTCGAATCGAATACACTTGTGCGCGGGACAGTCCGTTGGTGTTCAGCACCTCCAGCCGCACGGACGTTACGTCCGCGATAGGGGAAGGCAGGCGATGAAGGCAGTTTCGCAAATAATTGCCCGCCACCTCTGCGATCGTGACGGTTGAGCCGTCTTTCCGCGCGGCGGTGAGCCGGTAGTCGCGCACGATCGAAGGGATCGCGTTAATCGGATACCCCTGCCAACTCTGATAAAAATGGAAGTGAAGCGACGAATCGAACAGCACCTGCACCTCAGCAACTGTCCGCGGCACCGGCCACTCGAGTTGGATCCATTCGGCGAGTTTAAAATCGGTCGGCTGCGAGACCCATAAATTCGGCAAGTTAGTCGGCCGTGAGTGATCGTTGACGACATTTGCGACATCGAAGACCGGCTGCTTCGGATGCACCTGTGCCAGGTAGCCAAAGTGTAGGAACCCGCTAAGATCAGACTTCGACCGCGCAAAATCGTTCCAGTCCGGCGATATTACCATAGCGCCGTCGGCGTCGGTCGCACGTTGCGCCCCGATTTGGAGCGAACGTGACGTCCACTCGCTGAACGGGTTGGGACGGATAGGGTCTTCTGGGCGAGGGTAGTACCACCGGATGCCGGGCGGGGTTTCGCTGACATGGACGGCGACGTCGGGATTCGATTCCAGCACCAGGAAGTGCCAGCCTAGGCGTTGAACATCACAGTTGATCGGCAACCGCACCCACTGCTGCTCGCCGGCAGGAACATCGACCGTGCCACTGGCTAGCTGTTCCGAGGGATATGTTGAATGATTGGCCGGGCCTTGATGGAAGCGGAACTCGAGCTTGGTCGCCCGTTTAGCGTCGATCATGAGCGCCACGCTCTCGACGACTTTCGTCCCGATCGCTAGCTGCAGCATCCGATCACTATTCAGCGTATCGATGCCCCAGCTCGGTCGGTCCCGGCCATCGCTGAACGTGCTGGAGGCGGTGACGCGGGCATCAACGGCGATGTCGGCGGGGTATCGAATCGGCAAAGCGTGGATGTGATGATCGAGTCGAGCAAGATCGTGCTGGATCGCGCGAAGCGCGTCGCCTTGCGCCAAATGCCTCGGGTCGGTGCTCTGCAGTACCGCGTGCGCAGCGGCCACGCCGACCGCTTCGCCGAGTTGGGCGCAGGTTAGCATGACTCGAATACTGGACAGCCCGTAGTGGGTCGTGCTGATGTTTCGCCCCGCAAAAAACAGGTTGCCGATATTGCGCGAATAGAGTGATCGCAATGGAACGTTGTGCGGGCCGCGAAGATTCTGGTGCGTGCTGGGGTTATCCCTGTCGTGGAATCCGCCCGGTGGGTGGTGGTCAAAGCCCCACCCGCCGTACGCGACCGAGTCCTCGAACTGCACCTGCTGGTCGATGTCGAGCATCGTGAGGATATGATCTCCCACGAATCGTCGCGACTCCCGTTTGCCCGGGACTGCGCCCATCCAGTCCAGTTCGTACGTGACTAATTTCTCTGCCAGCGGCGAGCGGTTCTTGAGAAAGTCCCAGACCGCCAGCGTGATGCGTTGCACTTCGTCTTTGATCTTGAGCGTGTCGTGTACGCTGTCGTGTTCGCCGCCCCATTCAAGCCACCAGAACCCGCCGGTGTCGGGAAAAAAGTTATCGCAGACGGGTCGGTACGGGCCGAAGTCGTCGGCGTTCAGCTCCATCTTCACCCACGCCGGACGCATGAATGGGATGGATCTGCCGGCGTTGCGAGCATGCAAGTGCAGGCTCATGCCCATCGTTTCGTGCGTCGCGTGTTCGGGACACATCGGTTCGTTGAACTCTCCCTTGGCCTCCACGCCTACGCGAAATGATGCGCCAGCCTGTGCGCCGACCACACCGTCGCCGGAGCAATCCGCAAAATAGGGCGCGCGAAACACATGCCACGTCTCGGCCATCGAGCAGTAGGCTTTGACCGATTCCACCCGGTCAGCGCCCGAACTCGTCTTTACCTCGCTCACCGCACAGTTGAGAAACAACTGCAAAAGGGGCTCGTTCCGAACCAGCGACTCGATCTCAAGATTCCACCCTTCCTGTGATTTGGTCGGATTGCGGAGCAGATTGTTCAGAAACAATTCCTCGATCAGCCCGGTCTCTCGCGAATAGACGAAGTTACAGCCTGATGCCCCCACCGGCGGGACGCGAATTTCCGTGCTTGCGTTTCCGCCCAGCACCGGGCGGTCCTGGACCAGCGCGGTCCGGATGCTGAGTCGTGCCGCGGTCACCGCCGCGCAAATGCCGGCCAGTCCGCCGCCGACCACGACCAATTGATGCCCATGCTCAATGGTTTTCATGTGTTATTCGCCTCTTACGCAGTTCATGGAGCCGGTCATTTTTGAAAATCCGTTTCGCAAATGTAAATCAGCACGCACCCCACTGGCTATGGCGAGCTCTTCTCCACCAATATCACTGGAAAGAGGCGCTCGGGTTCCGGCTGTTCCTTCTGCACCATCGTGGTGAGAATAATCGCGGCGATCGGATGCAGCAGGGCCAGCACGGTGAAAACCTGTGCCGAGCCAAAGGTATCCATCAGCCTGCCGACGTAGAAGTTAAACACGATCGCGCCGGTCGCGCCGAAGGCTCCCGCGATGCCCCACACACTGCCGACATTCGCAGCGGGAAACGCGTCCGCCACGACGACTCCCAGATTAAACAGCCAGGTGAGACACACAGCGGCGACAACGCTGAATATCGCGAGTGTTGCAACCGGCTGCGGAAAATAGGGCGTGAGCGCGCATACCGGTGCCAGCAGCGCCGCTCCGGCAAGCATCATCTTGCGGGCTCGCAGGGGAGAGACGCCCCGGCTCACTAGACGATCCGACAACATCGAACTTCCAATCCCACCTAAATCCGCGAACAGGAAAGGAATCCAACCCACCATGCCGATTTGCGCGAGCGAAAGGCCCGAGTGTTCCTGCATGTACCCGGGGAGCCAGAACAAGCAAAAATACCACACCGGATCGCTCACGAAGCGGGAAAGCAAAAGGCCCCACAAGCTGCGCGTCCGCCATAACTGCGGCCAAGTGAATCCCGCTGGATGCTCCTGAGTTACCGTTTCCGCTTCCATGACGAATCCCGCAGATGGATCGCGGTAAATGAAGCGCCACGCGATCGCCAGCGCGAGCCCGAGGATTCCAGGGACGAGGAACGCCGTGTGCCATCCGAAGCGAACCGCGAGCCAGGCGATCAGCGGCGCGGAGACGATTGCGCCGATCGTTCCGCCGGACGCGCAGATGCTGTTCGCCGTCGCTCGCAGACTGGGGGAGAACCAAATGGTCACCACGCGTAGTTGGGCAGGAAACGCAGTCGGCTCAGCGATTCCAAGCGCGCCGCGAAAGAAGGCAAGTTGCCCGAAGGACTTGGAGAATACTGCACCGAAACACGCAGTGCTCCACCCGAGAATGCCGCAAAGCATCACCCGCCCCGCGCCGAAGCGATCCACCAACCAGCCCGCCGGTGTGTAGGCACACGCGTAGCAGAATACGAATACGTTAACCAGCGTCGCATAACCGCGATCATCAAGACCGAACTCGGCTTTCAAGGTCGGCTTGAGTACCGAGACGATCTGACGGTCCACATAGTTGAGCACAACCGTGACAAACACCACGCCAAGAATCAGCCAACGTCGGCGCTGCGGGGTCAGCCATGCTTGTGTTTCAGTGATCATCGGCTCAGAACCTGCCGTTCGGAGAAAGGCTTATCGAGCGGATACACCCTTAAGGTTTTCGCAACGACGCATCCGAAGAGCGTGCAGAGGACTAACATTCGATTGCAGTAGTCCCACTCGATCGTGCCGGCACTGGCAACGCCCGAGGCTGCCCAGAAGGTGCCTGTCACGACAACCGCGATAACGGTCCAGTCGATGCAGATGAAATGCACAAAGTTCCTCGTCAACCTCGTCTTAAACCTCAAAATTTACGGGGGCGGGGATGGGCAAACAATCCGATTAAGCGTAAATAAATTACTTGTTTACGCCAAACACTCAGCCTGCAGATTGATTCACCGGGGCCGGCTGATCACGCGTTTGCGATACACCGCCGGGGTACATTGGTACGCGTCTTTGAACGGGGGAATCATGTGTTCCACATAGTTGAATCCGCACGCTTCGGCGATCTGGGGAAGCGTCATTGATGTCGTGCGAAGCAGCTCACGAACCGCTTCGAGTTTCACCCGCCGGATCTCCTGCGCGGGAGTGCGACCCAAAAACGCGTGGAAACGACGCTCCAGCGTCCGACGAGCAACCGGAATGGCCTTCAAAATGTTGCTCACATCGATCCCCTCCGTCGCGTTGTCTCGGATATAACGCAACACCTCGCCCACTATCGAGTCATCCACCATCAGAACGTCGGTCGACTGCCGGCTCGTGACGCCCAGCGGCTGTAATAGTATCTGCCTCTCCGTCAGCGGCTCTCCCTTTAGGCACTGGTCCAACAGGCTTGCTGCACGGTATCCAATCTCCTCTACCGGAATATCCACGCCGCTGATCGGCGGATAGATCACCCGGCCGAGCAAGTCCTCAGTCTCCAATGCGATGATCGCTACCTCGTCCGGCACCTGCATGCCCGACTCCGTACACGACATCGCGACATGCCGACAAATACTCGTTGCCCATCCGATCACGCCGACCGGTTTGGGCAACTGCTCCAGCCAATGCCGCATCTCTCGATGATGAGTGTCTTTCGGCGTCTTTTGGGACAAGCGCCTTCGCGGCGCGTAGATCAGCAGTTCGGCATCCGATTCAGACATCACACGCCGAAACGCCTCTGTCCAGTACTCGGCAAATGGACGGTGCGGCTCGCCGCAGAACGCAATCTGCCGGAGCCCCTTCCCGCGCAAATGCTCCACCGCTAGACGTACCACTGCGTCGGGATCGCTTTGAACACGCGGAAAGTCCACGCCCGGCATTAACGTGCCCGAAATTCCGACCACAGGCACACCCGCTTCGGCAAGTTGCTCAGCCAATTGCGGGGTATGGATCGCAGCGATAATCCCGTCACCGACAGAGCCTATGGGTAGACGCCTGCGCCCGTCCGGTTCGGCCGGGTCGAGCGAAAGCAACCACGGACCGTGCCGCTGCGCGTACTGCCAGATCCCCTCGATGATTCCTCGCCCGTATGCGGTCCAACTCGATACGAGAATGGTGATGTGGTACGGTGATTTCATAGTAGTCCATCGCAGTGCACGATCACGTTTACGATCGCTTCATGCCACACCGGCGAGAATAAAAAGTGGCCACTTGGCTCGCATGGCGTATTACAGTAACCATAATACGCAAAATCGCATTTCGCATCTATCTAAGCCTTGTATCATTCAATAATCGAGTCCTGCGTGGTTGCGCCGCGCCAATGGACATTTAATCGATTCCACTTTCGGGTGACGGTAAGGAACTTTTTAATGCGAAAACACACGGAAGCCGCACGGCAACAAGCGTTTACCTTGGTCGAACTTCTGGTCGTAATCGGGATCATCGCGGTCCTGATCGCCATTCTGCTCCACACGTTGTCGAAGGCGCGGGATTCGGCATCGCGGGTGGTATGCATGTCGAACATTCGACAGTCCGGCTTGGCGTTCGTTATGTATGCTAACGACAACAGGGGGCAAATCCCCTTCGGTTATTACAGCACCCAGATGTGGACCGGCTACACCGTCTATCACCGCAATTTGCCCACGGATCGCGGCAAGCTTTTGATTTGGGGCGTGCTCAAGGCGGCGCGATTGCTCTCCAGTCCGCAGTTTGCGTACTGCCCCAAGCAGACGGACGAACGCGTGAAATACAACTCCGAATCCAATCCTTGGACGTTTCCGCCTGTGAGCCCTAACAATCTGATTCGCGTGGGGTTTATGACCCGACCGGCGGTGAGCTGGCCTTTGACAATGCCGCTCAGGGAAGGCGATGTCGTTCTTCCGGCCGCGGGGATGCCGAAGATCCACAAGCTGAAGCAAAAGGCCATCCTTTCAGATGTCGTCGGCATTCCTACTGCGGCGACCGGACTCGGGACGCTATTCCTCCCTCACACTACGGGGATCAATGTGATGTATGCTGATTACTCGGTTCAGTTCATCGGTCATGACCGGGTCGATGCCCGACTCAAACAGATTCTCGCTTCGTCGTTTCCTCCCCCCGGCAATTTATATCTCGACGAGACAACCGATCCTGCGAAACCTACCGGTCTCTGGGCGGATTTGGATAAATCGAAATGACTTCTATGAACGGCTTGAGAACTGCAATTGAGACGTTTGATTAACCCTTCTCTTGCGGGCTAAACGAATCAAGACGTCGATCCTGTGTGAAAGTCGTCAACAATTTCGATTGATTCTGCCTCGCCGAAGCGGGTTTGGCCTCGGCGAGCGCGGAGAATCTCCACGCTCAGGCTCCTTTCAGCGTGAAACTCCGGAACCAGTTGCACGCCATCGCGCTCAACGCAAAGTCAAATGCGTTGCGGGCCAAGCCGCGGTAGCGGCAACGGCGGTGGTTCAGCCGGCCCTTGATCCACGCCAGCGGGTGCTCGACGAACACCCGGATCGGTGCGATCAAACGGTTGTTGTTGTCGAACTGTTCGATGAACTGGCCCAGCCCCGGGCCGACAAACGGGATCTGCTAGCACGCTATCTCCGTCTCACCCAGGAGCGGGACTTTCTAAAAAAAGTTTCCCTCGGGGGCCTGCGTCCCCGCCCTCGGGTGATGAAAACGGCGCAGTTGTGCGGTAGGGTTGCGTTGGCGTCTTTGCGGAACGAGGCCGGCGTCGCACTGGCGTCACGCCGCGTGAACCCGCAAAAAAGTTTGGCCCGGACATCGCCACGAACCCCGGAGTGTTGCCATGCCCGCAACGCGTCAGCGTTCGGGTGAGCACGCAGAGCAGACTGTTTGATTCGTCGATGTCTTTCCGCTGAGACGCCTTGTTCCATTGGGAGGTGTCTGATGCAGCAGCTTCATGCCTGTTGTGCGGGAATCGATATCCACAAGGACACGCTTGCCGTGTGTGTTCTGATCGAGGACGGTCCGGCGACCGTTCAGTCGTTCGGCGCGACCAGCCGCGAGATTCTGCGGCTGGGCGATTGGCTGACCGGACACTTCACCGCCCATCACCGCTTCATGGTGCAAGCGCTGCTCAGACAGATCGATCACATTGACGAGCAGATCGAGTCGTTCGATGGTCGTATTGAGGAGGTGATGAGCCCTATGGAACTGGCGGCGGTGACGCAATTGGATGAAGTACCCGGCTTTGATCGCCGAACGGCGCAGAATGTCATCGCGGAGATCGGGACGGACATGAGCCGATTCCCGACCGATCGCAACCTGGCCTCGTGGGCGGGCCTGTGTCCCGGCAATGACGAGTCCGCTGGGAAGAGACGCAGCGGCAAAACCCGCCACGCCAAGAGTCAGCGCGGGATTAGTCGCCGCGGCGAGCCAAGTCGCTATCCGATGAGGCTTAGAATTTTTGATATGTCGGACCGCTGTGGCTTCCCGATGTACGCAAAGACGCACGGCGACCGGGTGACCTATGCCTGCAGCAAATACATGCGCAGCAGCGGAAAAGAGTGCAATCGCAATGCTGTTGATGGTGAGGCAGCGTTTCAATTCGCGCTGGCGTTCCTTCAACGCAATCTGAATCACTTGGGAGCGCTCGAAGGGCTTCGTTCCCGTCTTGCAAGTCTCGCTGCCGCCGACCAAGCCGAGTCGGCACCGAACTCACAGGAATTGAAGATACAGGAATTGGAAACATCATTGTTAACGGCCGAACGTGAACTGGGCACGATAAAACACAATCTCGCGCGAACCGCTGGACAAGACTTCTTCCAATCTGCCATCGCCGAGGAGTATACGACCCAGCGAGAAAAGGCATCAGGAATCCAAGCACGGCTGACCGAGGCCAAGGCAAGCCGTCCTCGCCAGCAGAAGCGAAATCCGGGAGATGAAGTCCAAGCAGCTTTGGCGTTGTTCGATCAACTGGAAGTGGTTTCGACTGATCCAACCGCACGAGCATCCGCAGCGAAACTCTTTGAAACAATTAATTTGCGTTTGTGGTTGAACTTTCGCGATGGCGTGAAAGGCAAACGGAAGGTTCGCGTTTTAACCGGAGGTATTTTGACGACGGGGAATGGCGCTACGCCCGTATCCCCATATGGTTTAGTCAACGATGATCCAGGTCAGCATAGCGGCGATGGCTTGTTGCCGACGCCCGGCGGCGATCAATCGCCCTCTGCCGACCTTGTCAGCCCATCCGAGGGCGTTTCGTTACCAATCGGCGATCACGGCGTACCGTGACACATGGGCAGGTTGCCCATGCGACGGTTTACGGCACGACTTCCTCGGTGGTCGGAACGGTAGTCGGTGAAGGTAACACCGCTTCGTCGGGGTTGATCGTCGGGTCGAGTGCCAGGCGATCTTTTTCAAACTCCGGGCCCCATTTCTTGCCGCCGGTGGTTTTGCCGTACGTCGTGAAGATGATTCGGAGTTCGCCGATCACTTGAGTTTTCAAGGTATCATCGTTGTTTTTCTTGGCGATATCGAGATTGGCTCGCTGGAATTTCAGGCGGGCTTCCCAATACAGATCATTCTCGACCACCTGCTCCTGGCCGTTCTTGATTTCCACCTGCTGGGGGTTGCCCAACTGGCGCTCGCGGAGGAGTTTTCCGAGAATGTCGCGGGTTTTATCGAACGTGCCAAGCTCGTAGTACGTCATGGCTGCGCCGAACTTCACGTTCGGATCAGCGGCACCTTTCGGCTGGGCCATCAGGGAGTCGTACACGGCGCCGGTCGCATCGAGCAGGGCCTTCTTCTTGGCGGGATCTTTTTCGAACGTGGCGGCCAGTCGCTTGGAGTTGGCGTCGAAGGCCTCGAACGCAAACGCCTGTTCCTGGATCTTCGGGTCCTTGTTCTCCTTAGCCCACTTTGCCAGAAAGCCGGTAAGGGCGGCCCGCTGAGGCAGGAGGATGGCCAGCGCATTTTCGTCGTGCTTGGCGTCGGCGGCGTCGATATCTTTGCCGAGTTGCTGTAGCAGGCGGCTTACCAAGCCGATGCCTTCGTTCGGGCGCTTGGCCATGTAGTCGACCAAGGCGTCGGTCGCCTTGGCGCTCTGGCCGGAATCCATGTAGGCGCGCACGCGGGTTTGCTGTGCCTCGATCAGCAGGGATTCGGCGTAGGGCAGACCTTTGACGGCGTCTTCAAAGCCGTTGAGTTGTTCCAGTGCGCTCTTCGGATCGTGCTGCTGATCTTGCGCCAGCCGCGACGACAGAAGGATCGTGCCGGTCAGCATCTGGCGGTACATGCTCTTCTTTTTCTCGTCGGTGGCGCTCGCCAACTGCTCGCGGGCGGTTTTGCTGATCAGAGCGGCGGCGGCTTGGATGTCGGCAACGATCTTGGTCTTCTCGGCGTCTTTCAGCTTCAAATCATCCAACTGCGCGTTAAGCGCAAACATCAGCCAGTACTTGGCGTTGATGGCCTGCGGTGCGTTTTCGGGCACCATCTTGAAGTACCTGATCGCCTCAGCGGTGTTGCCCAATGCCTGCTGGCGGCGGGCCCAGGAGTAAGCGCGTTCCTTGTGATTCAACGGCGGGTTAATACCCATCGGTAGCGCACGGTCGTACAACGCGGATATTTCCGGGTCCGTCGTGTTAGGCGCTTTGAAGTCGCCGACGATGATGTTCATCGCCTGCGACCACGCTTCGTCAGCTTTCTTCGGGTCGATGGTCTTGAGGTACTCGGCGTAATCCAAAAAACCCGCCGCCGCGACTTTCGGTTGGTCGAGCTTCTGTGCGAAGAACGGGATCACGTTGTACGCAGTATTGACGGCGTCCTTTTCGATTCCCGGGCCGGCTTTTCGCGCCAAGATTTCCTTCGCGGCGGCGATGCCTTTTTCGATCGTCGGGCGGTCGAACTTCTCTTTCTTGTCCTTCAGGTATTCGGTCCGTGCCCGCTCGATCAGCGACTGCACCAACAGCGTATCGAGCTTCTTCATCTCCACATTGGCCGGCAGGCGGGAGACCAACTGCACAAGGATCAGCGATTTGAGACCCGGGTTGTCCTTCATCAGTTTGGTGAGGATGGTCGACGCCTGATCGTTGAATTTTCCTTTGGCCACTGCGTCGTTGGATTGCTCGGCGCGGAACCAGGCGATGCGGGCTTTGAGCACTTCGACGGTATCAGTTACCAACCGCAACTCAGCCGGATTGGTGAAGTTCGCCTTCTGCCAAGTGACGGTTTCAGCCAACTGCTTTTCCGCGTCGTCAGGTTTGCCGCTACGCAGCAACGCGTCGGCGGTGAAGAAGCGGGCGTCATTGAGATCGAAGGGCTTGGGGGCAGGCACTACCTTGCTCGGATCGACGTAGAGCGATTTGAACATCGCAATCGCGCCGGCGTAATCGCCTTTGACGATCAAAAATTTGCCGATCTGGACTTTGATCGTTGGCTGAATCGTAGAATCAGGGTTGTCAAACTGCTTGAGGAATTCAACGGATTCATCGACGAGCTTCTTACGGTTTGGGTCTGCCTTATCCAGTGACATCGCGACAGGGTATTGCGAACTGACACGCGTGTACTGAATGGTGGTCTGCAGGATTTGCAGTTGGTCCATCTGGGCCATCAACGCGACTTGACCTGGGTTGTTAATCTGGTTGGCTACCGCATTAACTTTCGCGGTGACTTCGACTTCGGCCTTTTGATAGACCTTCAACACCGCCTCGGCGGCGGGTTTGGTTTGGGCCTGGGTGGCGGTGTCTTCGCCCCAGTACTCCAGCAGCGCAACGTTGTTAGCCACGCCCAGTCCGTACAGTTTGCCGGCCAAGTTCATCAGCGCTTTCGGGTCCTTCATATTCGTCAGCGCCTTATCCAGGCCGGCGGAAACGTTGTCGACCATTTCTTTCCGCTGGCGGGCGGTGAGCTTGTCGGTGTTCTGATTCATCAGGCGGTTGAGGGAGATCAGCGCCCGAATCCCGTCGCGCTCCGCTTGTGGGACCTTGCCTGTCTCGAACGATCGTTCTAGCAAATCTTCCATGCCCATGGTGGCCATCGCCTCGCGCGTGCGATTCTCGTCGAGCGCGTCGAGCCCGCCGGTGGTCTTGGATTGACCCATCGCCGGCATCGCAGAAATCGCGAGAGCGGCGGCGGAACTGAGCATGGATAGCGTGAAACGATTGAATCGGGTGGAAGAGTTCATGGGAGTGTTGTCGTTATAGATTGGCGTTCAGGAGGACGGCTTAACACGTTGTAATCCGATCAGTGCGCTTTCGCGAAACCGATCTTCTCGAACTTCGCCCGCATCGCGGCTTCCTGGACAGCTACGACGTGGTCGACCTTCACGTTGCGCGCCGCGGCGATCTTGATTTGAATGTCGGGCGTCTTTTTACCGGCCTTGTTCAGGGCTTCGCGAAGTCTGGTCAACTCGCTGGTGAGGATCGGCCCGTCGCTAGCGGTGATGCGCCCGGCCCGGGCGGTGAAGCGGTCCGGCGACGGACTGTCGACCACTATTTCCAGCGGTTCATTGATGTCCACCAGGCTGGCGTCCTTGCCGGGGCTGCCAACGCTCATGGGCAGGTTGCTGGCCAGAAAGTGTTCTGCGCCGCCGAAACTGCCGGCGAGCATCAGGAAAATCAGGATCACCATCACGACGTCGACGAGTGGCGTCATGTTCGGGCCCGATTCGTAATGAACGGTTTGACTGCCTTTCATTTTCATGTTGGACTCTCAGTCTTGTCGCGGTGTGATCCACTTAAGCATCCGCACGCGCGAGGTTGAAGGTATTGCGTTCCACGGTCGGCGCGGCTTGGCGTTTTCAAGGTTTAAGCCTTTCCGCGCCCGCGCTAGTCGCCAGTTCCAGACGAAGCCCCCAATGCTTCATCATCGAATCAGTGCGCTTTCGCGAAACCGATCTTCTCGAACTTCGCCAGCATCGCAGCTTCCTGGACGGCTACGACGTGGTTGACCTTTACGTTGCGCGCGGGGGCGATCTTGATCTGAATGTCCGCCGTTTTCTTGCCGGCTCTGTTCAGGTCTTCACGCAGCCTGACTAGCGCGGCGGTCAGCGTCGGCCCGTCCTTGGCACTGATTCGGCCGGCCAGCGCGGTGAAGCGGTCGGGCGATGGACTGTCTACGCGGATTTCGATCGGTTCATCGATCGACACCGCGCTGCTGTCGCCACCGACGCCGCCCTTACTCATGGGCACGTTGCTGGCCAGGAAATGCTCGGCCCCGCCGAAGCTGCCGGCGAGCATCAGGAAGATCAGGATCACCATCACGACGTCGACGAGCGGCGTCATGTTCGGGCCGGATTCGTAGTGAACGGCTTTAGCGCCTTTCATTTTCATGTTGAACTCTCAATCGGGCGCGCCACTTGATGTGGCACGCCCGTTAAATGGTTTAGTGTTCGGCGGCCGGCGCGGCTTCGGTCACCTTGGCGGTGTTGAAGTTCCACGCTTTGACGTTCGCCTCGGCGCAGCTCAGCAGGACCGGTTCCAAAGCGGCAAAGCGCATTTCTTTGTCCGCCCTGATGACGACCTGGAAGTTATCGTTGTCAGAGGCATCGCCCGTGCCGCCTTTTTTCAGGTCTTTGCCGAAGCGATAAAACTTCAGCGTGTTGGTGACCTGATTCTGGCCGCTCGGGTCCTGCAGCTTGAGTTCGGTGACTTCGGTGTTGCCCGTGGCGGCATTTTTTACGTTCGCCGTGACGATCGGGATGTCGGAATCCTTGGTCATGGGCGAGACGTTCAAATACAGAACGTTACCCATGTCCCTGATTTCACTGCCGAGGATAGTGGCGGGGATGCTGATTTTTGGATCAGCCCCGGTGCTCACGCCGATCTTGGCGACGAGCATGAAGAACACGATGAGCACCATCACCACGTCGATCAACGGCGTGACGTTGGGATGCCCTCCGTGCGCTTCGGGAATGTGATGCTTACCCATGATAAAGCTCCTAAAAGAGTTAAAAGGACTTAGGACTCAGGACTCAGGACTTAGTGAAAACCTCTTCACTAAGTCCTAAGTCCATTTTTCTAAGTCCTACCCTACGCCTGCGGCAACGGGGCCGGGGCGGGAGCTTTGCGGACGGCACCGGGGGCGGACGGCGCGCGAACGGCGGAGCCGGAGGCGGGCTTGGCTTCGGCCGGCTTGATCATCAGCAGCAGTTCTTCTGCCACCAACGCGCCGCGAACCGTCAGACGGTCCACGATCGTCCGCAAAATGCCGAACGCTGCCAAACACGGAACGGCCAAGAACAGCCCCAGGAACGTGTGGCAAAGCGCGGTCGAAATACCACCTGCGAGCTTGGACGGATCGGCCTGACCCTTGGCTGCCTGCATGGCGCTGAACGCCGCGATCATGCCAAGCACCGTGCCGAGCAGCCCGAGCAACGGGCCCATGTTCCCGATGATGTTGAGGTATTCGATCTTGCGGAACTGCTCGGCGGTTTGCTCGCCGATCGCGGTTTCCATCGCCTCCTTCATGCTGCTGAAGCTGGGAGCGCGCTTGAGCGCGGGGTTGAGCGCCCGGCTGATGAAGCTCGGATCGGTTTCAGTGAACTCGATCAGTTCCTTGAACTTTCGCTGCCCGATCATCTCGCGGATCTGGTTAGTGGTTTCCTCGGGCATGAACACGCTGGCGCGGTTCTTGATGAAGCCCTGAATGATCAGCGTAAGCCCGATCATCGAAAGCAGCGCCACCGTAACCGTCACGCCGTCGACGTGACCAATGATCAACTGGAACACGCCCAGCGGCTTTTCTTCCGGCGGGGCACCCGGCGCGGGCGTGGCGGATTGGGCGAAACTGCTGCTGGCGACCGCCAGCAAAACACCCATCACCATAGCGACGAGCGCGAAACGATACTTTGAAAAAGCGATACGACGCATCGATCGATCCTTTTCTCCCTCGGGGAGAAATTGAAATTGACCCTCGCCTGATCGAAGACCGGAGCCGATCTCTCTGCCGTTCGTCAGACTCAAGGGGTGGACTTAGGGGCTTGCTCGCCGCAGCGCGAATCCGCCGGAACATTGTCGCTGTCACGGATCGCGGTCCTGAGGGAAAGTCACCCGGGCCCGGAAAATTGTTATCGCGCTAGCATTCCTGCGATCGCGCGCTCATGGTTTCATCTCGCATGGGCTACCAGCCCATGCATGGGTGCGTCACTGGGCACAGGCGGGTAGCCCATGCGACGCTGCTAAAATGCGTCGCGCGAGACGACCTGCATCGTGCCGCGGTTGTCTTTGGCGATGCGCTTGAGAATGTCCACCAACTCCTTCTGATCCGGCGTGCCGATCAGGATGGTGTTCACGCGCGTCTTGCCGTCTTTATTCAATGTGGCGAATTCGTTGTAAACCGATTCCAGCGAGTCGACCTGGTCGAATCCGTCGGTCAGCACGTAGATCAGTTCCGGCTTTTGCGCAAACGCCGCCCGGATCGCCGGCAGCGGGTTGGTCTGCCCGTGCGGGGAGATGTCGGACAGGAACTCAAACGACTTACGCTTGTTGGCGTCGGAAGCCAGCATCAGCCCCTGCGGGTTGGGGGAGAGTACTTTGTCGTCGCTGAAGAAGATGACGTTGAACGCCTGGGGAAGCTCAAGGTGGTCGATGGATTTCTGCAACTCGGCCTTGAGTCCACCGAAGATCGACTGCATCGAGCCGGTGGCGTCGCAGACGAAGATGACGCGGGGGGAGAGGACCTTGGTTGGGAATCCGGTCCCGCCGACCTTGGGATCGCCGTCCGGCCGTCCCCAGTTGTGGTTGGGCACCGGACCAACAACGCCCGGAAAACAGTTGGTGATTCCGTTGTCGGAGGGACCACTGCGCGACCCAGGCCCGATCATGGTCGCCTCGGGCGAGTCATCCGCGCCGAGCGTGGACATCGCTTGACCCATCACTTTGGGTTCGGTCGGCTTGAACACGTCTGAATCGATTTCCGGCAGGTCGGAGTTCCCAAGGCGGTTTCCAACGGTCGCTCCTTCCGGCCCGGTGCCATTGACGACGGTTTTGGGCGGCGGAGCGTACTCTACATTGTCAATCGGGCTGGCGATGACCGGGTGGCAAACCACTATGGTCGCCACCCGATAAACCGAGTACGCGAACACAATCAGCCCGGCGTGAAACGCCAGCGACGTGAGGACGGGCAGGCCGTTCTGTACCCACCGGCGTTGCAAGAACGCGACGGGGTGTGCCTGAACATCCGCCATCAAACGTGGATTCGCCTGTACCATAGCCGCCTCCGTAGAATTCGAAACGGAACCAACCCACCACTCAATGATTCACTCAGAAATTAAAACTTATCCTTATTGATGATCTTCAAGCTGCCGCCGTTGTCTTTGGCGATGCGAGTCAGCAGGTCCACCAGCGACGTATCGCGCTTCGGATCAGAGCTGAGCAGGATGCAGTTGACCTTGACTTTCTTATCCGGGTTCAAGTCGGAGAATTTTTTATACACGGCTTCCAGCGAATCAACCTGGTCAAAACCGTCGGTCAACACGTAAATCAGTTCCGGCTTGTTCTTGAACGCTTCCTCGATGGCCGGGAAGGGGTTGGTCCCTTCCTTGGGGGACACATCGTCGACGAAGTCGTAGAGTTTTTTCTTGTTGTCGGGGTTGGCCATGATGAGGCCACCCTTGTTGTAGGCGAGGACGTTATCGCCGGTAAAGAAAAGGACGTTGAAGAACTGCCCCGGGACGAGCACGCCGACGGATTTTTTCAGCTCATCGCGAAGTGAACTGAAGACCGACTGCATGGTTCCGGAAGCGTCACAGAGGTAGACGATCTTGCGTGCGTTGCCTCCCACGCCTGCGAACGGTGCCTTAGGCCCGATCCCACCGCCGCCGCCAGGGGTGCCGAAGGGGGCGAGCACGCCCGATCCGTCGCCGCCGCTGCCCATGCCCATCGAGTCGCCGGAGCCTGAGCCTTGGCCTTTACCTTTTCCGAAGGCCGAGTTCATTCCCGCGCCGATGGTGTTGTCGCCGTCGCTTTCACCCGCGCCACCGCCGGCGATGCTGGCCTGCAGGGCTTCGCCTTTTTTCTGCGCCCAACCTTCGGACTGCGACACGGAGTCGTCAATGTTTTGCTCGGACCGGCGGGTCGGGTCGCCGCCCGTGCCGGGGTTCACGATCCCGCCCGGAGGCCCGTTCTCGGCCAGCGTGGCGTCGGGGATGATGACCTGTTCCTGTGTGACGTTGTTATAGATGGTCTGTGTGACCTTAAGGGCAGTGAAGCCGAAGATAATCAACCCGACGTGGAGCACGAAAGACGTAGCGAAAGGCAACACGTTCTGCACCCACGGCTGTTGCCAGAACCCGATCTGGTGCGCGACCACCGCGCCATCCGCCACCGCGTCTTCGGGCGGCAGGGTCGGCGGGGCTGCGGATCCCGCCTTGTTGGCGCTGTCGGGCTTCATCGCTGCTTGAGGGAGGGTCGGGGGTGGGTTTGCCATGGTTAAGCTCCGGAAAATCCTAGGTGTTCGTCGAGTTAATCACCGTGCCCAAACGCTCGTTCCGTGGCCGGAACAAGTACCGCGAGCGGCTTGGTTTAAGAGAGCGCCCCTCGCGAGGGAATCGAGTAACCGCTGCAACCGTCTACTCCGCTGCTGGTTGCGTCACGACACCATCCCTAGTGTCGGATTGTAAAAATAGCGTTTTAACTTGTCCTTAGTCAATCAAAAAACGTTTTCTGTATCCAGATTGACGCATTATGGGGTGTTTCGTTCGCGGGATCAAAAATATTCCCAGCAGAAGCCGGCCGGTCCGATGCTGAACCGATCGAGTAGCGGGGCGGCGTTCTCGCGAGTGCAGTCAATCAACGAGTGCAGCTTTGCGTCAGTTGCGGACAGATTGCCGGTGACGATCGCCGCCCAGACCGAGTCTTTCAACGTCACGTCCGCCGACGCTTGGGTGGGAGAGACGGCTGCTTGGCCGTCCCCGAACTCGATGGCGAAGCGGCTTTCGGTCCCCTCTGACTCTGATACTGCCGCGACCACCTTGCCCGCCGGTCCGGGAGCCAGCCGCATCGGCTCGATGAATCGACGGTGATCTAGGATGCGCAACTGCATTCGGTTAATGAGTTTACAACGAGCGGCCGGGTGATCGATCCGGCGATGTGCCACTTGCCGCTCCTTCAATAGCCAATTGAGCGGCAGATCGACCGGCAGGATCATCCTGGCGAACGTGTACTGATCCTTGAGGTTCGCCAAAAAGCCGAGAATGCGCCCGAGCGCCGCCGGGGAGTCGTAGGCGGGCTCATCAATGCTGGCGATGGCGTGATCGCCTTCGATGATTTCCTCAATGGTGATGAATCCGGTGATCGGCCCGCCGGGCGTGGGCTGATCGACGAAGGTGTAGCCCATCTTGGCAAACTCCGCCATCCAGTGAGGGATAGCCGCCGGTCCGCCGTCGATATCGCAGTTCCCTGCGATCGCCTGCCGAGCCCGGCACGCCGCCATCGCGGGGTAATCGGCCGCGGTTGCTTCACGAAACCCACCGGTCTCGCCGGCGGGCAGGATGGCGATCGGCACGGTCCAGATCGCCTGCCGCTCGACCGTGCCGTACCCGAAGTGTTCGTAAAAGCTGCTGCGGAAGGGCATGAGCGCGGTGGCGACATCGCCGCGATCGCGGGCCCGGTCGAGCATGGCGTTCATCACCGTCGACGCGACGCCTTTGCCGTCCACGCGTCGCCGGCGGTGAGAGCGGACGGTCCCAACCCACGCGACACCTTGGCAGGGCACACGTCCGCCGCGCGAGCAGATTTGCAGCGACAGGTGCGACGCGGTCCCTACGACCACGCCGTTGTCTTCGAGCAGCACCACATCCCCGTCGGCAAACCGGTCGTCGGCGGTGCGTTTCAAAAAACTCTCTCGAATCGAAGGCGTGTAGCTGTAAGACCGCATCCGCACGTCCGCGATCGCATCCAGAGACTCCCGCCCGGCCCAGCGAAGTTTCATGCTCATGTTCCCAAGATTACACCAGATGCCTAAGATCGTCTCGCCTAGGTAGTGGGTCAGTCTGAATGTTTTCCTCTCTCGGAATACCGGGAGAGGGAGAATGCACGCCGAGCATTTCAGACTGACCCACTACTATCGCCTACGAAAGGAAACTCATGGCGCGCGTCGCGATTTTGGTTGAAAAAATCTACGAAGACCTCGAACTGCAATACCCCAAGTACCGCCTGAAAGAGGCCGGCCACACCGTCGACATCATCGGCCCCAAGGCCGGTGAGACGTACATCGGCAAGCACGGCTACCCGCAAAAGGCCGAGAAATCCGCCGCCGACTGCAAGGCCAAGGACTACGCCCTGATCGTCATCCCCGGCGGGACTTCTCCCGACCACATGCGCCGCGATGAACACATGGTCCGCCTGGTCCGCGAAGCCGACGAGCTGAAAATCCCAATGGCCGCGATCTGCCATGGGCCGTGGATGCTCTGCTCGACCAACGCGCTGCGGGGCACGCGCTGCACGAGCTACATGAGCATCATTGACGACGTGGTGAACGCGGGAGGCAAATGGGTGGATGAAGCCTGCGTGGTGGATGGGAACATCATCACCTCCCGCACGCCCGACGATCTGCCGGCGTTTATGAAAGCGGTGCTCGACCTCGTGCAAACCGGCAAAGCGATTGGAACGGCGGGCAAGCCGGTTGCGCCTGAATGGTCCAAAGCGCGTGTGAAATAATCAAAAAAAGATTAACCACAGAGCCACAGAGATTTCACAGAGACACACAGAGAATTTCCTTTTCTTCTCTGTGCTCTCTGTGAAATCTCTGTGGCTCTGTGGTAAAAAACCGGCCGCGTTCCCATTCAAGTACCGCGTTTGGCTAATCCCACCGCTTCAATCTCATCGCACGTTTTTTCAAGCGGATGCGTTCCGATGAATTGCATCTTCACCTTGACGCAATTCGCTTTGATCGCGGGATCGGTCAGCAGTCGCAATAGTTTTTTCGCGACCGCACCCGTGCGGTAGAAGAAAGGTCGGATCGCGTCACCCACGCCCAGCCGCATGACGCGGGCGGCGTTGTCGGGTTGGTCGTGGGCCATCTCGTAGATCAGTTGCGGCACGCCGGCCTGCAACGCCTGCGAGGTCGTGCCGATCCCGCCGTGGTGGACGAGGGCGGCGCATCTCGGGAGCAACGCGCTGAACGGCGCGTAGCTGACGTGGCGGACGCCTTCCGGCAGGTCGGCAGGCAACTGCTCGGGGTGACGCGTCAGCAGCAAGGCTCGGCGATTGAGCTTTCGCGCGGCCGCGACGGAGACGCGGAAAAAATCCTGCCCGTGCAGCATGGCGGTCCCGGCGGTAAAGGCGATGGGCGGTGCGCCTGCGCCCAAAAACTTCGCCAGCGGCTCGTCGATCGGCGACACGCCCGCCTCGTCGTACAGCGGAAAGCCCGTCAGCCGAAGCTGCGCCGGCCAATCGCTTGCGATCGGCGCGAACCACTCAGGGAACAGCCCCAGCACCCGGTCCGGCGAATGCCACCAATGATTGAAAAACCCGCGGGCGGGCGGCAATCCCAACTCTTTCAGCAGCGGGTTGATGCTCGGGCCGATGATCGGGTCGATCAGCAGTTTGTCCGCCGTTCTCATCAGCATGCTTTTGAGCCACATCGGATACCAGCGCGGCATAAACACGCCCGGCAACTTCGGCGGATCGACCAAACTGCGGAACACCGACGGCGCCAGATGCACCATCACCGTCGGCAATCCGAGCTTCTCCTGCGCCACCCGAACGCCCAGCGACAGCGTCGAGCCGACGAGGATCGTCTCCCCCGGCACGGCTTCGCGGGCGATGATCTCGTACGTCTGCTTCACCAGCGGCAGCACGCCCCAGGTGATGACCTTTTTGAACCCGCGCGTGCGGTGCCACAGATCGGGGTCTTTGATCCCCTCGCGATACGTCTCGGCTGACCCGAGCTCGATAAACCGCAGCCCGACCGACTCCACCAGCGGTTTGAAATGCCCGTTGGTAACAATCGCCACCTTATGCCCGCGACGGGCGAGCTCGATCCCGATCCCCACAAACGGGTGAACATCGCCGGCCGATCCGATGGTGACGCAGAAGACTTTCATCGCAAGGCATATTAGCCGCAGATCAACGCAGATGAACGCGGATGAATACCGATAAATGCGTGCAGGAAAGAATTGAAACTATCTGCGTTCATCCGCGTTCATCTGCGGCTGATTTTCTCTGAGGCACTTCCAAACATACCAAGGCTGCCAGATCGCACACCGCCCGACGACGGCGCAGATCGTCCCGAGCACAATCCCCTTCAGCCCCAACCCGGCGTAGCGGACAAAGACGTAGCTGAGAATCACATTACTCACGCCAGCGACCAGCACGGCAATCGTGAACGGCTTAACCTTCCCCATCCCGAGCAAGATCGACCGGCCGACGGCGCTCGACCCGCCGACGACGGTGTGAATGAGAATGAAGGGGAGGATCGCCGTAGTCGCAGGAGATGGGTTTCCAAGCCACAAGTTTAGAATACGTTCCGAACACGTCCAAACCAGAAGCGTAGCGGCAAGTAGCAACGCCGTGCTAGCCAACGTTCCTTTAATGTAATAATCGCGGACCAGCGAATAATTGTCGTTGACGTGGGCCAGCACAGTCTTAGGTAGTAGAACATTGCCCATGGAGACGACGATGAGCAGCAGGGCTGAATCTATCTGCACGGCGGGTGCGTAAACGGAGCCCAGCGAAGGTTCAAGCAAATAATTGATAAGCAGGTAATCCGTCGGTGCATAGAGAAAGTCAGCCAATTGCGCGATAGTCACCAGAATGCCGAAGTTGAGCAATTGCCTAATGATTCTCCATTGGATGGGGGCGTGCTCATAAGAAAGGTTCAAATCAATCGCCCTTACAGCGATCAATCTTGCACTGAAGAGACACAATCCGCTGACAAAAAAAGCGTAACCCGGATGCAGCAGTGTCTCGCTAAAGTGCGAATAATAATACGTGTCGGTTTGTTGCCATGTCAAGATCGCCCACAAGGCTTCGCCGCCGGCCAAGAGGAGATTGTCGAGCCAAATGTAGCCCCGAACCTGTAGTCGAGCACTCGGGGCATCGCTCATTAGTCGGAGCATCAAACCGCCGCCCATCCACAGGACGAATCTCTCAATAATGTATTGCCGTGGTATCTCTGGAACGTGATGGATGTCACGAAAGAACGCTGCGTACATTGCAACAATGATGAAACCTGCTACTGCCAAAACGATGCTCAACAGCATTCCGCTGGCATATACGATGAGTGACGGATCGTTTTGTTTTTGGGTTTCGAGTCTGGCGGACGCGTAAGAAAGCACTCTGCTCGGCGGGGATGGTTGCGATTGCTCGGCGGAAAGCACACGCACACTCAACGTTTCACCTACCATGCGCACCATCGCCGGGGCTAATCCCAAGGTGCAAATTCCAAGCAATCCAAGCGTCGACCGGACTAGTGTGAGCAGCCCAAGGTTTTCAGACCGACCATATCGTACGACGATCGCCGTGACGATCGCCCAACTCGCCACTTTCATCCCCGACGCCAGATACGCCGAGATCAAATCGCGGCGCATCGTGCTGACGGGCGGCGGGGCGTCTGGGGTCATGGGCACTGTTATACAGGTCGGAAGGCCTTTTTTGGTAGGACAGACATTCCTGTCTGTCACGGGCGGCTGTACTCATCCGTCCGTACTTGCCGCAATCGCGCAAAAAGTACTAATCGATTGGTACATCTTTTCGTGACAGACAGTAATTTCTGTCCTGCCGCGGATTGCGGTTACGCCGCTCGGGCGATCGGGGACATCATCGCGTCCGGGTCTTCGGCGATGTGGCGGACTTCGGCGGCACCTTGCAGCGCCCGGCGGATCAGGCAGGCGGCGACGATGGCGGCGAACACCACGGTCAGGTCCAGCCGCATCCGGCCTGCCAGCGGGGGGTTCACAAACGTCCACAGGTACAGCCCGACCCAGCCGAACAGGCACCAGCGGTCCACACTCGCCAGCGGGCGGCGAACGCGGGTGGTGACGAACTCCCTGGCCCACAGCACCGCGGGAATGCTCAGCAGCAGCAAGTCGTAGTCGAAGTAAAACGGCATTAGCAGCGGGGCGCTGGCGATCGTCGCGGCGATCAGGCGGTCTCTCGCGTGCTCGTGGGCGACGAACGACCCGAATCCGCCAACCCACTTACGCCCGCCCTCGCGCCAGGCGGCGATGACAAGGGCGCACGCGAACGGGGCGAGGCTCGCGAACCAGCACAGCCGCGTCAGCAGCGAAGGCGCACCGATCTCCTTGCCCTGCAGCAGCAGCCGCCAGAAGGCTTTGAAGGTGGCGTGGCGTTCCCAGAAATACAGTTTGGATTCCTGCATGATCTGCAGGTTGCCGGGCAGCTTGTGCAAAAAGTCCGGCAGCGTGCCGGGCAGCGCGGTGAGGTTGATCGCCAGCAAAGTCACGCCGGTGACGGCCAAGCCGAGGATCGCCTTGCGGCCCATGGAGACGCACAGCACCGCCGCGATCAACGCCGCGTGCTGCGGCTTGTAGAACAGCAACCCCGCGACCAGCCCGGCGGCCAGGCCCATGTCGCTGCGCCACAGGATCACCGTCGCCAGCAGCAACCCGAGCGTGATGAACGTGTTTTGCCCGTGGCTGGTCGCCTGAATCCAAGGCATGCTGGCGATGAAGAACAGCGGAATCAGCCCCCAGCATTTCCAGTCGCCGCTGCCGAGCAGTTTGGCGAGCACCATCAGCGAGAGGACCATCACCGTGCCGCTTAAAATCGCCCAGACGGCGAGCGCGTCGTGGTATCCCAGTTGCGACAGCGGCGCAAACGCCAGCGCCGCGAACGGCGGGTTCCACCACGGGCCGAACCCTTTTTCCACTTCAAGTTGGTTGGTTTTGACGACGCGGGCTTCGTACGCTTTGACGGCTTCCAAGTCGTACAGCTTGTCGTACTGCTCGGTCGCGACGAAATGCCCGGCCGTGTAGAAGGCCATGAAATCGTGGCCCAACATGTTGCCGGTGACGGCTTTATCGCGCGGGATCATCGCGTTGCCGATGGTAAACGTCAGGAGCAGCACTGCCGCTGCGAAGCCGAGCTTCCATAGGCGCTTGCGGATCGGGGCGACGGGGAACAGCGGGAGAGGTGAGTTCACCTTCTTATATCGGTTGCTGGGGCGGGAAAACCCAAGCGTGAAAGCCCGTATTGCCAAATCCGAATGACGAAACCCGAAATCCGAAAGAATGACGAATGACGAAATCCGAATGACGAAGTATCAGGAATTGAGCTTTTCGTCATTCGTCATTCGGATTTCGTCATTCATTCGGATTTCGGGTTTCGTCATTCGGATTTCAACCCGCCACGTCCGATAAGTTTCAACAACCGCCCCAAAAACTCATCCTCCTTCCCCGCCAACGCCGATGTT
>JBBROD010000062.1:0-25828 GCA_038229715.1 Tepidisphaerales bacterium | reverse complement strand
TCTACGCCGACTATGAAGCGTTGATGGACGCGGCCACCACCGCGTGGCGTGCGGTCTGCCTCACCACGAGTCTCATCCAAAGCGTGTGTGCCTGCAGCTATCTGCCCGCCGCCACGCGCCGGGAATTGTTATGAATCGTATTACTCGCGCACAGAGTTCGATGGTATCAACGCGCGTCGATATTACTGATTGACGGTCTGACGCGTCGGCGAAGGTTCAAGGACGGCGGCGCCTTTGGATATTTGCACCGTTACACGCTTGGGCGAGATCCGCTTTACGTTGAAAGCTGACAAACCTTTGTCGCCTTGCTTCTCCTCGAACTCCACCGGTTCTCCATCTTTCAGCGAGCGAAAACCCTCACACTCGATGGATGAGAAGTGGACAAACACGTCCTGCCCCAAGGCGTTGAGAATGAACCCAAATCCCTTTTTGGCGTCGAACCATTTCACGGTTCCTGTCGGCATTTTCTTTGATCCTTTCGCTCATCGAACGCAATGTCACGCGCAAAGCGTGTGGACATCCGAGTTGCGTTCAAACTGGTTAGATATGAGTCCCACAGAGCGATCGTCCGATAATGTATCGGGTATCGGCGGGTTTTGAAACGGGCAAATAGCGAAAATGCAGGTGAATTTAGCCTCGTGATCCGCCGTGTTAAGGGACGGCTTTGACCAATAGCGGATCGCCCCAAAGCCCGACGATCGGGACTTCCGAGCCTTTTTCCGGCTCAACACGGAATGTGATGTTTTTCAGGCGTTGGGTGTCGATCGTGATCGGCAAAGGGTCCGCAAGGCTAGTTCTGGGCGAGCTGCGGAAAAGCTCTTTACCGTCGGCTTCAACCACAAAAATGGCGGCTGCGTAGGGCAACGCATTGGACGGGACGCCTGCGAGGCACAGCAAGGATTTGTACTGTCCGTCCAAGTCGTAGGTGACCGACGACCCAGCCGACAGGCTAATGCCGCGATCGCAGGTCACGCCGGTCAGTTGCAGACTCGGGCCGAAAATCGTCGAGTCGATGAGAAAGCCTGTCGCTGCCGGACGCGCGCCGGATGCGTCGACCCGCCGGGGCCGCAGGTCCGCAAGCCATTGCAGGCGATCCCCGCCGTACCGAATCTCGCGGAGCGAGCGCGGCTCGATCAGCAATTTGCCGACGTGCCGATCGTTCAGCGCCAACTTCCCCGCCTCGCCGGCCAACGAGTCGGCCATGAAGACCGAACCGTCCGTCGCCTGCACGATGTAGTCAGCGGGTTTAGCGTCGGTCGCGAAAGGACGCAGCAGGATCGCCGACACCTCCTGGCTGATCTTGAATTCGCGCGGCCCGAAGATGACGGAACTGACCATCACCTTGCCGTCGGCAAAACGGTCGATATCGCCTTCATAGAAATCGCCGCTGCTCATCAAAACGCCGGTCGAATTGCCCGGCAGCTTAGCGATGGCCTCCTGCGTCAGGCCGGGCAGGTAGATTCGGGCGACGAGGGAAGCATCGACCGACAAATCTCGCCGCTCGCCGCGGAAGAACGTCACCTTGTCCTTGTTCACCTCGCGCACGTCAACGCCGCCGTACACCGAGCCATCGACGGTGGAGATCGCAGCGGCTTGGGCTTTGACCACCTTTCTTGCCGCCGACAGAGTCAGCAGCTTGATCTGCCGGAACTCCGCTGAACTGAAGCCGCCGTTATGATCGCTTGAATTGATCACTACCAGCCGAAGTTCTTTTCGACCGGTGATATTGAGGTTGAGCGGGATCGGCGGGTCGTTGCCCATCACTTTGCCGCTGTCAAAGAGCTTGTCGTTGTCGGCGAAGATCTGGAACGCGACCGACCCGCGACGGCCCCCGCGATCGGGCAGATACACATCGCCCAGAAGCGTGTCGAACTTGCTGCTGATAGTGTACCGGATTTCGCAACTGGCTTTTTCGATCAACCCCCGTTGAAGGACTTGGCCGTCGACCATCACGGTGTTCAATGCCACCGTTCTATCCGGTCCGGGAGGCTTTCTGAGTTTGGCAGAATCCGACTTGATGCTGCGGAGCGCCGTGATGTTCGCTCCCGGCGGCTCATCGGGCGACACCCTGGGCTTCTCGAACACCGCCGCACACATCCCCGCCGGCTCGCGGCTGGTGACCGCCAGACCCGCCAGCAGTTCCACACCCGGATTAAAATTCGCCTCCGCCAAGTACGACCACATGCGTGAATCGGTCGATCGCCAGGCGGAGAAGTTATCGCCCTTGCGCACCAGCCGCAGCCAGATCGGCGTTCGTTCTTTGGCGGCTGATGCAACCACGCGGGCATCAGCGCCGGGATTCGTGCGGATCACGAACGATACCGAACCGTTGCGTTCCATCAGCACAGCAGCGAACGGGCAGCTGGCGTCGGCGTTTTCGCGGATCATCACACCCGCCAGCATCCTCGGCCGCGGCTGGCCGGCGCTGGTGAGCCGGGCGCAAACTTCGCCGTTACCCGACATGGTCTGCGACACCATGCGGAACGAGTCGGCCGCGCCTTTGATGTCCAGCCCCGCTGCTTCGATCGTGACCTGTCCCTTGGCGAACTTGTGCGAACCGGCCATGCCGACCTTGCCGATGTCCGTCCCCTGCCACAAATCGCCGGAGCCTTGATCGGCAGCGTTATCCGATCCGTCGAACCGGGCGCGGAGCAGTTGCGAGAAATCCACCTTCACCGGCGTCCCGCCGTTGCGAGGCGCGATCGTGACTCCGCCGCGCGGGTCGATCTTCACCACGCCGTCCACCACCTTGCCGTCGAGCGTGCGGACAGAATCAGCGCGGCAAACCGCAGCACACGCGCAGCAGATCAATAGAAGGATAGAGCGGTTGCAAACCATGGATCAATGTTACGCATCTTCTGTAGGGCATGCTATTGCATGCCGACTGTGCTCATCGCTGGTAGAGAGGCACATAATGGTTAGGCATCGCCAGGATCATCGTGTACACGCCGGTGGCGTACACGCTGTTGAACTTGCCGTCGATCGGTTCCCAATAGCACTGGTCGCCGTTGCGTTTGACGGCGGTCATCAGCTTGCGGTTCATATAACCGTACCAATCCTTCCACGTCTGCCCGCCGATCATGTACTTCGCGGGGGCGGCGTAGAAATGGCCGTAGGTGAACCACTCGCGGTCGTCTTTTTTACCGTCGATGAACTTGCTGGCCCGCTCGATAAGCGGATCGTCGTACTTGCCGCAAACTTGCAGGGAGTAGATCGCCGCGCACGTGCGGGCAAAGCCCGGCTGCCGGTTTTTGGGTTGATAGCAAAATCCGCCGCTGGCCGGGTCGCTGCAGGAACGCACGTAGGCGACGGCTTTTTCGATCACGTCCTGCGAGACGTCCAGCCCCGCGTTTTTGGCCGCCCGCAGCGCCACCACCTGCAGCACGGTGACGGAAATATCCGCCCCGCTCGGCCGAGGCTGATAACGCCAGCCGCCGGTGGAATCTTGCGCAGAGACGATCAGCTTGATCGCCTGCTGGAGCTTGACGTGAACGTTGGGGTCTTTGGTCTGGCCGTAGATTTCGCCCAGGACGATCGAGGCAATGCCGTGATCGTACATGTTGGAATCTTTTTTCCCCGCCGCCGCCCGGGCCGACGAGATGTAGCCGTTCGGGCCGACGCAATCGAGCAGGTATTGCGTGCCGCGGGCCATCGCTTTGCCGTACTCGCCCTCGCCGGGCAGATTGCCTGCCGCCAGGAACGCCATCATCACGTACGCGGTAAACGCCACCGGATGATCCGCCTCCGACCACGCGCCGCTGGGCGATTGCTTGCCGGCCAGGTAACGCAGTGCGCCCTGGATCGTCTGCTCGGTCTGCGCATCCATCACCACGTCGGCCACGTCGGCGGGCTTGGCCGCTGGCGCCGAATCAGCCGCGAGCGCGGGATAGGCGATCGCCTGCGTGGCGATCAGTGCGGCGGACAGGAGACGCTTGGTGCGAGAGAGAATCATGTTGCAATTCCGAAATCCGAATGACGAAACCCGAAATCCGAATGAATGACGAAATCCGAATAACGAATGACGAATGGCAAACGCTGAACGAAATACGAGCTTGAGAGCAAGTGGTTCGTCATTGCGATTTCGTTTTTCGATTTCTTCATTTCTCCTCCGCCAAGTTACGCAGGTACTGCTCGACCATCGGGCCGTACTCCTGCGGCACTTTGTCGCCCTGGCTTTGCTGAAGCGCTTGGCGATCACGCTTAGGGAGCGCGATGTACGCATTGGCACCCTTGGCGGCGGCGACAGCGCCGGGATCTTTGCCGGTCGGACTGGTGTCGTGCATTTCTCCGGTGCCGACCGGCGGCGGCTCGCCCGGCCCGGGAGGCCCCGGTGGTCCTGGCGGCCCGGGAGGTCCGGGTGGTCCCGGCGGCCCGGGAGGACCTAGAGGTCCGGCAGGGCCCGGCGGTTTTGGTGCGCCCGGAGGACCGGCGGCCATCGCCATCGCGGCCTTGGCTTGCGCGAGCGCCTGCTTCGCCGCTTCAGCGCCCTTCTTGGCTTCCTCCGGTTTACCCGCTGCTGCAGCTGCGGCAGCGTCGGTTAGTTTATCCTTCGCCTGATCGACCGCGGACTTGGCCGATTGCGGTAGCGCTTCGCCGGCTTCAGCGCCTAGCTGCGCTAAATCCTTGGCGGTCTGTTCCATCTGCTTGCCCGCGTCGGCGGTTTGCGGTGGAGCATCGGCCGGCGGTTGACCGGTGGCCATCTGCTCGGCTTGCTTCTTCAACTCTTCCTGCTGCTTGCCCAGTTCAGAAAGTGGCGGCTGACCCGCGGGCGGCGCTCCGCCCGGCGGCGGCGCGGCGGGTGCGCCCGGTGGAGGCGTTGCGGGCGCACCCGGAGGCGGCGATCCGGGAGCCGCCTTCGAATCGGCCGGCGGCGCAGGCGCGTCGCTCGGAGGTGTGCCCGCCGGCGGGGGCGCATCGGGTGATGCTCCGGGGGGCGCGGACTCCTTCGCTTTTTCGATCGCGTCCTTTGCGTCCTGCATCGATTTTGCAGCCGCAGCCGGGTCGTTCTTGGCCAGCTGGTCGGCCGCCTTTTGCGCAGACGCTTGCGCTTTCTGCAAATCCTTGTTCTCCGGCTGCTTGCTGGCCTGATCCTTCAACTTGTCGGCGACGTCCTGCTGCTGTTTCTGCAGGTCTTTCTTTTCGAGCTTGTTGGCGGCCTCGTCGGCCTGCTTGGCGGCGTCGTCGATCTTCTTTACCGCATCGGCCATGTCTGACGCCGGATCGTTCGGCTGGCCGAGCTCTTTCTTTAACTCGGCCGCCTTCTGATCGAGCAGGTCTTTGGCCCTCCGCAGATCGGCCAGCGCTTCCTTCTCCGCATCGCGGGCTGGCAGCGGTTGCGAAGATTCAAGCTTGCCTTTCGCAACCTGCATGTTCTTGTTCGCATCGGCCAGCGCCGAAGACGCCGGCGGGGAGATCGGCGTCACCGCCTCTTTCACTTCCAGCGTCTTGACGGAAATCTTCTGCTGCGTGTCGGCGATCGACACCGTCGGCTGCTTCTGCGCCCCGGCGACGGCCGTCTGCACTTCCACCGCCGTCTCGGCAACGATCAGCTTGATGATGTCGGCCTGGGCTTCTTCGACCTTCTTCAGATCGTCCTCGGACTTGGCTAACTCATCGACCTGCTTCTTAAGCGCGTCTTCAGCCTTGGCGAGTTGATCGGATGCCTGGGCTTGCGGCACGGTCGGCGAGCCGACGCCCTTCATCGCATCGGCGGCTTTGCTCATCTGATCACCCGCGTCGCTCAGAGGTTTGCTAGCGGCGGGCGTGGTGGCGGCGGCCTGCTGTTGGGCGGCGTCGGTGCGCTTCTTCAAGTCCGCCTGCTTGGCTGCGTCGGCCGGCTTGGCGGTGTTGGCAGGGGACTTGGCTTTGAGCTCGTCCTGCTCCTTGTGGATGGCTTGCACTTCCTTCAGCAAATCCTTGGCTTCATCGAGCTTGCTCTTGGGATCGATGCCAGCCTTGTCGGCAGCGGCGATCTGCTGGTCGATTTCCTTCTTGGCGTTTTCCAGCTGCGCGATCGCCTCTTTCTGATCGGCGGCTGCGTCGTCGGACTTGTTGGCTTTGAGGTCCAGACGCGTGTCCTGCATCTTCTTCTCGGCCTGCTTCATCTTGTCCGCGGCCACCGGCGCAATGTCTTCAAGATTCTTGCGCGTGGTGTCGGTCTTGTCGACGAGCTTGGCCTGGGCTTTGTCGGCCTCGGTGGTTTTGGCTTTGTCGTTTTTGGCGTTCTGGGTCGCGTCGGCGATGCGCTTCTGCTCCTGGATCGCCTTGTCGATTTCTTCAGACGCCTGCTTGAGACGTGTTGCGTCGTCTTCCAGCACAGTGACGAGCCGCGCAATCTCGCGGAGCGCGTCGCGGCTGGTGCGCTGCAGCTTGGCGGAGTTGTACAGATTGCCCGCGCCCAGTTCCGAAGCGGCGGAGGTTTGCGAGTCGACCAGTTTCTGATCCGCCGCCAGCTTCATCGCAGCGGCAAGGCGCTGGGCGGTTTTGCCTTCGGCTGCGCTGGTAAGCGTTTTGAGATCGCCGAGCGAAGCGGCGGTTTCATCCTTGATGCCCGACTGCTGCGTCTGTTGCACGTTGATCGAATCGTGCTGGGCAGCGTCGAGCTGATCGAGCTTTTTCCCGCCGGCGGTTTGAACCAGGTCGATCACGCTGCCGAGGTTGCTTTCCTGGCGATCGGCCAATTGCCCGAAACGGGCGGCCATCAGGTACAGCTCCTGCTGTCGCTTGTAGGTGGCGAGCAGCACGCGGAGGTTGGAGATCACATCCTGCTGCCCGGCGACGGCCTTGGTTACGCTTTGACGGGATTGGGTCGGGTCATCGTTGCTGCGCGCCTGTTGCAGGAGTTGAATGACCTGTGCCATTTGCTTCTCGGAAAGCTGGCCGAGCACGGAGCGGATGCCTTTGAGTGTGTCAACGTCCTGCCCTTCGCCGAGCCCGTTGTGCTGGAAGTCGAGGATGACCGCGTCGATCTGTTCGGCGACGCGCTGGGTTTGGCTGCGAAGCTGCTCCTGACGCTGCTCGACATCCCGCACTTGGTCGGCCGTTGCTGCGAAGGCGATCACGCCCTGCATCGCGGCCACGGGAATCAACACGCCGGCGATCGCGCGGGCAAGGCGGTTGGAATGTCGTGCGTTCATGCGTTCTCCCTGTTCAATGCAAGTCCGGCTGATTGTACAGTCGTTTGACGTCTATCGCCGACTTAAGTTGCTGGCCTTACTTCTGTGTCGGCGAATCGGGCAAATCCGTTGGCGCGGTGGTCGACGTTCCGGTCACCAGCCCGGCCGTCCGCTGCTGGTTCTGGCTTTGGGCGTCCTTGATCGAGTCAATCTGCGTCAGCGTATCGGTCATCTGGTCCATGAGTTCTTTGCGTTTGTCGGTCGGGCTCACCAGCCGGACTTGGCGCATCGGTTCGCTGAAGGTGATGCCCGGGCCGGTGACGTTGTTGTTATCCCGGGCTTCGAGACGCCATTGAATGACCGTCCCCAACGGTAGCGTTGCGGCAAAATCCGATATCTTCCAAGGGTAGTATCCCCGAACCGACTTCCCCGTTGAAATCGGCAGGAGAATGACCTTCTCCGGCACGCCGCCGGTGGCGACCAGTGACGTTTTATCGGCGACAGCGGTCGAAAACAGGCATTCTTTAGGCACGAGCGACTTGGGAAGCCCTTTGGCTTCCCACATCATCTGTACCGGTACAAGCGTGCCTTCGATCAGGTATTCGACGTTGAGGTCGTATCGCTGGAACGCGGTCAGCGCGATCGGCTTGGAGACGTTGTTCTCCAGCAACGGCTTGCCATCGAGCGTAATCTGGCACTTGGCGGCGCTGTCCATGGTGAACGTGTAATCCCCGCTCACCGCTGGCTGCAATTGGCCGGACCAGCGGACGATGATGTCATGCTTGGTCGTACTCGGACCAACGCCGTTGCGGGAACTCCAATCGAAGCTGATCGACGGATCAATCCGATCGAACAGACGCGTTTGCGAGCGATGCCCGATACTGAAATACTCGCCCTTAAGCCCGTCGCCGGCAGCGTTGGACGTGTTGCCTTCGGCGTCGATCAGGCGGTATCGCAGATACATTTCTTTCACGCCGAAATCGTCCGACGCATCAAATCCCACATCAACGGTGGCCTGCGGGGTGACCAATTCATCATTGCGCTTGGGGCTGTTGATCGCGATCCGCGGCGGAGCGTCGGGGACGAGCGTGATCGGATAGATCGCCGGGTTTTTGCTCGTCAGCCCGTCGGGGGCAACCAGATGAACGGAGAACCCGGTCGTCCCCGCCGGCAGCGGGATGCCCGGCTCGCCGGCGTCCTGAATGACCAGCTTCGTGCCATCGCCGCTGGTGACGCTGAGCGGGAAATCAACTTCGCTGCCGTGCAGGTGAATGTGGTTGCGGACTTTGTCGGTGGTCGCCGTCACTTTCACCGGCTTGTTGGCGAGAATGTTCATCAGCAGCCGGCTGCCCTGTAGGATCGACAGATCACCCGTCTGCCGCTTGATCGTGCCGGCGCTGGTGTAGTCGGGGAATTTTTGCTGGCAGTCAATGCTCGCGACGGCCGGGCGGATGGACGCGGTGACGTTGAATTCCTCGCTGTGTCCGTCGTTGAGGTAGACGGTGTAGGTGAAGTTGTCCTGAATGTTGTCGATAGCGCGACTGTAATGATCGCTGGACCCCTCGTCGCGCGGCAACTCATACGTTTGAACCACGCCGGCCGGCGATGTAACTTTGACCGTGCCGCCGGCGGGGATGATCAGGCCAGACGCCTTGGCGACGATCGTGACCGACTCGCCGCGCGGCGTCACCATGTCCTTGCTGAGGCACTCGACGATCGTCTTGCGCGGGACGGGCACGTTCATCAGCGCCACCCGCTGAATCAGCGCCACGCTGGCCGGCGCGGTCATCATCACCGCCAGGCCGAAGCCCACCACGATCAGCCCGACGATCGTGCCGAGCGTCGCCAGGCGGTCGATCTTCACCACGCGGGTGAAATCCACCGGCTCGGCCAGCTGTTCAGTCTCGCGGACGAGCGCGCCGACCATCGTCATCGACATTCCGCTTGCGCCGGCTGTTTCGGAGCGAGCCAGTTGGATCACGCTGATTAGCCGACTGCGGAAACCGGGCGATTCACGCTCGACCGCCAAGGCGAGCTCCTCGTCGTCCGGCCCGTACAGAATCGGGCGGATGATCCGCCAGACCACGGTGTAAACCAGAATCGCCAACTCGACCGCCAGCATCCCCGCCCGCGCGACCCGCGGCAGCTCCAGCCACCAATCGAGCACGAGCGTCAGCCCGATCAACAGCACGACGGCCCCCACCGCGCCCGTGCCGGCGACGAGCGTCGTCACCGTCGCACGCTTGCGACGGAGGGCGGAGAGTTTTTGGCTTAACAACTGGCTCATTTTTATTTTGTAGGTTGTAAGTTTAGGTTGTAGGTTGTGGGTTGTTAGTTGTGGGTTGGCAAGCATTCCAACTTACAACTCACAACTTACAACCCACAATCTACAATCTACAATCTACAATCTACAATCCAAACTCCCTACCTCAATTGCACAATCTTCCTTCCAATCCACTCCGCCGTCACGATCGCCAGGAGCAGCAGGAAGTACGCCGGGCTGCACCATAGGTCGACTTCGAGTTTTGATTTGATTCGTTCGTTCTTAAGCTGCGTCGAATCGGGCAGCTTGTACAAATCTTCTTCGCGGAAAAAGCCGCCCTTGGTAATCGCGGCGATTTCCTTTAGCGTCGCTTCATCGAGCGCGGTCTCGCCGAGCTCCAGCCGGGGTTCATCGACATTGATGATAAGCTTTTCCTTTGCGTCGCGATCGACGTTGAAGCTGTACGTGCCGGCCTCGGGCGCGATGAACTCCCCGCGGTACAGGCCCGGCTGTTCGGGCAGCGGGCGAAGCGTCACCGGCACGGGCGATCGACCGGCGGATTGGTAAACGCCGTTGACGGATTTCTCGACGACCGGCTCGTACGTTTCGGTATACAGCCGGGCGTAGATCGTTACCTTGTCGCCGGTGACGTATTTCTTCTTGTCGGCCGACAACTGCGTGCGTTTGGATTCGCCGAGCAGATGCGGCAGGGAAAGCCGCTGAACCATCTGCCCCCACAGCGTGGCGTGGTAGCGATCGGCGGCGTTTTTTCGCCAGCGCCAGGTGTTGTCGGTCCCGACGTACAGCACCTGCCCGAGGCCGTACTGCTGCATCGCGACAATGGGCATCTTGCCGCTCCGGCTGGACTTGGCCGGGTCGGGATCGACCATCAGCACGCTCGCGCCGGGTTTGGCGCGAGAAACCCACGCGTCCCAGTAGATCGGCGGAAGCTTGGACCAAATCTTCTTGCTCTCTTCCGATTTATCGCTCAGCCGAAGCATCGGGCTATCGTACCCGAGCGGCGTGACTTCGAGCTTGATCGGGCGATCATTGGAATCCGTCAGATCCGTGCCGCGTACGGTTTTACGCGTCGTGTCAACTTCGATCGGCAGCAGTTTTTCCATCGGCGTGCCGCGCCACGCGCCGGGGCCGAACCTTCGACCGGGCATGACGATCAGACCGCCGCCGAACTTGTTCACGAAGTCGCTGATGTCGTTGAGCTGATTGGTGCTGATCGTGCGCGGGTCGACATCGCCGACGATGACCAGATCGTACTTGTCGATCAGATCGACCTTGCCGGCCGGCACCTGCTTGACGTATTGCGAATTCGGCAACGTCGCCAAAACCGGGTCGGCCTCGGCCAGGTACGTTTTAAGTTCCACCCGGCGGTCTCGAGCCAGAAGTGCCTGCAGGTATTTGAATTCCCACCGCGGGTATTGCTCGATCAGCAGCACTTTGATCTTGCCATCGATCACGCGAATTTTTTTGCTGTCAATGTTGTTGGTGCGGTTGGCTTCTTCCGGCTGCGGATCGGCGATCGCGCTCAGATCGTAGTTACCCGGCTTCTTAGGCGTAAACGTGAGGGCCGCCACCTGCTCGCCGTCGTCGGCGAGATCGACATTTTTGGTGTCCACCACGTCGTCGCCGAGTTTGAGCGATACTTTGCTGTTGCGCCCCGCGAGATTGGTCGAGCGGACGCGGACGGTCACCGGCACTTCGTCGTCGACGAAGCAGATGTCCTGCGAGAAGATCGACGCCAGTGCGATATCCTTCGGCTTGGCGATGCCCACGCCGTACACGTACAGAGGCACGTTCGTCTGCTTGGCGATTTCCGCCGCCGCCTGCGGGTTGGCACCGGCGTTGGATTGGCCGTCGGTCAGAATAAAGATGCCCGCCAGCGGTTGCCCGCGCGATCGCCCGAGCACGGCTTTGATCGCATCACCGAGCGGCGTGACCGGGGCGTCGGCGTTGAGCTTCTTCGCCAGCACCTCGCCGATCAGATCGGCCGACGGCTTGACGGCGTTTTTGTCGCCGTTGGTCGGCGCGAAGGAAACTTCCATCGTCTCGCTGCCGAACGTGAACGGTCGCAGGTCGTAATCCTTGCTCAGGCGGTTCAGCAGATCGAGCTTGGGATTGGTCAGCGCGGCCTTCATCAGGTCGAGGCGCGTGACGCTTTCAAACTGCTTGAGCTGCTCGACGCCCGCCGGCTGATCGAGGCCTTTGGTGACATCGAGCACGCCCTTTACGATCGCGGCGCGCTTGAGGTCGGGCAGTTCCAGCCGCTTCTCCGGCGTGACCATCGACTGCGAATTGTCCACCAGCACCAGCATCGCCCGGCGGACGGAACCTTCCAACGTAAACCGCAACACCGGCCGCAGAAGCAGCGACAACAGCAGAAACAAAAACAACGTGCGAATCGCCGCCAGCGTGTAGCGCGGCAGCGTGCTGACATGCCGCCCGGCCCGGCGGTACGACAGAAACGCCAGCACACCCAGCACCGTCGCCAGCAGCATGATCCAGCCGATCCAGTTCCAGGAACGGAACTGCAGCTGCCATTCGGTGACGAGCGGCATCGTCTCCGCGGGGAGGTTGAACAGGCGGGTGAGGATGGACGCGAGTATCGCCATAAATCTAATGACTATCTCGATCGACTAAACCAATCCGCCAAAAACGTTTCGGCCACGCCGCACATCAATGCGGCTATCGCCAGCGGCAGCCACAACTCCGTGCCGAGGCGGGCTTTGCTGATCTTTTGTTCCAGCGTCGGGTCGGGGTAATTCACCACCGTGCTGACCTGCGACAGCGTGTCAATCTGCATCTGCGGCAGTTCGGTCAGATCCGACTCTGACGTGTCGGGCTGGGCGGCGAAGCGGATGTGCGAAGCTTCGTCGCCAACGCCGATCATCGCGTCGTACGCGCCGGCTTGGTTGGCGCTATCGAACGACAGAGTCGGAGCGCCGTCGACCATCTCGATCCGCCCGGCCGACTTGTCGGGCTTCTCGCCCGGCGGGGTGAAGACTACGTCGCGCCCGAGCACATCAGCTCCGACGCGATACGAAAGCCGCTCGCCGACGGCGAACGTCAACGCCTCGTCCTGCCTCGCCACCAGCGTGCCAAGCGTGCGGAACATCAGCGGCACGAACAAGCCGGGGCGGACGGGCATATCGTTCCAACCCGTGTCGGCCGTGCTGGAGAACTGGATTACGCGACCTCGACCTAGGGATCGCTCCATCACCGCCGGCGTGCCGTCGGCAAATCGCAGGACGACTTGGGGAGCGTCGGGGTTCGGGGTTCGGGGTTCAGGGTTTGGGGAAAAACGGTTCGTCTTGCTCTGAACCCCGAACCCTGAACCCTGAACCCCCGCTTCCGTCAGCGCGAGCGCTTTGTAGAACTTGGCCGACGCGAGATTGCCGGCTTCCGGGTCGGTCCAGAGCGCCGCGATCGGGTGCGACAAGCCGCTGGATTTGAGGGTGAACGAAACGTCCTGCTGCTTGTCATCGCCGCGGGCATCGCCGAACGGACTGGCAAGCAGGGCACGCTTTTTGAACAGTTCTTCGTTGTAGAAGCTGCTCAGCACGCGGTCGCCGGGGAAGACGACCAAGCCCGAACCGCGCTTGACGTAGTCGGCCAATGCGTCGGCGGCTTTGGCGCTGAAGTCGGGAACGTTGCACAGGTAGACGGCGTCGAAATCGTCGAACTGCGCCGTCGCCAGATCGGCCGCGGGGATGATGCTGGTTTTGACGAAATAGCTTTCGGTCTCGCTGGCCGGCACGGGTTGGAGGGCGTGGTGGAGGAAGAACGTCTCACTCTCGCGCGGCTCGCGGCCGGGGTCGCCGTCGACGAGCAGCACTTTCACCTGCGACACTGCCCGAACGGCCACCGCGCGCGAGTCGTCCGTCGGAAGGCGATCCGGCGCAAGATTGGCCGACACCGCGTGCGTGCCGGCGTCTTTCATCTTGGCGAACATCGTCAGGCTCCGCACGCCACCGGGAGCGATCACATCGATCGTTGTTTCATCCACCGGTGTTCCGCCGTCGACGGTGAGCGTCACCCGCACGTCATGGGTTTCGACCTGAGCAAAGTTCTTCACCTGCACATCAAACCGCACCGGCTGGCCGACCACGCACAGGCCGGCCGACTGCTTCAGCGATGTCACGCCGATGTTCTGCTCCAGCTTGTTTTTCGTCAGGATCAGCGTGGTCTTGATCTCGTCCTTGTTGTCGTCCAGCAGCTTGCGGATGTTTTCAAATTGCCGGAAACCGGATGCCTGCGCATCGGTGACGAAATACACCTCTCGCCGCACGGCCGGCTTGGCGAGCAGGATGTCGACCGCGTGCTTGAGCGACGAATACAGATCGGTCCCGCGGCCACTCAGTTTGGCGTCGTGGATCACGCCGCGCACGAGGTTCAGGTCGTACGTGGGTTCGGGGATGGGATTGTCCGGCGAATCCGAAGCCAGCACGACCGCCGTGCTCGATCCCGTCGGCAGCAGTTCCAGCACTTGCTCGGCCGCCTGCTTGGCTTGGTCGAACCGCGAATTCACGCCGTCGCTGGCACCCATGGAGTAGGAGTTGTCGATCACGATGACGGCGTTGACCGATGACCCGCCGAACAATCCCCCCACCGCCGCGCTGTTCAGCGCCGGCCGGGCGAGTGCGAGCGCCAGCAGGACGATCATCGCGCAGCGGAGCAGAAGCAGAAGCAGGTCTTCGATCTGCAACCGCCGCTGGTTCTGCTCGATGCTGATTTGCAGGAACCGCATCGCCGCCCACTGGACGTGGTCAAACTTCCGCTTGTTCAGCAGATGAATGATGATCGGAATGCTGATCGCCAGCGATCCGAAGAGCATGAGCGGGTTGAGAAACATTCAATATTTGCAATTTCCAATTTGCGATTTGCAATCGTCCGGCTTCGATTGCAATTTGCAAATTGGCGATTGCAAATCTCCTATCTCGTCGTCGTCCTTAACCGAAACGCCAGATACGCACTGAGCATTTCATGCAGCGGCTGGGCGGTATTCACCAGCGTGTAATGGGATCCGATTTTTTCGCAGCCGTAGCTGATTCGTTGTTTGTAAGCCTCGATCTCGCGCATATAGCTCTTGCGGATTTCGCGCGGGCGGGTCAATTGCTTGGGTATGTTTTCCAGACCTTCGAATTCCACGTTGCCGGTGAACGGGAATTCCAGTTCGTACGGGTCCATCAGGTGGAAAACGATTACTTCCTGCCCGCCGAAGCGGAGGTGCTGAATGCCGTCGAGAATGGCGTCTTCGTTGTCCAGCAGATCGGAGATGAGAATCACCAGCCCCTTGCGTTTGATCTGCCCCGCCATGTTGTGCAGCACGCCGGCGATGTTGGTTTGTTGCATCGGGTTGAATTCCGACAGCGTCGTCATGATGTTGTGGATCGACGCCAGGTTGCCCGTCCGCGGGATGAAGCTGCGGACGGTGTCGTCAAATAGCGAAAGGCTCACCGCGTCGCGCTGGTGCAAAATCAGGTAGCACAGGCAGGCCACCAGCGCCTTGCCGTATTCCAGCTTGCTGACCTTGGCCGGCGTGATGCTGCTGTCGACGCGAGCCCCGAGGCCCATACCGCGCACATTGCTGCCGTACTTCATCGACTCGCTGCCGTCGAGCAGGATGTTGGCGACGTAGTTGGTTTCCTGCTCGTACAGCTTGAGATAGTAGCGATCGGTTTTGCCGAGCAACTTCCAGTCGATTCGGCGAATGTCATCGCCGGGCACGTACTCGCGGTGCTGCGTGAATTCGACGGAAAAACCATGGAACGGCGATTTGTGCTCGCCGGACATAAAGCCTTCGACCACCAGGCGCGCGTGCAGGCCGAGCGCCTCGCCGTGGGCGATGGTGTCGGAGTCGAGGAGATTGTGTTGCGCAGATGCCATTTGTGAAAACGTTCAATGCGACACAGTGGCACAGAGTCACAGAGCAATACACAGAGAATTAATTCTTGCCTTCTCTCTGTGCTTTTCTCTGTGACTCAGTGGCTCTGTGTCGCATTTCTTAGCTGAGCTTCTTGTCTTTCGGAATCGCCGCCAAAATCTTCTTCACGATGTCGTCGCTGGTCACGCCTTCGGACTGGGCTGCGAAGTTCGGGGCGATGCGGTGGCGGAAAATGGCTGGCGCGACGGCGGCGACGTCTTCGCAGCTGACGTGGTATTGGCCGTTCAGAACCGCGTGCGCCTTGGCGGCCATGATCAGCGCCAAACTCGCTCGCGGGCCGGCACCAACGCTCAGCCACTTCTTGCAGAAATCGAGGGCCTCAGGCTGCTTGGGTCGTGTGACGCGGACGAGTTTTTCTGCATACGCGTAAATATGCTCCGCCACCGGCACGCGGCGGACGATCTGCTGAAGTTGCGTGATCTGCTCGCCGGTCAGGATGGGGTTTACCTTTTCGCTCTTGGTGCCCGTTCCCATCTTCATGATCATTCGTTCTTCCTCAGCCGACGGGTAGTCGACGAAGATCAGGAACATGAATCGATCGAGCTGGGCTTCGGGCAGCGGATAGGTGCCTTCCTGTTCGAGCGGATTTTGCGTCGCGAGGACAAAGAAGGGCTCGGGCAGTTTGTGTTCGATCCCGCCGACGGTGACTTTGCGCTCCTGCATCGCCTCGAGCATAGCCGCCTGCGTTTTGGGCGGGGTGCGGTTGATTTCGTCGGCGAGCACGATGTTGGCAAAGATCGGCCCTTTGAGGAACTTGAATTGCCGCTCGCCGGTGGCTGGGTCGGAGTAAATCACTTCCGTGCCGGTGATGTCAGAGGGCATGAGGTCGGGGGTGAACTGGATTCGCTTGAAGCCCAGGTGCAGCGTCTGGGCGAGCGTGGAGATCATGAGCGTCTTGGCCAAGCCCGGCACGCCGACGAGCAGCGCGTGGGATCGGGTGAAGATGCTGATCAGAATCTCATCGATGACCTGCGACTGCCCGACGATGACCTTGGACAGTTCGGCCTTGATGGCGGCGTGGGCGTTTTTGATGTGGGCAACCGCCTGGAGATCCGCATCCTGTACAGAACGAGTCGCTTGCGCTCCGGGAGGAGGGGCCGGAACGGGGTTTGAAGCCGGTGTGGCCATACGGGTATTCCTTATACGCGATCCACTGAATGGGCAGAGCGCAGGCGCTCCCGGCCCTCCAGTGTTGCTGTGAGAATATACCAAGGTATGCGCCGATCGTTGAATTCACCTGCGGTTTGCCGCTTAAACGGCATCAGAGCAAAGTTCGGGAAACCAAAGTTTAGCAACCCGATGCAACCAAGCCAGCCACTGAAGTGGCTAGCCCGGCGATGTGTTTCTCTTTTTCTAGGATTGCTTAGTGTACATCATCGGATTGAGCGGCGTGTTGATCACTTCTCCGATTTTGGCGCCGGTCATCCAGCTCTTCCAGTCCGACTTGTGCGCCAGGTTTCGCGGCTCGATCAGCTTCATGTCCTGATCCATGTAGATGATCGTCATCACTTCGCGCGCCTTCTCCGACGTGTTCGGCCCGGCACGGTGATACGTCCAGCCGTAGTGGAAGCTGACTTCTCCCAGATCGAACGGCGCATCGACGTACTCGAAGTTCGCGTCGGCCAGTGCTTGCTGGAGTTGCTTCTCGCTCTCGTCGCTGATCGCAAGGTCGCGCCCGAACGCCATGTGCTGGCTCCGGGCGGCAAACGCTAGTGGCCCCATCTCCTGAGGCGTGTACTGCAGCGGAATCCACGCAGTACAGGTGTTTTCGTTGCTCAGCGGCCAGTAGTACTGATCCGCATGCCACGGCGTTACACCGCCGCCCTTTTCTTTGTAGAGGGCTTGATCGTGGTACATCCGCACGCCGCGCGTGCCCAGCAAATCGGTCGCGATGCGGGCCAGCTTCTTGCCGAAAACGAACTCTTTGACGATTTCGCTCTTGGTCCACAGGTTCATGATCTGCAGAAACGCCTTCTGATAGGTCGTCCGCTGCGACATCGGGATGTTGAGCGTGTTCAGCTCGAGGACCTTCTTAGTGATCTCACTCCCGTATTGCTCCAGCACCTCCGGCGAGAGTACGTTCTTGAGCTTGATGAACCCCTCCTTGCGGAACTGCTCGATCTGGCTCTGCGTCAGTGTGTACGGCAGGTCGAGGTCGAGCGCAGCGACTACAGGCATGGCAAACTCCCGGGCAAATCCGGGCGGGCGAACCCGCCAACGGTATGGACGAAATCAACGACGAAGACATTCGGGCCTCCATCCCGCAGCACTCGCCACGAGATGGGAGAAATATAAATACCCGTGAGGGCCTTTACCTCGCCGAATCGAGCTAAATATGGTACGATTATGCTGCTGATTTACGTTTATGCCGTCGATATTGATTGAATCGTACTAAATGAAGCCCTTTCGCGAATCCGTCGAGCCCGCACCGCAATCGTCCTTTCGCTGCTTGCGCTTTGCGCAGCAAGGGTTTACGTACGGGTGGCATTTCCATCCGGAGATCGAGTTGACTCTTATCCTGTCCGGCCGGGGCAAGCGGTTTGTGGGGGACGATATCGCCAACTTCGCCGCCGGCGATCTCTGTCTGCTCGGGACGAACCTGCCGCACTGTTGGCTAAGCGATCCTGAGCCGGACGGGACTTATGCGCCTTGCGAATCGGTCGTCGTCCAGTTCCTGCCCGACTGTCTCGGCATGGGATTGTTCGATCGCCCGGAAACGCGCGGGATCGCTAGGTTGCTGCAGCAGGCGGATCGCGGGCTTTGCTTTACCGGCGAAATCCGCGACCGCGTGGACGCCGTGTTACGTCAGATCGACCGCCAGCCGCCCTTTGAGCGGATGATCACGCTGCTGGAAACCCTCAGCGTGCTGTCGACCGCCACGGAGGTTCAGCCGCTCTCCAGTTTAGGGTTTGCGCCGTCGGTCACTTTCAGTGATCAACGCCGGATCGACGACGTCAGCCGATTCATCCTCGATCACCTGACCGAGCCGCTACGGCTGGAAGACGCTGCTGGCGTGGCGCACCTGAGCGCGTCGGCGTTCAGCCGGTTCTTTCGACGCGCCACTGGCAAGAGTTTTGTGCGGTACGTGAACGAGTTGCGCGTCGCCCGCGCCTGCCGGCTGTTGACTGAGACGGAGCAGTCCATCACGGCGATCGCGTTCGAATCCGGTTTCGGCAACCTCGCCAACTTCAACCGGCGGTTTCGCGAGATCAAACAGCTTCGGCCGAGGGAGTTCAGGAAGCAATTCATCGAAGGTTTGGCCAAGAAATAATGGCCGGGCAAGAGCCTTCATTCCGAGCGGTACTCCGCGAGGAATCTCGGGCGATCGAAAGATGAACCATGAACCATCGCTCGTGATGCCTGGAGGGCGGGTGTCCTCACCCGCCGTGATTTTGCGACAGACGCGGCGGCTGGGGACAGCCGCCCTCCAGCGCCGATGAGCAGAGATGAGCGTTCGCTCAGTGCTGCAACCCGTACGGCGGGATGACTTGCTCTTTCGGAAACGCATTAAACGTCGGCGGCGTCGTCGCGGCAGGGTGTTCGGCCCACTTGCCCGGCGGGCTTTCGATGTACGTCACCGGCCAGTAGAAACTGTTGGCGACAAACAACCCCGGCTCGCTCGCCCAACCCCACTGCTCGACGCTGCTGTCCGACGCCTGCAGGATGAAGCGATCGGTATTCGCCGGCACGTTGCTGTTTTGATAGCCCGCCTTGGACTGTTCCCAGTCGCGGGCCTGCATGGCGCCGTCGATGATCAGCGGCGTATCATTGTGCGCCGCAGGCCGGTTCGGTTCCTTGATCTGACAACCGGCCGCCAATGCCAATGCACCAACGATGACGAAGTTACGGATTGAGCGCATGGTCCAAGTCCTTCTTTAAACCGTCTTTATCGAGTTCAAAAATACCGCCGCCACTGACGTCGCGTTCTTTATTGACGTCCGCAGAATACCCGAACGGGTCTTTCAACGCAGCGTCCTGCCGGTCTCGGATGCTCGTCGGCTGGGTGGTGGGTTTGTTGTCGGAACACCCGGCGAGAAGAATAAAACCGCCCAGCAATGCAGCACGCACTGCATTGCGCATCTCCGCCGGATTTAATCTGCGTTCATCTGCGTTCATCTGCGGCTCCTATCCCTGCATTCTAACCTTCGGTTTTGAAATCCGCAGAATAATTCGGCGATTCCTTGGTGATCGAAATATCGTGCGGATGGCTCTCGGCCATGCTGGCGGCGGAGACGCGGCAGAATTTGGCGTTTTTCCGCAACGCTTCAATGCTCTTCGTCCCGCAATAGCCCATGCCCGCCCGCAGCCCGCCGACCATCTGGTAGACGAAATCGCCCAGCGGCCCACGGTAAGGCACGCGGCCTTCGACGCCTTCGGGAACCAGCTTGCTGGTTTCCTTCACGCCCGCCTGCCCGTAGCGATCCTTTGAGCCTTGGATCATCGCGCCCATGCTGCCCATGCCGCGATAGGTCTTGTACCGCCGGCCTTGGTGGATGACGGTTTCGCCGGGAGATTCATCGAGACCGGCGAACAGCGATCCCATCATCACGCTGCTTGCGCCGGCGGCGATGGCCTTGGTGATGTCGCCGGAATGGCGGATGCCCCCGTCGGCGATCACCGGCACGCCTGCGGCTTCGGCGACGCTGACGGCGTTGAAGATCGCCGTGATCTGCGGCACGCCCACGCCGCTGATGATCCGCGTGGTGCAAATCGCGCCCGGGCCGATGCCGACCTTCACGCCGTCCACACCCGCGTCGATCAGATCGCGAGCCGCGTCGGCCGTCGCGATGTTGCCGGCGATCACCTGGATCGTCCAGTTCTTCTTGATCTCCTTCACCGTGTCGATCACGTTCTGGCTGTGGCCGTGCGCGGTATCGACAACCACGACATCAACATCCGCGGCGATGAGGGCTTCAACGCGTTTGAAATCCTTCACACCGGTAGCGGCGCCTACGCGGAGCCGGCCGCGCTTGTCTTTGCAGGCGCTGGGGTATTGATGAATTTTGTCGATGTCCCGCATCGTGATCAGACCGGCCAGCCGATGTTCTTTATCGATCAGCAGCAGTTTTTCGACCTTTGACTTGTAGAGGATTTTCGCCGCCTGATCGAGCGGCGTGTCGTCGGCGGCGGTGACGAGATTTTCCTTCGTCATCACCTCGCCAACCCGGCGGGCGTCGTCTTCCTGAAACTTCAGATCGCGACGGGTCAGAATCCCGAGCAGCTTGCTGGTCTTGCCGTTGCTTTTTACTCGCCCGGTATGCGGGACGGCCTCGCCTTCCACAATCGGGATGCCCGAAACATTGTATTCCCGCATGATCTTGCGGGCCTCGCCGACGGTGGCGCTCGGCGGGAGCGTGATCGGATCGACGATAATGCCGTTTTCCGACCGCTTCACTTTTTCCACTTCACGCGCCTGATTTTCGACCGACAGGTTTTTGTGGATGATGCCGATTCCCCCTTCCTGCGCCAGCGCGATCGCCAGCGCCGATTCAGTGACAGTGTCCATTGGCGCACTGATCAGGGGAATGTTGATCTCAATCCCGCGCGTCAGCTTGGTATGCGTATCGGCTTGGCTGGGGATGAAATCGCTGCGTGAGGGAATCAACAGAACGTCGTCGAACGTGATGCCGTCAGAAAGAATCTTGGGGTGATCCATGTGAAAGGAATACGACGCCGGAGCAAACGTGTCAAGCGTGCGACTTTTTGGGGAATGGGTCAGTCAGAAACGCTTTGCTCGGAACCCTCGACCGTACCACGGGCCTCCGGCCCGTGCTGGCGATTCGGAATAGCCAAAGACGATCATTTTCTAAAGTTCGCGCGCTACCCGCATGGGCCGGAGGCCCGTGGTACGGTCGAGGGTTTCAAACGGACCCAATACCGCTTTTCCTGACAAGATCGCAACTGTCGTCAAGGAATCGCCGTATGCGTTTTTTGCTGATCGGACCCTATGGTATGGTAGATGTCCGGCGAATTACCGGTAGGCGACGAGAACTCTCCCTACGATCGCCATATCTATCAGTGGAATCAAGACTTAAACCGGATACACCCGCGGCGTGAGCGACCAACCGTACGCCGATTTCTCGTTATCGGACTCAAGCCGAGCCGGTGCGCTTCACGAATTCGGATTGCAACGCCGAATCCCCGGCTGCATATTATCCTTGACCACTTTCAGAAGGTTGGAGCATATGCGGAAGAAATTCCGAGTCGGCGTGATCGGTTACGGGCGGATGGGTCGGGGCTTTGTCGCGGCGATGCAGCAAAGCGGATTCTGGAGCATCGCGGCGATCTGCGACGTCAACGCCGCCTCGCGCGAACTCGCAGCCAAAACCGTGCCGGGCGCGAAGATACTCACCGACGCCGAAGCTATTTTTGCCGATCCAGCCATCGACGTCGTCGGTTTATTCACCCTCGCCGACGCACGACCGGCATTGATTCGCCGTGCGCTCGCCGCCAACAAGCACGTGATGGCGGAAAAGCCGATCGGCGCGGACGTGAAGACCGAATGGGAACTGGTCAAGGAGATCGAAGCCTCCGATCGGTTGGTCGGTGTGAACTTGTTCAATCGCAACGCGTGGTATCATAAGGAAATCCAAGGTTTTATCGCCGAAGGCGAGATCGGCGAGCTCGCGATCATTCGCGTCAGCCACATGACCCCCGGCCACATGCCCACCGAAGGACACGACCCCGAAGGCCCGCCCTTCCACGATTGCGGGATGCACTACGTCGACGTCGCCCGCTGGTACGCCAAGAGCGAGTACCAAACCTGGCACGCGCAGGGCATTAAAATGTGGAACCACAAAGACCCGTGGTGGGTGCAGGTTCACGGCCAGTTTACGAACGGCGTGGTGTTCGACATCACGCAGGGCTTTGTTTACGGACACCTCGCGAAAGAAAAAACGCACAACTGCTACGTCGACTGCATCGGCACGAAGGGCATCGCTCGGATGCGTCACAACTTCATCGATGCAACGATCGAATGCCACGGCATTAACACCACGGTGCATAAGACGGCGCTGTTCAACGACAAGAAACTTGATGTGTTCGTCGATAACTTCGCCCGCAGCCTGCGGGCCGGCAAGAATCTCGGCGTGCCGCAGGCGCGCGACAGCGTGATCGCCAGCGAAGTCAGTTGGGCCATGCTCAACGATGCGGTGAAAAACGCCCCGCCGGTCGTGGGAACCAAGAAGGAGATGGAGCAGATTCTCACCCATCGCCGAAGCTTGCGAAGCGGCTTTGGCTTACCGGTGAATCCGCAAAACTGCCCGACCGAGCCGGTCCCGGTCGGCATGCCGCCGATCGCCTGTGGCGAAGATTTGTGCGGCCTGGCGGAACAGGCGCAGGCGCGGCGTAAGCGCGACACAGAAGAAATGCGCGTGAAGCGCTAAACCCCTTAGAATTAGCGGCGATTCAGATATCCTAAGATTGGACTTCTACTATGACCATTACCATACCCATCTTGTCCGAAGAAAAAATCGCCGCTTTCCACCGTGAAGGATACCTCGTCGTCGAAGACGTCTTCACCAACGCCGACCTACAGCCGGTGATCGACGAGATTTCTTGTGAGCTGGACAATATTGCTCAGAAGGCGGTGTCGGCCGGTTCGCTCTCACGCACCTACGCCGAGCACGATTTCGAACACCGACTCGCTCACATCAATCGCGAGACGCCTTCAGTGGCCCGCGAGATGTGGAACGGTAACGTGGTGTTGCCGGCGTTTTTCGACCTCATGCGCACACCGCGGCTGCTCGATGCCGTCGAACTGTTGTGCGGCCCGGAGATCATCGCCAGCAGCGTGTATCGCCTGCGCCCTAAAGTGCCCAACCACGTTCAATCCGCCGTGCCGTGGCATCAGGACAGCGGCTATTTCGAGCCGTATTGCGACAAGGCGCTGGTCCTAACCGTCTGGCTCCCGCTGGTGAACGCAACCCAGGAGAACGGCTGCATGTGGGTCCTCCCTCGTACGCACGGCGATGGGCTACTCGCGCATCGGCAAAGGGTCGGCCAGCCTTATCTGGAGATTCCTGATTCGGTACTCCCCAAAGGCAAGCCCGTCTGCTGCCCGGTGAAGAAAGGCGGCGTGTTGCTGATGACCAACCTCACGCCGCACGTGAGCTTCGACAACAACAGCGACATCGTTCGATGGAGCATGGACCTACGCTACCAAAGCGCTGCCCTGCCGACGAACGCGAAAATCACCCGACTCCCCGGAGAAATCGTCGGCACACCCGATCGCGTCGGCGACGACGGCGTCCCAATCGCCTGCTACCCACCCGAGCCCGATTTCCTCGTCCGCAGCGCCGCCAGGCCAAACGAAGTAATGAAATCCGGCGACGAGTTTCTCCGCCTGCGGCAAGAGCATGTCTCGCGTCCCATCACCAACCGATGGAAAGCCCACTGGGAATCCGACGGATCGAAGGCGACGCAATCCAGCGAAACAAAAAGGGACATCACGACGAATTAATTCATCGTATTAGTGATGTCCACTTATCGATGTTCGATAATAATGCAATACTAAAGCTATTAGTTGCATCGGCAGAGATTTGCAGTGCACTTTATAACTCTCGCAGTGCACGTTGTAAATTGAAATGTGCACTGTGCAAGTTGCGCCACCGACGCTCCAACCCGCGCCGTCGACGTTTTAAGTTGAACTGCACACGTTCCAACCCGCGCAGTGATCGTTCCAACTTGCGCCGCCCACTGTCCAACTCCCGCAGTCAACGCCACAACTCGTACAGTGAACCGGCGACGTTAGAACGTCAACAATTAATCAGGCGTAGCGTCACCCTCGGCAAGCGATCGATCGCAGGTAATACCGCCACTTCGAAGCGGCTTACGGGATTTGAGGGATTTCCCCTTCTCTTCCCCCCACCGCCGATAACCCATCAGCAGTGCCGCTTATCCGAGTGCGGCCACTCCCCCGCCGCCGGCGATCGGGTATCCTCACCGGCGTGAAGCGCCGCCTACGCCAAATCCTGACCGCCCTCTGCCTGCTCCTGTGCGTGGCCACGATCGCACTGTGGGTACGGAGCGCGTGGCTATGGGAGTATGCCGGCTACCAGCATAAAACCCTTACCGCCGCCGACGGATCGGCGTGCGTTGAACGATGGTGTGGCGTACGGTCGGAGCGGGGGCGTATCCAATTGGAGGCCAGCCGCTGGGACTACAACGGCTACACCGCTGAACAATTGTACGCCTTTCTCCCAGCCGGCGGCTGGCAATACCACAGCGGCGCAATTGATGTTGCTAGGCCGGTGGGAAGGCGGGCTGGGTTTCGGCGCTGGGTACGAGTCCGGTAGTAAGCCTGGCGGCGCGGGCTTACGCGATTCATGGACTGATGCCTATCTGCAGTTCCCGCACTGGTTCCTCGTGCTGCTGCTGGCCGTTCCGCCGGCGATGTCCGCCGTGGGCTGGCTGCGTCGCCGGCATCGCCGCCGACTGCTCGGCACGGACGCCCGCCCCTGCCCCACCTGCGGCTACGACCTCCGCGCCACCCCCAACCGCTGCCCCGAGTGCGGCCACCTGCCGCCCGGGCGAGCCGATCCCCTGACCGCATAACAACCTATAAACACAATACCGGCGACCCCCGGGGATGCTAATTGGCGCTCCCGGTCAGGTTAATGAGTAGTTATCCCGCTATGCGATACGTCACTGCCATTCTCGGCGCACTTTTCATCTTTGTCGCAGTATTCATCCTGTCGGCGTTTCTGGTTCCGATGTACCCGGCGTTTCTGCAGCAATGGGTGAGCTTGGGATTCATGCAGACGAACAACATCGTCGGCCTTCTGCTCGCATCGTTAGCGGCAACAGCGTCTTTCCGCGCGACGTTGCGTCGATACGCGAAGAAGAAGTTTCCAGCGGATGAGGAGAAGGCCGGATAACCCGCCGCCGGAGCGGACCACGGCGGCGGAATACTTTACTTGCGGTCGGGCGTCGCGCGTGCGCCGCCGCGGCCGCTCAACTGCATTACGTTATCCCGCCCGAGCACTTGCACGATGAGCGTCGCTTCACCAATCCGATGGCTGTTCACGCCTCCGAATCCTCCGGGAGTTGGCCGCTCGATCATTTGGTGGGAGAAGCGTCGGATTCCCGTCAACCTCCTGATCTTCGTCTACGGTATCGTGTGTTTGGTGATCTTCTTCGCCGCGATAAACGCGTCCCATGTGCTTCAACCGGGCGAAGATGCGGTCGAACCGATTGCGATCATCTTCGCGCCGATCGCCTTCAACATCTGCTATACGTTCGGGTGGTTGGTCGAGGCTCCCGTGCGTGCAGTCGCGCCGGGACTAACGCCGAAGCTTGGCCCGCGATTGCTGTTGGCGGGGCTGATCTTTACGTTCTGTATCATCAGTCTGCCCGCAGTGTTTTGGGGCGGATATTTCAGGCGGATTAACATTTCAAGCGCAACAGCGGACGCAGCGGATCAAGACATCGTCGTCGGATTTCGATAGGTTGGGTTTACCAAGACTCATCCCTCGAAAGGACCGACGACGA
>JBBROD010000061.1:0-26232 GCA_038229715.1 Tepidisphaerales bacterium | reverse complement strand
TGCTAATTACAACCCGATAAATCGGTTTGTGGGTCTTTCTTAAATGTTCGGCGTGATTTCTCCCTCTCCCGTAATCCCGGGAGAGGTAACATATCACACTGACCCACTACCAGAAATCGCGAAAATAGCTTTTACAGATTCCCCATCGCCTGACTCAGCCGCCGGACTTCGTGAAGCGCCATTCCACCGAGTTTTGGGATCGTCCCGCCGATCGTGGGGACGATAGCGTGGCCGAGGCCGAGGCGGCTGGCTTCTCTTAGGCGCAATTCTAACTGCGGGACCGAGCGAACTTCGCCGCCCAAACCTAACTCGCCTACGGCGAGGCTGAGCGGCGGCAATGGTTTGTTCATGTGGGCACTGGCGATGGCGAGCGCGATCGCCAAATCCACCGCCGGCTCGACGAGTTTCACCCCGCCGGCGACGTTGACGAAGATGTCGTCTGCGGCCAACCGCATCTCGGCCCGCTTCTCCAGCACGGCGATGATCATGCTCACCCGATCGGAACTGACGCCGCTGGTTTTGCGGCGGGCGGCGCCGATCACGCTGCTGGCCGTCAGCGCTTGCACTTCCACCAGCAGCACGCGGCTGCCCTGCATGGCGGCGGCGATCACGCTGCCGCTGGGTTGATGACCTGGGCCGTACTGCTCTAAGAACAGCTTGCCGGGGTCTTCCACTTCCTTCAATCCTGCACCGGTCATCTCGAACAGGCCGACCTCGTGCGTGCTGCCGAAGCGGTTTTTCACGCAACGCACGATGCGGTGGCTGTGGAAGCGATCGCCCTCGAAGTACACCACCGTGTCGACGATATGCTCGATAATCTTCGGCCCCGCGAGCGTGCCGGCCTTGGTGACATGGCCGACGAAAATAATCGCCACGCCGCTGGCCTTGGCGAGGTACACCAGCTCCATGCAGCAATCGCGCAGCTGCGTGACGCTGCCGGGCGCAGCCGGCAGATCGGGCTTGTAGATCATCTGGATCGAATCGACGATCACCACGCTCGGCGAAAGCGTGTTGATCTGATGGATGATCCGCTCGACGTTCGTCTCGGCCAGCACGTACAGATTCTTCGACAGCGCACCGAGCCGGGCGGCGCGGAGCTTCGTCTGGCGGGCGGATTCTTCGCTCGTCACGTAGAGGACTTTGGCATCGGCTCCCGGTTCAACCAACGCGCCCTTTTTTGACTTCAAGCTCGTCCGGTCCGCCATTGGCTGCGACAGCGCGTTCGCCACCTGCAGCAGGAGCGTTGATTTCCCGATCCCCGGTTCGCCGCCGACCAGCACGGCCGATCCCGGCACGACGCCTCCTCCAAGGATGCGGTCAAACTCGCCGATGCCGGTCGGCTGGCGTGGCGTTTGCGATTCGTCGATGTCGGTGATGATTTGCGGCTGCGCGCCCTTTGCGATGTCGCCCGTCCCGCCGCGGTTGCGGCTTTCGGCGCGGGCGTCGGCGGTCGGCTCTTTGTATTCCTGCAGGCTGTCCCACGTGCCGCAATCCGGGCATTTGCCGAACCACTTGGGATGCACCGAGCCGCAGTTGTTACAAAGGAATTGGTGTCGGGCTTTGGCCATATAAGAAGTATTCAGGGGCGAGGGGCTAGGGGCAAGCGAAGAATCGGCTTTACTTGCCCCTTGCCCCTTAATACTTGCCCCTTCTGCGCTGCGCGGATGAACATCAGCGGCATTGCAGCGGTGACGGCAGCATTCCAACGCAGGTGCTTCACTTAGCTGCGCCGGGATCAAAAACGACAATGCCCTCTTTGGTCCGCACGTACAACTTAGCGGCATCGTCGCAGCCGAGAAGTTGGCCGAGCGAATCGGCCGCCGTGGCGGCGGTTGCAGCCGGTGATGCTGCTGCGCCGCGCAGGAAAATCCCTTCGCCGGCGATGCGGTCCCAGCGGCGGACGTTGCGGTCCTCGGCAATCTCGAGCATGCTGATCGGCTTTTTATAAACGGTCGTCGGCGATTCTTCGGCCGACCACGTCCCGGCGGGGCTCACCGTCACCAGCGCCTCGCGCATTTCCTTGCCGTTGGATTTATCAACACAGTTCTTCACCGCCAGATACACCCGCCCGGACCGCGCGATGTGCAACAACCGCCAACTGGCGAAGGTGTATCGCCCGCCGTACAAACCTTTGACCGGCGGCTTGCTGATTTCCTGCAGGATTTCCGGAATGCGCCCTTTGACCTCTGGATCGTCCGTCTGTTCCGCCAGCGCTTCCAGCGCCTTGCGAATCCGCGGGCCCATCGCGATCAGCTCGGCCTGTGCGATCTCGCGGTCGCGCGATGACAGGCTGGTCAGCCGATCGATATAGCCGCTCAAATCCGGCGCCGGTCGATTCAAAGCCGACGACATCCACACCACGCGCGGCTCGTCGATCGTGCGTACGAACCCGACACTTCCATCCGGCAGCGGAATGATGCTTTGCACGTTGTCGACGTTGCTCGATCCCGTCGGATAGAAGTATTCGCTCCAGCGCGTCCCATCGAACTGCAAGTACCCCGACGCGCCCATGCCTTGCCCGCGATCCACGCGCGTGCCGCTCCAGGCGACGTAAAATAACCCGTCCGGCCCGATCAGCACTTGCGGCTCGGCGAACTTCAGCACCTGCCCGATCTTTTGTGGCGGCTTAGTCGTCGATAGCACCCGCTCGTGTATTGCTTTGGTCTCCCATTCGCCGGTGCTCTTAAGGCGGTGAAGCCACCAGCCTTGCTTGGATTCGCCGTCAACCAGCCAGACGTTGCCTTGTGCGTCTTCCACAACGCTATTGAGGAAGTGAATGCCCGGCAGTGCTCGATGGTCGCCCGCGGGCAGGTCCGCTGCGTTTCGCGTCGTCCAGGCTTTTCCGTCATACATCTGCACGGCGACTTGCTCGCGATCTTCGTCCGGCCGAAGCCAGATGCGGTGCTTGTGGTCGATGAGCAGCACCCTGGCGGCGGCGATCGTCGAACCTTGCCCGCTGAACACCGCGGCGGCGGTAGAACGCCAATCGCCAGTGCGGGTTTCGAGAATCGCATGGCCGGCGGAATCAATGTAAACGTCGCGCACGTCGGCAGGGAGCGCGACGCGCTGTGCCTGCGCAACGGATAGTGACACTGCATTTACCAGAATCGCGGCCAGGATGTTGATCGATCGTTTCATGGGTTCAAGATTGATTCTGAGCGATCCAAGCATTGACGTCCAGCGGAGGCTGCCGGATGCGTCCCGCGAAAAATAACAGCGTCCCTCAAGGAAGCCGCCCACAACACCCGGCCCGGCCAGCGTTTAGGAGGACGCAATGATTCGCCGAGGGTGGCCAAAGGTACGCATAGGTACACATCGTTGCGTGATTCGACATTGTTTCACGCTTTCGCAAAAGCACACGCACCCGCTCCGGAGAACGGTTTGAAAGTGCCTCTATAGATAGGGGCGCTGCTTCGCATTTGCATCGCCGGAAGCGAAGCACGGACACGTTATTTTAGAAAATGGAAGCGAGGTTGAAAATTTCGCATAGGTTGGACTTACGCCGCCCGGGCGAATCGGGCCTTTTGGTCCAGGCGATCGACGATCGACGCTAATTCGTCGCCCGGTTTCGGCGGGCTGAAGAAATAGCCCTGCATCTGATGGCAACCGGCGAGTCGCAAAAACTGCATGTGCGTCTCGGTCTCAACCCCTTCGGCGACCACTTTCAGTTGCAAGCTATGGGCCATCGAGAGGATCGCGCGGATCACCGCGGTCTTCTCGCTGCTGAGGTCGTCGGCGTTGGGGATGTCTTTCACGAAGCTGCGATCGATCTTCAGGATGTCGATCGGCAGTTTCTGCAGGTACGCTAAAGAACTGTAACCCGTGCCGAAGTCGTCGATGGCAACCGCCACGCCCATCTCACGCAAGCGATCGAGTTTACCGGCGACGTTCTTGGTGTTCTGCATCAGCAGGCTTTCGGTGACTTCAACCTCCAGCCAACATGCGTCGAGTTTGGCGTCGGCAAGGCAATCGCGGACGACCTGCACGAAATCGTCCTGCGCGAACTGCAATGCCGAGACGTTGACCGCCACGCGGATCGGCCGGCGACCGGCGGTCTGCCACTGTTTGCACCAGCGGCAGGATTCCCGCAGCACCCAGCGTCCGATCGGAACGATCAGGCCGCACTCTTCAGCGATCGGGATGAACTTCAGCGGCGCGATCAGCACGCCGTTGCGCTTCCACCGCACCAGTGCTTCCACGGCCACCACTTGCCCGGTTGCATCCACCTGCGGCTGATAGAAGACCACCAGCTCGTTGTTTTGAATCGCGGTGCGGAGCTGGTTTTCCAGTTCCATGCGCTCCAGCGTGGCTTCGCTCATGCTCGGCTCGAACTGAATGTACCCGCCGCGGCTTTGCCGCTTGGTGTGGGTCAGGGCGGTATCGGCGTTGCGGAGCAGTGCGTTGACGTCGTCTCCGTCCGACGGATAGTTGCTGACGCCGATGCTCGCGGTGAGCGTCAGTTGCTTGCCGGCAGCGCTGTACGGGCCTTTGAAGGCTGACAACAGTCGATCGCAGATGAGAGTGATCGAATTTTCGGCGATGTCCGAAGCGATGAGGACGAATTGATCCGCGCCGAACCGGCCGAGGGTATCGCTGGAGCGGATGGCGCCTTTCAGTCGGTCGGCCACCTGTTTCAGCAAGAGATCGCCGTGCTGATTTCCCAGGCTGTCGTTAATGGCTTTGAAGCCGTCGAGGTCGATCAGCAGTGTTGCCAGTTGCGTTCCGCCGCGGCGGGCACGCTTGATCGCGTGATCCAGGCGGTCGCTGGCGAGCGTGCGATTGGGCAGGCCTGTCAGCGAGTCGATCAGCGATTGCGTTGCCAGCCGTTCGGCCATCATCTCGCGATCGACGGCCAAGTGAATGAACCGGCTGCACCGTTCGGCCAGGCTAAGGTCGGCCTTGCTCGGCGTTGAAAGTTCGGATGGAAACATCAGCAGCACGCCCAGCGCATCCCCGCCGCTTTGCGCGACGATCGGGAACGACCAGCACGAGCGGATTGCTCCCGCCCGCAGCCCGGCCAGTGAGGGGACGAACATTGGATCGTCCTGCATATTATCGAAGATGCGCGGCGTGGTCCACCACGATTGTGGGGGCGTGCCGGTAGCGTCGCTGCGCTCGATGGCGCGGCGCGATTCCGGCGGAATCCCGCCGAAACAGCTCGTCGCGCCAGCCCGGCGGATCAGCACCGCCATGCGAAGCCCCGTCTGCATACGGGCCACGCCGGCAGCGATACAGTCGATAATCACGTCCAGCGTGCTTTGCGTGGCGATGGCTTCCAGAATGTCGCGCTCATCCCGCACCACATGCTCAGCCGCAAAACTTTGGCGGCGATCGCGGAGGATCAGCAGTTGCCCGGCCGATCCATCGGCTGACAGCGGCGTGCGGGTGACTTCAACTGGTGCTTCCGCGCCCGAGGCGTTGATCACAGCAGCCATGGCGACCGAGGCCGACAGACTAGATGTGTCACCGGCCACCCGAGCGGTGGCGGGCGTGCCGATCATCTGCTCGCGGCTGATTCCCATCAGCGCGGCGGCGGCGTGGTTGGCGTATTGAATGGTTCCTGCAGAGTCGGTCGCGATCGCCGCATCATTCAAGCCATCCAATACGGCGAATGACTGCGGCAAGGCGACTAGGGATTTTGACGCGGACGGGGCAATCGTTTGGGCACGACGAACCGATTGACGCCTTCCCACTGCGTAAGATCCCGCGGCCAGTGCGGCTGCACTGAGCGACGTGAATAAAACGGTTGGATCGTACCAAGGCATAGGACGATTCGTTTCCTCAACCCGATGGGACAACATTCGGGGTGACTACATTTCTCATCGGAGTTTGTGAATACCCAGATAACCCGCACATATGGAATCCACCGGACTTAACGTCAAGCGCCGATAAAACCGCGTGCCCGCTCGCGCCAGAGGGGCCTGTAAAGTGTCTTACAGAGAACAATCAGGTGGATTCACTCAATTTTTCGCCGGCGGGCTGATTTCACGCAGGTACTGAAACGAATAAATGCCGCTGCCGTGATCGTCGGACCAGTCGATTCGGATGGCGTAATTTCCCACGCGCTCCGCGCCTGTCGCAACGATGTGGCTGACGAAATTCCCGGGCAGAATCATGAGCGACGTCTTGGGTTTTTTCGCGGCGGCTTCACGCACGTCCTTGCACTGGGCGCACGGGCACATCGTGCGGAGATAGGAAACGGAAAGAACGCTGCGCACGCCGTCCTGCCACTCGATGACGAGTTCTTTGTCCTTCTGCAGATTCAGTTTGAGCGGCGTGGTCGAAGCGTCCATCGCCGAATTGTAGCCACTGCCGCGGGGTTCCGCATGATCTGATATGCTAGGGGCTGCATGTGCGGGATCGCGGGCATTATCTCCTGGAGCACAAAACACCGCGTCACGCGCGAATCGCTGGCGGCGATGTCGGACCGCATCGCCCATCGCGGCCCGGACGGCGCGGGGCTGTGGCTCAATCACGACAACGAGCCGACCCGGCCGCTGCCGCAAGTCGGGCTGGTCCACCGCCGGCTGGCGATTCTGGACCCCGAACCGCGCAGCAACCAACCCTTCACCGACGGCCGCGGCCGGTGGATCGTCTTTAACGGCGAAATCTACAACTTCCGCGAACTGCGAAAGGAACTCGAGCCGCTCCTGCCGGACTACGCCTGGAAAACCACCGGCGACACCGAAGTGCTCCTCGCCAGTTACGCCGCGTGGGGCGAGCACTGCATCGACCGCCTGCGCGGCATGTTCGCGTTCGCAATCTGGACCGAGCCAAAAAAAGAATCGCGTCCCCTTATTAAAGGGGACGCGATTCTTTTTTTGGCGCGTGATCGCATGGGGCAGAAGCCACTTTACGTAGCCGTCGCTCAACCGGACGAAGCGGAGATGTCTCAGGATCAAGCCGAACACATGGGCAATCCGCTGCACGCGCTGGCGTTTGCCAGTGAGATCGGCGCGTTTCGCGACCTCGGCTGGGTGAATCACGCGATCAAGCCGGCGGCGGTGGCGGAGTATTTGCGGTGGGGCTACATCGGCACTCCGTACACGATGTACGAGGGGATTTCGGAATTCTATCCCGGTTCGACCGCTACTTATGGCGTCGACCAGCGCGGCACACGCTTTTACTTCTCCGCCAAACGGCCGTGGAAAGAAGTCCCGCCGGCGCTAGAGGACGCGTCGGCAGTCAAACTCACGCGAGATCACGTATTGCGGGCCGTCCGCGAGCAGATGGTGTCGGACGTACCGATCGGCTGCTTTTTGTCCGGCGGCGTTGATAGCTCGATCGTCGCGCTGGCGATGAAACGGTGCGCCGGCGATGTGCGGACGTTTTCGATCGGCTTCGACGATCCGCGCTACGACGAATCGGCCTACGCGGCCGAAGTGGCGAAGCATCTGGGCACGAGGCATGAGCGGTTCACCGTCCGCCCGAACCTGGCCGACTCGCTGGCGGAACTGTCGCGCGGGTTCGGTCAGCCGTTCGGGGATTCGTCGGCGCTGCCGACGTATTGGCTGTCGATAATGACGCGGGCGGAAGTGAAAGTCGCCCTCAGCGGCGACGGCGGGGACGAGATGTTCGGCGGCTACGACCGCTACCGCGCCATACGAATGATCGACCGCCTCCACCGCAGACTACCCGTGCCTTCAGCGCTGACCGGCACGATCGCCAGATTGCTCGGCGGCGGACACCCCAAATCGCGCCGCGCCCGTTTAGCACGGCTCGTGGGCGCGATGCAGCATCCCCCGCACGAGGCGTACAGCCGGATGACGCGGCTGATGAGCGAGGATCAGGTCGAAGCGCTGCTGGCGGGCACGGCGCATCCGTTGACGCGACTCTTCTCCGACCGCGTCGCCGATTCGGTTAAAACCGCCGGCTCGATGGGCGACATCGTGCGGGCCGTGATGAGCACCGACCGCAGCCAATATCTGCCCGGCGATCTGCTGACGAAAGTCGACCGCGCCAGTATGTTGCACGCGTTGGAAGTGCGCAGCCCGTTCATGGATCACGAACTGGTCCGCTTCGCCGCCGCCCTGACGACTTCGCAGCTACTGGCCGGCGGGCCCAAGCGGATGCTGCGGCAGGCGTTCGCCGCCGATCTGCCGGCGTCGGTTTTTTCGCGGAAGAAGATGGGCTTCGCCGTCCCCATCGGCGACTGGTTCCGCGGCGAATTGCGATCGATGTTGCAGGACACGCTCTTCGCGAACGACTCATTCGCGACGAGGCACCTCAACCTCGAAGCGGTAAAACAGTTGATGGAAGAACACCAGCAATCGCGCGTCGATCACTCGCAGCGGCTTTATGCACTGTTGATGTTGGAACTGTGGTGGCAGTCAAACCGTTGATGTAGAAATTCATGCGACACAGAGGCACAGAGTCACAGAGTTAAGCACAGAGAATTCAATTCAATTTATATTTCTCTGTGCATGTCTCTGTGACTCTGTGCCTCTGTGTCGCATTCAATTTTCCGCAAGTTCACTTCGTCGGCTGGGTCGCCGCAGGCCGGCGGTTGGCGTAGAGGGTGATCACTTCTTCCTTCGAGAACTCAATCGGCCCGCCGAGGGGTTCAAAATGGCCGAGTTCCAGGATCCGCTTACACAGTGCCGGTGCAGTCACATTAGCGAAATTGTTGCGCATTTGTTCCGACTCAAAAGCGTACTTCGCGGATGCTTCGTTGGAGATGACGATGTAGTCCACACGGTCACAAGCGTCCTTCGCCTTCTTCTCGATGACTTCGTCCTGATGTTTCAACAGCCATTCAACCTTGGCTTGCGGGGTGTCGCCGGGCATGGTGTCGTCCACCCACTCCACCGGCACGGCCGGCTGATAGCGGGAGTCGACTTGCACTTGGATCCCCTGCCCGGCGAACAGTTCATTGCCGAGCGGCGCGAAGCCGTAGTCAAAGATCAACACGTTCCCCAACCCTACCGAATGCAGCCCCATCAATTGAGTGCCGCCGAACAGTGCGGTCTTTTTGCCGTGGGCCGTGGCGTCGGCGATCAGGCGGTCACACAAAGCTTTGTAGGCCGGCATGTGTGCTTCCATCGGGGCGACCGGGACGGCCGTATGAATCTGCAGGCCGCTGAGCGCGGTGTTGACCAGCAGGCAAAGGGTTAGCCCGCAGAAGAGCACGCCCACCCAAACCGACCGCCGCGATGGCAGCGGGCGGATGTCCATCGCCAGTGGGAACATGATCAGCCCGAACATCGCCGGCAGGCCGACGTACTGATTCAGGCCCGACTTTTGCGCCACCAGCATCAACGTCGGTGCGTAGCCGAGCCAGAGGGCTGTCCAGTTTACGTTCTTCAACAGTTGCAGCGGTTTGCGCAGGCGATATCCCAGCGCGCGGGGCGTGACCGTCAGCAGCATGATTCCGCCGATCCACCAGCAGGCCGTGCGGACGTAATACCCGAGGTCGGTGGTGGTGAAATCGAAATGCTTGATCGCCTCGGAGAACGGCATGTTGGTCATGCTGTCGCGGTTCCAGTCGTGGTAGTAGTAGTAGATGTATTTCCCGTTCACGACGAACCACCACCCGCTCACCATCAGCACGATCGCCGTCGCGACCAGCGCCCGCATCAGCAGCTTGATACGGCAGCGAGAAAAGGCAAGCCGAATCAGCATCGGCGGCCCGAACGAAGCGGCTAGATAGACCGGAGCGGTCGCCCGCTCTAGTACCGTCAGACCGGCGACCAGCCCGAGAACAATCCACGGATACCATTTCTCCGTTTCCAGCGTCGCGAGAAACCACACGCCGGTGGTAGCGAAGAAGAAGTAGAACCCCATGTCCATGCGGAAATCGCTGAACCCGCCGCTGGCGGTCCATAAGACGGCCGGGCAGACGAAGGGGATGGTCATCGCAAACGACACGAGCGCGTCGTGCTTTCGCAATGCGTAAAAATAGAAGAAGAGGCTCAGCAGCATCGGGATAAGCCATGTAATCTGAATCCAGATTGCAGTGCCCCGGGTGATCGGCACCAGGCCGGGACTGAACTTCGCCAGAACGGCAACTTCCAGCCACGGCAGGCACATGGTGGCGGCTTTAATCGGCAGTGATTTATAGATGCCCTGTTCACGGGCCGTCGTAATGGTCGACGCCATGATGTTGTAGTACGAGCAGGAATCAAAAAACGGCGAGTGGTGTATGTAAAATTCGCGGTTGAGCGAGTTGGCGTAAACGCCGATCAGGTACGCCAGCAGAATCAGCGATAGCGACCCCAACGCCGCGCCGCGGGAACGGAACCGGCACTCAGCGGACTCGGCCAGCGCAACAGGCAGGGATGCAGCGGGAACAGGCGAAGCGGGGATCGATTCATTCACAGCAGATTCCATCCGCGTGTGATAACGCGGTGCGGGTTGTTGGGCAATCTTCGGCCGAGTCGAAATCAGGTCCGATACACCATTACTGCGTTGAACGTTGTTAATGGGTCAGTCTGAATATGATGCAACGCATTGCTTGGAAAACTCGACCGTACCACGGGCCTTCGGCCCGTGCGGGCGATTAGGAATAGCCAGGAACTTTCATTTTCTCAGGTTCGCGCGCTGCCGGCACGGGCCGGAGGCTCGTGGTACGGTCGAGTTTTCAGAACGACCCACTTCCTGAACGTTGCATTGCTTGAATCCCACGCGCGATCCGCGTAGCTTTCAGATGGCCGATGAGCATTATTCCTATGACAACTCCCTTGGCGAACGATTTGCCGCGCATGATCGACCCGTCGACGCGCGTGACGATTGTCATCCCCTGCTACAACGAGCAGGACGTGCTGCCCATGCTTTACGATCGCCTGGACGCGGCCGCAGTCGCTTGGAATGTGAACTACGATGTGATCCTGATCAACGACGGCTCGCGCGATCGCACGTGGCTGCTGATGGGCGAGATTCACGCTAAGAACGCGAAATGGAAGATGATCTGCCTGGCCCGCAACTTCGGGCATCAGGTGGCGCTGTGGACCGGCCTGCGCGCCGCGGCGGATGGGGACGGGCAGATCATCGTCGTCCTCGACGCTGATCTACAAGACCCGCCGGAAGTGCTGCCGCGGTTTTTTGAGCAGTGGGCCAAGGGGTCCGATGTCGTTTACGGCGTCCGCGAAAAGCGCAAGGAAGGACCGCTCAAAAAGTTCGCCTATTGGGCGTTCTACCGCATGCTCTCATTTCTGGCCGACATCGACATGCCGCTTGACAGCGGCGATTTCTGCCTGATGGACCGGCGGGTCGTCAGCGTCATCACCAGCGTCCGTGAGTTCCGTCCGTTCATCCGCGGCTTGCGCGCGTGGGTCGGCTTCGAGCAGACCGCATTGCCCTACGAGCGCCACGCCCGGGCGGCCGGTGAAGTCAAATACACCTTCCGCAAGCTGATGGGCCTGGCGCTGGACGGCATCTTCAGTTTCAGCACCAAGCCGCTGCGCCTGGCGATGTGGTTCGGCGGGATCGTGTCCGTGATTTCTTTTTTGGGCGCGATCTTCACACTGCTCCAGAAGGTCTTCGAGAACTGGTGGCCGTTCACTCACCTGCGGCCGGTGCCCGGTTTCGCCACGATCGTCATCGCGACGCTTTTCATCGGCGGCGTGCAGTTGTTCTGCATCGGCATTTTGGGCGAGTACATCGGCCGAATCTACGAAAACGTGAAAGGCCGCCCGCCGAGCGTGGTGAGCAAGACGCTGGGCGTGGAAAATCCGGTTCGGTCGGGTCGGACACGAAACTAAAACAATTTGCCACAGATGGGGCACTGATGAACACAGATCAGAAGAAAACAATGGAAGCACCAAGGATGCCTAGTTTCGCCAAAGCATGAATCACAAATTACTTGGCGTCCCTGGTACTTCAGTGGCGCTTCAGTTTTCTGCTTTATCTGTGTGTATCTGTGTTCATCTGTGGCTAAATATCTTCTTACCGAGAGTGATCGCATGAAAGTAGCCGTCGTCGGTGCCGGTGTGACAGGACTTGCCTTAGCCAAGCGGCTGTTCCACGAGAAGAAGTGCGAAGTCGTGATGTACGACGCCGGCCCGGCCGGTGGGCTGGCGGCGGGGTTTGAGTTTCCCGGCGCGCCAGGAACGTATCTTGAAAAATACTACCACCACATCTTCAAGTCAGACGTCGACGTCATCAAAATGATCGAAGAAGCCGGCCTGGGTAAAGACCTGCTTTGGCTGCACAGCAAATCGGGCTTGTACAGCAAGGGCCGGATCTGGCCGCTAGAATCGCCGGTCGACATGCTGCGGTGCAAGCCGATCGGCTCGATCATCGAGCGGCTGAAGATGGGGCTTTCGCTCCGCGTTTTCCAGAAGACCGAGGACTGGCGCGAGTTCGATAAAATCACCGTCGAAGATTTCTTCAAACGCCGCAACGCAACCAAAGGCTATAAGAATCTCTGGGAGCCGCTGCTGAAGGCCAAGTTCGGCAAGCATTTTGCCAACATCCCCGCGGCGTTTTTATGGGGACGCATCTATCCCCGCTCACGATCGCGCGAAAAAGGCAAAGAAAGCCTCGGCTACCTCCGCGGCGGATTCGCCCGCATGGCGATCGCCGTGGCGGACCAGCTCAAATCACGCGGCGTGAAAATCCACTTCGACACCAAAGTCAGCCGCGTCGAGCGATTGGCCGACAACAAATTCCGCCTGCACACGTCGGTGGGACAACAGAGCTCCCAGCAGAACTCCACTGAGGATTTCGACCGCCTGATCTGGACTGGTCACCCGAAGCATCTGGCCAACATCATCGAGCCCAAGGAGCAGTTTCTCACCGAGCACGCCGAGAAAATCCGCTACATCGCCGCCTGCTGCATGGTGCTGATCATGAACAAGCCGCTCGGCAAGTTCTATTGGGTCAACAACCTCGACCCCGACGTCACCTTCGGCGGCGCGATCGAACACACCAACCTCGTTCCGCCCGACGAGTACGGCGGCAAACACGTGCTGTATGTGATCAATTACCTCGACCCCGAACACCCGTATATGGCCAAGACCTCCGACGAAATCTTCGCCACGCATTTGCCGTCGTTGAAAAAGGTACACCCGACGTTCGACGAAAAGAACGTGGCGCAAAAGCTGCTGTTCAAAAGCCCAGTCGCCAGCCCGCTGTACGACGTAGGCTTCCACAGCCGAATGCCGCCGTTCACGGGATGGGCCAAAGGCGTTGGCATATTGGGCATGGCGCAGGTCTACCCGATCGACCGAAACATGAGCCACTGCATCAAGGTCGTGCGGGAGTGCGATCTGGATACGCTGCTGGCTTAAGACTAAAAAGTTTTAGCCGCAGATAAACGCAGATGAACGCAGATAAGAAAAACAATTTTTTGCTTTCTTATCTGCGTTCATCTGCGTTTATCTGCGGCTAATTTTCATTCCGTAAGCGGTATTGTCGGCGGCGAGCTGTCATCGGGCGGGGTTTCGCCGCCTTCGGTTGGAGCCCCAGCTTCGGACGCCTCAACTTTATCCACCTTCGCCATCGCGACCAGCGTGTCGCCGTCGTCGAGCTTGATCAGCCGGACACCGGCGGCGCTCCGGCCGGTTTCGCGGATTTCGCTGACCGCTGTGCGGATCAGGATTCCCTTTTCGGTGATGAGCATCAGTTCGCCGTCGTCGTTGACCAGCTTCATGCCCACCACGTCGCCGTTGCGGTCGGTGGCGTCGATGTTGATCACGCCGCGCGTGCCGCGACCCTTGACCGGGTAGTCTTCCAGCGGCGTGCGTTTGCCGTAGCCGTTGAGGCAGGCGGTCAGCACTTTGGCGCCGGTGTTATCGCCTTCCGGGACGATGAGCATGGAGACGACCGCGTCGCCCTCTCTTTTGAAGCGAGCGCCGGTCACCCCGCCGGCCGGGCGGCCCATGGCGCGGACGTCGGCTTCTTCAAAACGGATCGCCAGGCCGCTCTTTGTGCCCAGCATGATGTGGTCCTTGCCGCTGGTGACAGCCACGTCGATCAGGCTATCACCCTCGTCGAGACCGATCGCAATCAGGCCATTCGTGCGGATGTTGGCGTAGGCGCTGAGCGCGGTTTTCTTCACCGTGCCCTTGGCGGTGGCAAACATCAGGTACTGCTCGGCCTTTTCGAAATCCTTGATCGCAAGCACGCTGGCGATTTTTTCCTGCGATTGAAAGCTCAGCAAATTCGCGACAGCCCGGCCTTGGCTGGTGCGGCTCATTTCCGGCACGTCGAACACGCGCGTCTCGTACACTCGGCCTTGATTGGTGAAGAACAGCAGATAATCGTGCGTGTTGGCGACGAACAGGTGCTCGACAAAATCGCCTTCGCGGCTTTCCGTGCCCTTGATCCCGCGCCCGCCGCGACCCTGGCTGCGGTAGGTGTCGGTTGGCAGGCGCTTTACATATCCCGCGTGGCTGACGGTGACCACCACGTCTTCCTTGGCGATCAGGTCTTCCATGTTCACGTTCGTCACGCTTCCGGTGATTTCCGTGCGGCGTTTGTTGCCGAACTTTTCCTTCATCTCCAAAATGTCTTCGCGGATGATGTCTTCCACCATCCGCGGATCGCGCAGGATCGCTTCGTACCCTTCGATCTCGTCGGCCACCTCGCGGTATTCCTTCACCAGGCGGTCGATTTCAAGCCCGACGAGTTGGATCAACTGCAGCCGGCCGATGGCTTCGGCCTGCACTTGCGTGAGCGTCACGCCGCGCTCGCCCTTCTTCATCAGCACTTCCGGGATCTGCGGAGCGGCCGGGTGGCTTGGGGCGATGCGGAAGGCGCGCTGTCGCAATTTCTCGATCGCTTCCTCCCGCGTCTTGCTGCTGCGGATCAGCTTGACGACTTCGTCGATATCGCACACCGCGAAGATCAAGCCTTCCAGCAAATGCCCGCGCTGTTGGGCCTTTTTCAGCAAAAACTTAGTCCGGCGGGTGATGACTACCTTGCGGTGCTCGATGAAATGCTGGATCAGTTCCTTCAGCCCCATTGTGCGCGGCTGGCGGTTCACCAGCGCGATGTTGATCATGCTCACCGTGATCTGACAAGGCGTAAACTGGTACAGCTGGTTCAGCACCACTTGCGGGTCGGCGTCGCGCTTCAGATCGATCACGATGCGCACCGCGTGCTGCCTGCCGGAGTGATCGTTGATCGCGCTGATGTCGTGGATGCGGTCGTTCTTCACGCACTCGGCCACGCTCTCCACGATCGATTTACGGATCACGCCGTACGGCAGTTCGGTGATGATGATCGTGCCGCGCGTGCCCTTCTTTTCCTCTTCGATTTCGATCTTCGCCCGCAGCGTGATGCGCCCGCGGCCGGCGCGGTAGCCGTCGACAATGCCGTCCTTGCCGCAGATGATCCCGCCGGTGGGGAAATCAGGGCCCGGCACGATTTCCAACAGTTCCGGCAGCGTCACTTCCGGGCTGTCGATCACTTTCACGATCGCGTTGCAGATTTCGATGGTGTTGTGCGGAAGCAAGTTGCACGCCATGCCCACCGCGATGCCCGTGCTGCCATTGACGAGCAAGTTGGGGAACTTGCCCGGCAGCACCATCGGCTCCATCAAACGTTCGTCGTAGTTCGGCTGAAAATCGACGGTGTCCAGATCCAGGTCGGCCAGCATCTCCATCGCCACGCCGGTCATGCGGGCTTCGGTGTATCGCGAAGCGGCCGGCGGGTCGCCGTCGGTACTGCCGAAGTTTCCTTGCGGGTCGACGAGCGTGGCGCGCAGGTTCCAATCCTGCCCAAGGCGGACGAGGGTCGGGTAGACGATCTGATCGCCGTGCGGGTGGTAGTTGCCGGACGTGTCGCCGCAGATTTTAGCGCACTTGTAGTGCTTGCTGCGCGGCCCGAGCTTGAGATCGTTCATCGCCACCAGGATCCGCCGCTGCGAGGGCTTCAGCCCGTCGCGCACGTCGGGCAGCGCGCGATCCATGATCGTGCTCATCGCGTACGTGAGATACGAATCCTGCAACTCCGATTCGATTTGAAGGTCTTCGATTCGGTCGATCGGCTTGGTTGGTTCTGACATTGTTTTAAGTGCTCAAAAATTCGAACTGTTGGACATTTTTCCCGTGCTCGTACATCGCTTTCGGGAGTCCAAAATTTTACTCGAAAACCGATCCAAACGCGAACCACCGGACAGGGTTTCAGGCCATAAAAACACCGTTTCGTCGGCCGACCCGTCGGCTACAAAGGGATACGCAAAATCGCCCGATTTCAGCGGCATTTCGGAATTGTATTGACGAGCGGCGGAGCTCGATTGACGATGCACCCATGCCCCCCGCCACCAATGCCGCCGAGTATCTGGCCGGACTGCCTGCGGATCGCCGCGCAACAATCGCCGCCGTCCGCGATGTGATCGTGAAAAACCTGCCAGCCGGGTACGTCGAGATGATCGATTACGGCATGCTCGCCTGGGGCATCCCACTGAAGACGTATCCGATCACCTACAACGGCCGGGCGCTGATGTACGTGGCGCTGGCGTCCCAGAAAAGGTATTGCTCACTCTACATGACATGCGTGTACATGGACCCAAAGCAGGCGGCCGCGATCAAGGATGCGTTTACCAAAGCGGGACTAAAACTCGACATGGGCAAGAGCTGCATCCGATTTCAGACAAAGGACGGTCTGCCGCTGACGGCGATCGGAAAGATGGTTCGCAGCACGAGCGTGAAGACGCTCATCAGGCAGTACGAATCGGCGAGGCCGCCGAAGAAGTGAGCAGGTCGGCCCAGAAGTCGGCGGCGCGGGAGAGGTTGTAGATCGACCAGACGTCGCTGCGACCGGCCGCCCCGAACTCAGCCCGCCGCTGCGGGTTACTTGCCAGTTCGATCAGCCGGGCGGTCCAGTCGGCTGATGTCTCCGCGATGTAGCCCGTGCTGCCTTGCCGTACGATCACGCGGTTGGCACCCACCGGCGAAGCCACCACCGGCAAGCCGGCGGCCATGTACTGAATGATCTTGAACCCGCACTTTCCGCGCGTCCACCGGTCGTCAGGCGTCGGTGCGATGCCGATATCCGCTGCCGCCAGCGCAGGCGATTCGCTTTCAGAACTCCACTCGACGACGTCGACTGGCAGCGGCGCGTCGGCCCAAGTGCGGTCGGCGATGATCGTCAGGCGCAGCCCGGGGACCGCCTTGGCGGCGTCTGCCAGTGCGTCGCGGATCAGGTCGAGATAGCCGATCGTCGAGTGCGACCCGATCCACACCAGCTGCGGCGAGTCGGTCGGCGTGTGCAACTTGCACTGGTAGTGCTGCGGATCGACGACGGTAGGTAAGACGCTGGTTCGGCAGCCGCGGGCGCGGAAGATTTCGGCGAGGTACTCGTTGCCCGCGACGACGTGATCGAGCACACCGCAGGTCGCGGCGAACCGCCGGTCCGTCCGCCAGCGGCTCCACCAGCCGACTCTTCCCGCGTGGTACATCACAGCGTCGTCGACGTCGAAATAAATCCGCTTGGCCCGCTTGCGCAGCGACCGTGCGTTCCCCCGATCGAGCAGCCGGCGTTGCAGGATGACCGCGTCAAATTCACTGGCCGATTTAATCAGCAATCGACGGTCCAGCAAATTCTTCCCCCACTCCGCCATCGTGATCTCGATCCCGCGCTCGCGCAGGGGCGAGATCAGCTCCCCCATCCGCAGCCGCGCCGCCGCCTGCTTCATGCCGCTCGTGATGGCCATGACTTTCATCATCTTGCCGACTCATTGTCGCCATTAACCGCAAAGACGCGAAGGCTCGATGAAGAAATGGTTCTTCTTCGAGCCTTCGCGTCTTCGCGGTTGAAAGATCGGATGATCAGAGGATCATCGCCAGCGCCATGCCCGCCAGGACCAGCAGAATCATGCGCATCGGACTGAATTGAATAAGGCTCATTCGACAACTCCTGTTGAGAGTTAAGTCGGACGAGCGGGCGAAAACACTTCGACATTTTTTCGTGAGTATGCGTTATGCGGACGTGCCGGATTACCGGACGCTTTGTTGCCGCCTTGCTGGGATCGACAACCTTTCACATACCACGGGCCTCCGGCCTGTGCGAAGTCGCGCTGCGGTTTCGAGCCTCGCGGTTTCCGATATCCAACGCCGAAGGCACGGTCCGGAGGACCGTGGTACTGGAAGCGTGATGCGACTGCCAGACATTGAGGATTACAGCGCCCAATCCACGGCGTCTCCGACATCAATCGCCCGACCGGTTTTCGAGCTTTCTCTCGCCGCGTCGAGCAACGCCATCGTCGGCAGCACCGACCACACGGTGACCGCCGGCTCGCCGTTCCCGCGGACGGCCGACGCGAAGCGGTCCCATATCTGCGTCTCGGTCAAACCAGCCTCGGCCATCGGCAGCGTGACGTGCGTCGTCTGCTCCTTGTCGGTAAACCGCAGCGACGCCCAGACGCTGGTGTCGAACTCCAGGCTGTACGGACTGAACGCCGATCCCTCGGTCCCATCGATGTGCCATCGCGGCAGCGGGCGCGTGGTGGTGGTGTTGATTTCGCACAGTCCGACCGCGCCGTTATCGAAATCGATCAGTACGCGGGCGAAGTCGTCGCAGTCGCTGCTCCAGACGTTTCCGCGAAGCTGTGCAAACACGCGTACGGGCTTAGCCGGGTGGAGCAGGCGCCACAGTTGATCGATAAAATGCGAGCCCCAGTCGTACAACCCGCCGCCGCCGAAGGAGCCTTCGTTGCGCCAGTTGGGGCGATACTCCTTGGCCGCCGGTCCGACGCAGCTGCTCCATTGGCCGAGCCGGCTTTCGACGTTGAACACGCGCCCGAACGTCCCGGCGGCGATCGCCTGCTGCGCGGTGAGGAAATCGACGTCCCATCTGCGGTTGTGAAAAACGCTGACAAGTTTGTTCTGCGCCGTAGCCTCGTCGGCGATCGCCTTGGCTTGCGCCAGGTCCAGTGCGATCGGCTTTTCGATCATCACGTGCTTGCCGCTGCGGAGGGCTTCGATCGCCAGCTCGAAGTGCATCGACGTTGGCGCCGAGATCAGCACCGCCTCCACCCGCGGCGAGGTGAGCAGCAGATCGAGCGACTCATGCGTCGCAAGCCCGCGAGCAGTCGCCAACTCCCGCCGCGCCGGCGTGGCGTCGTACACTTCCGCCACGCGCATGTGCTGCGACGCCGCGATCCACCCCGCGTGCTCCGCCCCGATCCGGCCGAAACCGATGATGCCTACTGCAACCGGATTCATTCGCTCTCCTTCCTTCTGGCCCTTACCTCGCGCGGCGAGCCTTTAAGCTCGCGACGGATTGTTTTGTTGAACAAGTGCAGGTCGGCCAAGCCCACCTGGCGTGCGATGACTTTGATCGGAAGCGTGCTGAATCGCAACAGATGCTCGGCCCGCTCGACCCGGCGGTGCCTGACGTATTCCAAAATCGAACAACCCGTCGCGGCGCGGAACAGGCGGATCAGGTGGTTGTGCGAAATTTCCAATTCCTCGGCCAGCGCTGAAGCGCTGATCGGCTGGCCGAGGCGCAGCTCGATCCGGCGCATCGCCCGCTCGACTGCGGGGTGCGTTCCGTGGCGGTCGTGCGGAGCGGATGCGGGCGAGTCAGTCAGTTGCCAGAGCAAATCCCACAGCCGCACTTCCGCCCGGGCGGGGCTGATCGTTTGCCATGCGATCGCCTGCCGAACGGCGCGATCGAACGCTGCGTAACGCTCACCAAGCTGCTGCATCACCGGCAGTCGGGGAGACGCCTCGGGATGCCCCGCCGGGATCAGGAAATGCACATAGGCGTGCTCCACATCCGCGGAGATGCGATACTCCAGATCGGCATCGGGCGGCAGGATGCTCACGCAGCCGGGATGGATTTCATACCACTGGTTGTTAACCCGCAGGTCGGCCCGGTACGGATAAACGTGGAGACACCAAAACCCCAGCATTTGGTAACGATTGGTCGCAGGCCCGGCGTGCCTACCCACTCCCGCCTGCCGGATCGCCGGCCGGTTTTCGAGCTCGATCGGCCAAGTGGGTATCGGACCTTCCATGTTGATTTTATACCACTTTTAGTGATCGCAGGCTATTGGCAAATCGCAAGCACAGGGTAGGATTTTGCACGACTTCATAAGGAGCCTCATGAGTACCACCGTCGAAGAACAACGCCCCCTGACAACCCCGTTCGGCAGCCTGACGCCCGAGCAAAAGGCCGCTTACGAGCGCGACGGATATCTCGTGCTCGATCAGCTTTTGAGCGAAGAGGAACTGGCCCCCGCCCGCGAGGCGATGACGCAGAAGGTCGACCAGATCGCCGCCGACCTGCTACAGGACGGGAAGATCACCGACCCGCTGGTGAATGAACCTTTCAAGTACCGCCTCGCCAAGCTGTTTACCGGGCTGACCGACGCCGACTTCCTCAAGTTCGGCCGGGGTTGGCGCGATCGCCTGCCGGGGTACTTCGATCTCATGAGCATCCCGAAAATCATCGATGCCGTTGAATCCCTGATCGGCCCGGAGATTTTTTCCAACCCGGTCTACAACGTACGCCCCAAGGTGCCCAAAGTGGCCGCCGGCGCCGTGCCTTGGCATCAGGACAAGAGCTATTGGCCGGACGCCAACAGCAACCCGGTCATCACCGTGTGGATCCCGCTGATCGACAGCACGCACGAGAACGGCTGCCTGCACATAATCCCCGGCACGCATCGGCAGCGGGTGATCGATTTCCATCGGGAGACGTATTCGGGCACCGGCTTCCTGGAATCGAACCTCGAAGCGGTGGAACGCGAATCAAAAAAGCGGCCTATCACCGCCCTTCCTATGAGGGCCGGCAGCGCAGTCCTGTTTAACGACCGCCTGCTGCACAGCAGCACGCCGAACAACTCCGATCATGTACGGTGGAGCGTCGATCTGCGGTATCAACCGACGGATCAGGACCGCATGCCGCAACACGGCTGCGGGTTTTTGGCGCGCAGCCGGGTGCATCCGGATCGCGTTGCGACGTTAGAAGATTGGCTCGCCCTGCGGGAAGAACACGTGGTCGGATAATGCGACACCGAGGCACAGAGACACAGAGTTAAACACAGAGCGAGGAGTAAAGTGCGCGGTGTTCTCTCTAACGCATGATTTGATCTGTCTGGTGAAAACGGCGCGATCTTGGGAACGTTCGGTGGTGGATAAGTCTGAAAGCTCGACCGTACCACGGGCCTCCGGCCCGTGCAGAACGCGTAAGAACTTCGAAAAGTTTGACCTCGCTGGTATTTCTGCACCGCTAGCACGGGCCGGAGAGTGCTTTGTCCACACCCCGCGAACACACAAGTATCGTCATCCTGAGGTACTCAGAAGGATCTCGAATCCCGAGCGGCATTCGGCGTCCGAGATGCTTCGGAGTACCTCAGCATGACGTGTTTTGAATGATTTGAACTGAGCAGCCAGAGGCCCGTGGTACGGTCGAGTTTCTAAACGACGCAATCGCCAACATTTTAAGCTAACCCACTACCGAACTTTTTGGACTAGTCGTTCTTTTCTCTGTGCTAAACTCTGTGTCTCTGTGCCTCGGTGTCGAATAGATACCGAGTCAAGTCCGTACGGCCAACACGGGAATGCTCAGCCCGTGGCGGACGCCGTCGATGGTGCTGCCGCGGAGGACATCGGCCAGCCCGCGATGGCCGTGCCCGCCGAGGACCAGCATGTCGATCTTTTCCTGCTCTGCCAATCGCACGATTTCGCGCCGCACGTCGCCGTAGCCCAGCACGTGTCGCACGCCGGGGATCTCGCTTCCTTGTAGTTCGCTGCTGAGCCGGCCGACGAGGCTGGCCATGTACTGGTCATCGCGGCGGCTTTCGACGTCGCCGGCCTGCACGCCGTGGTACTGCCCGCCGACGCCTTCGACGATGTGGATCAGCACCAGTTCAGCATGATGCGTTTTTGCCAGCACCACAGCGTGTGCGAGCATCGCCGCATCGGTGGATTCCGCGTCGAGCGCCACGCCGATGCGTCGGATCGTCTGTGGCGGAAGCACGGCGGCGCTGGCGACCGCATGCGCACTCACCACATCAAACCCGCGCGGCTCATCGGCCCCGGGCTCGCGGCGGAACGTCATCCACAGCAGTAGCATAAACAGCGCGCCCACCAACATAGCCATCGCGCTCAGCGTCGCCCACCCGCCGGCCGTTGCGACATCGAGGAAATGGCTGAATCGCGCGGTCAGCCCGGCCGTGTCGCCGAGCGGTTCGGCCGCGCTGACGATGGTGGCCCAGTCGCACATTTTCCCGGCCACCAGTTGCGCGTTGAGAATAATAATGATCGCCGCCACCACCCACGCGATGGCGGCGATCCACTTCGGAGTCGCAAAATCTCCCATTTTCTTTCGGCTGGCTGTGAACTTCACCAGCGGCACGACAGCGAACGGAAGTTGCAGGCTCAAGATGACCTGGCTCAGCACCAGCAACTTGCCCGTGCCTTCATTGCCGCTGATGTAGATGGTGATGACGGCCGGCACGATCGCGAGCGAGCGCGTAATCAGCCGCCGCAGCCACGGGCGCATGCGGAAGTGCAGAAAACCTTCCATCGTAATCTGCCCGGCCAGCGTGCCGGTGATGGTGCTGGATTGCCCGGCACAGATCAGCGCGATGGCGAACGCGATCGGCGCGACCTTTGTGCCCAGCAAACCTTCCATCAACTTGTGCGCGTCCTGAATCTCCGCCACGTCCTGCATGTTATTTTTGTAGAACACTGCGGCGGCCAAGATCAGGATCGCGGCGTTGACAAAAAACGCCGCGTTGAGCGCGATGGCCGAGTCGATGAAGTTGTACTTGCACGCCTGCCGCAATCCCTCGCGCGTCTTGTTGACGTTGCGGCTCTGCACCAGAGCCGAGTGCAGGTACAAATTGTGCGGCATGACGGTTGCCCCGATGATGCCGATCGCGATGTACAGCATCTCGCTGTTGCTGAAGATCAAACTGCTCGGGATGAACCCTTTGGCGATGCCGATCGCATCGGGCTTGGCGAGGAAAATTTCGATGATGAAGCACGCGCCGATCGTGCTGACGAGCAGCAAGATGAACGCCTCCATCTTTCGAATGCCGAACCGCTGAATCGCGAGCAGCAGAAATACGTCCAGCCCGGTGATAACGACGGCGTAGATCAACGGAATCCCGTGCCCGCCGAACAGGCCCAGTTGCGCGGTCAGCAGGTTCAGCCCGATCGCCGTGCCGAGCACCTCGGCCAGGTCGCAAGCGGCGATGGCGATTTCGCACATCACGAACAGCACCCAGCGAACGACGGGGTTGTACGCATCGCGGCAGGCCTGCGCCAGATCGCGCCCGGCGACCAGCCCGAGCCGCGCCGACAGCGTTTGCAGCAGGACGGCCATCAGGTTGCTCATCAGCAGAACCCAGATCAGCGAGTAGCCGAACTTGGCCCCGCCGGCCAGGTCGGTCGCCCAGTTACCCGGGTCCATGTATCCGACCGAGACCATGTAAGCCGGCCCCGCGAACGCCACCATCCGCCGCCACCAGTGGCCTTGCGGAATGGCGACCGAGCGGTGAACGTCTTCGAGCGAGCGATGGTTTCCGTGCAATGCGCCTGCAGCGGGCTTGTAATCCAATGGCTTATCTACCGGCGATGACATGACTTAGTCCTGGCGAAATGGTTATTTTGACTATTCAAAATCCGGCGGGAGTATAGTCGTAGATGTTGCGTGGGTCAACCCAAAAGTTACAGTAAGGCCATCCTATGGCGACCAGCACCGTGGAAGATTATCTGAAGCAGCTTTACCTCGAGCAGCAATCCGCGCCGGCCGACCTCGTGCCGATGGGGAAACTGGCCAGCGCCATGGGCGTTGTCCCCGGCACGGCCACCAGCATGGTCAAGGCGCTGGCCGACAGCGGGCTGGTGACGTACGAGCCGCGATCGGGCGCGCGCCTCACCAAAGGCGGCGAGCAACTGGCGCTACATGTGCTCCGCCGCCACCGATTGGTGGAATTGTTCCTCGTCAAAATCCTCGGGCTCGATTGGTCGGAAGTACACGACGAGGCCGAGGAGCTTGAACACGCCATCAGCGAAAAAGTGCTCGCCCGCATCGACGCCTTGCTGGACCACCCGCGCGTCGATCCGCACGGCGATCCGATCCCGCCGGCCAAGGGCAAAATGCCTGGCACGCGGCAATTGAGCCTGCTCGATTGCGACCTCAACGCCCCGCTGCGCGTCGCCCGCGTGATCGACCAGGGCCCGGCGTTCCTGCAATTCGTCCACCGCAGCGGCCTGACCATCGGCACGCCGCTCACGGTGCAATCCCGCGACCCCCAGGCGGCCGCAGTGTCGATCGCGGTAGCGGGCAAACCGCCCGTCGCGCTCGGAACCGAAGCGGCGTCGAAGATCTTCGTCGAAGCGGTCTGATTCCCGAACATCACCCCTTGCCATTTCCTCGTGACGCGGGCCATCGAAGATGGCCGTTTTTCGGCGGGGGACGAAACGGCCATCTTCGATGGCCCGCGTCACGAAGATCGTCAATCGACAATATCCGTCCGCGCCTTAGAATGTTTTGCGATGAACCTCCACGCCGCCCGCATCCTCGCTGTCTCGCTGATGCAGCGGCACGGGCTGGTCGGCTGGACGTTTCAATTCGACCACGCCCGCCGGCGGTTCGGGTGTTGCAACTTTACTCGGCGTGTGATCAGCCTCTCCAAACCCATCACGTTTCTCAATGCGGAAGACGAAGTTCGCGACACGATCCTGCACGAAATCGCCCACGCCATGACTCCCAAGACCGGCCACGGCCCCGCGTGGAAAGCGATGTGCGTCCGCCTCGGCGCCAGGCCGGTGCGATGCTTCAAAACAGAGGAAGTCATCACCCCGCCGAAACGCCCCGCCCCGATGCAGATCGGCTGCCCTACCTGCGGCTGGTGGGCCGACCGGCATAAGCGCACCAGGCGCAAACTGATCTGCAAAAAGTGCCGGTCGATCGTCGTCTACCGCGCCGCCGCCGTGCCCGCCAAGCAACCGGCCGTCAACCAGAGCAAACCGATCGGAGCAACCCTATGGCCGTCCTGATCGTCGTAACGTTGGACAAGGAACTGCCCGACGCCCAGGCGGCGTACGCCAAGGCCAAGTCCGGCAAAGCGCTGGCCCGCGAAGCCGACCGCATCGACTCCGCCGCCCGTCGGCGAAGCGTCGCCGAGCCGACCTCGCTCCTGTCCGAAAGCCAGGCAATCCTGATCGAACAGATGAAGGCCGAAGGGTTTGACCCGTCCGGCATGCGCTTACCGCCTGAGCAATGGTTCCCCGCCGCCGAGGGGCTCAAGTCGATGCGAGCGTTGATCGAGTACATGAGTGCGAACCTAAACGATTTCAAGCAACCCAACCCGATCCTGCGCGACCTCCGCGCCGTCGAAGCATTGCTCGTTGCCGCTGACACCGCCGGCGTCAAATTCCACTTCACGCGCACGGCGGATTAGCGATCACTTTCTGCAACGGGAGCCGTTAAAATGAATCCATTCGCAGGACGAAAAAGATAAAGCAAAAAATCGGACTGAAGACTGGCCAACAATCAACTCTAGCAACGTGGTTTACGTGACGAAGTCCCACCGCGAAGTCGGGCAGATTTCCTTTTGATGCTCTTGTTACGGCAGGATTGATTGCGTACGCCACTACGCGCAAGACGCTTCAGATAACTTTCTCGGCGATTTGTCTCCGGCGACGGTGGGCGCCATGGGAGAGCATCTATATAGTTTTTTGAAAGACTATCGGTTCCCGAATCAAGCAACATCGATTCATACACCTGTACCAACTCCTGCGCCAGTTCGTGTCGCAACGGCATGATGCGTGTTCGGAAGCAGCTTGAAAATCGGCTCTCGGGTGTTGGGCGGCTGACACCTTTGAGAGAAGCCTGAAGAAGTGGAAAATGACTGACCTCGTCGTTTCTGGCCAGAATCGGCGCGCGGTCGTATCGCATAGGCATCGACTTCGGACGCCATCGGGCTTCGCGAATGCTGCCGTGATTGAGGATTTCAATTGGCGGCGTGAGAAATACTAATCTGAAGCCCTTGGGACCGCCTTGGCGAAAGCTAGTCTTGCGCCATTCACGTCGGCCATTCGATTTTCATGAAGCAAGTTACGTGAATGGCAGCCTGTGCAACCGAAGCTGCCGAACTCGTAGTAGGGATCGGCCCGTGATTCGTGGGCGTCGGCGCGGTTGGGCCGGCGCAAATGAACGATGATGACGCGAGGCTCATTGGTTTCTAGAAGCTGTTTCAAAACCTCCGCGTCGCTAAATTCGCGCTGGGCCTTGATTTAGGATTAAATGTGTCATGGAAAGGAATTCTTTTCATGACACGACACGATTCGGAACTCACGGACGAGCAATGGAACAGGATCGAAC
>JBBROD010000060.1:0-26353 GCA_038229715.1 Tepidisphaerales bacterium | reverse complement strand
GAACCTCATCCTCGGGTTCATGAAACGCGATGACCAAGACCTGCCTCCTTGCACGAGTGCAGGGAGCATCGCATGAGCGAACGAATCGCGCTACCGAACAAGCGCCGAACGCGCACAAGATTCAGGGCGAAGCCGTATTAGTTATAGTGCAATTCCGGGTCCGATAGATGAATTTCACCGATACAATCCCGCGTAGTCGATGAACGATCACGGAAAGCAAGCCGTTTAGCGGCCATCGTCAAACGAATAGCGTGAACGGATCGGTTTTAAGGCTCCGCAAAAATGGTCTGGCTTTATTATTCAATTCTCATAGTTGTACAAATCGTCGGATTGGCGCTGGCGTTGTTTCAAATGCCGGGCTTATGGCTGATGCTGGCCGGTACGGGAATTTACGCTTGGGTGACGGCGTCGCACGGTTACGTGCAGTGGAGTCTGCTGTGGCTTCTGCTGCTGGCGATCGTCGCCGAGGTGGTGGAATTTGTGGCCGGCGGCGCGGGGGCAAAAAAGGCAGGCGCGAGCAAGCTAGGCATTTTCGCCGCAATGCTCGGCGGGATCGTCGGGGCGATCCTTGGTACGATCTTCATCCCGATTCCGATCATCGGCACGATCATCGGCGCTTGCATCGGCAGCTTCCTGGCGGCGATGGGTGTGGAATACGGTAAACGCCGTGACTTGGATCACTCCCTGCGCGTCGGCTATGGCGCGGCGCAAGGTCGACTGCTCGGCATCCTCGGCAAACTCGCGATCGGCGGCGTTATGCTGCTGGTGACGATGATCGTTGCCCTACCGATCGGCGGCCGGGCGACGACGGTTCCGACGACTGCTGCCTCGCCGGTGATCACAACGATGCCCACGACTTCACCCAACTGAATTCCAGACGCGAATTTACCACAGAGAGCACAGAGGAATCACAGAGGCACACAGAGAATTCCTCTGTGCATCTCCGTGATTCCTCTGTGAGCTCTGTGGTAAATTTCTTCCCGCGACAACGGAAATTAAGCTTCGCGCAAATGATAGCTCTTGATCGTGTTCTGCTGGAAATCCGGATACGCCGCGATGTCGTGCTCGGCCAGATCCAGGCCGTCGAATTCGTCGGCGGCTTTGACTCTGAGCGGCGTAAATCGGCCGACGAGCTTGAGCAGGACGTAAGATAGCAACCCCGTGAACAGCACGATCACCGTTGCGCCGACACCCTGAACGATCACCGCCTTGCCCCGCTCGGCCCATGTGGTTTCTTCAAACGGAATGGCGGTGAGCGTGCTGATGAAGCCCGTCACGCCGCTGATCGTGATCATGCCGGTCACGTCGTCGAGTTTCAGCACCATGTCGATTTTGACCAATGCGATGGGGGTGACGATTCCGACGATCAGCCCCACCAGCACCGCGCCCGAGCCGGCGAGATACGATCCGCTGGCGCTGGTCGACACCACGCCGGCGATCAACCCGCACGCCAGCAGCGGCAAGTCGATCTTGCCGTAGGCGATCTGTCCGTACACCGCCGACGCCAGGATTGAAGCAGCGCACGACAGGCAGATGTTGATCAGTTGGGTGTCTGCATCGATGTTGGCAAAGTGCGCCGTACACAAAGCAGCACCGACGGTGAACAACAAAACCCCCAGCGCGGTCGCGGTGAAACTATGCCCGGGAATGACACTGGAGGAACCGTCGCGATGATACTTGCCATCGCGAGGCCCGACCGCGAGCACCGCCGCAGCCGCTACCGCCCCGCCGACCAGGTACATCGCCGCCCCGCCGGCGAAATGGTGACTGCCAAGCCATCCGTCGACACCGACCCAGCCGCGAACCACCGGCCAGGTGAATGCAGCGGTTACAAACGACAACCCGAGCATCGGCCAAATCCGGCTGCGCTCCGAGGTCGCGCCGATGACGAACGCGCCCACCACCATCGCGCGGCACAGCCCGCCGATCAACAGCGCGGACTCGCGCCCCCGGCCGAGCAGCTTCGATGGATCGAGCCCGATGAATGGGTTGCTGGTTTGCAGGGCGATCGCCGCCCCGATCCCCCAAAACGCCAGCACCGCGATCGCCCAATCGAGCAACTGCCGCCCGATGACCGACGCGGCGTTTTTGCTCCGCACCGATCCGGCCGAGTGCATCGCGAGCCCCGTTCTCATGAGCAGCGCCCCGGCGATGAGTTGCATATACAACGATGCCATCGGTTCGAACTCCTGTTGATATAGTTGTACATCAAAGCGGATCGCGTTGAAATTGCATCGACCAGCGTAGATCCGCCAGATGAAAATACAGTAGATGGCTGCAACGCAAACTGCTACCCTGCCGCCCATGATTCGGCGCGAGGAAAAAGGGAAGTACTTCCTGATTCGACAAGACGATCACGCAACACTGGCCGGCGAGTTGGCGCGGCGGATCGGCGCTGAGCCATTTGTGTCGATACTGTCGCTCGATCCGGCCGTCGGGCAAAAGGCGTTGACGGCCGTTGCCATGCACGACGCGGGCTGGCCGATTCATGACGACGCTCCGACGTTGAACAACCGCCTTGCGCCGCGCGACGTTTTCGAGAGCAAGCACGACGTATCGATGGCCGTCTGGGCCGACTCTGGCGATCTGGCGAGCGCGGTCGACCCATACGCCGGGCTGCTGGTGTCGCTCCATTCCCTGTCGTTGTCAGCGTTTGCGTTGTCGGAAGTGATGGCCCACGTCAGCCGTAAGGCGGTGGCGTACACGCGCGAGCAGTTTGATCTAAACCGCTTCCAGCACAATGAGATCGAGCGCCAGACCGAGCTTCGCCAGCAACTGGGGCTCGCTACCGATTTGCCCCTGAATTACGGCTTGTCCGCCCCGGGTGTGGATGGGCGGGAGGATTTGCTCGCGTATCACTTCCGCGTGCTGCAGGGGATGGATCGAATCTCACTGGCGATGTGTTGCACGAAATCGCCGTTCGATTTCATCGAGCTTTCGCCGCAGCCGGGCCAGGGGCTTACACGCGTTCGGCTGAAGCGGTCGGGCGATCGCACATTACAGGTGTCGCCGTGGATTTTCGATCAGCCGACGTTGAGCCTGTCGGTTCCAGCTAAGGTGGTTGCGGTACAACAGTTTAAGACTGATTCAGCGTTCCAGGAGGCGTATCGAGTCGCGCCGACCGAGAGTTTGGAACTCGCCATCGAACCCGGCCCATAGTGAAGGGCCTAATTCTGCTTCCAGGGAAGCCCGTCATAACGATCGAGGATAATTGTTGAATGCCGCCACCAGTTTTTTCTTGGCAGATTTTGCGCGTCCTATTATGATCGGTTCATGATCGCTCGAACCCCTGCAATTCAAGCGCCGTACCGCCGGGTGTGCTACTTTTCCGGCCGGGTTCAGGGGGTTGGATTCCGCTATTCCGTCAAAAACATCGCCCTACAGTTCAATGTATTAGGCTACGTCCGCAACATGCCCGACGGCCGGGTTGAGTTGGTCATGGAAGGCGATACCAACGAGATGGATCACCTGGTTGATGCGATTTCCAGCAAAATGAACAGCTATATCCAGAAGCTGGACATCGATATCCTCCCCGCCAACGGCGAATTTGACCATTTTTACATCCGACATTGATTATCTCACCTGCGTGAACCCTTTTGGTTCGGCCCTACTCCTTCCCAAATCGCAACTCACGATTTAAAATCCGAGGCCCATGTACCGTACTCTGGTCATCGTTCGCCACACGTTCCTTGAATCCGTAATCCAGCCGATCTACGCACTGCTGCTAACGCTGGGTGCGGCGATCACGATCATCTTCTCGCTCTTGCCCTACTTCACGTTCGGCGAAGACTTGCTGATGTTCAAAGCCGTCAGTCTGGACGTGATCCTGCTGCTGACGCTGTTGTCGACGCTTTTCGCCACCAGTCGATCGATCTTCGACGAAATCGAAGACCGCACCATGCTCACGCTGATGAGCAAACCCATCAGCAAGCTGGAAGTGCTGCTGGGCAAGTACATTGGCATCATCCTGGGCGCGCTGCTTGGCGTGGCGGCTTTGGGCGGGGTGCTGATCCTCTGCACTTGGCTGCGTCTGCCCGGCGATTACCAAATGCGAACCAGCACGGTTGACGAGCGTGAAGTCCGCCAGATCTGGGAATACCGCAAGATGCACCTGGCCGGGCTTTTCCCGTCGCTGCTTCTGATCTGGCTGCAGATCAGCGTGCTGGCGGCGATCGGCGTGGCGCTGTCGACGCGGTTTTCTCTCGTCGTCAACATGCCCACGGTGATCATGCTGTACATCGCCGGCAACCTGACGCGATTCCTCTTCCCCATCTTCGGCGACGATCCCGATTCGCTATTCGCCGGGAGCTCGGCGCTCGTGAAGGGTTTTGCCTACGTGCTGAGCGCGATCCTGCCGTACCTGGAAACGTTCGACCTGCGCCAACTCACGGTCTACAAAACAATCGCCGTCTCCGGCGACTACTTCTCCAAAGACCCGTCGGCCACCCCGCTGGTTGTGATCTGGAAATACCTCGGCATCGCCGCCTTGCACGCAACAGCGTACGCGACATTCGCCCTCTCGATCGGCATGTGGCTCTTCCAAAACCGCGAGCTCGGCGGGGCGGAAGGGTAAGGACAATTCGAGTCAATTTTCAGCGTTACGCGAACAGCAAGACTAGCCCGCCGACCAACATTCCACCGACGACCATTCCAGTTATTCCGCGCCGTCTCACAGCGCGGTCAGTGGAGCACGTCGCAATAAAACCTTGATAAATACTCGTTGGAATCAATACAACAGAACCAACACCCGCCACGGACCCGATGATTTTTGAAGTATCAGCCCAGTATCCGGAATCCAATAATTTAAACCAGAAGAGCGCAATTCCAAGTAGGACTACAGCAATCGAACTGGATTGAATGCTAAGATAGGAACGCCTTTCCAATCTCTGCGCCAAGTGGTCTTCGATTTGTGGGGTTTCGTAATCCAGCTTCATGAGATCAACCAGACATGCATCGTCCGCGAAGCCGTACCATGGGCTTCCAAGCCATGTCAAAGTATGTCATTCGCGCCGACGGGTTGAAGGATGCCAAAAGCCACTTTCAACAGCAAATATTCTTCGATTCGATCGTGGCCTTGCGCCCTCCCTGCCGACCGTTCCGAAGGCGTCGTCTGACAAGGGACGAAGGCCCGAGCTACGGGTTTGCGTACCGACGTTATTTGATATCAATACTCTTTCCCGTCGTCGCACTCTTGTAGATCGCGTCGATCATTTGCATCAGGGACACGCCCTGCACCGCCCCGATCGTCGGTAGCGATTTGCCGAGGATGCACTGGCGGAAGTGTCGCATCAGCGCGATGTGCCCGCCGACTTTGGGCGGTTTGAGGGGAACGGCCTTGTTGTTTCCAGATGCATCGAAGCCGCGATAGAGCGTAGCGCCCGTCGGCATGTACACCTCGACCGATCCCAGATCGCCGTACAGCCGGCAGACCGTGCCGTTTTGGCTGGGCGGTTGATTTGCGGCCCAGCACGTCGCGATTTCGATCGACTTGTTTCCCTCGCACTTGATCAGCGCGAACGCGGCATCTTCCACGTCGTGCAGCGTCGTGTCAGGCACCAGCGATTTGTGCTTCTGGTGCGTGACGGCGAACGCGCTCAGCGGTTTGGGTTGGCCGATGAGGTACCACGCGAGGTCGAGCAGGTGCGTGCCGAGGTCGATCATCGCCCCGCCGCCGGATTTGGATTTGTCGGTGTACCAGCCCGTGCCTATCGGCACACCGCGGGTGCGCGTCCAGACGGCGCGGGCGTGGTAGACGTCGCCGGCGTAGCCTTTGTCGATCGTCTGCTTCGCCGCGAGTTCCGCAGGACCGAAGCGGCGCTGGTGGGCGTACAGCACCAGTTTGCCGTACTTGGCCGCAGCGGCTTCGATTTTGCGCGCCTCGGCGGCGCTCAACGCCGGAGGCGACTCGATCACCACATGCTTGCCCGCCCGCAGCGCCGCGAGTGCGATCGGCGTGTGCAGATGGTTCGGCAGGCAAATGCTGATCGCGTCGAGCGATTTATCCTTGATGAGTTCCGAAGCGTCGCTGTAATCAGCGGGAATGCCGAACGCGGCCTTGAGTTTCGCCCGGCGGTCGGGAATCAAATCCGCAACCGCTGCGACCTGAAACCCGCCGGCCCCGCGATACCCTTCGGCATGCTTCACGCCCGGCCAACCCGCGCCGGCGATACCGACTTTGGTAACTGCTGACATCCGTGTCTCCTTCCTAAAGCCCGAATGACGAAACCCGAAATCCGAATGAATGACGAAATCCGATTGACGAAGGACTCACTCCTCCAGAGCGGTGCGCAATTTGATGTTGCGTGCAAACTCAGAATTCGTCATCCTGAGGTACGCCGAAGGATCTCGAATGGCGAGCGGCTTTCGACATTCGAGATCCTTCGGCGTACCTCAGGATGACGACAAACGGCCCTTCTCACGCTACGCCAATAGGCGCGTTGATCTAGATTTCGTCATTCGGATTTCGTCATTCGTCATTCACTCGGATTTCGGGTTTCGGGTTTCGTCATTTCCCTGCACTATCCGGATCGTTCTCCACAATCTCCTCGATCGCCTCGTCGACTTCTTTCGCATCAAGCACGCCGAGTTCCTCCAGCGCGAGCAATGCGGCTTTCTGCTCGGCCTGTTTTTTATTCGGGCCCCAGGCGCTGGTGAATCGCCGGCCGTCGACGGTGACGCAGACCTCGAAGCACTTGCTGTGATCTGGGCCTTTCTCGTCCATCAGTTCGTACATCGGCGTCGCGCCCAGCGCCTGCTGTGCGTGCTGCTGCAGGAGGGCCTTGTAATTCTGCTGGTGCGAGTTGCTGGCGATGTCGTTGATCTTCGGCGTCATCGTCCGCAGCACGTACTCTTTGACGACGTCAAACCCGCCGTCGAGATACAGCGCCGCCACGATCGACTCATACACCGCGGCCGCCAGGCTGCTGGGCATCAACTCGCGGTTGCTGATGCCTTTGCCGATGATCAGCAAGTCCGTCAGCCCGGTTTCGTTCGAGACTTCCGCGCACGTGCGCCGCGACACGACGGCTGACTTCACCTTGGTCAGGTCGCCTTCTAAATAGTTGGGGAACTTGAGGTAGAGCGCCTCGCAGACGATGAGGTCGAGCACGGCGTCGCCGAGGAATTCCATACGCTCGTTACTGTTGAGCCGATTGTCCGCGATCGACGCATGCGTCAGCGATTCGAGGAGGATTTGTTCGCTCTTGAACGTGTAGCCGAGAATGGTCTCGGCCTTTTCGCGGAGTTGTGGATTCACGCAGTCCTGCCGGTAAAAACAAATCGAACTGAGGCCGTTGGAATCGGGTGAATTGGGCAGCGTCCGGGCAGGAACACGAATTTCGGTGACCGTCAGGCGACAACATGCCCCGATCAACGAAACTGGGATTCCACATCCTCGCCGCCCGCACATCGCGCCCGTGGGCCGAGTACAGCAACAGCAACGTGTCATTTCTCGCAGTGTGAGAACGACTTTTTGTCGTCATTCTGAGGTACGCCGAAGGATCTCGAACGTCGAAATCCGCTCGCAATCCGAGATCCTTCGGCGTACCTCAGGATGACGATGCCAGAGTTTACACGCTACATCAAATGACTCACTGCTCAAGCGACACGGTGGCAGGCTATCTGAAACCGTATCGTACTGTCAAACAGAAACCTTCGGACATCAGCGGTTTCAAGGTGCTGTCACACTCGAAAACGCACGCGGGGCGCCGAACATGGCGCCCCGCGTGAGCAAGATCACTCGTTGTGACGGAGTGTTAGTTTCCCATCTTCGGCATCATGTTGCCGACACCGGCTTTGGCTTTGTCGTACATCGCCTTGAGATCGTCGACCTTCGTCTGCCACTCTGCCGGCAGTTGCGACTTGATCCCGTCGAGCTTAGTGATCATGTCGCTAGCGCTGGTAAGGTTGTTTGACGCCAGGTAACCTTTGGCTTGGTCGTAATACTTCTGCGCCGTTTCCACGATCGCCGCCTTGGCATCCGTGGCGGCCGCGGAGGCGGAGTCTTTCATATCAGTTGCCTTAGCTGCCGTAGCGTCTTTCATTTCGATCGCTTTGTCCTGAGCCGCGCCAGCGGTTTCTTTCATCGTCGCGCCGGCTTCGGCGCCCTTTTGCTTGGCGCTATCAGTCACCGTGCCGACGGCGTTGTTGAACTTATCGACCGCACTCTCGGTCTTAGGCGCCGGGGGGGGAGTCACGGGAGTTTTCTCCTCGCCCTTGTCGCATCCAACAAGCGATGCAACCGCAATCATCAATGCCGCAGTGGATTTCCAAGCTTTCATATCGAACTCCAAAAAAGGTTTAGCAATTAAGCGTCAAAAAGTCTTCCGACACATTCTCTAAAGGAACTGAACCAGATGCAATCGTAATTGCTACTCCGATAACAAGGCAAAGCGCCCAGAGTACTCACATGCTGTCGCGGCCGAGAAAAACAATTGCATCAGTGTAGTGAGCACCTCAACATAAACGAAGTGGAAAGTCGATAAGACTTAGCACTGCTAAATCTTTACGGAGTACACAATGGCGAGTCAAACCGGTTTAATTGCGGAATTCAAAACGTTTGCTCTCAAGGGCAACATGGTCGATTTGGCGGTCGGCCTAGTCGTTGGTGTTGCATTCGGTGCTGTGGTTACGTCCCTGGTGACCGACGTCATCAGTCCGCCGCTCGGATACATAATGGGCGGCTTGGATTTTTCCGACAAGCACATCACGATGCTGGCCAAAGGTTCGGCGCACCCGATCACCGGCAAAGTCTTTGATAAGGATCTGGTCATCACTTACGGAAAGCTGATCAACGCGATGATCAACTTTATCGTTCAGGCCATGGCCATCTTTTTGGTCGTCAAAGTCATCAACAGTATGCGTCGCAAGGAAGAAATCGCCCCATCGGCTCCGCCGGCTCCGACGAAAGAGGAATCGTTGCTGACGGAAATCCGCGATCTGCTCAAGGCCAAGGCCTAACAAACTAAATCTGCACTGCGAAACGAGGAACACTTTTCTTTCAACGGAGTTTCTATGCGCAAAAATATGGTGATCCTGGCGGCGGTGGCGTGCATGACGGGCGCGGGCTTGGCTCTGGCGGATAGGGTCGAGTTCAAAAACGGCGACGTGCTGACCGGCACGATCGTTGAATATGATGGCAAGGTGCTGGTCCTCAAGACCGCAGCCGCTGATGAAGTAAAGATCAACCTGAAGGAAGTGAAAACTTTCAGTTCCGACACGCCGGTCAACGTAAAGCTGAACGACGGCACGGTGGTGAGCGAAAAAGCCTTGTCCGCAGCCGATGGGTCGATCGAGTTGAACCATCAGAACTATACGTTCGACAGGATCAAAGCCGTCAATCCGCCGGCCGTAAAATGGACCGGTAGCGTGACCGCCGGGGCGATTTTGACTCGCGGCAACACCTTTACCGATCAATACCACGCGGCATTCGATCTGCTCCGTCGAGGCGAGCAGGACCGAATCACCTCCAGCGGCGCCTACAACTTCGGCCGCGAACGAAATGCCGACACCGGCGACAAAACCACGTCAGCCGACAACCAGATGCTGCAGGGCAAGTACGATTACTTCCTCGAAGGCAGCAAGTGGTACTTGTTCGCCAACGCTCTTGCGGTGAAAGACCGCATTCAAGACTTGAATCTCCGCTTCGTGCCCGGCGTAGGTGTGGGTTATCAGTGGATCGAATCGCCGAAACTCAACTTCAATACTGAAGCCGGTCTTTCGTGGATCTACGAGGACTACAAGGACGAAGACATCAAGCAAGGTATCGCAGCCCGGCTCGCGTATCACTACGACCATACGTTCTACGACAACGTAAAGCTCTTCCACAACCTGGAGTTCATCCCGGGATTGGAAAGCGGCACGGGCTACTTGATTAACACCGACCTCGGCGTGCGGGCGGACATGACTAAGTCGTTCTTCATCGAAGCCAAGGTGGAGTTGACGCATAACTCCCAGCCGGCCTCAGGGAACGTGAAGGACGATCTGAAATACATCATGGGCGTGGGTTGGAAGTTCTAACTTCGCTCGGCCATCGAGATTGCGAAAAAGAGCCCGGCCTGCAAGGTCGGGCTCTTTTCGTTACTATTTCGGCAGGAGCAAACATGGCTAAATCCTCGCGGTTTTCGGCGGCGTTACAATTTCTGATGTTTTGGGGACCGACCGTGCTGCTGGTGCTGGCCGCGTTCTGGGTCACCAGCCGATTTGTGCAACCCGCCCCGCCGAAACACGCCGTCATCGTCACCGGCCGGGAAGACGGCGAGTACTACGCGATGGCCAGGAAATACGCCGCAGTATTCAAAGCCAACGGGATCGAGCTGGAAGTCCGCCCGTCGGCTGGTTCGGTGGAGAATTACGAGCAACTGCTGAAGGAAAACGGCGACGTCGATCTGGCCATCGTGCAGGGTGGCACGCTGTCGGAAGAAAACCGCACCGGCGGCAAGCTTGAAGGCGTCGCGAGTCTGTACCTCGAGCCGATGTGGGTGTTCTATCGCGATGACAATGAACTGGATCGCCTGTCGCAATTGGCGGGTCGACAGATTTCCATCGGAGCAGATGGGAGTGGCACACAGGTGCTGGCGACCATGCTCTTAAGGGAGTGCGGCATCACGCCGGCGAACCCCGCAAACAACACGGCCTTTCTTCACATGGACGCGAAGAATTCAACTCAGGCGATCATCGACGGAAAGATTGACGCGGCTATCATGGTTGCTTCGCCGAATTCACCGCTGGTGCATGATTTACTAACCACGCCCGGCGTGCGTTTGATGAACTTCTCGCAGGCTGGGGCGTTGTCACGCAAGTGCCAGTTTCTATCGAACGTCACGCTTTACCGCGGCTCGATCGACCTGCCGAAGAACCTCCCCGCCGCGGATGTGCAACTGGTCGCTCCCGCGGCGATGCTGGTGGCGCGAGAGTCGTCGCACAAAGCGCTGGTCCTGCTGGGCGCGATGGCCGCCGCCGAAATGAACAAATACGGCACGCTCCTGTCCGAGCCCGGCCAATTCCCCACCGCACGCTATATGGAACCGCCGATGGCGAAGGAAGCCGTTCACTTCCTCGAAAAAGGCCCCTCATTGTTGCAGCGGTTCTTTCCATTCGCGGTGGCATCGTTCCTCGATCGGATGCTGATCATGCTGTTGCCGTTCGTAACGTTGCTGATCCCGATCGTCCGCTTCGCCCCGCCGCTGTACGTGTGGCGAACGCGGTCGCGGATTTATCGCTGGTACAAGCAAATCCGCGCGATCGACGAACAATTGACAGCCGACGCGACGCGCGACGCGTTAAAGGAGCATTTGATGCGGATCGAAAAGATCGAAGCCGAAGTCCGCAGTGTGCATGTGCCGCTATCGTATATGGAAGAGTTGTATAACCTGCGGCTGCACATCAATCTGGTGGAGCAGAAGGTTCGGGAGCAGGCGAGTCAGGCTCATGGAATCTAGCCGGCTTCTATCGCTATTATCTTCCGTTGCCCTTATGAAACGAAAGATATTCACATTTCGCCGAGCCGTAGTTGCGATCGTAGTTGCGATCGTGATTGTGTTTGTCGCAATGTTGTGTTCATTCGGCGGTACGTCCGTCTGCACAAAGTGCGGCGCGATACAAAATGAAACTCGATGGCAGTTGCCATTCAGTGAATTGACCTATTGGCGAACTAAGAGTATTTCTGATACGCCGCTCAGTACGCTAGCAAACGGCACCGGCCTGTGCCCGCCGCACGCTCATCAATGGATGTTTGCAAGCGGGGGTGGAAATGGCGTGATGTCGCGATCGGGCAGGGGCGGCACATTCTCTCTGCGGCCGTCAATCCGCAATGGGCAGAGGTTCTTTCCGCAGTCTCAACTTATCGTGACAAAGAAACTGCGAGCCGATGGCTGCAAATATCGCTCGATCCCGAGAGGTCCAGGAGTTTTATCGCCCTGTTGCTCTATCTCCCGGAAGGTGGATTCCGCGATCGAGAGACGTTCGACAAGTGGTGGAAAATAAGTGTCACTGAAACCGAAAAGCTCGACCCCGAGTTTTTTGCGGTTTCCAAATAAAACACCCCCGGGCCGCTCTGGCGAGCGGCCCGGGGGTGTGACGTTGGGTTGAAGACGATTTTGGCGCGGCTTATTCGTTGCCGCTTGTTTCTTCCAGAATCTTGCGCAGGTACCCGTTCTCGCGGCGGGTGGCTTCGAGATCGAATACCAGATACTTAATGCTCAGGCGCAGGTAATCCAGGCTCTCCTGAAGGCTGCTGACGGTCTGCCGCAAGCGCTCGTGGCGGACGCGGGTTTCGTTGGCGACTTTTTCAAGCTTGGCCCGTTCGGTCGCGGGGAGCGTGCTGATCTCGCCCATGAGTTCGGCCAGCTTCGTTTGGAAATCATTTTCGTTCATGGTGCTCTCCTCGGTGTCGGTACTGATCTCTCGTTGCGACGTTAGGGCCGCGGTCTTGGTTTACTAACAAACGCCGTTCCAGCGGTTAGCTCATTCTTCCAGGTGGATTTGGCGGTCCGCATCCGCCGGATGATGCTTTGAAGCCACATTCGACGGTGTTTGTTGACCGCCGTGCTCACCAAACCACATCCGCGAGTGTCTAAAAAACGTCAGCAACATCCAACGGCGAATCGTTACGTCCGAAAACTTTTTTGAGCCGTTTTAAAAAAGCGGCGCGTTAAATCCGGTACGACCCGAACATCCGAATTTTGGACCCACCGACGCCTTGGCCCCGGTGGCGAGGGCACACTATAATCAGGCGGTCAAAGCAAAGCGCAACGGCGACGTGTTGCGCGACAAGCACGATAATTTCGCGACGTTTTCGGACGCGCGGTTAGAGGGCGACAATGGCCAAGAACAAAGACGATCTGGCGGACGCACTTGCAGCGCTGGCGGCGGGGAACGTGCAGGACGATCACGACCCGCATCACAGCAGCGGGATTCAGCACGCGCAAGATCAGGGTGGCACGACACCGTCCGCGCCAAAGCCGCCGGCGGTGGCTCCGAAGACCGCGTCGGAGCGCCCGGCCAGTCCGTCGGCTCGACCGGCCGCTCCGACCCCGGTTACTCCCGTGCGTCCCGCGGCGCCCACTCGACCTGTGGGCCCGGCTGCCAACACCGCGCGGCCGGCGGCGCCTGCGTCAGTTCCGCCGACCGCTCCACTGTCCGCTCCGGCGGCGGCTGTAACTCCCCCGGCGCGGGTTCGACCGGCAGCGCCCAACCGGCCCGCTGCTCCCAACCTCACCCCGCCGCCGTTTCCGCCCGCCGCTGAGGTAGACGAAGTCGAAGATGATCAAGCACCGGCCGACCCGGACGGGATCTACGACGACGGCGACGCAGTGATCGTGCCCGCCCCGTCGCCGGACGTTTTCAAAAGCAAACCAAGGCCCGCCCCCAAGGCCAAAAAGCCCAACTACACCGCGACGCTGGAATTCAAGCAGACCATCATTCCGGTCATGCTGACTTTGGGCGCGATCGGGATGATCTCCGCGGGGTTACCCTTCATGGTGCCCGCAAGTTCAGGACTGGCGAGTTTGACGGCTCAAGGCGGTTACCTCGCGCTTTTCGCCGCCGCCGGTGCTATGTTCCTGGTATTTGCGGGGCTGAACATTCTGCAAGTCAAATCTCAATTAGAAGCTCAAAAACGCCGGAAATAACCGCTTCAGCTCGTCTCGTTGACTCGCTTGGCGTCGATTCCTATGATTCGCCTGTAAGTAGAAAGTAAGTCGGTCGTACCCAACAAGGAGTTTGCATGGCCAGCGAAAACGTGAAAGAACTGACGGATCAGAATTTTGAAGACGAAGTGCTCAAGTCGAGCGTTCCCGTGCTGGTCGATTTCTGGGCCGAATGGTGCATGCCCTGCAGAATGCTGGCACCGACAATCGAAAAGATCGCCAAGGACTACAACGGCAAGGTGAAAGTCGGCAAGATCGATACCGACAGCAATCGCGATACGTCCATGAAATATGGAATCAGCTCGATTCCGACGGTCATCCTGTTCAAGGACGGCCAAGTCGCCCAAAAGTTCGTCGGCCTGCGTCAGGAACGCGATTTCAAAGAAGCCCTCGACGCGGTGAAGTAGTTCCACAACCCGAGTTCAAACCCGAGAGAGCTGGCGAGAAACCGCCAGCTCTCTTCGCATATTGCCAGTGAAGCGATGGTTCAAAGAACCCTGTTGCCCTTTTTTCGTTAAACGAAAAAAGGGCCGCCCGAGAGAGCGACCCTTCACTTCTGTCAAACCCGAGGATTTCTCTGTAGCCCAGCGGGGTTGTGCCACGCCGGACCAGGAAGTTGCCATTGCGAGTGGGTGACGCAACGACGAGCAGAGAACCCTAACTGTTTGACAGACTGTACGAATTGACCGCGGTGCCCTTCCCCGGGCTCAAAATGCGATGTTTCAGAACGTAGCTGGTCTTACACCGCCCTCAACCATAAAAGCGGCAGAATTATGCCTAATTCTCAATTTCTTGCGGCAAGACGGTTAACTATCTTGCCTAGGTCGCAGGGATAGTAGGGACCGTCGCTCTTCAACACAAAAAGTTACTTCCGTTTCAACAGCTTGTCTCGAACCGACTTAAGCCACGCATCTGACGGGAGCGCGTACGGGCGGAACTTCTCCATTACGCCTTGCTCCTCGCTGTACGCCAACGCCCGGAAGAATCCGAGCTTGTTGGCCGCCGGGGAGTCGATCAGGTTGCTGGAGTCGTTGGCGCTCATCTGGAAGAGCACGCGGTGGTCAAATTCACGCAATGCCGTGCGATCGAGCGTGCGCTCGACGGAGATAGGTGTGTCGGCCCAGGCGATGATATGAATCCCCGCCGCCGGGCCGTCTTTCAGCAGATCGGCGAACTGCTTACAGGTATTGGGCGGCTTGGGCTTGTCGTCGGTGCTCATGGAGAAGCCGAAATCGTCTTCGCCCTTCCGCAACACACGGAACCGCTGCAGGCCGTAGATCACCAGGTAGATCGGCGGAGCGGCGTTGTCGTTTTCTTCGATTCGGCGGGTCATCTCTGTCGCCAGCTCATTGATCCGATCAGGTATCGCACGGAAATCCACGAGCTCCATCTCGTGCGGGAGAGCGTCCTTCACCTTGGCGAGCGAACCGGCCAGATAAGAATCCGCCGGCGTGCCGTCGAGCACTAAAAACCGGGTCTGCCCCACTTCAAGCTGCGTAGCCAGCGAAATGATGACCATGCCGAGCATCGCCAGCGCCAGTTCGTCCTGCTGGCCGATCACCAGCACGTTCGCGCCGCTCTGCTTGCGGAAGGCAATGCCCGTCGGCGACTTGATCGCCACCGGCTCGCCGAGATACGCGATCGGAGCGGTCGTCGGCTTCACCTTCGGCGCGGCGAGCAGTTCGGCCAACACGTGGTTGCGCAAAATCTCCGCCGGTGCGTTGCCTTCAAACACGATCGGCGGCGGGAGCGTGACTTTCTTCGCGTCGGCCGACGCGCGGATTTTGATCAGGTACTTCTCGCGTTGCTCGTCAGGCAACCATGCGATCTGGAACGGGCTGTTGCCTTCAACCAGCCCGCCGACATCGTTGTATATGCCCTCGCCCGGGCGCGTGAGCAGCCGAGCGGCGGAATTGTTATCGCCGAGGATCAACTGGCTATCCGCCTCGCTGCACTGCAGCGCGATGCGAACCGCCATCTGCCCGATGGTGCTGCGTGCAAGCCCGCCGGAGCCGGCGATCGTCTGCGAACCCAGCAGCACGTGGATGCCGAACGCTCGGCCCTGACGCACGAGGCGATCGAGCAGCAAGCCCACTTCCTGCGAGAGCTTGTCGTCTTCGGAGAAGAATTCCTGAAATTCGTCGATGATCAGCAGCGTGCGCGGGCAGATTTCTGCGTTCTTAGTCTGCCGGTACGAAGGCATATCCTGCACGCTGGACTTGCGGAACAGTTCACCACGGCGGGCGAGTTCCGCGTCGATGCGCTGCAGCACGCTTAGGCCGAACTCACGATCGGACTCCACCGCGATCGCCCGGGCATGAGGCAGCGAATGCGTGCCGTAGGTTTTAAATTCAACGCCCTTCTTAAAGTCGATGAGATAAAACTCCACTTCCTCCGGCGGATACCACATTGCCAGATTCGTAACGATCGCGTGCAGCAACGTCGATTTACCCGAACCGGTTTTACCGGCGATCAGCGTGTGCTGAGCAACGCCTTTGCCGAGCTTGAGCTGCTGCAATCGCGTCGCACCCATTCGGCCGATCGGAACACGCAGTTCCTCGCGACTGCTGAGCGACCAGAAATCAGCCGGCGACTGCGGGGCGATGGTTTCAAACGGCACTTCAACGCGGTTGGCGTTTTTCGCGCCCTTGCCGACGATGTGCATGATCTTGGTTAGATCATCCTCGCTCGGCGGCGGATCGAGCTTGAGCGGGAACTGGCGGAAGATTTCATCGCGCCAGACAAAGCTCGGCGAAGTCCATTGCAGGTTGATGCTGTGCGCTTCCACTTCGTCCACATGCGCGCCGCTGGGGATGTTTTGCCGGGTATCGCGGACGATCAGCGTATACACGCCGCATCGCGGGCCGCTGGTGGCGATACTCGCCAGCCGGCGGAAACTGTCGCCCTGGAAGCCGACGGGGAAATCGGCGATCACGAGGAACCTGTACGGCTCGGCCAACTCACCCGCCTGGGCGTTGTATTCGTCGATCGTGGCGAACTCGTTGCGCAAATACTTCTGGATGACCGTCTCCATGTGATCGGTCAGGTCGGCCAATCGCTTTTCGATCTGCTCGTGATCGGTCCAGATTCGGCTGCCGACCAGCGATTCGTCGTAATCCGCCAAGTGCATGAAGCCCGCGAAGTTTTGGCCGAGGCCGACGGGATCGATGATCGTGAACTTCACTCGCCCCGGCGGGAGTGTGGTGAGCAGGCGGGTCATCACCATCTGCAGCGTCTGCAGCGCAGCCGGCCGACCGATGCGGTCGGCGTGGATCATCAGGCTTCCGTGCGCGGGGAAGCTGAGGTTCGCGGGTAACGAAAACGCTTGTGGAATCGGCAGGCCGAACGGTTTTTCCTGCGGGATCGAGTCGATCAGCGTTTTGATATCCACCTGTAGTTCGCCGAAGCGTACGCGCGGCGCGAACGCGGTCGGCGTTTGCCACGTGTCCCACGCCGGGTCGTTCCATTCGTGCGGCGCGACGCTGACGGTATTGGTCGATTGGATCGGATTCGCCAGCCGCTCCAACCCCTGCTGCCAGGAGTCGGCCAGTTGCTGACGTTCGGTGGCGAATCGATCCTTCTCCGTGACGATGGCGGTATCGTTTTTCTTAGTCTCGGCCGTGGAGTCATTCACTTGCCGTTGCTCTAGTTCATTGAGATGTTTTGTCCGCCACACGTCGGCTTCCTTCGTGCCGGCCTTGTAGCGGGCTTCGATCGCCTCGGCCTTGAGCGTGTATTCGTCGCGCAGCTTGGCCACGTTGGATTCAAACTTCTCCTTGGCGCGCACCAAGTGCGGTTGAAACTGCGTCTTGGCGGCTTGCACTTCGGACTTGCGTTTTTCACCGGCGGCGATCAGTTGTTCTTCCTGCTCGCGGGCGGCGTTTTCGAGCCGACGCTTGGCGGCCCAGTGGGCGGCGTCGACCGACTGCGACATCGGCGCGTGCGCCGCACGCACCTGACCGTTGGCCAGCATCTTCAGTCCAACGCCCGCTCCCATCGATACGACAAACGCCGCGACGGTAACGCCCGCGATCTGTTTGATATTCGGCTCGGCCGACTTGCCGAGAAAAAACGCACCCGCCCCGGCGGCGGCGCAGATGGCGAGGATCAGCAGCAACGGCGCCAAGCCGACGAACAACTTCGGCAGGAACATCGCTCCCATCGCCGCAAGATGTACGTCCGACTCGGCCCGGAATTTCGTGAACGCTTCTTCAGCATTAGCGTTGATGACCGCCTTGTCCTCGTCGGTCGCCTTGAAAGGCTGCGGCGGCTGGCGGTACGTGCGCATCAGCGCAAACCCGTCGGCCTCCACGCGATCGAGCTCGCCCAGCTCCAGGTCGACCTTTTCCTTAAACTCCTTCGCCTTCTGCAGCAACGCGGCGTGCTCGCCGTCGTAAACGCTCTCGGCCAGCCAGGCGGCGTTGTCGAATTCCTTCTTCACATTCCGCTCGACGTTCTCCTTCTCGTCCAGCGCCCGCCGACGACCGCCGTGATCGGATTCTTTCAGTTGCTTGATTTCGCCCTGATACTTGGACTGCAGTTGCAGCTTGTGATCGTTGTACTTCTGCTCGACCTGCTCCTTGTGCGATTTGCCGCGCTGCTCGATCTCGAACAGCTTTTTTGAATTTGCTTTGGCGTCGGCGTCGAGTTGCAGCAGATGCCGCTGCTCGATCTGTTGCTCGGCCGTCGCGCTGTCGGTGGCGTGCTTGAGCAGATCACGCAGCGCCGCCCGTGCGGCCTCACGGTCTGACGCCTGCGGCAGTTGGGGTTCGGGTACAAGTGGGTCTACAAGTTCGATCTGGTCCATGAAATTCTTTCCAATCAGTCAACTGAAGAAGCCACGATGAAGCCTTATCAATTCCAATCTATCCAAACGCGTCATCCTTAGCAGAGTACCGCTCAGGATGACGAATCTCAGTCGTCCCGCCGTTTCATTCGCTGCAATCACGCCGCATGTTGGCAATCACCGTGCCGATATGGTCCATCGCCGACGCTGCCGGCTTAAAATCTTGGGCCATCGGTTCGAGATATTTCTTCTCGAATTCCTCGGCCACGATGTCGTCCCAACTGCCGCGGGTATTCAGCCACAGGTTGTGGAGATCCTGCACGGCTTTGGCGATGGTCGCTCGGCTGCTCTGTACGCTCATGGTGATCCGGGTTCAGAGTTCGGGGTTCGGGGTTCAGGTGGAGGCATTTCCTCCTCAGCCTTCGCATCGACCCCAGAGTTTTCAGTGACTTGCGCACTCGTTTCGTTTAGCGACGGCTCTTCTTCGGCCGGGCGGGTCATGCTTTGCAGAAGCTCCATATATCCCGGTCGCGATTCATCGCCGGCGGTGCCGGGCGCGGCAGTGCTTACCTCTGGATTGGCGGCCAGGTAGCGCTCGATCGCCATCATCACGCGGGCCAATTGAGCGATCGCCACCGGCACGCCGGATTGAATTGTCGTAGAGAACCGGGTGACCGAGCCTTTGTAGAGCACTGATTCGCGCGTCATCAGCGCCGAGTATTTCCGCACATTGGTGGCTTTCTGCTCGGCGACCAGCAGCCGCTGCTTGGCAACGTGGACCGCTTTTTTTTCGTCCACCGCGCTGGGCGTCGTGCCGTCAAAACTCTTGTAAAGCGTCTTCATCCGCAACTTCTCCTGCGCATCAGCCAGCGCGGCCTGTCGCTTGCGGATTTCACTGGTCCAGAACGGCTTGGCTTCCATATCCAGCCACATCTGCGCGCGGTTCACGTCCGAATCCGCGTTGCCCAGTGCAGAGCTCACCGATTCAGCGAACTTGATCATCGCCGTGCGAAACAGGCGGATGGCATCGGTGGAATGGATTTTGGCTTCAGGCATCGAAAACAGGACTGAGGGCCGAGGACTGAGGACTGAGTATTGAAAAACTCAGTCCTCAGTCCTCAGTCCTCAGTCCTCTCCTATCGTTGTTTCAAATAATCTTCGACCAGCGTCGCCTTCTTCGCCAAAAACGACACGTGCTGGTGCGACTGCTCCAGAAACCCTGCAAGGGTTTTGACGGTCGAATCGAACGCTTCGGTAAACTTGCGTTGTTCCTGATCGCGCCAAGAGCCTTCAAGGTTCCGCAGGCGGGAGTTTAGGCTCGCCATCAGGGTTTGGAGATCGCCGTTAAAGCGGTTGAGTTCCGCGGCAAACCGCCGCAGTTCGGCGGGGTCAACATGAGCGCTGGCCATGGGTGAGAGTCTCCCGTAGTAAGTCTGGTGAATCCTAACACCTTTTAATGTGTGGGTCACCGAAATATTGCGACCAAATCGTTTGCCCGTGGCATCTTACGCCGCTACGCTCAGTTCATGCGAATTCAATTCTGCGGAGCGGATCGAACGGTCACCGGGTCGTGTCATCTGATTGAAGTGGCAGGGAAGCGAATCCTGCTGGATTGCGGCATTTATCAGGGGCCGCGGGAAATCGCCAGGGAGATGAACGAACGCCTGCCGATCGATCCGAAAACGATCGATGCGGTGATCCTCTCGCATGGTCACTTGGACCATTGCGGCAAATTACCGGTTTTAACAAACGCGGGCTTTACCGGCCCGATCTATTGCACCGCCGCGACAGCCGACGTCGCGAGGCTTATTCTGCTCGACTCTGCCGACATTCAGCTTGAAGACGCCGAGTACCTCAACCGCCGATCCGTCGCGCCGGGGACTTCGTCGATCCATCCGCTCTACGTGCCTGCCGACGTGCAGCCGGTGCTGAAGCAGTTCCGCAAGGTGGCCTACAACCAGCCGACCGACTTAGGCGGGTTGACGTTCACCTTCCACGACGCTGGCCACATTCTCGGGTCGGCGTACGTGCTGATCGAATGGCCGGAGGAAGGCGTCACCAAGAAGCTGCTCTTCACCGCCGACATCGGGCGCTACGACACGCCGATCATTCACGACCCGCACGCCCTGCCCGGGCCGGTTGATGTCGTGATCACCGAAAGCACGTACGGCATGAAGCAACACGCGCCGATGGACGCCGTCGGCCCGGCGTTGCTTAACGCGGTGAAGCAGGTCATCGCCACCGGCAGCCGGCTGATCGTGCCTTCGTTCGCGGTCGGGCGCACGCAGACGATTCTCTGGTACATGCAGCGGTTCATCGCGCAAAAAGAGATTCCCGCGATCCCCGTGTTCGTCGACAGCCCGATGGGCGTCGACGCCAGCCGAATCTACGCTATGCACCGCGGGTACTACGACGACGAAACCGCGTCGCTGATCGGCGATAAAGATTTGTTCGGCCTCAGCCACGTTACCTTCGCCAGCACCGGCGATCAAAGCCGACAAATCAACGGCCAATCCGGCCCGTGCGTGATCATCGCCTCCAGCCCCACCTGCGAGTTCGGCCGGGTTCTGCACCATCTCAAGCTGAGCTTGGAACGCCCGAAGGATCTGGTGATCTTCGTCGGCTTCACCCCCTACGGCACGCTCGGCCGGCGGTTGCAGGACGGGCAAAAACGCGTGCGAATCTTCGACCGCTGGTACGATGTGAAATGCGAGGTCAAAACCATCCACGGACTGAGCGCCCACGCCGATGGCGATGAACTGCTGCGGTTCCTCAAGCCGACCCTGACCAAGCAGACCAGCGCGTACGTCGTTCATGGAGAAGTAGATCAGGCCGAGGGTTTTGCGTCTCGATTGATGCAGGCGGGTATGCAATGGGCCACGGTACCGGCGATCGACTCGTCGGTATTCACATCGCCGGCGCTGGTAAAGGTCAAGCCGGAAATGTCGCGAACCGACGGCGATTAACCGCCGGCCGGCACACTCAACTTACTTTTGCACGTGAGCCGATTCCGGCTTACTTAACGGCACCGTCGCCGCCGTCCGTCGCCACGACGACACCGCCGCTGCGAGTGCAATCAACAACGACACAGCGATCGCGAAGGGCGGAACCCAGCGCGGCAATTGTTTTTCATTTGAAGACATCCCGCCCTACCCCAGAAGTAAATCGACTGCGATCAGCTTCCCACCGTCTGCGGCAACGGCTGACCCTTGAACGGACAGGTCGAGCACAAGGGCGAGCTTTTTTCTTCGTGATGGGGCTTAAGTTCGAGAAGCTCAACCCCCGGCTCACCGCTGCGAATCGTACCACGGCAACTATCGCAAACGAAAGCATTATTTTGGCAAAACGATGCCCGCTTGTTCAGCAAGTCGAGAATCAAATCGTCAATTCCCAGCGGCATGGCGACGTGGTACTGCGTTCCCGGGTGCTGCGCGGCGGCCTCAGCGGTCAGCGTCGGGATGTCTTTCGTCCAATGCTTGCCGGGACCGAGAAAAAATGGGAGCACCATAATTCGCGTCGCGCCGCGAGCAACGCAAGCCGCGTAGGCGGTGGCGATCGACGGCTCGCAGATTTCCATGTGCGCGGGTTCGACGATCTCGTGCATCTGGCTGAACCGCTCGCCGAACAGCCTGGCGACTTCTTCGAGCATCGCGTTGCTCTCGGCCCGACGCGAGCCGTGGTCGACGATCACAATTCCGGTTTTGCTCATGTGCTGACTTTCTCAATTAGGGCAACGCGCCTTTTGTCGTAGCGTGATATTGGCCGATTGTCGTCATCCTGAGGTACGCCGAAGGATCTCGAACGTCGAAAGCCTCTCGCAATCCGAGATCCTTCGGAGTACCTCAGGATGACGATTTCAGAGCCTGCACGCTACATCAAATTGCTCACCGCACTAATGTCACGGGAAACTCCATCCGCCGCCCGCCACGGATGACGGTGACCGTCGTCGGCTTACCCGGCTCGGCCACCCGCAGCGCTGCGGACAGGCCTTCCAGCGATTCGATATTCGTGCTGCCCAGTTTCACCACCACATCGTCCGCCATCAGCCCTGCTTTAGCGGCGGGCGAGTCGGGCATGGTGTCGGTGATCTTTACGCCTGTCACACGATCGTCCGAAGTATAGTCGGGCACAACGCCAAGCGTCACGCGTCGTACCGGATCGCCCCCACGGTCTCCGCTGCCGAATCCGATGCTCACGTTCTCGCCTTTCGCATCGGCCGACGCGACGTACGTTTGCCGCGGCATCCTGTCGAGTTGTTTCAGAAGGTTGATGGTCAGTTCCGCCGTCTGCTCAATGCCGGTGACGTTGATCTTGTCGACGGTGTCGGTCGGGCGGTGGTAATCCGCATGCAGGCCGCTGAAGAGGAAGATCACCGGGATTTTTTTCAGCGCGAAGCTCATGTGATCGCTCGGCCCGATCCCTCCGTCACCCATGCTCTTGAGCTGCAGCGGCGAGGCGTCGTCGGCCTGCTTCAGGATTTCCGCAAACGCCGCCGCCGTCCCGCCGCCGCCGGTGTAGATCGTTTCGTTCCGCACCCGGCCGACCATATCAAGATTCACCATCGCCACGATCTTCTCCAGCGGCACGGGCGGATTCTTCACGAAGTGGTTCGAGCCGATAAGCCCCGATTCCTCGGCTGTGAAAGCGGCAAAGACAATCGTCCGCCGATTACCGCCGGCCGCGCGGATGCGCTTGGCGATCTCCAGCAGCGCCGTCGTGCCCGAGGCGTTGTCGTCCGCGCCGTGGAAAATCTCCGGCGTCTTGCCTTTGCCTTTGCCCAGGTGATCGTAATGCGCCCCGACGACGATGTACTCCCCAGCGTTCGATCCACTGCCCGGCAGCACGGCGAGCACATTCTTCACCTTCGCGATCTGGCGGACGAACTTGACTTGACCGGCAATGCGAACGTCCTTCAATTCCTTCGATGCCGAATCCCGCGTGATGTCGATCTGCGCTTTGAGCGCGTTAATCCCCTGCGCTCCGCCGGCCTTCAGCCATTCATCCGCGATCGCGGGCGTGGCATTCAGAATCGGGATGGGGAAGTCCTCCGACCCGCCGGGCAGAAACGGAAGCAGCGATTTGCCGGCCGGGTCCACCACGATCATCGCGACCGCCCCGCGCTCATGGGCGAGTTTAGCCTTGGCGATGAAGGTGGCGTGGTCCGACCACTCCTTGCCGTGGCTGAACACGCTGTTGCCAGATTTATCGCGCGGCTCGAACCGCAGCACCAGCACTACCTTTCCGTACACGTCGAAATCGAGGTAGTCGTTGTAGTCGTCCTTGTTGTTGTCGCCGGTGTCGATCCCGTAGCCGGCGAACACCAGCGGCCCTTCAAACTGCATTTCCGCCGACGGGCGCAGCGGGCGGAATGTTTTGTCTCGATCCAGCAGCTTGCCATCAACGATTAGCACGGTGGCCGGATCAACCGTGGTCTTCTGCGCAAACTCGAACGGCTGAAAGTACCCCGCCGCGCTTGGAAGCGGCTTCAACCCATCGGCCTTAAATTCCGCCGCGATGTATTCCGCCGCCGAATCCAGCCCGCGCGTGCCGATGCCGCGCCCTTCGAGGTCGTCCGATGCGAGGTATTGAATCGTCTGCCGCGCAGTCGGCCGGGCCGGTGCGGGGCCGCAGCCGGCCAGTAACGCACTCAGCAGGACCGGTAAAATCGCGTAAAAACGTCTGAACATGAGAGGTATCTTAAAGTCTCTTCCTCGATTGCAAAATAATCGCGTCACCTTCAAATATTTTGATTGTCATCCCCCGCCGCCGTTGCCATGCTGTAGCAGCCATGTCCGTCACGGAGAGTGATATTTCGTGGCAGCTATTGCGGCACATTGTCCAAGGTTGGGCTGGTAGCGCGGCCGACTTGGCGCAGGTTAAGCCGTTGCACGGGGGATGTGTCAACACGACTTTCCAACTCACACTTGTGGATGGGAAGAACGTCGTCCTGAAAATCTCCCCGCACCGCGTGAACACCTCTTATCGCGACGAAGCCCACCAACTGCAGTTGCTACGCGACTTAGGCATCCCCGTGCCCGACGTGTACGAGTGCGTCATGGCCACGCTGGAGTTCCCCCACAGCTACCTGCTGATGGAATTCGTCGACGGCCTCGACTGGACGGCCGCCAAATCGCACTGCACGGAAGAAGAGTACAACCACCTGCAGAACGAGCTGGCGACGGTCGTCGCTCGGCTGCATACTGAAACGTCGCCCACCTTCGGCGCGATCCACGCCGACCGCTACCTGACGGCCGACAGCTGGACGGCGTTTTATCGTGAGTTGTATCAGCCGATCTTCGACGCGGTCGAAAAATCCGCGCTCGTCCCAGTCAAAACCCGCCGGCAGCTGGCGAAGATCCACGACCGCCTCTCCGGCTGGCTGCACCACACCGATCCGCCGCGCCTGGTGCACTGGGATCTTTGGAGCGGCAACCTGCTGACGAAGAAAAACGGCGACGGTCGCTGGCACCTCGCCGCCGTCCTCGACCCCAACTGCAAATACGCCCACGCCGAGGCCGAGCTGGCCTATCTCGAACTCTTCCGCACCACGACCCCGGCGTTCTACAAGGCCTACCAGCATCACCACAAGCTCGACACCGACTACCACCGCGTCCGCAAGCCGGTGTACCACCTGTACGAGCTAATGAACCACGTCCAACTCTTCGGCGGCGAGTACGTCAAACCAATGTGCGTAGCGCTCGACCGGGTGATGGCGTAACGTCATCTGATCCCCTCTCCCGCCGGGAGAGGGCTAGGGTGAGGGCCAGCCGGCGTCAGAATGCAATGGCCCCCATCGCCGGGAAAATAAAAGAAATCACTACGGATCGTTTGACGCTATTCGTCCGTAGTGACCCCAATACTGCTTCGATTAGCGGGCATCCCGGAACGACTCCGGAATTGCTCCGCCGGAAATATCGAACATCGCTCCGTCACCTGGCGGCTTCACCCGAGTGAACCACTGCTTCACCGTCTCGCCACGGCGAAGTTGGACAGTGTTGGGATCGGAACAGCGGACGACCTCCCGAACGGAACGGTCATCCGTTACGCATCCCATCTGTTGATCCGCAGTGCCGGCCGACCGAAGCACCCGCTGCGCAGCGGCCGCATATTCGTCTGGCGCGATCGAGTAGAAAGCGCACAACGCGTAGAGTTTCCCAGCCGTATTCGCACGATTGAGCAGGTCCGCGAATATTGCTTTCGCGTCCTGCTGAGCCAACAACACTTGGAAGGCATTGACTTGTACCGACTTCGTGCCGGCATATCCGACGTAGGCGTCGGCAAAGGTTTCCGTGTTCAGCAGCACTTGAAATGCTGTCTCCCGTGAGAGCGGCTGCGGGAATTCGCGATCGGCGAAGTCTCGCCGGAGCGGTTCGCCCGTCTCAGGATCGACCGCGTTTGGATTCTGCTTCGTCGGCACAGGCGCGATCCTCCGATACCAAGCAGCCGGCGTTGCGTGCGTGCAACCGATCACGCCCACGGCGACGAATACAAGGAGGATAGGGAGAAGCTTAGACATGCCCGCTAACGCAAAACCGTTCAGTGGCCGGGGCCGCAGCCGATGACCACCCGAACTACCATACACCACACGCGGGGCCGGTTCACTGGAGCGGGTGATTATCCCGCATCGGACGACGTCCAAGTGCAATGAGATTGAAAACGAGCTATTTGAATGATTGTTCTGAGAGAATATACCCATTCGTCCAAAACCTGCTCATCAAAAGCACCGTCAAAACGGGGGTAAATAAGGACGCGATTCTTTTCGGTTGTCCATAAAAGAATCGCGTCCCAATCCCGTTCGGCACGAATGTTGTTCCTTGTTTAACGTTAGGGTTTTAGTGAGGCAGTGTTCGTGTGGGGTTCGGGGGAGGGCCGTTGGATGGGGTGCTCTCGTTTCCGAGCGCGCAGCGTGAGCGGCGGCCGG
>JBBROD010000059.1:0-26390 GCA_038229715.1 Tepidisphaerales bacterium | reverse complement strand
GTCGAACCTCATCCTCGGGTTCATGAAACGCGATGACCAAGACCTGCCTCCTTGCACGAGTGCAGGGAGCATCGCATGAACGAACGAATCGCGCTACCGAACAAGCGCCGAACGCGCACAAGATTCAGGGCGAAGCCGTATAAGAACCATCGCGGAGCGACTCTGCTGGCGTTCAAGAAGAAAAGATCGCTCCGCTCATGCCTCATCGCCCGCCGTCCGATCGTCGCGGCGTACCGCGACCATGGGCTGGTAGCCCATGCGACGGGATTGCCCGCCACGGCGGACCCTACTCGGCTTATCGATGCAAGTACGGGCCATACGGCTGACCCGATGGATTGACCAACAAATGCGGATCGACGTCTGCAATATGAGCTTGCTCCGTAGCATCGGTGACCTCGACGACGAAAAAGATCCTTGGACCATTCGGGTCTGCAAGAAATGCAAAGATCCTTCGGTTGGACTTCACTTTTCGGATAGTGACCGGATCGCCAGCAGGGATTTGTGCAATTTTTTCCGCTCCGACGAACGGGCCGGTGAAGTTCTGAGACTCCAAAAATGCTGAACCGTTTGAGCGTTGCCAAAGTGTCAGCGAATATTCGGCGTGTGCCGGCTGATGGATGATGGGGCGGTAAGTGTCGGAGTTGGACACGTCAGCCGTCCAGCAGCCCGTGATGAACAACGACATCACGGACAGAAAAATGCTAAACATCGATTTTGGATAATGAGTCATCGGTTATCGTTGCTCCAACTCCTCAATCGACCTCGGCCAATCCTTCTTCAGCAGCCGCGACAGTGACCGATCCGCCAGCAGCTTGCCACCCGTCTGGCAGCGCGGGCAGTAGTTGGTTTCGTTCTCGGCGTAGCGGATGCGTTGGACTTTCGTCTCGCACACCGGGCATGGCTCTCCGAATTTGCCATGGACGGCGAACTCCGGGCGGTAGGCGGTCACATCGCCGGGGCCGGGGAAGCGGGCGCCGAATTCGTTCATTAAATGCCCGGTCCAGCGGCCGAGCGTGAGGCGGCTGGCGCTCAGCAGGCGGTCGACCTCGTCGTCCGTCAGCGATCGCGACAACTTCACCGGCGACAGGCCGGCTGCGTGCAGAATCTCGTCGCTGTAGGCGTTGCCGATGCCGCCGAACAGGCGCGGGTCGGTCAGGCAGCGCTTGAGCGTGTGGTTTCCGCTCCGCAGACGATCGGCGAATTCCGAATCCGTGCAGGTGAGCAGATCGAGCCCACCGGGATTGTGCTTAGCCAGTTCCTCGCGGCCGCGGATGAGCCACAGCCCGGCCCGCTTCTTGGGGGACGATTCCACCAGCAGCAGCGTGCCTGTGGGGAAGAAGAAACTGGCCAGCCCGATCTTGCCTGTCGGCTTCACGCGCGGCTTTTCGCTCCACCGAAACCGCCCGGCGATCATCAGGTGGATGACGAGAAACAAATCGTCCTCCAGCCCGATGACGATGCGCTTGCCAAGCCGCTCCAGGTGGATGACGGTTTTGCCCTCAATCGCTTCGATCGGCGGATCGAACGTGCGCAGCACGAACGGGCTGGCGATCATCGCGCGTTCCAGCGTCTGCCCCAGCACGCGCGGCTTGAGGGCGTGGAGGTAGAGAGCGATGTCGGGGAGTTCGGGCATACATCAGATCATGCGACACAGAGTCACAGAGGCACAGAGACTTCACTGAAAAAAACAAAGAAATCTTCTCTGTGAGAACTCTGTGCCTGTGTGACTTTGTGTCGCATGGAGTTTACGTTTCCAACCACGCAGCCAGTAGATCAATCGCGCTCTGCAGATCGCGCAGATGAACGGATTCGGTCACTGTGTGGATGTACCGCGTCGGGATCGACAGCGTCATGCACGGGTATCCGCCGCGGGTGCGCTGGATGGCGGCGGCGTCGGTGCCGCCTCTCGGGAGGATGCTGAGCTGGTGGGGGATTTTGCGTTTCTTGGCGAGGGCTTCAAATGCGTCGATCAGCGGGCGGTGGGCGATGCTCGCGCCGTCCATGATCGTCAGCGCCACGCCGTCGCCTTGCTTGGTGACGCGGTCTTCTTCGGGCACGCCCGGCGTATCGACGGCCAGCGTGGTATCGATCGCAATGCCGATGTCCGGCTCAGCCGTATAGGCTGCCGGACCCGCGCCGCGCAGGCCTACTTCTTCCTGCACGGTGGCGGCGAACACCAACTCGTACTTCAGCTTCTTCACCTTCTTCATCGCCTCGATCGCGACGAAGCCGGCCACGCGGTTATCAAGGCACTTGCCGCTGACGACCTCGCCGATCTGGTCAAAGCTCTGCACCAGCGTGCAAGGATCGCCGATGCGGACTTTTTTCTTCACTTCGTCGGCAGGCAGACCGAGATCGACCAGAAAATCCGACGGCTCGGGGATTCGTTTCTTCTCCTCGTCCTTGGCGACATGGATCGGCCGGCCGGCGGGGTTCATCAGGCCGATCAAGTCGTCTCCGCTGCTGGCTTGGATCATCACCCGCCGCGCGAACAAGTTCCGCGGATCAAACCCGCCGGCGGGGTTCAGTCGCACAAACCCGTTGCTGTCGATGTGCCTGACGTAAAACCCGATCTCGTCCATATGGCAGGCCAGCAGCACGCGCTTCGCGTTTTTGCTCGCCGCCTTCTTGGTTGCGATCAGGCTGCCCATCGGATCGATGGTGACGGTGTCGAATAACTTCTTCGCGTGGACTTTGAGAATGTCGCGCACGCGTTCTTCGCGCCCCGGCACGCCTGGGGCTTCGGACAGTTGCTTGAGAAGGGGTAGGTTCATGGGATTTGCGATCTCCAATTTGCAATTTGCAATCGAACGACGACGGAGTGTCCGCATTCGATTGCAAATTGCAAATCGCAAATTGCAAATTCGCCTTACTTCGCTGGATGCTCGGCCAAATCCTTCTGGATTTCCTGCAGCGCCAGCACCGCGTAGCTGGTGGAGATGATCGGGACGTTTTCCATCCACCGCGCCCCGCCGACCCAGATGCCGTTGGGCTTTTGCTGGGCGGCGAGTTTATCGAGCAGTTCCAATCGCCAGTCGTGTGCGACGCCGGCGGTATCGGTGAGCACGGGCTGGCCGTAGGCGTGGAGGGCTTTGGCCATCGCGTGGTAGTAGTAGAACATGCCGTCTTGCGCCTGCTTCGGATCGTTGAGTCGCAGCCCGGGATTTTCTTCGAGAGACCAGTTGGCGCGGCACCAGTCGATGGCGGCTTTGACGCGCGGATCGTCCTTGCCGATTCCCGCGTAGATCATCGATTTGATCCCCGCGTAGGTCATCGTGCCGTAGCTCCGCCACATCTTTTTCCCGTCGGGCGAGACGAAGCTTTCGGCCTCGGAGTCGCCGCCGTTGCTGGGGGAGTAGATGAACCCGCCGTCGTTGCCGCTGAAGGGTTGATCGTTGCTTTCGCTGCGGTTCTGCGTGCGGCTGAGGAATTGCTGCGCGGCTTTGAACGCAGGATCATCGGGAGACAGCCCCGCATCATGCAGCGCTTGAATGGAGAATTGCACGTTCGATAAGTCCGGCCGGCCGTGCTTGGGGTTGTAGCTGAAGCCGCCTTCAAAGGCGGTGTATTTCGGATCGCCGTCCTTCTCGCCGTTCACGCCCGGCTTGTCGGGCGTCCACTGCGTGCCTCTCATGTGGGCGACGGCTTTTTCGAGAACGGGTTTGATCTCGGGCTGGTCCTTCACCGCCGCCAGCGCGCTGATGGCGATGGCGGTGTTGTAGTTCTCCAGCATGTCTTTGTAGATGCCCCCATCCGGCTTCTGCTGAGCGATCAGCCAGGCGTAGCCTTTTTTCACCGGCTCGCTGCTGTAGGGGTGATTCTTGTCCTGCACCATCGCGCGGAGGATGAGCGCCGTGATGGCCGGCGGCATTCGGGCGTCGCCGAAACTGCCGTCGGGGTTTTGCTGCGTGATGAAGTAGGCGAGTGCCTTGTCCATCCCCGCCTGCGCCTTGGCCGCAGGGTCCATTGCCTTATCGGCCGCCTGCTCCAGTTTTTCACCGAGCTTGGTGATCTCTTTGCCCACGCTTTCGATTCCATCGGCGCGGCTGGTGAGCGGCATCATCAGTGGCGCAGCGGCCACGGCCATCGCGAGTACGGCGGTTGTCCATCGATTCTTCATTCCGATTCTCCTCGTTTGTATTTGTTGTTACGGATTCTCGCTTCCATCACTTCGATCTCTTTTTGTTGTACCTCAAGTCGACGCCGGCGTTGCTCCAGCTCAGCCGCATAGCGGACTTCCGGCGGCTCCTCGTGCATGTGCGAGTACGGCACTTTATACCCCGGCGGGAGATCGGTCAGATCCGCCGGCGGGGGGTTGAGCCGCATGTCGCGCCACGCGCCGATCGCCAATCCCAGCAGCCCGCCGAACAGCGCCAGCAGCACCAAGCACACCAATGTTAGCGCGATCGAGTGTAGCACGACGGCGAAAAAGATCGCATGGAACAGCCAAAACGCCGTCCCGATTCCGCTGACAAGCACCGCGCCCTGCGGCGAGCGAGGCCGGGTGCCTTGCAGCCCGAGTCCGACCGCCGCCAGCGCCATGCCCAAGCCGATCGCCACGGTCACCGCGACGCTGATGCCTTTCTGCGCCGAGTAGAGCGACCCGTCCGGTCCGAACAAATGCCAGCCGACGCTTGCCAGGTCTTCGCGCTTGGCCGTGTCCATCGACATCAGCCCGCTGCCGCAGCAGAGGGCCATCATCGCCAGAAACAACGTCACGCCGACGACTTGGTACACCGTGCCCACGCCCTGCGTAAACGCCCGCGGGGGCGGGGTGGATTGCGGCGACGGTGGAGCGACGGACGGGTCCATTGCGCCGATAGTGTAAGGGACGGAAGGGACGGTGTCAGTCGGGTTAGCGGAGACGTTTGTACCTTCGCGGTGTTGGCGCGTGCAGGATTTACGCGATCATGGGGCGCTGATGGACGAGAAAGACCCCGAGCCGACGCCGTTTGATCAGGTGGTGGATGACGACACGCCGCGCGAGGAATCGCGCGTGTGGGCGATCGACCAACTGCGCGACGGGCGATCGTTCGATGACGTGCTGGCCGATCTGATCGAAAGCGGCTGGGATGCGGAATCAGCCGAGCAGATTCTGGAGAAGGCCCGCAAGTTCACCCGCCCCGAGCGCGGCGTGGTGACGCGCGAGCAAGTCGCCAAGGCCGCCAACGCCTACCACCGCAGCGGATCGGGCAACGGCATGTTGGCCGGCCTGCCGACAATCGCCGCCATCCGCCGGCTGTTGTACTCGTTCGCCACGCTAAAATTCCTCCGCAGCAAAATGCGGAAGTAGTAGCGCTACCCGCCCCGTACCACGGTCCTCCGGCCCGTGCTTACGACGCTTGGAGTCGGTGAACCGTAGTTTTTGCAGTTCTAAAGCAATCAGCACGGGCCGGAGGCCCGTGGTACGGGGCGGCATGTCCGTGGCGGTCATTTGACCTGCCCTTCGATAGCGTCTATATTTCGTTATCTGACGAAATATCGGAGATGACATGCGAGACCTGATCAATGTAGCCGCCGCGCTTTCTGACGAGAACCGCGTTCGCGCACTGGCCGTGCTTGGCGAAGGGGAACTGTGCGTCTGCCAGATCATCGAACTGTTGCAGCTGGCGCCGTCGACGGTATCGAAGCACATGTCGATCCTCCGCCAGGCCGGGCTGGTCGATTCGCGCAAGGAAGGGCGGTGGATGTACTACTTCCTGCCCAACGCCAAAAGCGAGTCGCCCGCCGTCGCGAAAGAAGCGGTGAAGTGGGGGCTGCGATCGCTCGGCGACGGCGCGCAGATCACTGCTGACCGCAAACGCATCGCCGCGATCAAGTGTGAGTCGCCGGAGGATTTATGTCGACGTCAACTGTGCAAAACCGACCCCGAGTGCTGTTCCTCTGCACCGGCAACGCCTGCCGCAGCCAGATGGCTGAAGGGTTCGCCAAAGCGCTCAAAGCCGAAGTCCTCGAAGTCTACTCGGCCGGTACCAGCCCGCACGGCATGAACCTGCGGGCGATGCTCGTGATGAAAGAAGCCGGGGCCGACATTTCGTCGCACCACTCCAAGCATGTGGACGAACTGAAGCGCGTTCCGTTCGACTACGTCGGCACTGTCTGCGGCCATGCGAACGAAAACTGCCCTGTGTTTCCAGCTTGTAGGGCACGCTATTGCGTGCCGTTCTGCCAGACGCCGAACACGTAACGGCACGCATTAGCGTGCCCTACAGAGCAAGAGGCCGCAGCATGACACGCCCCAAAGCCATCGCGGAATTCGTCGGCACGTTCGCGCTGATATTTGTCGGCACGGGCGCGATGATCGTCGACGTCACCAGCCACGGCGCGCTCACGCACGTCGGCGTGGCGATCACGTGGGGATTGGCGGTGATGGCGCTCATTTACGCGCTGGGCGATGTCTCGGGCGCGCACTTCAACCCGGCCGTCACGCTGGGGTTCAGCCTGAGCGGATCGTTCCCGCGTCGTGAAATCGTTCCGTACATCGCCTGTCAATTGGCAGGTGCGCTAACGGCTAGCGTGTTGCTGCGGGTGATCTTCGGCAACGTCGCATCGCTCGGGGCGTCGCTGCCGAGAGGTTCGGAAGGGCAATCGTTCGTGATGGAGATCGTGCTAAGCTTTCTGCTGATGTTCATCATCCTCAGCGTCGCCCGCGGATCGAACGAGCAGGGACTGATGGCGGGCATCGCGGTTGGCGCGACGATCGGGCTAGAGGCGATGTTCGCCGGCCCGGTGTGCGATGCGTCGATGAACCCGGCCCGCTCACTCGCACCGGCGTTGGTATCGGGCAACTTGTCGTCGGTGTGGTTGTACTTGGCGGGCCCGGTGCTGGGCGCTGCGATCGCCGTGCCCGTGTGGCGGGGGATGAAACCTGCCCATGAAGAACCGTCGTGAGTCAATGACGCCGCTAGCGCAAAGGTCGATGCGATCCAGCCGACCGCGATTGAGAAAAAATCCGTCCCGCTGCTTCGCTTTTGGCATCCCGCCAGCGAAGCACGGGGGGTATCTATAGAGGCACCTCTCGCCGCGATCGGATGGGCGGCGGCACTTTGGCAATCCGGGTTTGCCGGCGGCGTAATCCCGCGTCACCCAAAGTCACTCCGCTTCCGCCCGGTTACAACCGTCAGCAACCGTTTACAACCGTTTGGAACCATTTGGAACCGTTTACAACCGCCTGCGACCGCTATCAAAAGTTGTAAGATATTGTCATTAATAAGGTTATCGCCTCGAATGGTCGGAATTCGCAGGTTTTTTCGTAGGCGCCGCTCAAACCCATCGCGGCGTTGAAAACGCTTGTCTTTCGGGCAAGATGGCTGAAACTTTTTCGCTGTTTGGCGCGTATTACGAGTAGAAAGGTCAGACCCACCGGCATGGCTGACGAAACGACCGAACTTTTCGAGAAGGCGGTTCGCCTGCACTCGCGCAGGTTGCTGGCGATTGCGCGGGCGGTCGTGGGGTACCGCGCCAGTGCTGAAGACGTCGTTCAGCAGGCGGTGCTCAATCTGTTCGAGCACCGCGAACGCTACGACTGGCGCGAGCCCGGCGGATTGCTCCGACGCGCGGTCGTCAACGAGGCGCTGCGGATTCTCCGCAAGCCCAAAATGTCGGTTGTCGACGAAGAACAAGTGCCCGGCGGTGTGATGCCCGATGCGGCGATCCAGAACCGCGAAATGATCACCCACGTACGGGCGGCCATCGCGAAGTTGCCCGAGCATTTCCGCTCGGCGCTGGTGCTGTGCGAGTACGAGAATCTTTCGTACGCCGAGATCGCCAAAACCCTCGACGCCAGCGTGCCGCAGGTGAAGACGTGGATCTTCCGGGCCCGCCGGCAATTGGCGGAGATGTTGAAGGGGTATTACGAGGCGGAACGAAGAGGACTGAGGACTTAGGACTGAGGACTTAGTAAGAAGACTGAGTCCTTTCACCTTAGTCCTGGAGCGAATGAAATGAGCGATATGTACCCGGTGCCCGACGAAGAACTTGAACTGCTGGACGCTTACCTGGATGACGCGCTGAGCGATCAGGCGCTTTCAGAGTTGCGCGCCCGGCTGGCCGTCGAGCCGAGCATGATGGCGGCGCTGCGGATGTTGCGCGACGAGCGGTCGACCCGGCAGGCGTTTTTCCAGAGCATCGACCCGACGCCGGCCGAAGTGGACGAACTGGTGGCGGACATCCGTCACGCGGCGGCGCGAAAGCGCTGGTGGCAGGATCGACGCAAACTGACGCGCTGGGCGTCGGCGGTGGCGGCGTGTTTGGTGATGGGAATCGCGGGCGCGTTCGTCTACCACGCGTGGGATAAAACCCCGCTCCGCTCGAACGGCGATACGCCGATGGTCAGCGGAAACGGGATGAACACCGTGTCTGCCCGGGCGCGCTACGCCGTTGAAGTCACCGATGAAACCGGCAACGTGATGGCGGTTCAGCATTTTGACAACGAGTCCGAAGCCAACGATTTCCGCCGAGATGTGCGGCTGATGCAGCAGCGCCATCGTCAGACCACGCACGGCATGACCATCATGGACAATGACTTTTAACCGTCCATCTTCTTTCAGCAAAACAGCAAGGCTGATCGCAATCGCGGTCGGCCTGTGTGCGTTGACGGGAACGGCAGGCACGTCGGTCGCTCAGACTTCGATCGAATCTCCCGCGCCGCTGCTGGAGCAGATTTCGCAGCAGACGCAGGCGCTGCATCGCCGCGTGTCGGCCAGTTTGGTGCGCGTGCGGTTGCCGGATCATTCGGCCAGCGAGATCGGGGCGGCTGAGGAATTGCTCCGCAAATGGGAGCAGCGGCTCGAGCCGATGGTGAAGCAGAAACTGCAGGAACAGGCCGCCACCGTTCGCGCGATGCGGACGGCGATGGCGGAAGACGATCCGTTTGCGTGGATGCGCGGCAATCCTGATCGCATCGGCAGCGCGGTGCTGGTCGTTCGGCCTTTTGATCCGGGAGACTTGGCGCACCAGATGCCGCTGGGGTTGATGAATCTCCCGCGCGGCCGCGCTGCCGGGCCGGGCACGCTGGCGGTGGTGATGGACGGTCGCGGGCTGCTGCTCGTGCCGGCATTTATCGATCGCGAGTGGGCGGGGCAGCGCACGATGCACGTCACGCTGTCCGAAGGCACCAATGGTGAGGCGGTGTTTGTCGGCTCGGATCAAGCGACGGGCATTTCGCTGTTGCGGCTGAGCATCCCCGCCGGTCGTCCCGCGGAATTGGCAAGCGACAAGCCGGCCGACGGCGCGCTGGTGATGACATTCGCGACGCAGACCGAAGCGGCGAAGCTGTCGGTATGGACCCGCGGCGTGCACGAGGTCGGGATGATCGTGACGGCGGACGGTCGCATCGCGGGGTTTGCGAACGATCACCAGTTTCTTTCCGCCGCTGCCGTCGTGCCGGTGGTGAAGCAGTTGTCCGAACAAGGCACGGTCCGACGGGCGGCGATCGGTATTCGTGTGAGCGAGATTCCGCGCGACGATCCGTTTCGGCAGCTGGTGCAACTCGGGTCGAATCCGGGGATGCACGTCGACAAAGTGCAATCCGGCTCGCCGGCGGAGAAGAGCGGGCTCCGCGCCGGGGACGTAATTCTGGCGGTCGGCAGCGAGCCCGTCGGCGATGTTCCCAGCTTCGCCGCCGCGATGGCGGTGAACTCGGGAAGGCTTCCGATCCGCCTGCTCCGCGACGGTCAGGTCATTCAGATCGCGATCGACCTGCGTCGCGAGTAGCGATCGAGCCATTCAGCGAGGGGGATTCGCCGATCACGCCGCGAGGGAAACGGCGTCTGATAATCGCGGCGACTTGATCCTGAAAACAAAGCCCGTCTGCGAAAAACTGCGAATTGTCAGCCATGGTGATTAACCACTTCATCCTTGTCGTCGATGAGTCATCAGCGGGCTTACCCTGCGATTCATGGAGACGGTTCGTACACAATCCGGTGACATTCTCGACTCGCGTGACGCGAGCGAGAGCGATCAAGCCCTTCCGCGCCGTGTCGGCTGGCGGCTTGGCATCCAGGGCAAGCTCGTACTCAGTTTTGCCATTCTCATCGGGATGGCGCTGTCGATCAGTTGCTGGGTGTTCTTCTACGAAAGCCGCCGGGAAGTGGCGCGGCATTCTGCGCAGCAAGTGGTGCAGCTGGCGCGCTTACTGGGATTGACTGCCGCGCCGTCGCTCAAAGCCAACGACACGTGGGAACTGGACACGCTCGCCCGCGAGGTGATCAAGAACTCCGACGTGTCGGCCGTCGCGTTTTACAACGTGGACGGTCACGCGCTATCGGTCGCCTGTCGCGATCCGGCGATTGATCGATCGAACCTTGGGTTTCTGCAGCTCCCGGATTCGCCGACGCAGGCCGTCATGCGGGCCGGCGATCGTACCGCGCCGACGCTGGGGAATTTTGCGATGGTGACCGTTCCGGTGATCGGACCCGAGCAGGACGCGGCCCATCCGGTGAATGGCGAACGGCTGCTGGGCTATCTCACGGTTTGTCTGAATGAGAACGGGGAGTGGGCGCACCTTCAGAAAGTGCAGGCGGTTCAAATCCTCATCGGGCTGCTGACGCTGATGGGCATCGTGCTGCTGATGTACCTGCTGGTGCTGCGAATCTTCCAGCCGATCCGCCAGTTGGTGGAAGCGACGAACCGGATCGCCGCCGGCGATCTGACGGCGCGCGTGGCGATCCACCGCACGGATGTCATCGGGCGGCTGGCAAGGTCGTTCAATCAGATGGCGACCAAGGTCAAAAACCATCAGGCGAATCTGGAAAAAACTGTTCAGGATCGCACTGTCCAGCTGGAAGAAAGCAACTCACGGCTGACGGCGGAAATCGCGGAAAAGGAAGACTTCCTCCGGGCCGTCTCGCACGATTTGAACGCCCCGCTGCGGAACATCGCCGGCATGGCGGAGATGCTGCTGCACAAGCACTCGCACGCGTTTGACGTTGAGGTGATTCATCGCCTGAACCGCATTCAGAAGAACGCCGACGTGGAGCGCGATTTGATTAACGAATTGCTCGAACTCTCGCGGATCAAGACCGATCGCCAGCGGATCGAGATGGTGGACATTGAGGCGCTGGTGGGAGATCTGTCCGGGCTGTTGGAAAACGACCTGAAGAGCCGCGGCATTTCCCTGGAGATCGAGAACCGCCTGCCGGTGATCTGCGGGGAGAAATCCAGGTTCAGGCAGGTGTTTCAGAATCTGATCGACAACGCCATCAAGTACATGGGCGACGGGCCGAAGCGAGAAATCCGCATCGGCGCGGCGGTGGGAACCCGGGCTGCGGAGTTTTACGTGCGCGACACCGGCCAGGGGATTGACGCCGAAGACATCGGCCACGTGTTTCATATTTTCCGCCGCGGGAAAAACGCCCACGCTACGCAGGTCATCGGTAAAGGCGTGGGTCTGGCGAACGTCAAAAGCATTGTCGAGACGTATCACGGGCGCATCTGGGTTGAGAGCACGCCGGGCAAGGGAAGTGTGTTCCGCTTCACGATCGCCGGGCAACACGTGCCGACGGTGCAGTCTCAGAGCGTCATAGACGGCATAAACGATACTTCGGAAACCGGACTTGAGAGGTTGGCAACATGAGTGAACGTATCGTAGATCATCGTAGCCGATCGATTCGACGTACCCCGGTCGGCCAGGAAGGGTGGAACGTGGATAAGCTAACCTTGCTCATTATCGAGGACGATGCGGACCAGCGCGAACTCATTTGCGAGACGTTGGAAGACTACTTCGGCGAAGGCACCACGCTGGGCGTGGGAAGCCGGGCCGAGGCGCTGCAGCAGGAATTTGGAAAATTCGATCTGATCCTCAGCGACTACAATTTGCCCGACGCGACGGGAATGCAGATGCTGGAGGACATTCGTCAGCGCTGTGACACGCCGGTCATCATGGTCACCGGCGAAAACGTCGGCCAGACCGCTGCCGACGCGATCAACCGCGGGGCGACGGACTATGTCGTCAAGTTCGGCGACTACCTGTTCACTATCCCGCTGGTGATCCAGAAGAACCTGACCGTCGGCCGGATTAAGCGGGAAAATCAGCGGCTACAGGCCGAGCTTCAGCAGGCGCTGCGTGAAGTGCGCGACAAAAACACACAGCTCGAACAGTCGCTCGAACGCGTCGAGCAGATGGCCGCCACCGATCCGCTGACGGAGCTTTACAACCGCCGGCATTTCAGCAAGGTGATCGACCAGATGTTCGCCGAGGCGCAGCGGCACGATAAGGACCTGTCCTGCGTGATGATCGACCTCGACGGCTACAAGCAGCTCAACGATTCGTTCGGCCATCAGGTCGGCGATCAACTGCTGGTGACGGCCGGCAAGGTGATCAACGGCGCCATGCGCCGCAGCGACGTGGCCGCGCGGTACGGGGGCGATGAGTTCGTGCTGCTCCTGCCGCATGCGGATGTCGAGCAGGCGTACCAAGTGGCGGACCGTATTCGCGAGCAGTTTAAGACTGAATCTTCCAAGATCCTGAGCCGCGATCTGGGCGTGACGATGTCGATCGGCATCAGCAGCCTGGTCGGCGGTGTGCCCCCTCACGCGGACCAACTCGTCGCCCAAGCCGACAAGGCGCTCTACCGCGCTAAAGAGCAGGGACGCAACCGCATCGTGCGGGATCTGTCTAATCTTCCGGGAGCGCTGGTGGCGTAGTTTCTGTTTCTGTCTCGAATGAACAAAGCGCCACGGGCGTGAGTCTCTTTCAGACGACGTGCGCGCGGAGATAAAGTTGAACTTAAAAGCCTTATTGGGTCGCCGTCATTTGTGAGACAGCCGGGGTTTTGCAGATTTGCTGTAGGTCGCGAAGGACTTGCGGATCGAAGTACAGCTTGTTGCGGCCGGTGCGGATCAGATTCTGCTTGCGGAGGTCGGTCAGCGCCAGGCTGACCGTTTCACGCGCCGCGCCGACCGCCTGGGCGAGCTGCAAATGCGTGATCCGCAACTCCACGCCGTCCACCCGCGGCGTGGCGGCGACGGTCTGGCTCAGTTGTAGCAGTGTGCGGATAAGGCGCGCATTGCAGTCGCAAAAAACCAGGCTGGCTGCGTCTTCGCGGGCCGACTGCAGACGCTCAGCGAACTGTTTAAGCAGAATACCGGCGGCGGGGGCGTTGCGGGTCAACTCGGCCAGCACTCGGTCGGCCGGCACGCGAATGATAGTCGACTTTCCGGCTGCGACCGCGCGGTGCCCGCAAGTCTGCTTCGCGGAAAACGCGGCAGGATTAAACCAGTCCCCCGGACCAAGAATCTCCAGCAGCCGGCCGTCGCCTTGATCGCTGACCTGCATGGTGCGCACTTCACCGCTACGGATGTAGTAGATTTGCGTCGCAAGGCTGTGCGGTTCGTAAATCACTTCGTGGGAAACGAACGTAAAGATTTGTGGGTCCAATGTCGGCGAGGCGAAAAACTCGGCGAGTGACATGTTTTTCCCGAGAAGAAGTGTTACTGGCGCACGTCTGACTACATGAGCAGCCATGCCTATTGTATCGAGTCGTTACGGATATCGCATGCGAAATTTTCGATAGGATTGTTACCCATGCGCGGATTTAGCGGCAGGAATTGTGTCCTCATAGGAATCTCATTTTGTAAAGTTATAAATTATAGTAGGTTATATGGATGTAACCGTTGTCTCGGGGGGAAAGAAGAATTTCCAGTCCGAAGTTTTGTTGACGCGAACCGTAAGTTCCCTCCGCAACGCAAGGCAGCGAAATGGGCGTAACCGGTCACAATAAGTCAATCGCGAATCGCCCCGATTTTCAGAGTCGCACTCCAAACCAAGTCATTGCGATTGAGGTGTAGTCAGATACGCCTTCGCGGTGGTCACCGTCAGGTGAGGCTTTCAGCGGAAGCAGTTGTGCTGCCAAAGCACCCGCTTGTCCGGCGGCTGACGCACGCCGTCGGCAGTGGTGGGTTGAAGCATGAAGTCGATCTCGAAAGACTCCATCTGCTCGCCCCCTTCGTGCGTATCATTCCAGCAGCGAGTGAGATAGCGGGCATACCATAGTCGATGCGCTGAGTTGTCGGCCGACCAGAGATTCAGCATGTACTTCCGCCATCGCGTATCGGGAAATGTAGTTGACACGCACGGCGGTCGATCCCAACTGACGGGCTTGCCGCCGGTGAATAGGTCGACTTCCTGCCCGTTCAGCATTTTGCCGGGGATGACGTACCACCCGTCGTCGCTCATCGGACGTGGCGAGAACATGTTCCACTTCTGATCCACCCAGGTCAGGCCCGTCACCCATTCCAGCTGGTGGGGAAAGTAGCGGCCATAGTTCTGCGGGTCGTAACCGCGTAGGTTCCACAGGATCACATAGACCAGGAAAAACAAAGCGATCATATGATTGAGCAAAGAAGGCGACGCCGGCGATGACCGCACCGGCCAGAATACATATAGTTGTTCGATCCGTGGCCGGAGCCTCCTTGCAATCGAATGGAGTCGCCGGTGCATTGAAGCGAGCAGCCGACTCACCTTCGCCAGTTCCCAGAACTCGCCAGGTAGATATGCAAGCCACGCCATGCCGCAGATGTAAGGGAAGTGCCCCAATTCCAACCCGAGGCCCATCCCTGCGTGAAGCAGCCAGAAGGTCGCGACCGCAATTACGCGAATGCGCCAAGTGAAAATCGGCAAAAAGACGACGATCGGCCCGAGCAGTTCAAGCCACCAAATCCCGAAAGAGGCTACCCGCAGCAGATGTGGGAATTGAAGCATCCAATGCCCCAGCGGGGTAGCAAACTGGTTGATCTGCAGCGCGTAGAAGATCGCCGTGCCGTCGTGCCAGACGGGATCGGTTTTGAATAATGCGGAGAACAGATACACCATTGCCAACTGCAGGAGCAACGCGAACGATGCAACGGACAGCATCTGGTTGGGTCCGGGTTGGATTTTGCCCATGGCTGCGTCGAGCGACCATCTTGCCTCCGTGGGGAGAAACATCGACCAGAACAGCAGCATCCGAAAAAGCACGTCGCCGGCGTCGAGAATCATTCCGTTTCGGGCGTGCAGAGAGATCAGCATGTACCACGAGAGGGCGGCCATTAGCCGGGTCCGGTAACCTGCGATCATGCAGGCAGCGAACAACCCCGCCACGACAAATAGGATCGCCTGTACCCACGCCATGCCGCTGATCAGATGGATGCTGATGTTGTAAGAATTGGCGAACCGCTCGAGCAACGCCCATCGTGGAAGAACGCCTTGGTCGGTGTAGTGGGCCGTGAGATTCGGAAGGCGGTTGGCCAGGTCTGCAAGGATTATGAGACCCAAGCCGATCCGCATCGCCGCCAACGAGCGAAGGTCGATGCCGAACAGATCGCCTAGCCGCGTCCTGTTGTGGGATGGATCGATTGCGATTGGCATAGAGAGCGTCGATCGAATTGAAAAACGACTGTGTCCAGAAGGATAAAATGCGCGCCGTATCAATTCATCGGCAGTTCTGGAAGCAATGTTCATCGCGCGGAGAGATTAAACGGCATATCTACCCTGAATTATCACTCATAAAGCACACCAAAATCAGCATGAATACGATGTGATTTGCCTAACTGCCATTCGTAGAATAGGTTAGCGTTTTCAGGGAAGCAGAGTTGCACCGAAAGGCGGGTTCTCGGGGCTGTTTTTCAGCATTTTTATATTTGCTTCCCAACGATTTACGATGTCTATTGTATTGATGTGAATGACACATGTTTCGGGGCGAAGATGGCCAGTCGGCTTCCATGTCTTTCGTAGGCCACCTTTACGGAACTTAAAAATCTGATCGAACCACCTCGTTATACGAGATGGTTTTGAGACGGCAATAAAGTTGTCAGCGTGGTGGTTCGAGCGCATTTCTAAACGTAGTCGATGGCTCAAGCTCCATCCGTTGCGAAGTGGGTCGACGATGTCGCCCGTTTATTAGATTTACGGTGGCGTTGGGCGAAGCTTAGGGTTTTTCAGGGAGAGAAAATGCAGCAGGCGCTACGGAATAAAATTATCGGGTTCAGTCTCCCCGAATTGATGGTCGTTATTTCGATTATTGCAACTTTAATAGCCATTTTACTTCCCATCATTGGCAAAGCGAGAGAGAGCTCCAATCGGGTGGCTTGCGCTTCCAATCTGCGTCAGATCGGACTGCTGATGTCCGAGTACTCACAGGTAAACCGCGGCAACTATCCTCGGACCAAGTACACCGTCGGGGCAACGCCTCAGTATTTCACAGGTGCGACCGATACCGATCCGTTTGTGACTGGAAACGTCCTAGCCAACGACATGACGGCCGCGTTTTTCATGCTTCCACGCGCGCTGCGGGCTCCGACGAAAGTCTTTATCTGCCCCAGTTCAGTAATGGAGGCCGACAAATTGTCCGGCTCTACGGCCACCAAGCGGTCGAACTTTACCGCTTCCAGTAATCTCAGCTACAGCATCGAGTGCCCGTACCCGGACGCGCCCGCTGCACAGGCGGGGTATAAGTGGAACGCCATCCACCCGGTCGATTTCGCCCTTGCGGCGGACATCAACTGCGGTTCGACCAGCACCAGCGATGATGTGACGTTCCCCACGAAGACGTCGCCGACGAAGGATCAGCGCATCGGCAACAGCCGCAACCACAAGAAGGCGGGGCAAAATGTGCTCTACGCCGACGGGCGCGTGGAATTCCGTAGTACGGTGTTCGCAGGCATCAACGGAGATAACGTCTACACCCGCCAAGGAACGACGATCGCCACCAATGATGCAACGACGCCGCTCGGCTTCCCGAAGAACCGCTTTGACAGCGTCTTGGGCGTGATCGATCCGGGAGCAGTCGTGGCGAGCACGACCACCACCGGTACCGGCACGACCACGACCGGAACGGGCAACACCGGCAACACCAGCGGCAACGGTAACAGCGGCAACGGCAACGGCAACGGTAACAGCGGCAACGGCAACAGCGGCAACGGTAACAGTAACAGCGGCAACGGCAACAGCGGCAACGGTAACGGTAACAGCGGGAACGGCAACAGCGGCAACGGTAACGGTAACAGCGGTAACGGTAACAGCGGGAACGGCAACAGCGGGAACGGCAACAGCGGGAACAACAATGGCGGCTAACCGTTGGTTTTACTCCACGAAGCGAGGGGAGGCATGGTGCCTCCCCTACGTTTGTATCTCGACCTGATCATTTCTTTACGAACGTCTTCACCTCACTCTTGCCCAGCGATCCTTTCAGCACGCCGCCTTGCACCGTTACATCGTAGTTGTTGCTGTATTCGTGCCACGTCCCGTCTTCCAGCGAGTGACCTTCGATGACGAACTCTCCCGCGTCCTGGTCACGCAGGTTAACGGCCACCACCACGACGTTTCCGTCGTCGTTCCATCGCTTGAACGCGAAGCAGCGGCGGGCGTTGTCCTGCCACACCACTTCGAATGAATCGTTCCGCAGGGCGTTGGTTTCGCGGCGCAGCTTGAACACTGCTTTGACATGTTCGAGCAACCCCTTGTTGTTGTCCTGCTCCAGCAGCGACCACTCCAGCGGGCGAGGGTCCAGGCTCTTGTCGGAGCTGAAGCCGAATTCCTGGCCCATCCAGATCATGGGCATGCCGGGGATCGTCGCCAGAAGGCTGAGCCCCAACTTCACGCGCCGGAAGGCGGCTTCGTCGAAGATCTGGTTCTGCGACGACAGCTGATGCATGATCCGGTCCTGGTCGTGACTGGTGATGTAATTGACGTAGTGCTCGCCGGTGCCGTAGCCGTTCTTGGCGGGGTCGAGTTTGTTCAGCAGGCCGTCGAGGTCTTCGGGCTTTTCGCCGTCGTTTGGCTTGTCGATCAACTCCGCGCGCAGGTGGGCCGCCAGTGAAAAATGCCACGCCGCGACCATCGGGCCCTTGGGGTAACCCGTGATGGCCGGGTCTTCGGCAACGTGCTCGGCCACGGTGAAGAACGGCTTTCTGCCGTCAACTTTCTTAAACGCCGCGTCGGTCAATGCGCGCAGCACATCAAAACTGTTGATGGCTCGCGTCGCGTCAAAGCGAATACCGTCGATGTGGAAATTCTGCACCCAGTATTCGATCGACTCGATCACATACTTGCGGGCCGGGAACAGCTTCAGGTTTTCGTCGTACTTCCCGAAATCAAATTTGGGCCCCCATTGGAGTTCCGGCGGATCGGGGTTTTTCTCGTAATACCAATACTGGTAATCGATCTTCGTCAACGGGGATTCGGAATCCGCGTGGTTGAACACGCCGTCGAGCACGATGCGTATCCCGCGGGCGTGCGCTTCGTCGATCAACTCGCACAAATCGTCCGGCGTGCCGTAGCTGTTCTCGACCGCGAATAAGCTCCGCAGGCTGTACCCCCAGCCGTCGCCGGGGAATTCCTTGATGGGCAATAGTTCGATGCAGTTGATCCCCAAATCCCGCAGGTAGTCCAGCCGTTGGGTCACGTCCTTGAACGTGCCTTTGCGATCCCCGTCGCGCACAAAATCGCCTACCAAAAGTTCGTAGATGACCAAATCGTGATTCACCGGCAGGGGAACGTCGTCGTGTTTCCATTGGTATTCGGTTAACGCGCGTTTGCCTCGGCGGATTTTGAGGATCGCGTTTTCGTACTCGTCCTTGGTGATCTGGAATGCATACGGGTCAAACACGTCCTTCATTTCGCCGGCGCAGAAATAGCTCAGGGATTTCACGCGGAAGCGATAGAGGTAATCGCCGTCAGGCAATTGAGCGGTAAGTCGCCACCAGCCGTCGATTCCCTTGGACATGGGTTTGGGGACCCAGTCGGTGAAATCCGCCAGGATTTCGACGACTTCGTTATATGGAGCAAACAACGCCAGTTCGATCGGGTTTTTCTTGTCGCTCAGCATCATGGCGAAAAAGGTAGCGACCGCTTCCAAGCGAGGTCATCGGGGCGATTCCTATAGCTGCTACGGCGGGCCCTGATTCGCCGGGAACTTTCCTGCCTCGAGGGCGTCCAAGCGAACTGTTCCGGCAAACCAACCTTACGAGGGATTTATGCGCTATTGCCTGTCATGGATCGTGACTGCGGCCCTGTTTACTTCAATGGCGTGTGCGGCGGATGCTGCAAAAAGCCTGCAGCTATCTGGAAAGATCGACTCGGTCACCGTCTATCGCGGGCAGGCGCTGGTCGCCCGCGTGGTCGAGTTGCCCGCGCCCGGCGGGTTGCGGGAGATTGTGGTGACCGATCTGCCCGTCCAAGTCGTCCCAGGCAGCCTGTTCGCCGAGTCGGCCGATGGGACCGAGGTTCGCTCGGTGCTGTATCGCGAGCGGGCGGTGTCGCAGGACGTGCGGGAGGAAGTCCGCAAGCTCGACGAGCAAATCCGCGGCGTGCAGGATGAACAGGCCGCCAACACCCGAACTTTGCAGACGTTGGCGGAGCAGAAGACATATCTCGATCGCCTGTCGACGTTTGTTGCACCGACTGCTCAAGTCGAACTATCCAAGGGCGTGCTGAACGCCGAGACTTTGAAGAATCTCACCACTTACCAATTCGAGCAACGAACCAAGATTGCCGACGAGGAGTTGAAGCTCAGTAAAGCCGGCCGCGATCTGGGTGAGAGGCTCGTCATCCTGCAACGCCAGCGGAATGAGCTGACCGGCACGTCGGGGCGCACCGTCCGCGAGGCGGTGGTGTTCGCCAGTATCCCCGAGAAGGGCGGCAAGCTTCGCCTACGTTACCTGGTGAACAACGCCAACTGGTTTCCCAGCTACAACGTTCGCGCCGAGGCAGGCGCTAAGCAGGCCACGCTGGAGTACAACGCTTCCGTCCAGCAGCAGTCCGGCGAAGACTGGGGCGACGTGCAGATGACCCTCAGCACCGCGACGCCTTCGCTGGTGGCGATGGCGCCGGCGCTGGAGTCGCTGGAAGTAGCGCTCGCCAGCGGCGCCGCCGTTCCCGCATCGGCCGCCGGCTATCTAAAGAGCAAAAGACAGCTTGAGGAGCAAAAGGAAGAGTACAACACACGTCGTAACGCCGATAACAAGTTCGGCAACATGAGCATCAACGGAGCGATCACCGGTAACGGAGCCGGCGGACAGGCGGCGCAGCTGGATGCGGACAGGGGCCTGAACGATGTCGCAGGACGGATGCAGGTATTGGAATTCCAAGCCAAGGATTGGCAACGCCGCGACGCCAAGCAGGCGATGCAGGATGAAACCGTCAGCGTCACCTACCAACTGGCCAACCGCACGTCACTCCCCTCACGGCAGGACATGCAACTCATCCAAGTCGCGACGATGCAAATGCCCTCGGAGTTCTATAAGCTCGCCGCTCCGGTGCTCAGCAGTTACGTCTACGATCAGGCGACCCTCACCAACGGCGGCAAGATGGTTCTGCTGGCCGGCCCTGTGGCGTCTTACCTGAACGGCCAATTCGTCGGCGGCGGGCAAGTGCCGACGGTGGCGATTGGCGAAACGTTCAATGTCGGCTTCGGAATCGATTCCTCGCTCCGGGCAACCCGCGAACTGGTCGAGAAGACCGAAACCGTGCAGGCCGGCAACAAGGTGTTGAACTTCAACTACCATCTGACGATCGAAAACTTCGGCGCGAAGCCCGCGACGGTTCGCCTGACCGATCGCATGCCCACCAGCAAGGACAACGACATCAAGACGACGATCGAAAGCACCTCTGTCGCACTCAGCACAGACGCGAGCTATCTGCAGCGTGATCGGAAAAAAGGCATCCTCCGCTGGGAACTGCAAGTTCCCGCGCAGGCGATCGACACCAAGGCGTCGGTCGTCGATTTCAAACTCAAGCTTGAATTCGACCGCCAGATGAGCATCGCCGGCATGCCGGTACAGGGGAAGTAAGCAGAAAAATGAGCCGCAGATGAACGCAGATAAACGCAGATCAGAAATAAGCATTTTGCCTTTCTCTGATCTGCGTTTATCTGCGTTCATCTGCGGCTAAATTCTTCCTAGACTGCATCGAGCGGCCAAGCCCGGCTGGCCAAGGCGGCGAACTTTTCGATCGCCTTTTTCTGGGCCGGTGTGGCGGTCGGGGGGACGGTGACAGAGATGGCCTTGCGGTTCCAGCCGGTCATGTCTTTGTAGTAGAACTGCGGATTGAGCGTGTCGCGGTCGAGCAGTTCGATCTGAATCTTATCCTTAGAGTCCGATAGCACGAACTGGTTGTCTTCCGGCGGGCGTGCGGGTTTGAGGATCAATCCCACGGTGTAGGCGTCGTCGAGCACGTTCGGCAGAAAGACGCTGAGCTGGCCGTCATCCTGTACGTGCATGGCGAAGACCTGCTTGCGGTGCTTGCCGTCGGGGATGAAAAATTGCGCGGTGTTTACGCCAGTCAGCTTGGCCGGGCGGTTGGCGAGGGTCATGAACATCGCCGCGAAATCTTTCCACATCGCGACGAGCGGTTCGCCGCCTTTGGTGAGGTTCGCGGTGTTTTGTCGTTCGAATCCGTCGCGATCCTTCGGGCTGAACTTGGCCAGCATGGCGGCATGGTCGAGCAGCGGGGGAAGCGAAGGGATGGTGATTTTTTTAGACGCCGGTGAGGATTCCTGCACTTTCATCAAACGTACTCCTGCGTGGATTATAGTCCTCGACGTCTCGGAAAGCTCTGCCTCGCGTCACGCCAGCCGATAGATGACCGGATTCGGTCGAAATTCAGTCGAACCCGGCCGCTCAGCGGTTGGCGTGACGTGAGGCGATCGAAAAAAGCGCGGACCGCATGTCTGCGGTCCGCGCCTGAATGAGTCAGTAAGGCTTAGTAGCGACCGCGGCCACCGCCGCCGCCACCACCACCGCTGCTGCCGCCACGACCGCCGCCGCCGCCACCGAAGCCGCCGCGGCCACCACCACCGCCGCCGCCACCACCGTAGCCACCGCCGCCGCCACTGCTGCGACCGCCGCCACCACCACCGCCACCACCGAAGCCGCCCGAACGGGGTTCTTTAGGCTTAGCTTCGTTGACGGTGAGAGCGCGACCGCTGTTGTCCTGCCCGTTGAGGGCGGCGATAGCGGCTTGCGCCTCTTCGTCCGTGCCCATTTCAACGAACCCGAAGCCTTTGCTTCGGCCGGTTTCGCGATCCGAGATGATCTCCGCGCTCTGCACCGTTCCGTGCGCGCTGAACATCGTTTCCAGTTCCGAGCTATCAACGTTGTAGCTCAAATTTCCAACATACAACTTCTTACCCATGGTCTCTCCTAATGAGTTGGGCATGCGGACCCGTCGTTTTACTTTTCAGGTCTCAAGAAAAGAGGCCAACCTTTGGCCCAAAAGGTAGGGATGCAAGGGGGAAGGAGGATTGGGGCAGAAACGAACCTGTCACCTGAATCTCGATCACGAAAGCGTACCGACCGGCGGCAATGATACCGAAACGGCTGTGAAAGTCCACGAAAGATTGCAGGTTTCACCCGTCTGCCCCGAACGAGCGCCGATCAAACTTGCAACGTAGGGGGTACATGGACCGGCTGGACAGTTTGGGACCGATATAAACCCCGATCCAGCCCCGCCAAAGCCTGTCGGTGACGTTTCGGCTCATATTTCTCGGCTGCTCCGCAATCACGTCGACCGGCCAGCACTGTGACCGGCCGTCCGGTTCAAGCCCCGCGGAATCGGCAGGACCTGCACGAAGCCGCCGGTTAGACTGACCGCCATGAGCCAACGCACCCTTCCGCCGACCACGTTTTTCACTTTCGGGTCCATGTCGCTGGGCAACAACCTTTTGCATCTGAACGAGCACATCCGCGTCGCCCGTACCGCCATGGACGCCGGCGTGTGGTTCCATTCCAGCCCGACCTACAACCGCGGATTCACTTACATGGTGCTGCGGATGGCGTTTGACGAAGCCCGCCATCAAGTGCCTCCGACGATCATCAAAATCCGCTGCGGCACGCCAAGATTGCTGCGGTTTGAAGTCGAGGACGCGCTCGGCCGGCTCAACATCGATCACATCGACGTCGCGCAGCTGGTCTTCACCGAGAGCGGCGGCTACAAGCCGGTGACCGACGACTTCGCCCGCGGCGGCCCGATCGCCGAGGCGTGCGATTCCCTCCGTCGCGAGGGGAAGGTGGCGCAGTTTTGTCCGCAGGTGGATCGCGAATCGTCGCCGGCGTTTCTGCCGATCGCGAAAAAATTTGATGGCTTCGTGCTGTACCTCAATCCGCTGCAGCGTGATGTCGACGACGCGATGTGGTCGTATCTGCAACGCGACCGCACGCCGCTTTGGGCGCTGCGCACCTTGGCCGGCGCGGCGGGCGATCCGGCGCGCTTGGAAAAACGCCGGACCGAAACCCCAACTGACCCGAATGTCGTTAAGGCCGAGCGGATGACCTCTCTATCGCGAGAGATCGGCAGCGGCAGTTGGACCGAGTTCTGCCTGCGTTACGCCAAGAGCGAGCCGTGCTTGGTGACCACCATCGGCGGCACGGGTGATCTTTCGCACCTCAACGAATTCCTGTCATCCGCCCCAAATACTAAGCCGCTTCCTGCTGATGTGATGAACAAGATCGACGTCATTCGGCGGGGATGAATGAATTGAAGCAGGGCGCATCGGGTTTTCCTCAATGCTCGAATAGCGGTATCCTTCACTGGCGTTATTCCGATAGAACCTCACCAGGAAAGAGCGATCAATGAATCCTCGTCCCAACATCATTTTTTTCTTCACCGATCAGCAACGCTGGGATTCGATGGGCCTGCACGGTTGTCCGCTGGATATCACGCCCAATCTCGACCGCATGGCGCGGCAGGGGACGTTCCTGAAGAACATGTTCACCTGCCAGCCCGTGTGCGGGCCGGCCCGGTCGTGTTTGCAAAGCGGGATGTTCGCGACCCGCACCGGCTGCTTCCGAAATAACATTCCCCTGCCTCGTTCGGATTCCAACCTGGGCGAACTGTTTTCGCGAAACGGGTACGACACCGGCTACATCGGCAAATGGCATTTGGCGGACACAAGTAAGACGACGACCACCGGCCCGGTCGTTCCCGAAGATCGCGGCGGGTATCAGTATTGGCTGGCGTCGGACACGCTGGAACACACCTCCGATGCGTATCACACCCGGCTGTGGGACAAGAACAGCCAGCCGGTCGATCTTCCCGGCTATCGCGTGGACGCCATGACCGACGCGGCGATTCGGTGGATCAACGAGCCGCGCGAGAAGCCGTTTTTCTTGTTCCTGTCGTACATTGAGCCGCATCACCAGAATCATTTGGACGATTTCCCGCCGCCGCTGGGGTATCGCGAGCGGTACACCGGGCGATGGTCGCCTCCGGATTTAACCGCGTTGGTCGGCAGCGCGCCGCGCCACTTGGCCGGCTACTGGGGGATGATCAAGCGGCTGGACGAAGCGTACGGGCGCCTGGTCGATTCGCTGCACAGCACCGGCGAGTTGGAAAACACCATCATCGTCTTCACCTCCGATCACGGCTGCCATTTCAAAACCCGCAACGGGGAATACAAGCGATCGTGCCACGACTCGTCGATCCGCGTGCCGGGCGTGATCACCGGCCCCGGTTTTCAGCGCGGCGGGGAGGTTCAAGAACTGGTCAGCCTGATCGACCTGCCGCCCACTTTGCTGGAAGCCGCTGGCATTCCCGTGCCGGACTGCTACGACGGTCACCCGGTCGGGCCGCTGGTTCGGCGCGAAACCGACGAATGGCCGGACAGCGTGTTCGTGCAGATCAGCGAATCGCAAACCGGGCGAGCCGTTCGGACGCACCGCTGGAAATACTCCGTGACGGCTGAAGTCGGCGATCGGCCGTGGGCCGAATCATTCCGGGAGGATTTTCTTTACGATTTGGAATGCGATCCGTACGAACTGACGAATCTGATCCAAAGCGGTGCTCACGCGGCGGTGGTCGATCGCATGCGCAAACTCCTGCTCGATCACATGGAACGCGCCGGCGAAAAAGCACCGACCATCGTCCCCGCCGAGCGGAAAAAAGGCGGCCAGCGAACGGTGAGCGCCGAAGACCTCAACAGCTAGCACAACGTATTTTACAGTCGTAACGTGGTATTGACCTGTTAACGTTATCCTGAGGTACTCCAAAGCAATCTTGGCCGCTTGTTTTGTTACCACGATACACCCCATTCCCCGCCGCAATCGAGAATACGTATCGCCGCCGCGCGCTTTCCGTCGATGAGTTGAATGACACTGGCGATCTTCTCGGACGTTGCCCCTTCTTTTGACCGGGCCCTCGAAACGATTGACCCGCGCCGTTTGAAAGGCTCATCATGAAACATCGCGTTAAATTAGCCGCCTGCACACTCCTGATCACCATGGCCGGGCTGGGGATGATGGTCATCCAGAATTGGCGCGACACCACGCGCACCATCGTTGTCAACCTCCCGCCGGGCACCACGATGAGCAACATAGCCCCCTTAGCGCCTTTGCTGGAAGCCACACCGGCTGCCCAGCCGACGGCCGTGCTGCCGATCGCGACGGACGTTCCCGCGGAGCAAACCCCTGCGATCAGCACGGACGCTGCCGTCATGCACACCGCCGTCGCGGGAGAAACGGTGAGCGGCCTGGCGAGCGGGCTGCGCAATAAAGAGACCAAGACTTACGTCGACGCGATTGTGAACGCCAATCCATCGCTAAAGGCCGACCCGGACAAGCTTGTTGCTGGCCAAACCTACATCATTCCCGCCGCCGCTAACTTGCCGACCGACGCGACGTCTCCCAAGCCGCCCGCCGCGGCTGTTGATGCGACGCCCGCCGCGACCGTTGAAGCGCCCGCCGCCGTCATCGCACCCGCCGCGACGGCGATCGAACCCACCCCGCCCGCTGCTGCGCCAGCCGACGCGCCCAGCGTACTGCATTACACCGCCAAGCCCGGCGATACCGTAACGAACATGGCCGGCGCGTTTTTAGGCAGTCAGGATCAGGCCCACCAGGACACGATCACCAACGCCAACCCGTCGCTGAAAACCGATCCTGACCACGTGGTTGCAGGAAAGAAATACACGATCCCCGTCACAGAGGACGGCCTGTCCGCCGCGCCCGTGGTCGTCAAGACCGACGTGCGTCCCGCCGTCCAACCTGAAGCGGATCAGATGATCAAGCCCGTCGTCGCCAAAACCCTCACCTACACCGCAAAGCCCGGCGACACCGTCACCAGCATGGCCATCGCACTGCTCGGCAGCGACACCCCCGCCGCCCGCGACGCCATCATCAATAGCAACCCGTCGCTGAAGCGGGACGCCGACAAAGTCATCGCCGGCCAAACCTATTCCATCCCCGCCCCGATCGCCGAGCTCGATCCACGGTAAACGCGTGAGGGACGACGGACGTCACAGAAGTTGACAAGGGGACATGACCAATTATTTATTGGTGATGTCCCAATCCCGTTCGGCACGGCGTTTGCGCATTGCGGATTCTTGCGCCCTTGCGCTTTTTAATTCTCCTGCGCATAGTAGCGGGTCGTGAGCAAGAAGGCCGCCAAGGATCGGACGATTGGGATCGAGCAACTGCGTGGG
>JBBROD010000058.1:0-28463 GCA_038229715.1 Tepidisphaerales bacterium | reverse complement strand
CAACCGCATCTACAAAAGTTACGATGACCTGTTCGACCACTGCCAAACCAGCTGGAACAGACTCGACGAAGCCACCCTCGCCTCAATCACCCACACGCAATGGATCACGCACGAGATTCAGGGATAAACCGTATAAGTCCTGAGTCCGATTCAATCCAATGGAGAAGCCATGAACCGTTTACTGCTTTCTACTGTGCTGGGTACCGCCATGCTGGCCGGCTGTTCGATGATGCATCACGACGAAAAAGAAGTCACCATCGCCCCGGCCGACGCGCCGCCGGTGGTTTTGGCGTCGTTTGAAAAGGCGTATCCGAGCGCCAAGATCACCAAGATCGAAAAAGATTCCGACGACGGCGAAATCCATTACGACATCACCTACAACGATAAAGGCAAAGAGCACGAGATCGAAATGGACGCCAACGGTAAAATTCTGGAAGAAAAGTAACCATTCTCCCTCGCCCGTGTAGCCACGGGCGAGGGGACCAGAATCACTTCCCTTCCGTCACCCACGGCTGACGAGGCTTGGGTGCGAAGCTGGCGTCTAAATCGCGCAGGTACAGCAATCCCATAAACGATTCGTCGCGTCCGAAGTCGATCGGCCCGGCCCAGCTGGCGCTTTCGCCGGTCGCGCCGACGTGATGCGTGGCGTTGAACCGCAGGACGGTCGGGCGGTCCTTCTTTTCGTCGAGCATCGCCTTCCACGGGATCGCAAGTTCCCCGCGCCACACGCCGCCGTCGACGCTGCGGCCGTAGCGGATCGCTAATCCTTCGATCGGCTGCCACGGATCGGCGAACAGCCTCGGGTTCAGCTTCTTTTCCACCCACATCTCCGTCGTCTTGCAGACGATATGCATCACCGGCCCGAGCGAGTTGTCGCTGTATTGCGGTTGGATGAGCAGCTCGCACAAGTCCTCGCCCCAAGCCCGGCGGTCCTGGTAGTTGACGAAATTCTGCGTCGCGAAGAACTGCGGCGCGGTTACGCCCTGCAGCCGAAACGCGACGTACAGGTGATCGTCGGCCCACGCGGTATACAGGCTTGTTGGGTGGGTCGCGGGTTCTAAACGCTGACGCTGCAGCGCGGGGCGCGACATGAACCGCGTCATCGGCCCGTTCTGGATCGCGTCGGCAGCGTCCCAGTCGTCGAGCGAGCCGTCGATCTTCAGCGGACTTTGCCTGCGGTCCGACGGCGCGACCGGCAGCATCGCACGCATATCGTAACTCTTGTGCGTGTAGCCGTTGGTGAAGTTCCATTCCAGCGGCGTGGGCGAGTTGCCGCCGGGGTTGGTGCTCAGCCGGCTTAGCCGGACTTGCGCATCCAGCGTCGTGCGATTCACTTCAAACCGCCCGAGCGAAGGCAGCGCCAGCGCCTGCGGCTTAAACGTCCAGGCTTCGGGCACTTTGGTCCAGCCGACGCTGTTCGCGCCCGGCGTGTCGTCGGAGTCGTTGTAGATGTCGAGCCCGATCTTCACGTCCACCGTATCCGGCGACAGCGTATCGACCACGAACTGCGACGACCGCGCCAGTTGATACTGCCGATCCTGCGGCTCCAGCCAGCGCAGGCTTTGCAGATCTATCTGCCGTTCCTGCTGCGGATCGATCGGTTTGCCCGGCGTGCGGAGCACGATGCGCTTGGCGAGCAAATCTTTCACTTCCTCCCACGCGATCGGGTCGACCGTGCCGCTCATCATCGAGTACACCGGATCGGGCGACTGGCTGTTGAGGATTTGCACCGGCTTGGTGATTGCCCGGGCGGTCAGCAGCGGGCCGACGCGGTCGCCTCGCGATTTGGCCACCAGCAGGTACTCGTAATCCTGCTCGGCCCGACGGAGCCATTTGAGCTGCAGAGTCGGCACGGGCTGATCGAGTCCGAACCATTCGCCGGGGTAGAACCAGGTGAGATCGTCCGGGTCGGCCGACTCGCGGGCATCGCTGGTCTGCGGGAGCGACGGGCCGCACATCACCAGGTCCGCGCTGCGCAGGTACGCGAGCCACGCGAACAACCGCACGTCGCGCTCGTCAGCGCCCGCGCCGGCGTGCGGGACGAGCCCGGGCAAGTCCGTCCGCAGCCAATGTCGCGGCCGCGGCGTGTTGTCCGGCCAGTTCACGATCGGCGGAGCGAATACCAACCCCGGCACGCTGGAGAGTAATCGCCCGGCCTTGGCGGGGTCGATCATCGTCCGCCGATTCGGATTCGCCAGCAGCAGTTGATCGTCCTCCAGCGGCAGTCCCACGCGCACGTGCGGCTGGGCGTTCAGCACCTGCGCCGCGAGCGACGACAGCTCGATACTATCCGCCGGCCCGGCCCGGCCGGGTCGCGGCGAATCCAGCAGCACCGCCGACCGCGCAAGCCAGTCGTTCTGATCGAACCGGTTGGCGGCGTTGGTGTAGTAATCGAGCTGGCTCTGGCGGTCGTAGCGCGCTAGTTGTTCCGGCCGGGGGATCGGCCAGAACCCGATCGCCTCGCGGTCAGGAAACGCATCGCCATTCATCCACGGACCGATCAGGCCGACGAAATCTTCCCAGTCAACGTCCGGCTTCTGCCCGCCGGGCCATTTCACCGTCGGGCCCAATCGGGGGATGAATACTTCGCAGCGGTTGGATTGCGCGAGCGCCACCAGTTGATCGAGCGTGCGAACCGTTTTGGCGAACTGCGGCTCGTCGCGGTTGATCTGCGTCGGGCGGACCGTCTCGAAGCGGTCGGGATAGAGCGTTGCAAGTCGCGACCAGTCGAGTGCGCTGGTGAACTGCAAATGTCGCTCAGCCGGCAAAGTGAAGTCGTAAAGATTCAGGCGAACATCCACAGTCGCCAGGGCATCGCCGCCGTCGAGCAGATCGCACCGGCTGAAATACTGCCCCGCGGGTACACCTTCGGGCAAGCGAACGTCGAACCAGATCAGCGTAGGCTCATCAGAGGCAGCGCGGCGGAGTTTGGTAAGGTCGATCAGTCCGTCTTTATCGATGCTTAACGGGAGCAACGCGCGCGGCTGGCTGGGCAAATCGCTGGTAACGCCAGTATACCGAACCAAACTCGCGCGGTTGAGGTCAACCGGCATGGCGACGACCTGATACGCCAGAAACACCCCGGCCGGCGCACCCTCTGCCGCCGTCTTCAGCGGCGTCACCCGAAGTTGCCGCCCCGAGGACACTTTGGCTGGCTTTCCGACTTCCAAGCAGAAACTCACCCATTCATTCCTAGCCGCCGACAGATCGACCGGGCCGGGCAGGGCAATCGGATGCACGGGTTGGCTCAAATCGACTGCGTGGAGCAGCGATGCGTCGTAGGTGGCTGATCCTGCCTGCTTTGTGCGCATTCCCCGGCAACCCTGAGTGACGACTAACAGAGTTAAAATGATTCCGTAACAGAAGATATATATCTTGCTGGCGTCTCGGGTAAGTCCCTTAGATGAACGGGAAAAAGTCATGCGTTGCACACTGGTTGAGCAGCTTTGGGTGCGATGCCGTATCTTGAGTCGCCTCATCGTCCAGCCGAACCCGGCCAAGACCGGCGAATCTACCATCGATCCAGTTTTCTGACACCTCAAAAACCCGAGTTTTCTGGGTCAGCAGGCGGTTTTAGGCAAAATTCACATTTTTCAATCAACCTTCATCCCGCGGTCACATTCTTTGGCACGAGGTTTGTAATACTGTTTTTCGTCAAGAACGTGCGAACAGCATCGCAGTGAGTCGTGGGTGAGTTCACTGTCTGCTATTCGCGGAATTGACCGGATCGTGGAAGAGCGATCCGAATAATTTAATGGAGCAGGAAACAGTTTGTGATTCGAGACGCTGCCCAATGACGCAGCGAAATAAAACAATGTGACGTGGGTTGACTGACCACAATCCGCTTCACACAAGCCTCGTTTCCTCCTCCGCCAGGCCGCACGGACTCTAACCCTCCACCGTGCGGCCTTTTTTTGCGCCCGTTTTTAGGAAGCGGATTTTGCAGAGTGCTATGGATTCGCCAAGTCGTTAGCGCGCTCGTGGGCGCGGGGTACGTTCCCAATGCTCACGCAGTTGCCCTATACTCGCAGCGATGGAAGTTCCCACGGCCGACAAACTCCCGCCGCCCAAATCGGGCAAGAGGTTGACGCTGGTATTGGTCGGCGGCGCGATCCTTGCCGCGATCATCGCCCGGCAAGTCCGCATGAACCAAGTCCCGCCTACCGAGCCGACGACGCGGTCCGCTACTGACGAAGCGTATTGAGTCCGGCGGAAAAAAGACTAACCACAGAGCCACAGAGGATTCACAGAGAACACAGAGAAGACAAAAGAGAAGACAAAGAACTTCTCTGTGCTCTCTTTGAATCCTCTGTGGCTCTGTGGTAAAAATCCGACTGCGTTCAAGTTCAAATCACGTTGTTCGGCCGACTAAGCTTTCGACGGATGCCTGATCGCCGCACGAATTTGTTCCAGCAGCATGGCTTCGTCGCTGAACCAGAAGCGGATGACCACGTCCAGCCGCCAGATCGGCACGCCGGTGGTGCGGTAGGGGAGTCGCTGGATTTTCACCCAATCCTTTTCCGTCGTCACGATCAGTTTCGCCCCCAGCGAATCAGCCCGCGCGTAAAGGTGGTTCAGATCCGCCTCGGTGTAATCGTGATGATCCTTGAACTGCTGCGATTCCAGCGGCCGAGCGCCCATCGACTGCAGGTGATGGTGAAACACCCGCGGATCGCCCAGCCCGCTGACGGCCAGCACCGGCAGATCGCGCAGCGCGTCGTCGAACTTGTTCACCCGCTCGCCCGGCCCGGCCTTGTGCGTGCGGAACCCGGTCGGCACGTGATCGGCGTGATAGATCGGGCAGACGGGGTAGTGCTTCCGTAGCGTGTCCTTGATCGTCGTAAGCTGGTCAGCGGTCACCTGCTTGGCGTGGGTGATGACGATGGCGCTCGCGCGGTTCAGCCCCGCGAGCGGCTCGCGAAGCAATCCGCGCGGCAGCACATGGCCGAAGCCGAACGGCTCGATCGCGCTGATGAGCACGATGTCCAGATCGCGCTTCACGCGCCGGTGTTGAAACCCGTCATCAAGAATAAACGCCCCGACGTCCGGCGAACGCTGCAGCGCCGCCGCCGCGCCGGCGATGCGATCGGGATTAGCTTGTACGGTCGCACGCTCGCCTAAAAACTGTTCGAGCATGACCTGCTCATCGCTGCCGGCGGCGTCGGTGGCGCGATACCCGCGCAGCAGGATCGCCGGGCGAATGCCGTCGTTGATCAACTGCTGCCCGAGCCAGCGCACCATCGGCGTTTTGCCCGTTCCGCCGGAGGTGATGTTGCCGATGCTGATGGTCGGCCGGTCGAGGCGCGTAGTCGGTTTTTTGCCGCGATCGTACGCCGCGTTGCGGCGCGACATCACGCCCGCGTACACCGGCTCAGCCACGCGTAGCAACCCGCGCACCACCGCCCCGATCGGCCCGCGGGTTTCCCCGCTGATCACGCGCTTACCGAATTGTTCGAGCTTGCCACTCATACTTATTCCACCGAACCGCTCCCTCCCTCTCCCCAGCGGGGAGAGGGCGGGGGTGAGGGGAGAAACGCTAGCCTTCGACCAGCGACGTTTACCAAATCACCGTCCCCTGATTCCGCCGATCGACCACTCACGCCGTCCGTTGTAACGCGTTTCACGCCTATCCTCTCCGCTCCGCGGAGAGTGACCAGACGATTTTATCACGCGATACATTGTCGAGCCTAAACGCAGCCAGCAACTCCGCCATCGAGATCGTTTCGCCGGCGTCCACGCCGATCCACCGTGCGATGACCGCCCGCAGCCGGTCGGCCGACACACCGGCGGCGCGGTACGTTGCCAGCCGGGTATCGCCGTGCCGCTTGGCGAGCCGCCGGCCGTCAGCGCCGATCACCAGCGGCAAGTGATAATACGTCGGGATCATCGCCTCAAGCCCCAGCGCCCGGTAGAGCAGGATTTGCCGCGGCGTGGAGTCGAGCAGGTCGTCGCCGCGGACGACGTGGGTGACGCCCATCGCCGCGTCGTCGACGACGACCGCCAGCTGATACGCCGGCGTGGCGTCGGCCTTGGCGATGACGAAATCGCCAAGCGCCGCCGTCTCAAACCGCTGCCGGCCGGCGAAGGCGTCGGTGAAATCAACCGTCTGCTCGCCGGCGTTAAACCGAATCGCCGGCGGCTTGCCGCTGATCGCCTGCGCTTCGTCGATCGACGCAAACTTCCCGCGACACGTGCCCGGGTAAACGGCCGCCCCATCCTCCGCGTGCGGCGCGCTGGCGGCCAGTTCGATCTCCTTCCGCGAGCAGACGCACGGATACGCCACGCCCGCCGCGATCAGCCGATCGAGTGCCTCGCGGTACAAGCCCGCCCGAGCGGTCTGGTAGATCGGCCCTTCGTCCCAGTCGATTCCCAGCCAGTGGAGATCATCAATCGCCAACTGATCAGCCGACGTTTTGATCCGGGGGCCGTCGATGTCTTCGATGCGCAAGACGATCTTCCACCCGTTCTGCCGAGCCATCAGCCAGTTGATGAGGAACGTGCGCGCGTTGCCGAGATGCAGTGCGCCGGTAGGGGATGGGGCGAGGCGGGTCAGCATGGAATTACGAATGACAAAACTCGAAACCCGAATGACGAAACCCGAAATCCGAATGAATGACGAAATCCGAATGACGAATGACGAAAACTATTGACACCCGAATTTCGTCATTCGGATTTCGTCATTCGTCATTCTTTCGGATTTCGGGTTTCGTCATTCGGGTTTGTCAGGTTTGCCCCTCGTCATGGAGAAGAATGTCATGGGTTCACCGACAACTGCCCGCCTTCCACTTCCACTTTTCGCCGGTCGTTGTGTTCGTCCTTATGTATGCGTCCGTCCATCATGTGGATGACGCGCTCGCAGCGGTGGGCGACCGACGGATCGTGCGTCACCATGATGATCGTTCGCCCGGTGGCGACGAGTTCGTCGAACAGCGTCAGGATTTGCTGGCCGGTCTTGCTGTCGAGCGCGCCGGTGGGTTCGTCGGCCAATAGGATGAGCGGGTCGTTGATCAGCGCCCGGGCGATGCAGACGCGTTGCTGCTGCCCGCCGGACAGTTGCATCGGGCGGTGATCGAGCCGCTGCTCTAGGCCGACGCGCTCGGCGATCGCCATCGCTCGCTTCCGGCGCTCAGCCGGGGGGACGCCTTGATAGAACATCGGCACTTCAAGATTCTCCAGCACGGTGAGCTGCTGGATCAGATTAAAATTCTGGAAAATAAACCCGATCTTTCGGCTGCGAATTTCCGACAGCTCGTCGTCGGGCAATTGCGAAATATCCTGCCCACCGAGGATGTACGATCCGCTGGTCGGCTGATCGAGGCACCCCAGCGTGTTCATCAGCGTGCTTTTGCCGCTGCCGCTGGCGCCCATGATGGCGGTGAAGACGCCTTGCTCGAAATCGAGATTGATCGAGCGGAGGGCGTGAACCTCCACGTCCGTTCCCGGCTTGCGGTAAACCTTCGACAAATTCTGAACGCTGGCGACGGCGGGCATAGCTGAGGCATTGTACCCGAATCAGTCAGCCTAGGGGATTGGACGGTTGCCGGGCGGCGGGAGGATTTGAAAAACTCGACCGTACCACGGGCCTCCGGCCCGTGCGGGATATGGGCGATTTCCAAGAACGTTTTGTTTTGCAAATTCGCACGTCGCCCGCACAGGCCGGAGGCCCGTGGTACGGGTGAGGTTCCCAAAATCACAACTCAAACTGACTCGTTACTGGCTTGCACGGGTTGGAGTGGGCAGTGGCGGGACAAACTGATACGCCGGGTCCAGCTTTTGGCGCGCCAGGATCTGGCTGATCTGCTTCCACGTTCGGTAAAGGCCATTGGGCGGCTCCGGCAAATCGTGTTTGATCAGCCGATGCAACCTGCCGAGGTTGTAGCACGGCACGCCGGCGTACATGTGGTGCTCGGTGTGGAAGTTCATGTGCCAGTACAAGAACTGCAGCAACGGGTTGAGGTAAATCGTCCGGCAGGCGACGCGGAAATCAGGGTACTTATCGACCAGCCCGATGTGCTGGGCCGAGTTGCACAACCAGTGTACGCCGTTGCCGAAGAAACGGCCGAAGCTGATCGCCACAAACACCGGCCAATACCCCGTCGCGATCGACGCAACGCCGATCGCGAGATGGCCGATCAGCAGGAACTGTGCCCACCGCCGAGCCGGTTTCCATTGGTCGGCGCATACCTCGGTAAACAGGTGCGTTTCCCACGGGCCTCTGATCTGCCCACGCGCGGTGCGAATCGATCCCTTCAAGGTGTAGCGGATGCCCATGTAGTCGACGATCGCAAGTTTCAGAAACGCCTTCACCGTCGCGTTCTGCGGCAGCACCACTTCCTGATCGTCCGGCGGGTGCAGCGTAAATTTGTGGTGCTCGGCATGGCTGGCCCAAAAGCCGTAGTGGTTGTACCAGCCGGTGAATGCAAACAGCCCCGCGAAAAACCGGTTCGGCCAGCTGCTTTTGAAGACCGACTCGTGTACCAACTCATGCACCGCGTTGATCTGAAACGCGCAGCACGCGCCGTGCAGCAACAACGCCAGCGGCGCGAACCACGGTGCGCGAAAACACGTCCAGACGAACAGCGTGCCGGTCGCACACAGGATCGCCAGAAAGCCCAACGTTTGCCCGAGCGCCTTCAGGTTGCTCTTGCGATTCAACAGCGACATCTGCTCCCGCGGAATCTTGCACCGGTACCATTTCACCGGCGTGCCGGGCTCGCGCTGCGGCTTTTCCAGCACCGCGATTGCGGATGAATCCGCCGGAGCGGCTGCTTGGGGAAGTGTGGTTTCCATGACGGCCGAGACTACGTCTCAAACGCAATTTCGGCTTGCACGGCTTTACGGTCAATGTATATATTCTTACGGCCGACATGGAAATCGTGAAACCCCGAAACATCATCAGTGGCTTCATGGCGCACCCCGCTCATCCCGACGTGCCGGAGTTGATCCATCTCGGCGAGCAATGGACGCCGCAGGATTACCCGATCCCCCGGCACGTTCATCACGTGTGGGAATTTTACCTCCAACTGCACGGCCGAAGCGTCTGGCGGGATGCGGCCGGCGGCGAGTACGTTTGCAAACCCGGCGCGTTTTACACGCCGCCGCCGGGGTTGCCGCATTGGCTGGAGCGGGCGTCGGAAGGGAAGCACCACTTCTACTTCGCGGCGATCGACGTGCGCGCGATCGTTGCGACGCGTCTGAAATCGCTGGCTGCCGTCTGGAATCGAAAAACCGTCGTGCATCTCGCGCGCGGCGAGCGTTGCGAAGAATCTTTCCGCGCCCTGATCCGCGAGGCCACCAGTGATCGCCCGTTCCGCGCCGAGGGGTTGCGCGTCGCGCTCGATCGGCTGGTGCTCGAGGTCTCACGCCTGCTGCAGGGCAGCGGATCGGCAACGCGCACGCTGCTGGCCGGCCACCCGGCGGTGGATGTCGCCCGGCGGGCGATCGACGAAAACCCGCACGAGCCGTGGACTTTGCAAAACCTCAGCACGCTCGCGGGACTTTCGCCCAACCACCTGGCGACGCTCTTCACCGCCGAACTCGGCCAAAGCCCGCACCGCTACCTGCTCACCCGGCGGATCGAGCGGGCGCAGGACCTGCTGACGAACTCCAACGCCAGCATCACCACCATCGCGATGGACCTCGGCTTCAACTCCAGCCAGCATTTCGCCAGAGTCTTCCGCGCTGCCCTTGGGCACAGCGCATCGGCGTTTCGTCGACGCACGCAGCGACGCAGGAAAGTGACAAAATCATGACATCCTCCACCGATGTTTATTTTTTAGTCCGATATCTCTACCAAAATAGGTCATTCACCGTCGCCTCAACTCAAAATTGTTCCGCAGCGGGTGTAGAATTGACCGTCGTTGTCCGAAGTAAGTAGGATCGCATCGGCGCGCGTCGGCAGTTGGCTTTCTCGTGTCGGCGGGTCGTCTGAATCGGGTGGTACGTTGCAGCGTGACTCACAAATCGCGATCGGATTGCCCGTCTACAATGGCGAGAGATACCTCGCACTCGCGCTGGAGTCGTTTCTAGCTCAGACATTCGGCGATTTCGAGATTGTCATCTCCGACAACGGCTCGACCGACGCCACCGCCGACATCGGCCGTGCGTTTGCTGCCCGCGATCCGCGAATCCGCTACATCCGCCAGGATGAAAACCGCGGCGCGGCGTGGAACTTTAACTTCGTCTTCCAGCAGACCACCGGCCAGTATTTCAAATGGGCGGCTTGTGACGATCTGCACGCGCCGGATTTTCTTCGTCAGTGCAAAGTCGCGCTCGACGAAGACCGCGCGGCCGTGCTGGCGTTCAGCGGGACGGAGTTCATCGACGAGGGAGGCCGCGTCGCCCCGCCGAAGGAGCGGATGGCCACCTTCGCGTCACTACGCCCGTACGAGCGTTTCCGCGAGGCGGCCGGCACGGATCACGCGTGCTTCGACATTTTCGGTTTGATCCGCCGCGATATCCTCGCCCGCACGCCGGGGCTGGGCACGTTCGCGTCGGCCGACCGTGTGCTGCTGACGGAGCTGTCGCTGCACGGGCATTTCATCGAGCTGCCCGAGAAGCTCTTCCTCCGCCGCGACCACGCCGACACCAGCACCCGGCAGTACCGCGACGTCTACTGCCGCAGCGCCTGGTTCGACCCCGCCAAGGCCGGCCAAGTGACATTCCCCACCTGGCGGCTGCTGAGCGAGTATTGCGCCGCCATCGGCCGATCACCGCTAAAGTTCGCCTCCCGCCTGAGTTGTCGGCTGCAACTGTTCTCCTGGCTCTGGCACAAAAAGCGCCACCTGCTGGCCGACCTGCGGGTTTTCCTCCACAGCCTTTTCACCGGCGACCGCAGCATCTACACCGCCGGACGGGCGACGTAAACCGGCTTACCGCTCCCGGCCATTGGTCCCTATTGGTCTCAAACGAATCCGTCGGAACTTTTCTGTCAGGCGGTCGTCTAACTCGGCTAAGGAGAATCATCCCATGAAGCGTTCCACACTCTCTACCGTGATTCGTTACGCCGCCGGCGGGTTTGCGTTGGCGGCAGCGGTGATGTTTTCGCCGGTGTTGCAGGCCGACGGTGAGGCCAAATCCAACGCGCCGCTTAACCACGTGACCACGGCCACCTTTGAAGCCACCATTCGCGTGAATGAAAAAACGCAGGAGCCGGTGCTGGAACTGGTGAGTCTAGCGAACCAGCCGACTAAAGCGGATTGGAAAATCCGCGTCATGTCGACCGGCGAGGTCAAGCCGTTAATGCGGGTCGCTTTTATGCCTAAGGAATCGTACTCCCAGGCGGGAAGCACCGAATTGGCGGTCAAGCAGACCGTCGTCGTGCCGCTGGATATTCCGGCGGCGCAGGGAAAGGAGTCGCGGGTGGTGTATGTGGATGTCGGCGGGTCGTCGCTGCGCGTCAGCGGCTCGGCGCCGATAGTGTTTACTTCAACCAAGTGAGGGCACGATGCTCGCCGGTTGGTTACCGCGGTTGGCAGGGCTGTCGATCGGTGTGCTGGCGGCGGCGCTGTTGGCGGGGTTTCGATCCTCGCCCGCCAAGCCGGTAACGCCGCAGCCGGCGGTCTTGTCTGAGTGCGATGGCAAAATCGGCTGGGTCGCGATCCACTACGTGGGCGGGATGGATTTCGTCTGGCCGACGTATCGCGCGTTTTTGGCGGTCCTGCCGGCGGGGGTGAAGGTCACGCTGGTCTGCCCGACGCTGGCGGATCGGGACGAGTTGCTGGCGAACATCGGTCAGCCGGCGGGGCGGTTCAGTGTCGTGCTCACGGGGCACGCGATGACGGGTTGGTCGCGCGATCGGTGGATCACGCTCTCGCCCGCCAAGCCCGGCGAGCCCGTCACGCTCATCCCGCCGACCGAGGAACTCGCTGCCGACGTCTGGCCGGCGCGGGCGGGAGATAGTCGCCTGGCGTTCGACCTGGCAGCGGCGGAGAAGTTTCTGATCGCTCGTCGCAGCCGGCTGATCTTCGACGGCGGGGATTTCCTGTCCGACGGACGAACCGTCTTTGTTTCACCCGCAGTGCTGGAGCGGAACCTTCACGTGACGGTGTCGAGCGAGGCTGAACTGCTCGATGAGCTTCAGCCGCTGCTCGGGCGGAAAATCGTGATGCTGCGCAACGCTCCGCCGCACCATGTGGGGATGTACATGGCAATCGCCGGGGACGGCGTGGCGGTGGTGGGTGATCCGTCCTTAGGACGCGGGTTTCTCGCTCCCTCGCCCGGTACGCCGGACGAGCGCGGGGGTGCGGGTTCTGTTTCGAACAAAGAATCATCCACGAATAACACAAATCTTCACGAATCAAATTCTGCATTCGTGAAGATTCGTGTTATTCGTGGACCCCATTCTTCCTACGCGGAAAAACCCTGCCCGCTCCCGCAGTACCAGGCGAGGGCGCAAGCCTTGCCCATCGATCCCGACTGGTCCGCAGGCACGCAACAGCAATTTGACGACGTGGCTGCCCAAGTCGCCGCAGCGGGGTATCGGGTGGTGCGGATTCCAACGGTCGTCGCCCCCGACGGCAAGACGTACCTCACGTTCGTAAACGGTCTGATCGACCAACGGCTAGCGCAGCGGACCGTCTACTTACCGACTTACGCTCGGCAGGACGCGCTGAACCAAGCCGCCGGCGAGGTGTGGAAGCGCTTGGGCTACCGCGTGATTCCCATCGACTGCACCGCAGTTTTTCCGCACTTTGGGACGCTGCACTGTCTGGTCAACGTTCTGGAAAGGACGTAAACTCTCCCCGGGCAACCGCTGATCGACAAACAATGGATCGGCGCTTTCTTCGGGAGTCAAAGGATTGGTCCTCCCACTCATCTTTCTCGTCTTAGCCACGCTCGCCAGCGCGTTGATGGCGTACGGTACGCATCCGGGGTGGGCGCAGTACGCGCATGGTATCGATCTGATTCTTTGGTCACGAAAGCTCCAATGGCCGTGCATTGCGTTCACGCTGGTGATGTGTGTGGCGCTGCTGGTGTTGATCGTCAGCGGGAAACGCCGGGCGTGGTGGCTGATCGGGCTCGGGCCGATCCTTGCGTTGTTCGCGCACAAATTCCATGTTCAGCCGGGCACGCAGTTGGATGTGACCGACACGCCTTCGCTGGTCTCCGCGGCGTCGGCGGGTTTTCTCGCGGACGATACTTACGTCGTGGGGTTGGTGTTTGAGGATCAGGCGTATGCGTTTCCGTATCCGGCGCTGTTTAACACGCCGGGCGTGATCGTGCAAAATCGCGATAAGAAAATGATGCTGATCTGGTCGCCGGACGCGAACCGCGCGGTGGCGGCGAAGGTGGATCTGGACGTGAAGGCGCGCGACTTGGAGGTCGTCTCCACGCCGGCCAACTCCGTGCTGCTGTACAACTCGCGGCTGGGGCAGTTCATCGTCGGCGTGACGGGGAAGACCGATCGCGGCGAGCAGCCCGACGGATTCAAAGCGCCGTTGCAGGTGTACAAGACGACGTGGGCCGATTGGCGGGCGGCGTATCCTGAATCGCAGGTGATGGCCAAGACGACAATCACGCCGCCCGGCGCGATCGAGCCGCCGACTCAGCCGATCCTGCCTCGGTTTGCGATCCGCGACGTGTTTAACGGCGTGGACCCGAAAACGCGGATCGCGATCGTGCAATGCGCGACGCCTGTGGCGATCACGGCCGACGGGCTTGGCAATCAGCCCGCGAACCTCATGCTCGGCGACGAGCCGGTGCTGATTCTCCGCGACGGACCAGGCGGATCGATCCGGGCGTTCGATCGGCGCATCGACAGCGACCTGTTCGTCCGCATCAAGCCGCACCGCGATGCGAAAAAACCCAGCGCCGTGTTCAGCGACGCCGGGAGCGGGTCGCTCTGGTCGAAAAATCTAGTCGCGATCGAAGGCGGGCCGGAGGTGAAGGGGAAGAAACTCACGAAGATTTCGGTCGAGGAAGATCTGTACTGGGGCGTGATGAAGTTTTGGTACAAGGACCTGCAACTCTATCAGCCGAAGGGTGATTGATTCTTCGTCGTATGGGCTACCAGCCCATGGCGCGTGTACTCACGCGAATGAGCCGTACTCGGCTCATGCAGCAATCGCCTTGGCGACTGCATCGGCATTGGGGGGAAAGATCGCTTCGCTCTTGCTTAATCGGTCGCGTACGACCGATCGTCACGGCGTACCGTGAGCCATGGGCAGGTTGCCCATACGACGGGCTAAATCCGCGTCTTGAATCCCATCGCCCGCACGATGCACCAGCCGGCGCGGGCTTCGAAAATCATGAACCCACCGGCCAGCAGCAAGAAGGTGCACAACGCCCATGCGATCGGAGAACCAGTGGGAATCGCCCAGATGCCTAGCACGCCCAGTGCGATCGCGGTCGTAACAATGCCGTTGATCAGCCGTACTTTTTTGCCGCGAGCGTCGATATTGCAGGTGAGTGCCATGCCCATATTGTAGGCCCGCACGCTTGGCCTTTGTAGCGGTCAGGCGTAGACTACTGCGCTTTGCGGGCAAGCAGGGAAGAAACAGGAAAACACCCATGGATCAAATCAGTCTGTACTGGAAAAACGCCACTGCCGAGATGGTGAGCGACAAGCACGGCGTTTCGGACAAAGACCTCAAGGCGATCGCGCCGCGTATCAAGGACTTGACCAGGCAGTTCAACGACGAGCGTAAGTCCGGTAATAAGAAGTATCGCGACCTGCCGTACGACGACGACATGATCGATGCCGTCCACAAGGAAGTCGAACACTTCCGCGACCGCTGCGAAGTGCTGATCGTCTTGGGCATCGGCGGGAGCGCGCTGGGCAATATCGCGCTGCAGGCGGCGCTCAATCCGTACACCTACAACCTGATGAGCGACCGGACCCGCAACGGCCCGCAGATTTTCGTGCTCGACAACGTCGACCCGGACCAGATCAAGAGCGTGATCGACGTCATCACGCCGAAGATCAGAAAAACGATCGTCAACGTGATCAGCAAGAGCGGCGAGACGGCCGAGACCGCAAGCCAGTTCATCCTTTTCCGCGATCTGCTGCAGGCCAAGCTCGGGAAGAAGTACAAGGAAAACATCCTCGCCACGACCGACGCCAGCGGCGGGACGCTTCGCGAAATCTGCAAGGAAGAAGGCTATCGCACGCTGGAAGTTCCGGACGGCGTCGGCGGACGCTTCAGCGTCCTGTCGGCTGTCGGGCTGTTCAGTGCCGCGATGTGCGGGATCGACATCGACGCGATGATGGAAGGCGCCCGCGTGATGGACAAGCGCGTGAAGGAAGGCGACCTGATGAAAAACCCCGCCGCCCTGATCGCCGCCATCCACTACATCCTGAACGAAAAGGGCAAGGTCATGAGTGTCATGATGCCCTACAGCACGAGCCTGTATTACTTGGGTGATTGGTTCCGCCAGCTGTGGGCCGAATCGCTGGGCAAGCAGGACGGGCTGAAAAAGAAAAACGTGTTTGCAGGGCAAACGCCGATCAAGGCGCTGGGCGCGACCGATCAGCACAGCCAGGTGCAGCTGTATCGTGAAGGGCCGAACGACAAGCTCTTCACGTTCCTCGAGGTCGAGCGGTTCACCACCAAGCTGGCAATTCCCGACACGATGAAGCACGTGGAAACGCTGGCGTACCTCGCCGGGCGAAATTTCCAGACGCTGATCAACAGCGAAAAGCTCGGCACAGAATACGCGCTGCTGGAAAGCAAGCGGCCGACTTTGACGGTGCTCTTCCCGCACATTTCGGCGCAAACGGTCGGCCAGTTCATCTACATGTATGAGACGGCCGTCAGCTATATGGGCGCGCTGCTCGAGATCAACACCTACGATCAGCCGGCGGTCCAACTCGGCAAGGACGCGACTTACGCGCTGATGGGCAAGAAGGGTTTCGACGAGTTGGCGAAGAAGATCCAGCCGGTGGCGAAGCGGGATTCGAAGTTTGTGCTTTGAGTAGTATGGGCTACCAGCCCATGAATTTGTGCAGGGACATGGGCTAGTAGCCCATGCTACAAAAATGCAATACGGCGTAATCATGGCGGGCGGTGCGGGGACGAGGCTTTGGCCGCTGTCGCGAGGCAGCATGCCTAAGCAGCTGTTGCCTGTGGTGCGTGGAAAGAGCCTCCTTCAATTGAGCTACGAGCGCCTGCGCGGCATGCTGCCGCCGGAGCAGATTTACGTTTGTACGCTCGGCAAGCACGCCGGCGCGATCATGGAAAATCTGCCTGAGCTGCCGAAAGAAAATCTGCTCGGCGAGCCCGAAGGGCGCGACACCGCCAACGCCGTCGGTTTCAGCGCGGCAGTGCTGCATTCCAAGGACAAAGACGCCGTCATGGCGATCGTAACAGCCGACCACGTCATCGAGCCTGTCGCGAAGTTTCAGTCGGCGTTGAACACCGCGTTCGCCCTGACAGAAGAACACAAGAACGCGCTGGTGACGTTCGGCATTGTGGCGACGTACGGCCATACCGGTCTCGGTTACATCCACCGCGGCGAACCGCTCCGCGATAGCGCCTACAAGGTGCTGGCGTTCAAGGAAAAGCCCGATAAGCCCACCGCCGACCGCTACGTTGAGTCGGGTCGCTACTACTGGAACAGCGGCATGTTCGTGTGGCGGGCGGATACCGTGCTGGCTGAGTTGCAGCAGCACCTGCCCGATTCGCACAAGGGTTTGATGCAGATCGCCACCGCCTGGAACACGCCGCAGCGCGAGCAGGTGCTGAAGGAGATTTATCCGAAGCTGCCGAAAATCAGCATCGACTACGCCGTGATGGAACCCGCCAGTCAAGCCAAGGGCAAGGCCGTCGTCAGCGTCGTTGAAATGCCCGTGCAGTGGCTCGATGTCGGCTCCTGGCCGCAACTGGCCGAGACGCTGGAGACGGACGAGCACAACAACGCCTCCACCAGCGGCCGATGCGTGTTCGTCGATTCCGACGACAACATCATCGTCAGCGACGACCCGAACCATCTGACGACGCTGATCGGCATTAGCGACATGATCATCGTCCACACCCGCGACGCCACGCTCGTCTGCCCGAAGAGCGAATCGCAGCGCGTAAAGGATTTGGTCGCGAAGGTGAAAGAGAAGTACGGGAACGAATTCCTTTGAAGCAGGACTGCGGGCCGAGGACTGAGGACTGAGTGAATACTCAACTCAGTCCTCAGTCCTCAGCCCTCGTTACTGCCTCCATGCGTACCCTTGGAATCGACTACGGCACCCGACGCGTCGGCCTCGCGCAGAGCGACGAGGGCGGGAAGTTCGCCACGCCGGTGGATGTGCTAAACGTGTCGTCGCCGGAACTGGCGATCGAGCCGATCCTGAAGTTGATCAAGGACGAAGGCATCGAGCGGCTGGTGGTCGGCCTGCCGATCAACATGGACGATTCAATCGGACAAGGAGCACGCGACGCGGCGGCGTGGGGAAAGAAAATCGCGGAGCGGTCCGGCAAGCCGCTGGTGCTGGTCGACGAACGCCTGAGTTCCTTCATGGCCGAGCAGCATTTAGCCGACCGCAAGCGCGCCGGCGGGAAAATGACGCGAGGCCAGCGCAAAGAACGCCTCGACGCCCACGCCGCCGCCGATTTCCTGCAGGCGTTTCTTGACGGGCGACTCTCCCCGATTGAATTCTAATCTCACCCGTACCACGGGCCTCCGGCCCGTGCGAGCGATGTTCAGATTCAGCAGATCGCGTTTCTTGCAAATAACCCAGCAATCCGCACGGGCCGGAGGCCCGTGGTACGGGTGAGGTGCGCAAAATACAGATGCGGACTTTTCCCTACCCCGGCGTTTTTGCTCGCCGGGCGGGGTCGGCTGTGATAACCTCCCGCCATCGCGTTCGATTGCACTATGGCCCATCGCTATCGCCTCTTTTTTATCAGCGTTGTTATCTTGCTCGCATCGTCGTCTTCGGTGTTTGCCGCCGCGCCGAGTGTGCCGAGCAGTTCGATCGGGCAGCGGGCACAGTCGCTCTTCGGGCTGGCGGTGTTCAGCGTGATCGCGCTGGCGATCGGCTGGTTGCGCGGCAGCCGCAAAATCCCCTGGCGGGTGATCATCTGGGGCACGATCCTGCAATTCGCGTTCGGTTCGATTGTGGTCTACTCGCCGGCGTTGCTGGAGAAGATTCAGTTCGCGATCCAAAAGCTGCTCGATTTCTCCAACGCCGGCGCGGAGATGGTCTTTCGCGGTATCCTGCTTCCCGCGCGGGTGACCGATGCTGCCGGTAAGCCGTCCGGCACGGTGCAGTTGGGATTCGTCTTTGCCATCACAGTGATGGCGACGATTATCTTCATCAGCATGCTCACCGCGGTGCTCTACCACGTCGGCGTGATGACGTGGGTCGTCAACGGCCTGGCGTGGGTCATGCAGAAGACGATGGGCACCAGCGGCGCTGAAACCCTCAGCACCGCCGCCAACATCTTTGTCGGGCAGACGGAGGCTCCGCTGTTCGTCAAGCCATTCCTGGCCGCCGCCACGCAGAGCGAATTGATGGCGGTGATGGTCGGCGGGTTCGCCAACATCGCCAGCGGCGTGCTGGTGGTGTACACCGATCTCCTAAAGGACTACATCCAAAATGTCGGCGGACACATGGCGGCGGCGTGCTTTATCTCCGCGCCGGCGACACTCGTCGTCTCCAAGCTGATGATGCCCGAGACGACGCAGCCGGTTACCGCGCACGGCGTGAGCTTTAAAACCACGCGCATCGATTCCAACCTCATCGACGCCGCCACCCGCGGCACGAGCGAAGGCATGGCGCTGGCGATCAACGTCATCGCCATGCTGATCGCGTTCACCGCGCTGGTGACGATGCTCAACGCCGGCATCGGATGGCTCGGCGGGCTGGTCGGCTATCCCGACCTGACGATGCAACTCGTCCTCGGCAAGCTGATGGCCCCGCTGGCCTGGCTGGCGGGCGTTCGCGCCAGCGATTGCGGGACGGTGGGATCGTTGCTCGGTGTTAAAACCGTGCTGAATGAGTTTGTCGCATATTTGCAGATGAGCGATTCGTTCGCGAAGAACCCGAACTTCCTTTCGCCGCGTGATGCGTTGATCGCCACGTACGCGCTATGCGGTTTCGCCAACTTCGCCAGCGTAGGCATTCAGATCGGCGGGATCAGCACGATGGCGCCCGACCGCCGAAGCGATCTCTCCCGCATCGGCCTGCTGGCAATGGCCGGCGGGGCGATCGCATCGCTGATGGGCGCGTGCGTGGTTGGCGTGCTCATCTAGGCTGCTCATCATGTTTCTCCCCGCAGGCGACTCAGCCTTTCCCCGACTGTGGAAATGTTCTCTCTTCTCTAAACTTCTACCAGTTATTCAACAGGAGAAGTCATGAAGCAAGCAATCAAATACGGCATCTATGTGGCGGCGGGCGTAGGAATTTTTGAGATCCTGCGTCGCACCGGCTTGCTCGCCAAGGCCGGCGAGTGGCTGCAGGAACAAGTGCCCGACGACCTCAAAGATAAAGCAAGGGACATCGGGCATGATTTGAAGGATCAAGTACACGGCGCGATGGACCAAGTCCGCGACAGAGCCGGCCACTTCGTCGGCAAGGCCAAGAGCCGGGCTCAGGACATGGTCGATCAGGGGAAGGACGTGGCCGGTAAAGTGGCGGATCACCTATCCAACGGCGTGGCCGAAATGACCAGCGATTCCGACGGTGCTGCCATTCCGCACAAAGTCGGTCGCGGCGTCATTCATTAAACACGTTCAATCAAGAATGTTGTGAAGCAGAGGGCCAGACTTCGGTCAGGCCCTCTGCTTTTTGCGCGGAAGGTTACCGCACCGCAGACTTGGTTTTGGAGATCAACTTGACGTTGCTGATGACCATCGTTTTATCGATCGCCTTGCACATATCGTAGATCGTGAGCGCCGCGATACTTACCGCGGTCAGCGCTTCCATCTCCACGCCGGTCTTGGCGGTGATGCGGGCGATCGCTTTGATGTACAGCTTCACCGGCTTAGTTCCCTTGGGCTGCAGGACGGGCAGATCGAAGTCGATTTCAATGCTTTCGATCGGCAGCGGGTGACAGAGCGGGATCAATTCGCCGCACCGCTTAGCCGCCATCACGCCGGCGATTCGGGCGGTGTTCAGCACTTCACCCTTGGGGACTTTTTCCTCCGCAATCGCGCGCAGTGTAGACGCTTGAAGCGTGATGTATCCCTCGGCGATTGCCTCACGCCGGGTGACGGGCTTTTCGCCGACATTCACCATTTGGGCTCGTCCCTTGGAGTCGAGGTGCGTGAGGGTTTTTCTTCTCATGACTGGTACTCCAGCACGCCGGCGAAAAACCCCTCGTGCTTGTACGCCATACTGTCGAGATAAATGGTCAGTAGCTTCTGCATCAAACCCTCCACGTTCGCCGCAGATCGAAGATCTGTTTCGCGCTAGTCAACAGCGGCTCGACAACCTCAAGCCCAAGCATCGTAGCCGCGTCGGACTTGGCGTTTTTCGGGTCGGGATGGCATTCCATAAACAGCCCGTCCGCGCCGGCCGCCATCGCGCAGCGGGCGAGCATGGGGGAGAATTGCGGGTTCCCGCCGCTGCTGGTGCCCATGCCGGCTGGTTGCTGCGTGCTGTGGGTAATGTCGAAGATCACCGGGCAATCGAACGCCTTCATGATCGGCAGAGCGGTGAAGTCATTCACCAGGCGGTTGTAGCCGAAGAACGTGCCGCGTTCGGTCAGCAGTATGTGCTGCCCGCCGGTGCTGCGGATTTTTTCGATCGCGTTGCCCATCTCCTGCGGGGACATGAACTGCCCCTTCTTCACGTTGACCGTGCAGCCGGTTTTGCCGACCGCCTGCAGCAGGTCGGTCTGCCGGGCGAGGAACGCGGGCACTTGCAGGATGTCGACGACCTTCGCCGCGACGGCCGCCTGCTCGGGCTCGTGAATGTCGGTCAGCACCGCCACGCCGAGCTCTTTCTTGATTCGATCGAGCACGACGAGCCCGTCGGTAATCCCCGGCCCGCGGAAACTGCTGCCGGTGGATCGGTTGGCCTTATCGAAGCTGGCTTTGAAGATGTAGGTGATGCCCAGCTTGTCGCAAATGGTTTTTACGTGTTTGCCGATCAGCAGGCACTGCTCGTATGACTCAATCACGCACGGGCCGGCGATGATGAAGAGTTTGTCGGGAGGGAGGGAGATCATAGTGCATAAAGGTAGCACGGGCGGTGAGCTCGTGCCAAGGTTGTCACGCGCGGAGAAGCCAACGACGTCCCTGTGCCGCGGGCGTCCGGCCCGAGCCGGAGGCGTAAGGATTTTGGCAAATCGCATTTTTAGGAATATGAACGCCATCCGCACGGTCCGGAGGACCGTGGTACGGGTGGAGTTTTCGTACTCGATGTTCAGGGGATCGAACTGCGCACCAGGAATGGCACCTTGAACGGAAGCAATTCGATGTCGATCGGAGTCATCCCGGCCGAGTCGCCATCCAGCTGCACCGGCACGGGCGTGTCGGCTGTCACGCTCACTCGCTTGGCTTTGAGGTACTTGGCACCTTCCAGCGTGGGGTGATCGCCGGCCACGGTGTGCAGCGCCAGTCGCAGCAAGTCTTCGTGCGACGCGCAGGGAAGGATGCAGACGTCGAGCACGCCGTCGTCCGATCGCGCGTTGGGCAGCACCGGGAAGCCGGTGCCGTATTCCTTTACATTGCCGACAAACACCATCCCCGGCGACGGGCCGAACACCGGTTTGCCGTCGACCGACACCGACAGCGGCAGGAACGAGCTTTCCCAGATCGTCTGCAGCGCGGGCATGACATAACTCCACATCGTGATCGGCCCGCTGCGGACGCGATCGAGCGCCGCCACCACGGCTGCATCAAAACCGATGCCCGCGATCAGCAGAAAAATTTCGTTGTTGGCTTTGGCCGCATCGAGCCACTGGATTTTGCCGTCGCGGATCGCCTGCACGACTTGGCGTTCAAGCTCAGCCGGCTCCCATTGCAGTTTGAGGTGCCGGTCCATCAGATTCGCCGTCCCGCCGGGGATGACGACGATCGGCGGGATTTGGCCGAATGCTTCGATCAGCCGGGCGGTAAAGAACCGCAACGTGCCATCCCCGCCGATAACGACGGCCGCCGAGGGTAAGCCGCGCTCGCGGTCGATGCCGCGCATGGGATGAAAGCCCGCCTTTTGCAGCGCGCTGCCGATGCGGGTGGCCGTCTGGCTTGCTTTGCCTCGACCGGCCTTGGGGTTGAAGAGCACTAATACGTCAGCAGCGTCCGCCACGGAGACCATGTTAGCCGCGCGCCGGATCAGCGGCTACTGAGCGTTACGGTTGACAGTGTACCGGCGTCAAGGCACAATCCCGGGTTGCCTGCAATGATCGGCGGACGGTGTCCGCCTTTTCTTTTCTGATCCACGGGCGATCGACCGAGATGACGCATATGAACGAGATGACCGTTACTTCCATCAACGAAAAAGCATCCGAAGAATATTTCCGCCGCGGAAATGAAGCCGAAGGCGCGGGGAATCACGAAAAGGCCGTCGACTTTTTCGAGCGCGCGTTGAACGAAAACTCCGACCACGAAGGTGCCTGCTTCGCGCTGGCCGTGCTGTACGATCGCCGGGCGGAAGACGCCAAGGCGATCGAACTGTACGAGCGCATCTGCACTTCCGAGCCGGTTCACGTCAATGCGCTGCTGAACCTGGCGATTCTGTACGAAGACAACAACCACTACGAAGAAGCTCATCGCTGCCTAGATGCGGTGCTTCGCAGCGCTCCGAACCACACGCGGGCCCGTCTTTATATGAAGGACGTGGAGTCGGCGCGGTCGATGTACTTCGACGAAGACGGCGACCGTCGCGGCGACCGCAAGAACGCGGTGCTGGATATCCCGATCAGCGATTTTGAGCTGTCGGTCCGCAGCCGCAACTGCCTGAAGAAGATGAACCTCCGCAGCGTCGGCGATCTGCTCCGCACGACCGAGCAGGAACTGCTCAGCTACAAGAACTTCGGCGAAACCAGCCTGAATGAAATCAAAGCCATGCTCGCCCAGAAGGGCCTTCGCCTCGGCCAAGCCGCCGAAGACGGCAAGGGCAGCGTCATGCGTCGTCCGCTCGGCGACGACGAACTGCCGCCGGAAGAAGCGATCGGCGGATCGGTCTCCCCGGAACTGACCGGCAAAAACGTGACGGACTTGGAACTGTCCGTCCGCAGCCGCAAGGCGCTGCAGCGGTTGAACATCAACACGATGGGCGAACTGATCAGCCGGACCGAAGACGAACTGCTCGGCTGCAAGAACTTCGGCCAGACCAGCTTGACTGAAATCAAGCAGCAGTTGGCGACGTTCGGGCTGAGCTTGCGGAAGTTGGAAGATTAGTCGTGGTGCTGAGTTTTGAGTGCTGAGTATCGACCTGATTTTCTTCCACTCAGTCCTCAGTCCTGGGCCCTGAGTCCTGTTCTTTCGTGGCAAGGATGCCATGCGTCATTTGTGCGTATCAATCCTGATCGCACTTCTGCTCTGCCCGCTCGGGTGCAGCAGCGATCCCTCGTCTAATAAATCAACCGCTAATCCGCAGATCGTGCGCGTTCGGATTTTTGAGTCGCTCGAAAGCGCGGCGGTGCTCGCGGATCGGCCGGTGGTGCGGATCGGGGCAACGCCGATCGGCGTGTCCTTCGCGCCCGGGCCGGCGGTGCGGGTGGCTTACGGCGCGAACGGGTGGATCGTCGGCAATCAGCAACTTCCTCCCGGCGATTTGGTGCTGCAGCCCACGCGGCTGGGCGGCGTGATCGTCAACAATCAGGCGTACCGCGGACAGATGCGGTTTGTTTCCACCGGCAACGGGCGGTTTGATGTCGTGAACGCCGTCGATATCGATGACTATCTGAAAGGCGTCGTCGCCAAGGAGATGCTGGCCGGTTGGGCCGACGAGGCGTACCGGGCGCAGGCGATCGTCGCGCGGACGTACGCGCTGTTCGAAGCCCGCACCGCGCCGGCCGGGCGCGCGTGGGATTTGCTGCCCGATCAGCGCAGCCAGGTGTACGGTGGGATCGCTGGCGAATCCGACAAAGCCCGCCGGGCGGTGGACGCCACCAGCGGCATCGTCGTCGCCTACGGCCCGCCGGGGCAGGAAAAGATTTTCAAAGCCTACTTCAGCAGTTGCTGCGGCGGCATCGGCCAGAACCCCAGCGACGGGTTGAACGAGCCGTTTCATCCCGCGATGGTGGAGCAAAACGTCGGGCAGTTGTGTGCCGCTTCGCCGCGCTTCAACTGGGGGCCGATCGTGGTGAGCAAGACGGAACTGACTCGCCGGTTCCGGGTGTTCGGCAAAACGCGCGATCGAGCGGAGCAGAACCTGACCGGCGTGGCTCGGATCGAACGCGCCGCCGTCAACCGCTACGGCCGGCCGGTGCGGTTTACCATTACCGACACCAACGGCACGAAATACAGCCTGACCGGCGAGGAACTCCGCTGGGCGGTTAACTCCGACGCGCCGAAGGACCAGATTCTCTACAGCAGCTTCATCGAACCCGCCGACCAGGGCGCGAATTTCAAATTCACCGGCCACGGCTTCGGCCACGGCGTCGGCTTGTGTCAGTGGTGCACGCAAACGCGCGCGCTCCAGGGAATGCGACACGAGGACATCGTGCTGCAAGCCTACCCGGGCAGCAAACTTGTGCGGGCGTATTAGAACGTTGCCCATAACACAGGCCAGGGGCCCGTAGTAAGCTCAATCGTTTTGCTATTCAGGGCGACTGAGTCGGGTTGTGGGTCAGTCTGAATTTTTCCCTCTCCCGGAATACCGGGAGAGGGAGAATGCACGCCGAACATTTCAGACCGACCCACTACGTTAAGTCGCGAGATTCGCCAACTGCTGTCGGGCTTCGTATTCTTCCTTCCGTGAACTCCCTTGGCGATGAACTCCGTCTGCTCGTCTTCATTGCGGTGCAATCGTGGGTTTTGTTTTGCTGTTGGCATTTTGTCGCCGGACGGATCACGGACACCTTGCAGCGGATGATCGACACACTGCTGCTGGTGTACGTCGTCCAATACGTCGCAGTGGGTTTGCCGGGAATGCTGGGCGTTCTGTCGCCGATCGCGATGCTCGCAGCCGCGTCGATCATGTCGGGATTACTGCTGCTGACTCCTTCGCGCGGCATTCCGGGAATCGGCGGGAGTGAGGGTCGGGTTCCGCAAGACGATACGCTTCCCAAATCCCGAAGGAACCTTCACCCCAATTCAGCCGCGTCGTACCAAGCGGGCGGACCCGAATCGCTCATCCTGCTCGGCGGAGTTCTATTCGTCATCGGCTATCTCGCCGCGATGGTTTGGACACTGCGGTACTATCCGGTGCTATCCACCGACGCGCTGACTTACCACCTTCCCGCGGCTGTTCAGTGGTTGCAGCACGGGCGCGTCGATCTTTTCCAGACGTGGCTGTTCAACCCGGCCAACACGTACTCGCCGCTGGCGGGGTCGGTGTTTCATGCTTGGCTGCTGGGGCCGATCGGGAACGATACGCTGGCGCATTTCGCGAGCGCACCGATGGTGCTGCTGCTGTTCCACGCGGTGGTGGCGATCGCCCGGTCGTGCGGTGCATCGATGACGGCGGCGGTACTTTTAGGCGCGGGGCTGGCGCTGTCGCATCCGATCGTCAGCCAAGTCGACAAAGCGAAGGACGATCTGTTCCTGGCCGCGTTCTTCGCAGTGGCGGCGGGCGCTACTTCGCGCGATCGCCTGCAGGACCGGCTCGGCCCGTGGCGACTCGGAGCGGCGGTCGGGCTTTGCCTCGCCGTCAAGTACACCGCGCTGCTCGCAATGCCCATGCTGCTGCTGGCGATCGACTCGCCGATCAAAGCCAAGTGGCGCGGCCGGCAGGGCGCGATCTTTCTGCTCTGCGTCCTGCTCCTCGCCGGGCCGTGGTATCTCCGCAACTTGGTGCTGACGGGCAATCCTCTGTTTCCCACCGCCCTCCCGGGATTGCGCGGCCTATTCACCACCGCACGCAGCTACGAATTGCGCTCGTTCGCCGGCGTGATGGGAGTGCTGCTGAGCGGCTCGTTCGCCGTACCGGGTTTCATGGCTATCACGGTGGCCTGCGGTTGGCTGGCGGCTGTCGAAACGCGGGATAAGCAACTCGGTTCCGACCCCACAAAGCGCCTGCTGTTACTCGGCCCGCCGGTCGGCGTGGCGGTGCTGATCGCGATCTCGCCGTATCCGGAGGTTCGGTTTGTTTTGCCTTCGCTCGTCCTGACTTGCGCGGCGACGGGCTTGCTGCGGGGGAAATTCGGCCTTGCAGTCGCGATCCTCTTCGCACTGTCGGCGATTGGCACGGGATTGACGGCCGAACTATGGACGACGCTTTTCACGTTCTGCATCGCCGGTGTGGTGCTCGCCGGCGCCGGCGTTGGATTGCTGCAATTGCAATCACGGCATTTGCATCTTAAGCGTGATGCGCTGCTCGGCGTGGCAGCTTTGATCGTGTTGATGATCGCCGGCTTTGCGTATGTGAATTGGAGGTCGTTTCTCAACGATCGTCAATCGCTCGCCTTCAACGGTCGCGAGGACGGGCGGGCGAAACTGTGGCAGTTCGTGCAGGATGAACTCCCTACCGGCGAACGCGTGGCGTACGCGGGGACTTTTACCGTCTATCCGCTGATGGGCTTCGATCTGAGTCGGCCGGTGTCGTACACGCCAGTGCAGGTGGGTCGCAAGTCGATCGCCGATCTGCCTTACCTCGGCCGGCACCTCACCGGCGAGCAGATCGACCCCGCCGCTGTTGCAGCAAGCTATGCGCAGCCGGATCGTGAGACTTGGCTTGTGAATCTGCGTGAAAGCGGCGTGGCTCACTTGGTTGTGTTGACGAACGACGTGAAGTCTCCGTTGCCGGAATTGGCGTGGTCGAAATCGATGCCGGAAACGTTTCGTCAGGAATACGCCGACGAATCGGGCGTGGTATATCGTATTCTGCCCTGAAAGCAGTCAGGGTACGACGACGATCTCTGGCTTGGGGGCGTTCTTCACCTTCTCCATGAGATTGGCCGGGTTGAGTGCTTTCAGGGCCTCGGGAACTTTCGTCCAGATCTTGTGGAACTTGAACTGGTGCAATTCCTCGACGGCTTCGTCGACGGTCCAGCCGAGTTCCACAATGCGGTGCGACGCAACCATGAACCCAGTGCGATCGGCACCGTGGGCGCAGTGGACGAACACGGGTTGATTGGCGGGATCGGAAAGCACTTTGAGAAAAACGATCAGGTCTTCTTCCTCCGGATGCCACGCGTTGGAGTTGATGCGGATGTACTGCAGGCCGGTGCCTTTCATCAGGTCGCGGTCGCCGTGGAAATTGCGGAGGCTGACGACGGTTTTCACGCCGATCTTTTTCAGTTCCGCAAACCCCTCAGCCGTCGGTTGTTCGCCGCGGTATAGGATGGGCGACACCTTCGCGAAATTCCCCACGCCGCGCATCGGCTCGGGCGCGGCGGCGATGTGAGCGGGGCGGGTGGTGGGTGCGGTCGACTGCGCCGGTGCGTCGCCGGTGGACACCGCGCCCAAGAGCAAAAAAGCGAGTAAGCCGGAATGATTCATGTGCATAATAGTAACCACTAACACGTCTCAATGCACCAGGAATTCAGAAAAATTCGGGATCAGTCCACAGTCGTACCCATCGGCTGATGTTTGCCGATCGGGTTGCCGGTTCCCTTGATCGACAGCATGCGTTCCAAAGCCACCGTCGCCCATTGGCGCGTGTGGTCGTTGACTTTGATCTCGTTGACGACCTTGCCTTCCACCAGGTTTTCCAGCGCCCAGCAGAGGTGGGGCATGTCGATGCGGAACATCGTGGTGCAGAGGCATTGGCAGTCGGAGAGGACGAGGATTGTCTGATCCGGGTGCTCGTGCGCCAGCCGATTGACTAAATGCGATTCGGTGCCGATCGCCCAGATCGTGCCCGGCGGGGCTTTGCGGACTTGGTCGACGATGTACGCGGTACTCCCGGCGATGTCGGCCTTCTGCACGACTTCAAAGCGGCATTCGGGGTGAACGATCACTTTTACGCCCGGGTATTGCGTGCGGACTTGATCGACATGCTCCGGCCGAAACAACTGGTGGACGGAGCAGTGGCCTTTCCAGAGGACAAAATCGGCGTCGCGGAGTTTTTCCGCGGTGTTTCCGCCGAGGTCTTTGGTGGGATCCCAGACGACCATTTTGTCGAGCGGATAGCCCATCGCGTGGGCGGTGTTGCGGCCGAGGTGTTGGTCGGGGAAGAAGAGGATTTTGACTTTTTTCTTGCCACCCGCTGAAGCGGGCGGACCGGCCAGGGCCCAGTCGAGGACGTTGCGACAGTTGCTGCTGGTGCAGACCGCGCCGCCGTTTTCGCCGACGAAGGCTTTGATCGCGGCGCTGCTGTTCATGTAGGTGATGGGGACGATGGTTTGGCCGGGGCAGGTTTCGGTCAGCTGGGCCCAGCAGTCTTCGGTCTGCTCAAGGTTGGCCATGTCCGCCATCGAGCAGCCGGCGCCCAGATCGGGCAGGATGACGCGGACGCTCGGCTCGGTCAGAAT
>JBBROD010000057.1:0-28984 GCA_038229715.1 Tepidisphaerales bacterium | reverse complement strand
GGCACTGAGCCTGCATGTGGTGCGAACTGCAGGCGGGGTGCAGATCATCACCAAGAACAAGCTCTCGCTGATTGACACGTACGTCGATGTCCGCACATGGTGCGGCGACGATGAAGAGAAACACGAGGCGTTCTACGATCGCGTAAAGCAACTGGATCAAACCAAACTGCTCGAGGCTTCGTCCCCATCTGACGAAAGCGCCGCGGAACCGGCTCATGCTTCTTCGCCGGCGAAGTCGCCTACCATCCGCGCCGCTTGGGCGCGCGTCAACGCCGGGCGCGGTCGGTAAGCCAGCCGTTCTACCCGCCGCGAATGAGTTTCAACCTCCATTCCGGGTTGGATCAAAAGTCGTGTACACTTCGGGAATGGCGTACTCGGTCTCCGATGTAGCGGCGATTGGTACTAATACCACACAAAAATGGTGGATCAGGACAGGCTTGGTAGGGCCGCGTGTGCGGCTGCCGGCGATGTTGTTTTGGGCGGTCATGCTGCTGTTTTCCGCGCAGCGGCTGTGCATCTACCTGACGATGCACGATCGATTCCGTGGAGTGTCCGCACGAGCAATCGCTGGCAGTTTCGCCATCGGGCTACGGTTTGATGCGGCTATCGCGTTCATGTTATCCCTGCCATTGATCATAGTGGCGGCGGCAACGCCGGGTAACGTGATTGTCAATCGCGCCTACGGCTGGATCGTATCGACGTTCGGCGGAGTGGCGATCGCTGTAACGCTATTTGCCTGCGTGGCTGATTATTACTTCTACCAGGAGTTCGGCCTGCGGCTGAACTACCAAGTGCTGGAGTACACTCGCTACTCAGCCATTTACCGAACAATCTGGGATCAATATCCAGTGGTGTGGGCTTCGCTGGCAACGCTGATCTTCCTGTCGGCCGCAACTTGGGCGCTGAATCGCTGGGGGCTGGGCCAGCCACGCCGCAGTCCGTGGTGGCAGGTGGTGTGGCCGGCGCTGCTGATTCCGGTGGCGATCATCGGCATCCGGGGCAGCTTGCGTAATCGTCCGATGAATAGCAGCGCCGCGTACAGCAGCGACTCACCGGCGCTGGTGCAGCTCACGCTCAACGGCTGCTACACGCTGCGCGACGCCGTCTACAAGCACGCCCATGATTCTAATCTGAAAGACATTTTCGCGCTCCTCGACGACGCCGAAGCACTTGCCCGTGCGAAGCAGTTACTCGGACAAGCGAACGACCAATTCTTTGATGACGCGGACAATCCGCTGCGTCGCGTAACCATCACCGGGCGGCCGCGCAACGATTACAACGTGGTGCTGGTAGTGCTGGAGAGCACGAGTTGGCAATACATCGGTGCGCTGGGAGGTGACGCCCGGCTCACGCCGAACCTCAGTGCGCTCGCCGAGCAAAGTGTGCTGATGGACCACTGTTTCAGCGTCGGCCAGCGAACGGCGCAGGGGCTTAGTGGATCGCTGGCGGGTTTTCCTGATTTGCCCGGCAGCGGGGTGATCACCCGGCCACAGAGTGAGGGGAAATTCCTCACGCTCGCTCGCATCTTGTGCGATCGCGGGTACTCAACCATCTACGTCCACGGCGGGCAGCCGGAGTTCGATCATCAACTCGCGTTTTGCGCCAGCAACGGATACGACCGCTGCGTATTCGAGGATCAACTGCCATGCCGCACGTTCCGCAACGTGCTGGGCTGGTGCGATGAGGACGCATACAACAGTGTGGATCGAATCGCGAGCGAGACAACGGATCGCCCGTTCTTCATCTCGCTGATGACCACGTCGTTCCACCGGCCGTACCTGATCCCGGCGGGGAAGATTCAGTCGGTTCAACCGGGGCATCCTAAGGCGCTGCAGATGGATGCGGTGCATTACGCCGACTGGGCGATCGGCCAGTTCATGGCCAAGGTGCGGCAGGCGAAGTATTTCGAGCGCACGATTTTTGTTTTCACCGGCGACCACGCCGGCGGCTTTATGCAGACGCCGGTGGTGCCCGGCGGAAGCTCGCGCGTGCCGTTTATCGTGTACGCCCCGGCAATCTTGGGCCCGCCTCGGCGTGTGCCCGCGGTATGCAGCCAGGCTGATATTCCGCCGACGATTCTCTCACTGCTTGGCGGCTCGTACGAGCATTGCTTCTTTGGCTCGTCGGTGCTCGATCGCCCCGCAGACCGCGGAATGGCGTTGATTCAATCTGGTTCGAGCGATCTGATGCTGGTGAAAGGCGAGAACGTCATGATGATTCCGCCGTATGGCGCGAAGTGTGAGTTGTTCCGACTCACGCTGCCAATGAAGCTCGATCGGGTTGATTTAGCCATCGCGGACCAATCCGCAAAAGCAAAGGAGATGACGCGCGACGCGACGGCGCTGCTACAGAGCGCCGACATCCTGTTCCGCCGCGGGAGCTACAATCTGCCGACAACCCGGCCGGCACCCAAAGCGGAACCGGCGGCGGGAAGCCCGAAGAATTAATCCATCGCCTGCGCGCGCGCTTCGGTTCGAAGGGAGGCAAATCGCGCGTCTGCCAGAAATGCCTGCAGTTCGGTCCGATCAAGCAACTCGGCGACGAGCTTGGGTTCGACGTGCAATTGCGACCTCAGGAAAGCCAGCAGGCCGTCGGCGTCGGTGGAGGCGGCGAACGCCAGCGCGCATTGGAAACGGGCAGGGCGGTCGTACGGTTCGATCTCGATGACTTTCTGGTACGTCTGCGCGGCACGAGCGAACTGTTTGGCGTCGTACAGGCGATGGCCGTACTCCTCCCAGACGGCGGCGGTGGCGGAGCCTTCGGCGATCCGATGCTCGATCTGAACCAGGGTCTCGCCGGCCAATTCACCGTTCGCCGATCGGCCGGCGGGTTGCCACGGGCGCGCGTAGAGCGTCGCCAGCGCAGCGAATGCAACAAGCACGATCAGTGATGGTAATCTACGATAATGGTTCACAGCGACATCCCTGAAAATTCACCGCCGCCGATTATACCACGGGCGGGGCTAGCGGTGTGGTCGTGGGCGGGAATCTTTGTGCTGCTGGCCGTGGCGCAGGTGGTGATCGGCGGATATGAGTTCGGCGTGGGGAATCAGGGTATCCAAGTGCCGTTCCTGCAGCGGGCGATGAACGCCGGGTTGTTTGCCAAAGACATGATGGTGACGACCACGGCCGAATCGTACCCGACGGTGTTTTTCCGACTCCTCGCATCGCCTGCGAGATGGATCGGGCTGGAGCGACTTTATTTCCTGCTGCACATTCTGACCGCATTTGCCGGCTTAGTGACGGCGGCGTTGCTGGCGCGGTCGACGTTTGATTCGGTAGCCGCAGGCGTTGTGACGGCGTTGCTGCTGCTCGCCGGGCATCACCAGGCGCTGGGGGGCGACGGTCCCTACTCCACAGGGTTCACGCATACGTTCGCGGTTTTCCCCCTCGCGATTGCGTCGCTTGCGTTGATGTACCAGCGGCGATACCGATCGGCGGCGGTGCTGGCGGGGCTGACGTTCAATCTGCACGCGCTGACAAGCGCTTACACGCTGGTGTTCCTCATCGCCGCTTGGATCGGCGAGCGCGGATTCACCAATGCTCGCAAGGCATGGCGGCCGGTGATGCTGCCGCTACTGCTGTTTGTCGTCATGGCGGCGCCGACACTGGTTTCAATGATGTCGCATCGCCAGTCATTCGACGAGCAGTGGATCGGCCTGACGCACATCCGCTCGGCCGACCATAGTTTTCCGTCCGTCTGGTGGCAGAGCGGTTCGCCCGACGTACCGCGATTTGCATTGCTGGCAGGATTATTCGTACTCTCGCTCAGTTTTGGATCACCCACAAGGCAGCAAAGACAGACGCTGGCGATCATGGCCGCAGCTGCGGCAATGTTCTTTGTCGGATACGTGTTCACAGAGTTGTGGCCGGTGCCGGTTGTCATTCGCGCGCAAGTCTTTCGCTGCTCGCGATTGATCATGGTGCTGTTCGTCGCGCACATTGCCTACGGGTTTGTACGATCTTGGGCCATTTCGCGTGAGACGAGAGCTTGGTCGGCCAGGCTGGAAGTCGCTTCGGGATTGCTGACGCTCGCTGTTGTCGCCGTTCCGGCTTTGCTCCCGCTTTTGCCGCTGGCGTTTGTAAGTGCTTGCGTCATTGCGCTAGCCAATGGTCGATTGTCGATCAAGCAGGCGGTAGCCGTCGGTGCTGTCGGTTTCCTCTGCGCAGCGGCGGCGAGGGATATTGATTTCCGACTGATCGGCGCTGCCAAATCCATAGAGATTTCCCTCGGCCTAGCCGCTGTGGCGACGGCGGGGTTGCTCGGTCTGCTCGCGCGCTGCACTTCGCGACGAGAGCAGTGGCTGGGCGTGCCTGTCGCCATCCTGGCCGGCATCGTCCTTCTCGTATTCGGTGTGCGGCAGGCGGCCAGTAGTTGGACTGATGTGCAAGATTGGGCCAACGCTCATTCGCCGGTAGAGTCGCTGTTTCTCACCCCGATACAGCCCGGCGGGTTTCGGCTGAAATCGAACCGGGCCGTGGTAGGGGAATGGCGCGACGGGACGCAGCTCTACTTCTCGTCAGTTTTTGCGAATCAGTGGTGGAATCGGATGACGGATCTGCAACCCGGGCTGCTGACCAACTCGCAAGGGCGATCCATTCTCTCTGCCGGGCGATCGCTGGATTCGGTCGACGACGAAGCGCTAGTCAAACTGGCCGGTAAGTACAGCGCGAATTTTATCGTCCTGCCGAAGCGCGACGGACGAACGCTTCCTGTTGCGTACGAGAACGCCGACTACGCCGTTTATCTTCCGAAGCTACCCGTGCCGGAGTTGCCGTCTGACGCTGCCGACAAGGAACGGTGGCTCGCCGACGAGCGATTCATGCGAGATACGGTATTGCCGAATATCGAAAAGTACCGGAAGGGCAACCTGCGCCTGCAACTTCTCGATCAAGACGGACGGCCGTTATCCGGCGCGACGGTGGATATCCGCCAGGTGCGGCAGGCGTTTGCGTTCAGTGCATCGATCCCGTTTTTCTCCCAGCCGGCATCCACTCCTGCCACGGGCGATTTCCGTCCGCAGCTGGTGAAGCAGCCGGAATTGGATCGGTTCCGCGAGATTTTCAATTCCTCCATGATCCCGTTCAGCGGGAAATGGATGTACATCGAGCCCAGGGAGGGCGAGCGTCACTATGACGATCTGGATCGCTACGTGAATTGGTGCAAAACCAACGGCGTGCGTGTGGAGTTTCATTTCCTCAGCGGTTACTCCGCAGATTGGGTGAAAAAGAAATCACCCGAAGCCCAGGGCGAGGCGTTTCTGCGTCACGCTCGAGCGCTCGCTGAGCGGTACGGCGATAAAATCGAGTTCTGGCAGGTGGTGAATGAGACGATTCTGATTCAGCAATCCCCGGCGGTGTTTCGCGAATTGCGGCGCATACTGCCGAAAGCCAAACTGGGGATCAGCGACTGCGCCAAGTTCGCGCCGGAAACCAAGAGCCTGCGGCCGTTTGATCAGAGGCAGGATATGATCCGCGGATTGGAAGAGATCCGCTGGCTTAAGCAGCAGGGGATTCAGGTCGATTTCTTCGGCTTCCACGGCCATCGCCCGTTCGGCCTTTGGGCTGAAGCGTCGGAGATGTATTCCGCCCTCGACAGCTTCGCAAAGGAGGGCGTTCGCATCCATGTGACTGAACTCTCGATGCCTCAAGATAAACCGATGATCAGTACGATCCGTAGCGGGAAATTCACGCCCGAACTGCAGGCGCAGTTTTACGAACGGTTTTACACCATCTGCTACAGCCATCCCGGTGTCGATCTCATCAACCTCTGGGGAATCGGCCCGAACACATGGCAACCCGGCAGCGGCTTGCTGGACGCGCAGTACAACCCGAAGCCTGCGTATTTCGCACTAAAGAAGCTGATCACTGAGACATGGCGAACCAACACCACGCTAACCCTCGGCCTCGACGGGGCCGCCGGCTTCCGCGGGTTTTACGGCGACTATGTGGCTCAGGTGAAGCTGAGCAACGGTAAAACCATTCCGCTGGAGTTGTCCATCAAGCCGGGCGATGACACCAGCGTGATTCGAGCCAAACTTTCGCCGGCTGCAGGGTTTATTCCCATCTTGCCACCATCAGATGACAAGCGAAAAAATTAAAAAGTGTCATTGCCCAGCGATGCTAAAAATACCAAACGAGGCTTCCCGGATCGTGAGACAAGCGATCTTTGGCCTTGCGAATCATCAGATTCGAAGAATGAGCCGTCGATTCCGTCAATCCACGCTTGGGAAGTCTTTGAGCCCCTCGACATAAACCATCAAACCACCGGCCTTCCCGCCGGTTTTTTCGATTCCCCCGCCAAAGTATTGGATGAAACTCCTGGCTGCGATCACGTTCGTGCCGGCCTTGAGTTCTTTGCGCATCTTTTCGTCAAAGTAGAACCGGTGTGCCTCCAACGTCTTGGAGCGCGACTTGTCGCTGGCGATGAGGTGGCCGTTGAGATAGACGTCGAAGCCTTGGCGCGAGTAGACGGCCAGCCGAATCCCCGCCTGGTCAAGGTCTTTGAGCTCGAAGCTTTTGCGTACAAAAATGACCTCGCCGGATTGCGGGAGATACTGGCTCGTCCAGATTTTCGACTGCGTGTACCACTGGGGCGTGGTGGACGCGACCGACTTGTCCTCGTCGCTCGTCCAGCCTTGCTTGGCGGGATCGTAGTCCGGCTGATACCAGTTCGTCAGCGACTCGGGCAGCTCGACATTTCGGTACCGGCCCGCCTCGTTGGCCGGCGGTTTGCTGGCTGGCTCGAACGAGGTGTGCCACCACTCCTGTGCGCCTGCGTCTTTATTGCCGAGCAATTTCCACCCGCCCGGACGGCCGGCCATGGCTTCGATGCTCAGCAGCTTGTTCATTCGGGCGATCGCGTCTTTCTTGCCCGCCTTCATGTCTTCCTTGAGCTTGGCCGGCTCATCGCCGATCACGATCGGGCGGTAATGGTCCAGAATGATCGTGCCCAGTTCTTTCTTACCGGCGTCGTCGAGCTTGTCGCTGACGTTGATCATGGCTTCGATCATCAGATCGCGCTCGCGCGGGCGCAGGTCGTTGGTCCGCTGCACGCTGAGTCGAACCGCCTTAAGGATCGCGTCCTGGTGCCCGGCCATGATGCTGCCGAAGGTGCTTTCGAGAGCGACGCTGGTGATGCCCGAGTAATCCACGCCCGGCTCGGGGCTCGGTACTTTCGGGGTTTTGGCGAACATCTCGACCATCGCGTTGTACATCAGCACTTTGGTCGAATCAGGGGCGTCTGTCAGGGCACGGTCGATCATCCAAAACATGGTGCCGCGCCCACGGATATGCACATTCAGGGACGCTGCCTCGATCAGGTGCGGCAGGAATTTCTTAATCGCTACTTCATCGCGCATCACTGGCGTCAGGGCGACACAGGCCGATTCATTTAGCCACCATTCCTCGTGGTGCAGCCAAGGCGTGATGTCGTCCAGTCGCGACTTGACCTGATCGCCCGGCACGGCCGCCAGTGCGAGCAGCGCCTGGTCAACGTTCCACAGCGGCTGTGCCTTATCCGTGATGATGTGCATCAGTCCTTCGACCATACGAGGCGTGACCTGCTCGGGACTCAGCGAAAACCGCGCGCGAGTGCCGATGCTTAGCCGCATACTCCAAGGCTCGAATGCATTGATGACCATGCAGGCGGTCTGGCGCGCCCGGGCGTCATCCGATCCCAATAGCTCTTCGCACAGCGGAAAAAGTTTTCGGTCGCGGATGGCCTCGGCGGCTTCTTCGCGGTAGCCGAGGATCGGATGGCGCGCGAATTGGCGAAGCTGCGCCTCGTCGGCCGTCGCGATTTTGGTGTACTCAACGTGGGGCGGAACGTCCAGAACGCGATAGGCAACCTTGGGGTCGAGCTTGAGGAAATCAACATCCGATTCCCGTCCCCACGGGCGATCGGGCAGCGTGAACGCCCTCGCGTGCGGCGATTTGGGAGCGCCCGTGATTTGCAGCGTCTTGAGCGGCGCGGTCAACGAAAGGCCCGTCGCGTAGCCGAATTCCTCGTCGTCGTAACGCCCGGCGCCGCTAGCGCCGAACGCGCCGTTGTACCGGCGAGACAACTCGAAGAACCACTGGGTATGCTCCATTCGGTTGGCATAAAGGCCGGGCATTGGGTCGCGCAGCAGGGCAGCGGCGATCCCGCTCCACAGCGCGCCGTAACCGCCGGTGTGGCCTTGCAACAGGCCGGGGTAGTCGTACAGCGCGCTCAGCGCAGTCACATCGCGGGCCATGGCGTACAACGATCCGTTTTCCGCCCGGGCGGCCTCGCCAAACGCCAGCGCCATCATCTCGGTTTTGCCGTTGCTGGCGTTTCCCGGTTCAGGGCGATGGTCGCCGTACGGATTATTGCCATGACCGGCCATGCGGTACCAAAACGTCAGCGCGCTAACCAGCGCCTTGTCATCCACTTTAGCGCCGCACTGCTTGGCCATGAGAAGCGTGGTGAGCAATTGCGTCCCCGCCGGGTTCATCAACCCGCCGGCCGTGTACTGCGGATTGACGGCCGAGGTCCAGTGGGTCCAGCCGCCTTGCACTTGGTACTTGCGGGCCGATTCGCAAATCGCGTCGATCAGCGGCATGACGGATTCGTCGCCGGTACGCAGGTAGTACTCGCAAACGGCGATTCCCTGCACGCCGTTGTGCCAGGAATGCGGGCCGGTATCTGGACCTTTGAATTCCGCCATCCGGGTTTTGTAGATGTTGCGGACCAGATCGAGGTCCTTTTCCTCACCGGTCGACAGCAGCATCAGAATCGCAAACCCGTTGTACAGGTTATGCTCGATGAGCTTCTGCCCGTTCTCGCCGGCGATGGAGGCGATGTAGTCGGCGTTGGCGCGGACGATCTTGCGGGTTTTCGGGCAGTCAACCGGCCAGGTTTTACTGTATGCGCCGAGCACGGGGATGGTGACGACCACTTCGCGGGTCGCGCCCTTGGCCGCGCCGCGGACGGTGAACTTCAGCACGCCGTCACCGGCCTCGGCCTGGGTGATGAACGACGCCAGTCGCTTGAAATCGCCGAACACTTCCGGGGAAGCCGGCGCAACCTGATCGACCGGCGGCTTGCCGTTGATGGTGACGATGATGTCATCCTTCTCGAGCTTACCCGCCGCTGGTGAATTCGGCTTCACGTCGAGCACTTTCAGCGACCGGTCCCCTTCAAGGCTGATTTCAATGCCCGTCGGCCCGAAATTCCCGATCTTGGTCGGCCCCTCGACCCCTTCAGCAGCCGCACGGGCCGGCGATGCTGACAAAGTGAACGCGATCACCAGGAACACAAACGTGGCAACAAAAGAGCGATTACTCATTGCACAACTCCTTGATCGAATTCTAAACCCGGCCGGTCACGAACACCCCTATGCGATTCCGCGTTACAATTATTACCAGCTCTACCTAAAAAGATATCCTCGCGCTACTGGTTTCCGTGAAGGCTTGGCAGTGCATTGGACGCGACGAGTTTGAAACGTCCAGATAAATGAAGTTTATCAAGCCGGTTATTATCTTGAGAATACGTGGTAAAGTAGACTGCCTTTACCCGGTAAGCGTTTCGCTGAGTTCCGGGCCTGTTTTTTCAGACGTGAACTAAGCGACGCATCGAATGCTGTTTCTATTTGTGATTCGGGCGACGTGGAATATCCAGTTGAGTCCGAAAACGGGATCAATCAATGGCAGAAAAAAGTTCCTTCCAGCCGGGCCAGATTATCGACGGACAGATAGCCGGATACCTCGGTGTACAAACCGAAAAGGTGGCCGAGAGCTACAACGCGGGGTTTTCCATGTACGTCGCTGCTTGGCCGCTTGTGGTGAAGTATCCCGGAAACGAATTTCAGACGGGACTGTTCGGCACGTGGATGCACCAGCAATTCCAAGGACCCGCGCCCGAACGCAAATTGTATTGCGACATTGAAGGTGGGCTAGGCTGGTGGCGAGACACGCGATTTGCAACCGAAACACCCAAGTTCATCATGGGAGGAGTGGCGCTGGGCTTTTCTCAATGGGCCAACGGACCCGGCGCTGGAAAGAACAGAGACTGGGATCACCCGCTGGGACTCTATGGTGCCGCGCAGCTCAGCCGGCACGTGCTCTGGCCGCCGGACGGGCTCAACGTCAAGCAAGGCACATGCGGCCAATTATGGGGTTACGGGTATCTCAACCTGCCGCTATTGAATCCCAAGTCGACAACATCCGGCAAGAACGTTCCGACCGGCGGTAACTGTTGGACGTTGTTTCTCAATACCGGAAACTTCAAAGGACCGGTCGCATTCTTCACGCCATTTTTCTTCTCAAGCGTTGTGGCCGAGCAGCCCGAATTGGCCGGGCTGTTTCTCGATACGCTGCCCGGTCTTCCCAATCGCCATATTCAGATGGAAACGCAGCACATTCCCGCGAAGCAATCGGTTGATAACCAGGGTGACACCTACGCCCGGATCGAGGCTACCCGATTTCCGCGCGGTCCTCAGGGCGAAGCGGTCATGCTTCATCAGGCGACCGTATATGACAAGAATGCGCTCTGGGACGACGTTCATCGTTGGCTCAATGAAGATGGGAAGCCTGTTGGCGAGGCGTTCAATCCACAAGGCGCCGCGCTACACAAGGTCATCGGCGAAAGCCGATTGAGCTGGGCCATCTACGTTGGCGATATTCCTCGCGACCAGCGTGTCCCTCTTGCGTGGAAGTCCATCGCTCAAGGCGGGCCGCTCGACACCTACACTTATGGCTACCGATGGTCGGAACATCTCGTCACCCGAACGAACACGGCCGAGGGCTCACTAACGACGCTGCCGGAATATTTCCGTCTTGATCCGATAGCGGAAGGTGGAGCAAAATGGATTGCTGTTCCCGCCGACCAAGTTCCAACCGAAACCGGGCTGGCCGAGGTTACCTTCATTCCAAAGGTTCAGGAGCCGATGGAACCGTATGTCACGCCGGATGCTCAAGACAGTTGCTGGAAAAAGCCGGGCCCCAAGGCAGGACCGTTCAAGGCGAGGCTCGGCGATGGCAGCACGGTCGTGTACTACTGGTACCGGTTTGCCGATCAGCCGGCGTTGCTTAACGCTGACTTGACCGATGGGGAACGCGAGGACCTACAAGTCCGAGTCGAAAAATTGCATGAGCGTTGGAAGCCCGATCACGATTACATGGCCCCGCCCGGTATCGGCGAGTTGGCGGATATCGATCCCGCCCTACTCGTCGAGCCGCCCGCAGGGCTTGAAATCGGATACGTTCCTATCGCCACTTGGCAGGGAATCGAGAAATAACCATGTTTCAAACGGATTTTTCCCTCTTGGAGTTTCGCAGCCGACGGAACAAGGTTCGTCAGCTGGTCGGGAATCAATCGATACTCATTCCGGGCGCGCCGACGCCCAATGGGATGATGGTGTTTCGACAGTTTAATGATTTTTATTACTTGTGCGGTGTCGAAGTGCCGCATTCCTACCTGCTGATTGACGGGCCGAGCGGGAAGACGACGTTGTTCCTTCCCGAGTCCAAGCATCTCGTGCACGACAGCGATGAGCCGATGTTATGCGCCGATGACCCAGCGCACGCAATGAAAGTTACGGGCGCAGACGCGGTCGAGCCGCGCCATCGAATCGAGCAACATCTGGCTGTGCTGACCACGCTATACACCTTCATCCGTGACGGCGAGGATTTCCGGACCTGCGTGCGGTCGCTGGACGATGCCCGTAAGCAGATCGACATTGATCCCTGGGCCGATCAACCCGGACGTAGTTCGTACATCGGCGGCAAAATCAGAACGAGATTTCCCAAGTTAGAACTGAGAGAAGTTCAAGGCGTCATCTACGAGATGCGCATGGATAAGTCTCGCCGCGAGGTTGATTTGATCCGCCGGGCGAGCCAGCTTTCCGCCTTCGGTCTGGTGGAGGCGATGCGCGCCACCCGCCCGGGCGTGATGGAGTACCAACTCGCTGCCGTCCTTCACTACCATTACATGGCCGGCGGGGCCCGCGATGCCAGCTATCCTGCGATCGTCGGCGGTGGAAAAAACGCATTTCATGGGCACTATCACGCCAACAGTTCGCCGCTGAATGACGGTGATTTGGTGCTAGTCGATTGCGCTCCTGATTACCACAACTATACGAGTGACATCACCCGAATGTGGCCGGTGAACGGGCGATACTCACCGGCTCAGCGAGCCCTCTACGGATTTGTTACCGAATACCACAAGACCCTGCTCGCTGCGATCCGACCCGGGCGAACCTGCAACGAGATTGAAGACGAAGCAGTGGAAGTCATGCGCGGCCGATTGAAGGAATTCGAGTTCGCCACGCCATCGCACGCCACCGGACCTTTGTGGATGTTCAACTTCAAAAACCACTTGGCGCACAGCGTTGGCCTGAGCGTACACGACGGCGTTTCACACAAGGACGTACCCCTTCGCCCGGGCGTGGTTTTCTCGGTCGATCCGCAAATGAAGATCGAGGCGGACCGGCTTTATCTCCGAGTGGAAGACACCGGCGTTGTCACAGAAAACGGATTTGACGTGCTGACAAAGGACGCACCGCTCGACCTGGACGCAATAGAGGCCGTCATGCAATGCCCCGGTTTGCTGGACACTTTTCCGCCGATGTGCTTGCACTCAACGAGCTAAAGCAACGCGCCTTTTGTCGTAACGTGATAGTGACCGTTTGTCGTCATCCTGAGGTACGCCGAAGGATCTCGAACCTCGAAACCCGCTCGTAATTCGAGATCCTTCGGCGTACCTCAGGATGACGATTTCCGATCCTGCACGCTACAGCAAATTGCTCACCTCTCTAGCCAACCACGCGATATGATCTCGCATGACGGGTGATGCCATGCCCGTTTTGGAGCGTTTTTATCATTTTACATCACCGATTAAATCCTGAAGCGAAGCGCCGGTGTCGCCAGCCGCATTCTTCCCCTTCCGTTTTCCGCCGTGGGCCGGCGTGTCGTAGTGGGGTGATGGCGTGTGGGCTTTGGCCATAGCATCTTCAATTTGCTTGACGGTACCTGGATGCTGCGCGGCGAGATTTGTCTCCTCTTTTGGATCGGTTTTCAAATCGTACAACTCCAGCGGGTCGGCAGTTCCTTTTCGGTAGCCTTTCCAATTCCCCATGCGGAGCGACTGCTGGAATATGGGTTCATAGATTTCAAAGTAAAGCTGCTCGTGCTTTTCCGTTTGCGGCTGCCCAAGCAACGTCGGCAGGATGGAAATGCCATCGATTCCTTTTGGAGCAGCAGTGCCCGCGACGGCAGACGCAGTGGGCAGAAAATCAATGAACGTCGTCAATACGTCACTGGTGGTACTCGGAGCAATTTTGCTCGGCCAGCGAGCGATGAACGGCGTGCGGATTCCGCCTTCGTACAGCATGCGCTTGAACCCGCGATATCCGCCGGTGCTGCCCAGCGGCGTGATGAATTCCTTATTCGCACCGTTGTCAGATGCGAAGATCACCAACGTGTTATCGTCGAGATGGAGTTCCTTCAGTTTTTGCATCACCCGCCCGACATCTTTATCAACCAGCCCAACCATGGCCGCGTAATTCTTCGTCGTCTGGGTCCATGATTCACCGCCGTATGGAGCATTGTTGGGGATCACATAATTCTTATGAGGCAAGGTCCAGGCGGCGTAGCAAAAGAAGGGGCGATCCTTGTTCTGCTCAATAAAACTGATCGTCTCGGTGGCAATCCGTGTTGCGGAGTAGTCGTCCCACGTATTTTTGCCGGATTGGTGCAATGGCACTTCAACGCTGTTGCGCAGAAGTGAATCGGGAAAATAGTTGTGTGCTTTCCCTTGATCGTAATAGCCGAAGAAAACATCGAATCCGACTTTTTCCGGCACGCTGATTTCACCGACGTTTCCAAGTCCCCATTTGCCAAATCCGCCGGTGGCATAGCCGGCGTCGTGAAGGACTTGGGCAACAGTCGCCTGCCCGGCGGGCAGGGCTTGGTAATTGTCGGAACTCGCCATCGCATTCGCGCGGACGGCGGCGTGGCCGGGGTGCAAACCGGTCATCAGGCTACAGCGAGATGGAGCGCACACCGCGTTGCCACTATAGGCGCTGGTGAAACGCATCCCTTCAGAGGCCAAACGGTCGATATTCGGCGTTTTGCCGTATTTGCACCCGTAGGCTGAGAAATCGCCGATTCCTGCATCGTCAGCGAGAATAAAAATGATGTTTGGTTTTGTTGGCTGGGCTGCATTAACGGAACTGCACAAATTGGAGAGAATCAGTGCGATCAATAGAACATGGAGATACTTCATATCTTGAACCATCCTGCTTTTGAATGCGCAAATGCACTAAGTATATGGCTCAGCCTCCGCACTCGTCGCTGAAAAAGGTTCGCCGGAAGTTCGTCGAACCTCACAGAACCGCCGGGCGCTTTTTGAGCGGAGTGCCATTGCAGAGACATTCACTCAAAACGACGCAAGCTACTTTCCCCTCGCCTTGTCCAGTGCTGCCTGCAGTTCCTTAACCTTTTCTGGGTTCTTCGAGGCAAGATTGTTTGCCTCGCCGGGATCGTCTGCAAGGTTATAGAGTTGCAATTCCGGACCGGGTTTTACGTTTTTGTCTTTCGTCCAATGGCCGGTGTCGTTTTGTCTCATCGGGATGAGTTTCCAAGGGCCTTGGCGGACGGCGAGTTTGTCGCGGGCCGTTCCGAATAACATCGTGTCGTGGACGGGATGTTCGAGCTTTTCGCCCAAAATGGCCGGCCAGGCGTTTTGCGAATCCGGGCCCGAGTCCGGGCGCGGCTGGTTGGTCATCGCCGCGAACGTCGAGACGAAATCGACAATATCCAGCGGTTCATCACAAACCGTGCCGGCCGGTACGTGTTTAGGCCAAGACACAATAAGCGGCTCGCGATGGCCGCCTTCATAGACGGTGAACTTCACTCCACGATACGGGCCATTGGGGTGATGTATGCCTGCCGTGCCGGTTTCTTTCGTCAGCCATGAGCCGTTGTCGCTGGTGAAAATCAGCAGCGTGTCATCGGTCAGATTGAGCTTGGCCAGCGTGTCCACGATTTGCCCGACCGTCCAATCAAGCTCCTGCAACTCGTCCGCCCGGCGGCTGAGATTGCTGCTCCCGACGAACTGCGCCGACGGGATCGAAGGTGCGTGGACGCAATGCGATGCGAAGTAGAGGAAGAACGGGCGATTCTTATTCTGGTCGATATACGACAGAGTCTTATCGAGCAAGACCTTGCCCATGGTTTCATCGTCCCAAAGGGCAGCCTTCCCGCCGGACATCCATCCGATTCGGTGACGCCCCGCGATGTTGTCCGTCATACCGGGTTGTTTTGCATTTTCCTGGAATGCAACCCGGATCGGGTCGGCAGGATCAAGGCCGACCACACGATGGTCTTCAAAGTAAACGCAGGGTACGCGGTCTTGAGTCGCAGGAAAACCGAAGAAGGAATCGAAACCAATCTCGAGCGGCCCGGGTTTTAGGTCCTTGTTGAAGTTGGTTTTTTCATCGCCCATCCCCAAGTGCCACTTGCCAACGCCGCCGGTGACATAGCCGGCGGATTTCATCACGGTTGCAAGCGTGGGCGTGTTCAAAGGAATGGTCAGCGGGGCATTGCCGGGCAAGACGCCGGGCACGTCTCGGCGCCAATTGTACTGACCGGTCATCAGCCCATAGCGTGCGGCTGAGCAGCAGGGAGCGGCATGAAAATCGGTGAAGCGCCGGCCCGAAGCAGCGAGCTTGTCGATGTTCGGCGTCTTGACCAGAGTTGCGCCGTAGCAACCGAAATCTCCATAGCCGGGATCGTCCGAAAGAATAAAGATGACGTTGCGCGGCCGTGCAGTGTCGGCCGCACGGGCTTGAGAATTAAAAAATAAGCAAACCAGTGCTGATGCAAACATGGCGAGGATCAGAATGTGTCGCATGATAAAACGATGTTCATTCCCGTCGATAGCGAAGTCAAGGCGTATGAGTCGAGTTAACTCTTGATCCCGGTCCCGGCTGAGCCATTGCAGGCTGGACCAACTCAATCGCTGCGAACCCCGAGCGGGTCACCAGTAAATCGTGCGGGATGGCCGTCGCGTACGATTGAATGCCCCAAACCCTACCGAACATCCCCTGTTTTGTTCAAAAACCCTTGAAGTAGCGCACTTCCAACATTTTTTTGTAAGGATACGCAACCGGGGCCGGATTTAATCTCGGATGAGCGTCATGGATCCAACTGCTGTAAGTGAAAGCGATGCCAGTCTCCTCGCCGCGTTCGCGGGTCGGCGGGACGAGGCGGCATTTACGGAGTTGGTCCGACGGCACGGCGGCATGGTGTTTTCGGTATGCCGATCGGTGCTGGGTGACATCTCTGAATCGGAAGAGGCGGCACAGGCGGTGTTCCTCACGCTTGCTCAGAAATCGAGCAGCGCAAACGTGCAGGCACATTTGGTCGGATGGTTGCATCGTGTGGCGTGGTACGTTGCCGCGCGGGCCTCCGAGGCCAGAGCGACCCGTCGGTGGCACGAGCGGGAGGCTTCGCGTATGCGAACTGAAATCGAACCATTACCCAGCAAGACAGTCGATCTTGAGGCGCTTCACGCCGGCCTCGCGAAGCTGCCGGAGAGGTACCGCGTGCCCCTTATCCTGCATCACCTTGAGGGCCGCTCGCATCAGGAAACCGCTGAGATAGCGGGGTGCAGCTTGACCGCGATCGCAGTGCGGCTGCATCGCGGTAGAGAAATGCTGCGTAACCGGATGAACAAGCGTGGTGCCACAGTGTCGCTGGCGAGTTTGGCGGCGGGTGCGTGGGGGCTTCCGGCGATGGAGCAGATGCCCGTCCATTTCGCCGTCCGCACGACCCAAGCCGCCGTCGCGGCGACCGGCGGATCGGTCGCGGCGACAGCTGTCGTATCAGCCAAGACGGCTGCGCTTGCGAACCAGGCGATAGCGATGTTGCTCCGCGCTAAACTCCAATCAGCTGCCTTGCTCTTGTTGGCGGTCCTGCTGCTGGGCGGAATCACCCGTGCGGCGCTGCACCTGTGGCCGATCCAGTCGCCGCCCGCCGCCGTCGTCATCCCGCCGGCCGTCCCGACGTTGCCGAATTTGCCGACGCTGCCAGCAGTGTCAGGTTCCGTGCAGACAATTACCGGCATGATCACCCGAGTCGACAACGGCTCGCTCGACATCCTGCGACGGAACAATCAGACCGTGTTGGTTCAGTTGACTGGTGACACGGTGGTCAAGATAGACGACAAGCCGGCCACCGTCGCCGACCTGAAGAGCGGCATGAGCACTGCGGCCATGCGTGAAGCGGGCCACCCCGCGACCGAGATCCGTGCTTACACCGCGACAGGGCCCGGACCGGCGAAGTAACTTGCGTTGAATTCCAAGCATGATTGAGGCGCTCCACTGGATCGCCTTCAGGGAGCTACTGCGGTCCTATTTGCTCAAAGTGAGGACACCATGAAGCATCGCACCATGAAGTATCGCACTATGCAACTCGTCACCGTGCTCGTCGCCGTGACCGCCGGTGTGCACGCCGCGTCGGCACAGATGACCTTCAACATCACCAATGGCGGCGGCGCGACGGCGCAGATGATGACCGGCATGGCCGAGGCGGCAGCGCTGTGGTCGGCGCGGTTCAACGATCCGATCACCATCAACATCCAGTTGAAAGCCAGCGCCCTGCCGAACGGAGTGATCGGGCACACCGACACGTTTTACGATCCCTACTCGTACACGTCGGTTCGCGCCGCGCTGCAGAGCAACCGCAAGACCGCAGACGACATCTCCAGCAGCAACGCGCTGCAGGCCGCGCCGGCGTTTTCGATGCTGATCAACCACACGGCTAACAACCCTGCCGGCGTGGTTAGCGCAACGCCTTATTTCGACACCGGCCTCGGCGGTGCCGGGCAGGCAGGGCCGGAGAACAACAGCACCGTCCGCATGAGCTCCGCCAACGCCAAGGCGCTAAGCTTGATCCCCGGCAACAATTCAGGGACGGACGGCATTATCACTTTCACCACCACCAACTTTTTCGACTTCAACCGGGCGGACGGGATCACGTCCAACAAGATCGACTTCGTCGGCGTGGCTGCGCATGAGATCGGGCACATGATGGGCTTTACAAGCGGCGTGGATGTCCTCGCGGGCAACTCCGCCGCGCCCGGCCAGAATGACAACCAGCTAAAGTACGTCACTACGCTGGACTTGTTCCGCTTCTCCACCCGCAGCATCGGCGCCGGCGGCGGCGTGGGCGTGAACGACTGGACCGACGACGATTTCTCCAAGTACCTGTCCGTCAACGGCGGGCTCACGCCGGTCGCCGAGTTCTCCACTGGGTCGGTGTATGAAGCGTCACATTGGAAGAACGGCTTGGGCCTTGGAATCATGAATCCGACGACCAGCGGCGGGATACTGGGGGTCATCAGCGAAAACGACGTCCGCGCCTTCGACGTGATCGGCTACGACCGAATCGTACCGGAACCCTCGTCGAGCGCGATGATTTTTACCTGCCTGTGTCTCGCCCTTGGACGACGACGGCGGCGGCTATTTACCCCAGCTGATGGCGTTCTTAGGCACATTCATGCCACAGGTTCCCGATGAGTACCGGCTGGTCGAGGAACTGGCCTTTCATGTTTGCGATTGAGCGTGCCCGGAATGCGGAGAACCCGTGCAAGGTCGGCTGTCTTGTCGAGCGTCCAGCCCTTTGCTACCGCCTTGCCCCGTAGAATCGCTTGCAGGCCTACTAGCAAGCGTTTCACGCGGTCACGCTCTTCCGCCGTGTTCATGGTCACAGGACGTTCAAATATCCAGTGAGGTTGCAGGCCGTGCCCTGACAAAACAACCACGGAGGGAGCGAGTCCCATGCTGGCGATGAGTTCTTCGCCCGCCTTCATGTCGGGCGGGAGGTTGTCAGCTTTGTGAGCGTTCCCGTCCTTTACATCCACGTCCGCATGAAGCGAAGGGAGAGCGATCACGTCGGACTCTTTCCCCCGTACCTTCGCCTCCCGCCACCTACGCCGCGCCGTTGTCCCTTTTTTCTGTTCATGTCGATGAAGACAGTGGCGAAACACTTTATCGGAGGTTCACAATGAACATTTTTCGCAGAGTCGAAAAGACAAAAAAAGACGCCCTTGAAACTGAGCACTTGAAGTATCTGAAGTTCCTGAGCACGTTGAACATTAACGCCCCGAGTGAGGCGGACTCCGCAAAACTCACGGCGTTTATGGAGGCTCTAGGATTGAGTGCCGAAAAGGTGGAACAGGATCACGGGGAGATTCAGGGCGTGCAGTCACTTATTCGCACAGTGGATGAAACGAAGGGTGCGCCCGAGCGTATCGGCCCACTGTACGAAAAGTACATAGCGGCGTGCGAGGATCGGCAGAAATTGCACCATGAGCAAAATGATCGTGTTCGCGTTGCCAACGGAGAACAGGAACAGGCGAGAACCGACGCGGATCGTCACAGTAATGCCAAGCGCCAACTTAGCGAGTTGAAAGACACTAACGCGGCGCTCTTCGTTGCGGTTGTTGAACCGATCCAGAAAAGGCTAGGTCTCTGAGCGTTATAGTGTTTCGGTTTCGTCCATCGTTGCCTTCAGGACGCTCATAGATTTGCTACAGGACGCCTTTACGGGCGTCCTGTTTGCATTGGCGGACTCTCACCTTCCCGAGCACGTCGGACGCGTCACCGTGCGAGTTGGAGCGATTACAGGGCATCGCAGTAAAACGCCCTGTGAAGGGGAGTCACAGGGCGTAAGCGTGTCGGGAGTGCTAGGGCGAATCAGGCCGCTACGGTTTCGCCTGTGACGATGGCAGGGCGTTCCAGCGTCGGGAGTATGCCGAGCGATCGGAGTTCATCGGCGAAAGCCTTTTGCGCCGCGATCACGGGAGCGAAGATTCCATCGTCGTAAGAGCCTGTGACACCCTTCGCATGGCCGTCCCACAAGTCCGCAACGGTAAGGCCGACGCCCTCCCCGCCCCGTGCTTTTGCGAGTTCGTCGGCATGGTGTTTGATTCGGTTGAATCCCATTTTCCGAAGTTGTTTGAAGCAAAGCGTATCGTCCGCATCTTCTACCGCACGCTGCCAAGTTTTCGTGACAGCACCCGGCGTGAGCGGTTCGCCCCGTTCCCCGTTGAACAAAAACCCCTTCGCGTTCAGTCCGCGTTCGGCGTCGATCATGGCGGCGAGTTCGGGCGATACCCAATGCTTTACCGCGATCACCCGGCTACCGCGTTTGCTCTTTTGCTCTTTCGTTCGCTTGCGGTGGATATAGCTTTCCCCGGCCGCCATGAAGTAAGTTACGTTCGCAATCTTCGCCACGTCGCTTTGGTAATACCCTAGCATCAGGGCGAACAGGACGTACATAAGCAAGCGATCACCTCCCCGCGTTTTCGCCTTAGCGAGAATCCGTTTCAGGCGTTCGGGGTCGAAAGGTTCTGCGTCGGTTTGCACGTTACTTGCGGTGAGTAACTTCGCCACCGATTGCGGGAAGTTGAAATTGTACCGTTCTTCACACCAGCGAAGAAAAGCGCGGAGCGTTGCGAAGTAGTTGCGCAGCGTGCGAGTGCTCCCGATGCCTTCGGGCATTCCGTGCCAATAGTGCCCCAACGCCGTGAGTTTTGCGGGAGCGAGCGCTTCGGACAATTCCCCGTCCAGATCGACCGGAACTTGCCGTACAACGTTTGTGCTCAAGCCGAAAACCCCTAGTAAGTTGGAGCGGGTTGAGCGGTGGGAATCGGATTGAATACTGGCGTCCGTTTTGAGCGAAGTACGCCCCTTGTCTTCCGCAAGATATTCCGCCATCGCCTTCCGCACGGTGGACGATACCGCCAGCTTTGCCGCCGGACGTAAGAGGTTGAGCAAGCGGACGCGATCCGCTTCGATGAGTTCACGCGGGGCGTGAGAATCGAAAGCCCCGGTTTGCGAGAGTATGTTTATCAAACCATCCAGCCCGAGCGCGGCGGCGTTGTACGCCGTGCCCGTGTCGCGTTGCTTGTGATACTGTTCGATGTTCGCCGACACCCTAGCTTCAGATTCGCGGACTTGCTCCGGCGTGAGGTAAACAGGTTTCATCCAGACTTTCGACGGGTCGAGTAGTTCCATTCCGAGTTGTATTTCATCCCACCGACTTTGCACGTCCCGCCAGTGCTTTTGCACTTGCACGGCGAGCGCGATCACGTTCGGGGGAACGTCGGGCGTTCGCTTGTCCACGTCAAAGTAAACGTCTTTCGTGCCGTGCCAATGAGTGATACGAAGTCGCCAGCGTTCGCTTCCTGCGTGCCACGTCGGAAGGCGGTACTGTTCGCGTTGAGTGTTGTTCGGGCGTCCCATGATTAAACCGTTTCTCCGGGTTCCTTTTTCGTCGTAGAAATTCACTTGTCAACAAATGGATACCCAGTTCTGTACCCGGTTTTCGGGCACGGTTTACCCGGTTTTGGAGGGTTTTGGCGGTGTGCCAAAAAGAAAAACCTCCGAATTTCCTAAGAAATCCGAAGGTTTCATGTGCGACATGAAGGACTTGAACCTTCAACCCGCTGATTAAGAGTCAGCTGCTCTGCCAATTGAGCTAATGTCGCGGCGATATGCGAGCGGAGGAATGTATCCGCCCTCATCGTGATGTCAAGGTTTTGAGAGTCTCGGGCTAAGACTAGCTCGGGGGTTTTTCCTTTTTCAATTCGGATTTGTATTGAAGCCGCTTTTCCACTTCGGCGGCGGTGTACCAGGATTCTCGGAAGGATCGTTCAAGCACACCGGTGGTCTGCGAGGCGAAGTAGGCTTCGAACTGGTAGGCCATCTCGGCCGGCCAGACGGGGGCGGCTTCGGCGATCGAAATCACCATCGCTTTGCCGTCACGCGGAAGTTCTACAACGGCTACCGCTTTTCCTGCGACGATCTCAGGGCCTTTCTTGAGCAGATCGAGAGCGGCCTTGGCGAGGGTGCGCTCGGACTCGGGCTTGAGCGTGAGATCCTTTGTCGGCGAAACGCCTTGCGAAGTGATGCGTTCTATCGTCAGGACTTTTCGACCGGTTGAGACGGCGGCGGCGTCAAGGCCGGACGACAGGGCAATCGGTAGTATCTTTTCAGCGGCGGATTTGGCTTGGGCGGTGGCGGCGGCGGATTTGTAGTCGGCTTCAACTTGGGCGGCGAACGGCTTCATGTCCGTCGCGGCGTGCGCGGGGTCGACGGCCGTGATGCGGAAAAAATGCACGTTACGCGATTCGTCTTCCAAACCTGGAGCGGGCGAGAGGATCGACAGCGTGGGGGCCGGGTCGCGCGAACTCGGCACGTGTCCCATCGCGTCGAGCAGTAAAGTAGCGTACTGCGGAAACGTCAGCGGGCGCGTCTGCTGCCGATAGTCGAACTCCAACTCCGCGCTGCCGATTCCGGGCAGGCCGGCAAGATCCTTTTCCGTCTGCCAGTCTCGGTTGAACCTCAGCACCTGAGGCACGAACTTGAATCCCTGCTTAATGACGAGTGCCAGTGTGGGCATGTATTCGGCGCTGCCGTAGGGCACGCCGATCGACGACATCGGACCAGCCGCCGGTTGCGTGGTGGGCTTGGTCGTCGGGTTGACCGCCTGCTTGTACGCGGCCCAGTCGCCGGCCATGGTGGAGGCGATCTTTTTGCGGACGCCGTCCAGCATCTGGTCTTCGGCCGCGCTCTGCAACTGGTTGACGATCTGGTCGCGGTAATCGGCAAAGGCTAAGGGTCGAGTCGTCGGCAGGGTGGACGGTGCGGTCGTACTCGCGGCAAGCGGCGCGGCGCTCGGGCGCGAAGTCGGGTAGTCGCTCGCGTACCGCAGGTACTGCTTGCGGGCTTCAAGTTCCCAATCCGCGTCCGACTTCGACTTTTTCACCGCATCGTGCAACTCCGTTCGGCGGACGGAGAGGTACTCCAGCATCACACGATCAGGATACTTATATCCAAAGCCGAAAGGATTGCTTTCGCTCGGACGCTCGGCCAGTTCGTTGGCGTACTTGTCAAACTGCGTCTTGAGTTCGACGGCCGATGGGGCGGGGAGAGCGGATTTGAATTCGTTCGAGTCGTAGGTGATGAGATTCACTTTGAGCGATTGGCCCATCATGGCGGCGTCGTATTTCTTCTGCGGCGTGGGCGTCTTCATCACGCTGATGGCACGCTCGTAGCCGGCCTTCACCAGCAGAAGTGCGGTAAAAGCCTGGCGCGTTTCCAGCACCTGCTCGACGGGCGATGTGTCGCTCAGCGCCCGCTGGTTTTTCATCAGTTCTTCCACGCCGTCGCGCGACGCGATCAGGCCCATTCGCTGGGCTTCTTTTTGAAGGAGGAGAAAAGATTCCGGTTCGCGATTGATCAGTTCGACCGCATCCTGGCCAAGGATCGAAGCCGCAGACACCATTTGATCCGCACGGGCACTGGGAAGATTGGCGATCGGGATCTTTTGCAGGCGTTCCCACAGGCGGCGCGAATCGTATTGCTCCTGGGCGTGGATTTTTTCATCGCCGATCGTCGCCACAACCGGATCGGATGGACCGCTGTTGAAACTTGAAGCGCTGGACATCACGAAGATGACCATCAGCCCAGCCGTGAATACCGCGAGTAATTTCTTTTGATGCTTCTTGACTAGTTTATTCATGATGATTGATCAGTTCCCTGCTTTAAGTCGTTGGATTGCGTCCTGCGCGGTTTTGGCGGCGGGGCTGGAGGCGTACTGCTTTATGACCAGTTGATAGGTGCTGATCGCTTTCTCGTTTTCCTTAAGCTGTTCGTAGCACGCACCTGTGCGCGCGAGAGCCTCAGCGGCCTGGGGTTTGTCGGAGAATTGGCCGACCACTCGCATGAAAGCAATCGCCACATCCTGCCAGGCGGTTTTTTCAGTGACTTTGTTCGCCAAGGCGGTTTGATATTTGGAATCTGCCAGAATGTAGAGGGCGGCTGCCTGCTGTGCGGGGTCGTTCAGCACGGCGCGAGCTTCTTCAATTTGGGCGGTGGCTTTGGCGTATTCCTTGTTGTCCAGCGCCATCTGCGCGACGGCGATTTTCAGATCGCCGAACTGCTTTTGGGTGGCGGGGTCGTTGGCGCTGAGTCCGCCGGACTTGAGGATTAGCTCGACGGTGGCCGCCGCGCCCTTCTTATCGCCGATGGCGTTCTGCAGTTCCAACTCGAACTGCAGCAGTATCGCTTTTCGATCAGCGGGGAGTTTGCTGTCGCCTACGGCCTTGTCGATGTCGGCGATGGCGGAGGCGATCATCTTTTCGTCAATTTTTTCGGGGATAGCGGGCTTCACCGTGGCGGCCAAGGTTGGATTGCTGGCGACCAAGGCAGCATATCCCGCAGCCGCGACGTCGAAGCGATTGGTCTTGCCAGCCAAGTCGACCAATCGCAGACTGATTCGGTCGCGAATCCAGTCTTTGTTCGTCGATTTCAGCGCCTTGTTGTATAGATCGGCCGCTTCGGGCCAGGTTTCTGCTGCGTAGGCTTTTTCGGCATCGTTGAATGCGGTTTCGCCTTTGATTTCAATGCGATAGACATTTGCCAGCGGCCGTTCGGCGTCATTCCCGCCGGAGGAAACGAAAACGAGATTTTCGCCTCTCACGCCTTTGATGTTGATATCGCTGATAGTTTGCCGGGAGTTTTCCCTGCGAATTTCAATCGTGTCCGCAATGAGCGGCGAAGCTAGTATCGCCAGCAATCCCGCCGACACGGCTACGGTCAATAGGTTTCGATGAGTGCGCATCATGTCGTTTCCTTCTATGCCAGTGGATGCAGGAGAGGGGGGTCGAACCCCTACGCCTTTCGGCACAGGATCCTAAGTCCTGCGCGTCTGCCAATTCCGCCACTCCTGCGAATCCCCGTCAACGGAACGGGGAGGGATGTGGAGTGTACCGTCAAAAGGCTGTAACTGTAAAACAGTCCGTCAATTGACAGTTTTGGTCGTCCGTCCGAATATAAATGGGACATAAAGCCCCAGAGACACAGAGTCAGACACAGAAGCAGGCAGAGTCGTAACAAAAATTGGATTTCTCTGTGCTTACCTCTGTGTCTCTGTGCCTCTGTGTCGCATGGCATTTTCAAAATCGAAGGAGAACCGCAACATGGCCCGTCCCGTCACTTTATTCACCGGCCAGTGGGCCGATCTGTCTCTTGAAGAACTGTGCAAAAAGGCCAAATTATTTGGCTACGAGGGTTTGGAACTTGCCTGCTGGGGCGACCACTTCGAAGTCGAGAAAGCACTCAAGGACAAAAATTACTGCAAGCTGAAGTGGGAAGTGCTCAAGGATCACGGGCTGACGACCTACGCCATTTCGTCGCACCTGATCGGCCAAGCCATTTGCGATTTGATCGACGAGCGCCACAAGAACATCTTGCCGGCTGACGTGTGGGGCAACGGCGATCCTGAGGGCGTTCGCGAACGCGCCGCCAAGCGCATGATCGACACCGCCAAGGCCGCCCGGCTGCTCCGCGATGCATCGCCGGACAAGATCAGCTACCCGGCTGTCGTGAACGGCTTCACCGGCAGCAGCATTTGGCACAGCATTTACGGTTTCCCGCCGACCGATCAAAAATACTGGCAGAAGGGGTTTGATGATTTCGCCAAACGGTTCGGGCCGATCCTCGAAGCGTTTGAGAAGAACAACGTCAACTTCGCGCTGGAAGTGCATCCGACGGAAATCGCGTTCGATATCGCCAGCGCGCAGCGCGCCCTCGATGCCGTGAAAGGACACAAGCGGTTCGGCTTCAACTTCGACCCGTCGCACTTCGGCTACCAGGGCGTCGACTACGTGAAGTTCATCTACACCTTCGGTCCGCGTATTTTCCACTGCCACATCAAGGACGCCTGGTGGGGCAAGGGCGACGGCACGGTCGGCGTGTTCGGCGGGCATGTCAGCTTTGCCGATCCTAGCCGCTATTGGGATTTCCGCAGCCCGGGCCACGGCGACGTGAACTTCGAGCGCATCATCGTCGCGCTCAACGACGTGAAATACCAGGGCCCGCTAAGCGTCGAGTGGGAAGACAGCCGCATGGACCGCGAGCACGGCGCCACCGAGGCGGCAGCACTGGTGAAGAAAATGGACTTCAAGCCGAGCGCGATTGCGTTCGATGGGCAATTTGATCGGTAAGCCGGTTTGGTGAAACGCAGTCCACGACGTCGGACGAGGGATTCACACGATCCGGTCGTTCAGCGACTTACCGGCCGTGAAACGCTCGAAGTTGTCGAGGAAATGGGCGATCACGCGATCGAACTCGTTAACGTGCCCGCCGCCGATGTGCGGCGTGATGTGGCAGTTGGGGGCCGTCCATAGCGGCGAATCGCTCGGCAGCGGCTCGGGCGAGGTCACGTCGAGATAGGCCCCGCGGATGCGCTGGGTTTCCAGTTCGGCCATCAGGCCGATCTGGTCCACCGTCGTGCCGCGCCCGATGTTGTAGAAGTGCGTGCCGTGCTTGAATAGTTTGAACCGATCGAGGTGGAAGTAGTTCTCCGTCTCCGCCGATGCCGGCAGGGCGTTGATGACGTGGTCGGCGGTGTGCAGCAATGCGTCGGCCTCGGATGGGGTGACGACTTTCACGCCTTCGTGCGGTGTCGGGTTCCGCTTGACGGCGATGAGGTTCATCCTGAACGGCGCCAGCATCTCCACCAGCCGCCGGCCGATCGCGCCGAAGCCGTAGATGAGGATGGTTTGCCCTTGCAGCAGGAAGGTTTCGTAACGGGTCTGTTTGTACACCCACGATCTGTCCGTAAATTGGTCGATCCGGCACTCCGGCAGCTGGCGTGAGAAGCCGAGCATCATTGCAAGCAGGTGCTGCGCGCACGGCTCGTCGTACACGCCCGAGGCGTTGGTTACCACCGTGCCGCGCGATCGCATGGCGTTCTTGAACTCCGGCGTGTCGTAGCGGGTGTAGCCGGCGCTGTTGAGGTGTAACCATTTCAGGTTCGGCAGCGAGATCACCTGCTGCGGGTCGGGCTGGCCGAAAGCGATGGTGGCGCGCTCCAGCGTCGGATCGGGCTCGCCGGCGACGAGATTGGTCGCCGCCACCTTGGTCGGCAGGATCAACTGATGCTGACCCAACCCCTGGCGAAGCTTGTCGACGTATTCGGCGGCGTAGTTGGCGTTGCACCACACGGTCTGCTTAGTCATTGGAGGGAATTTAACCGCGAAGCTGCGAAGACGCGAAGAAGATTCGGACGGCAAAATCGCGAGCCGTCGCCGATGGATAGAAGCGACTCGCTCCAATTGAACCTGAATCTTCGCTTCGCGTCTTCGCGCCTTCGCGGTTAAATTAGCAGTATGACCGCAATGCCCTTGCTGATCGGTGTTTTGTGCGTGATGGCGATCGCGTACCGCTTCTACAGCGCGTTCCTCGCGGCCAAGGTCGCCACGCTGGATGACCTGCGGACCACGCCGGCGGTGGAGTTGAACGACGGGCAGAATTTTCATCCGACGAACAAGTGGGTTCTCTTCGGCCATCACTTCGCGGCGATCAGCGGCGCGGGCCCGCTCATCGGCCCGGTGCTTGCGGCCCAGTTCGGCTACCTGCCCGGGCTGCTGTGGATCGTGATCGGTGTCTGCCTCGCTGGGGCGGTGCAGGATTTTCTCGTGCTGTCGATGAGCCTCCGCCGCGGCGGGCGGTCGTTGGCGCAGATCGCCTTTAGCGACGTCGGCAAAGTTGCGGGCGTGGCGTCGACGGTGGCGATCTTGTTCATCCTGATCATCGCGCTGGCGGGGCTCGGGAAAGTGGTGGTGAAGGCGCTCGGTGGGGAGACGGTCAAGTTCCCGGTGGGAAGTCAGATCGTTTTGCCCGTTGGAGTGAATAGCATGGAATATGTGAGTCATGGGGTAATCCGAATTCCGATCGGCTCGGAATTGCGATGGCCGGGCGGGTCAATGATTTACGAAAGCGCTTTCAACTTCAAAACCACTTTAGGAATCGGTTTGCAAAGCGACGAATATCCGCCAAACCTATCAGGCTCAGAGAAGATCGATTTTTTGAAGACGGCACATTGGCATTTCGAACTTGATCCCGACGCCGTCCGCGTGGTTCCGGGCTCATCGTGGGGCACGTTCACCATCGCGATGACGATTCCCATCGCGCTCTTCGTCGGCCTCTACATGTACAAGCTTCGCCCGGGCCGGGTGATCGAGGCGTCAATCATCGGCGCGGCCCTCACGCTGGTCGCCACGTTCATTGGCGGGATGATTCCTGGATCGCCGCTGGAGCCGTTTTTTAATCTGAAAGACACCACCGTCATCTGGGCGATGGCCATCTACGGCTTTGTCGCCAGCGTGCTGCCGGTGTGGATTTTGCTCTGTCCGCGGGATTATCTCAGCAGTTTTTTGAAGATCGGCACGATCGCGTTGCTCGTCGGCGGGGTGATTATCGCCAATCCGAAGATGGAAGCCCCGGCGATCAACCACACCTTCCTCGCCGGCGGGCCGACGGTGCCGGGGAGTCTCTTTCCGTTTTTGTTTATCACCGTCATGTGCGGCTCGATCAGCGGCTTTCACGCGCTGGTGAGCAGCGGCACGACTCCGAAAATGGTGAAGCGCGAGAAGGACGCCCGCATGATCGGCTACGGCGCGATGCTGATCGAAGGGCTGGTTGGCGTGGTTGCGATGATCGCGGCTACCACGCTGTCGCCGGGCGACTACTATGCGATGAACACCGACCTGGCCAAAGTGCCGGCGTTCCACGATCGCATTCTCTCCATCCCCGGCGGCGGGATCGAACACATCGGCGATTACGAATCGCGCACGCAGGAAAGCTTGCGCGGCCGGACCGGCGGGGCGGTGACGCTCGCGGTCGGCATGGCGAATATCTTCGATGGCATCGCGCGGAAGTTCGGCCACTCGGCAGAGGCGTCGCTCAACTCACTTTGGAAGTACTGGTACCACTTCGCGATCATGTTCGAGGCGCTGTTCATTCTCACCACGATCGACACCGGCACGCGCATCGGGCGGTTCCTGCTGCAGGAGGTGCTGGGCAAGGTTCATCCGAGTTTGGGCATCAAAGGCGGCTGGTTCGGGGCGATCTTCGCGACGGCGGCGATCGTGGCGGGGTGGTGCT